>NZ_JBIUXN010000006.1:12365-371867 GCF_044744005.1 Streptomyces sp. NPDC087440 | reverse complement strand
GCGCCTCACCACCATGGCCGCCGCGTGCCTTTGGGGGGGGCGCGGGGGCTTCCGCCTTACGCTGGCTATGGGGGGATTTGGAAAGTGAAGTGAGAAGGGGAAGGGGGGCGCCCCCCCGTTCTGGGGCCCGCCCCCTTCCCCGTACGCACGTCACGGCACTCAGCCCGCGATCGCCTCGTACAGGCTGAAGCCCGCGAGCGCCAGCATCAGGCAGGCGGCGACCTTGGTGATGAGCCGCAGCGGCACCCGCTTCATCAGCGCCTGCCCGCCGACGATGCCCAGCCCCGCGACGGCCCACAGGGCGAGGACCGCACCGATGCCGACCGAGACCGGGTTGTCGTAGCGGGCGGCGAGCGTGGCGGTCATGATCTGCGTGATGTCGCCGAACTCGGCGACCAGGATGAGCATGAAGCCCGCCCCGGAGACCTTCCAGAAGGACTGGTTCTCGGGCGGCTTGATCTCCTCGTCGTCGTCCCCCTTCTTCAGCAGGAGCACCAGGGCTCCCACCAGGAACAGCACGCCCACCACCGTGTTCACGATCCACTGCGGCAGCAGGGTGAGCACGCTGCCCGCCGCGATGGCGATGCAGACATGGACGAGGAAGGCGGCGGCGACGCCGGCGAAGACGTAGCTGGCCTTGTAGCGGGTGCCGAGCATGAGCCCGGCGAGGGCCGTCTTGTCGGGGAGTTCGGCCAGGAACACGGTCCCGAAGGTGATGGCCATGATGGTGAGACTGATCATGGGATGGGGCTTTCCTCAATCGGTCGGGCTGCCCGTACCGAGAGACCTGCCTGTTTCCGGGGTCGCTTCGGCACGGCAGCGTCGTTGACACACAACAAACACTGCGGCCGAAGGTCTCGCTGGCCGACACGGCGACGGACGACCGCCGGGTGCCTGCCTCCGGGCGCCGGCTGAGCGAACTCAGCAGTATGTCGACGGTCCGGCGAAGAGCTACTCCCCTTCATGCTCGTACAAGGATACGGGATGACCTCCCCGGCCTGTCCACCGCACGTCAGTCCCGGTGCAGCCGCCCCCGCGCCACCAGCTCCAGCACCCCCGCCACCGCCACCGCCTGCACCGCGAGCAGCGCCACCAGCACGAAGAGCTGCACCGCCCCCGCCATCACCGGCGACGCCCCGCCCAGCAGCATCCCCACGAACGCCCCCGGCAGCGTGACCAGGCCCACCGTCCGCGTCTGGTCCAGGCCCGGGAGCAGCGCGTCCGAGGCGGCGGGCCGGGCCACCTCCAGGCGGGCCTCGCGGTCCAGCAGCCCGATCGCGAGCCCCGCCTCCACCTCCCCGCGCCGCGTCTGAAGCTCGTCCAGCGCGCGCCGCCCGCCGAGCACGGTCGCGGTGAGCGCGCCGCCGATGAGGATGCCGGTCACCGGGATCAGCGCGATGCCGGTGGGCGGGACGAGCCCGGTGAGCAGCAGCGCCAGCACCACGGGGAGCACCCCGGCGGCGATGGGCGCGGCCGCCCACCACCAGGTGCCGTTGCGGGTGATCCGGCGCCCGGCGGTGCGCACGGCCACCGCGTACATCAGCAGCAGGAACGCGCACAGCAGCCAGCCCGAGCGGGCCACCCAGCCGATCGCGAGGGCGACCACGGCGAGCTGCACGGCGGCCCGCACCCCGGCGAGGGCGGTGGCCCGGCCCTGGGCGCGGGTGCCGTCGCCCGAGAGGCGGGCGTACGCCACGACGGTGACCGCGAGGACGAGGAGCACGGCGAGGACCGCGCCGAGGGTGGCATTGACGGGGAGGAGGGTGGGGGCGGCCTGCGCACTGACGACGTCCTGCGCGCTGACGACAGGGGCAATCACGTCCTCACCCTAGGCGGGCCCAACATCGCCCGGGTGCACGGGGCGTGGCGAATCGTCAGATTCCGTGAACAGTCCCGAACTCCTTGATATGACGTGACCATGCCGTCAGCCTGTTACCTGGTGCACGCCTCCCGGAAACCCGGCGTCGCCACGATGGCCGGGCCGCGCGGGAGTTGTCGGGACGCGTGGCCCAACGTCCCCCCACAGCTCGGGAGTTCACATGTCACGCCATGCCGCAGTGCCCTCCGCGAAGTTCTACGCGCGTCGCATAGCCGTCGGTGCGAGCGCCGCCGCCCTCGCCGCGACCGGTCTGCTCACCACCGCCCCCACCGCGCTCGCCTCGCCGCCCCCGCCGGTCGACGCGGGCACCGCCCGTACCTATCTGGCCCAGCTCACGGTCGCCGCCGAGGGCAGCTCGGACGGGTACAGCCGGGAGAAGTTCCCGCACTGGATCACCCAGTCCGGGGCCTGCAACACCCGCGAGGTCGTCCTCAAGCGCGACGGCACCAACGTCGAGCAGGACTCGAAGTGCGCGGCGGTCAAGGGCAGTTGGTACTCCGAGTACGACGGCGCCACCTGGACGAACGCCGCCGACCTGGACATCGACCACATGGTGCCGCTCGCCGAGGCCTGGCGCTCCGGTGCGAAGGGCTGGACCACCGCCGACCGGCAGGCCTTCGCCAACGACCTCACCCGCCCGCAGCTCATCGCCGTCACCGACAACGTGAACCAGGCCAAGAGCGACAAGGACCCGGCGGAGTGGCTGCCGTCGCGGGCCGCGTACAAGTGCACCTACGCGCAGATGTGGGTGCACGTGAAGCACTACTGGAAGCTGACCGTCGACCAGGCCGAGAAGACGGCGCTGGAGGGCGTGCTCAAGAACTGCTGACCCGCACGGGGGAGGCGCGGGGAGGCACGGACCCGCCCACCGCCCCGGTCAACGTGAGACGGACACGCGGAACTTCCCCGTTCCCCTCCGTCGTTCCGTACCGTACGGGGCCGTGGCCCCGCACGGGGGACGACGGAGGAGGACACACATGACCCGGCTGCGCCTGGGACCGGTGCTGAGGTACGTCGACTGGGAGCGCGGGGACACCGCGACCGTCTGGGTGGAGACCGACCGGCCCTGCACGGCCGAGGTGGTCTGCGCGGACGGCGGCGGGGGAAGCGCGGAGACCTTCCAGATATCCGGGCACCACTACGCGCTGATCCCGGTGACGGGCCTGCGTTCGGGCACCTCGACGACGTACGAGGTGCTGCTCGGCGGCGACCGGGTGTGGCCGCTGCCCGATGCGGGCTTCCCGCCCAGCACCATCAACACCCCCCGGCCCGGGGCGGATGCGGCCCGGATCACCTTCGGTTCGTGCCGCTGGGCGGCCCCGGCGGAGGGCGAGAAGGACCCGGCGGGCCCGGACGCGCTGGACACCCTGGCGGCCCGGCTCGCCGAGCACCCCGACGGCACGCACACCGAGCGCCCGGACTATCTGCTGCTGCTCGGCGACCAGGTGTACGCGGACGAGATATCCAAGGCCACCCGCCGCTGGCTGGCCGCCCGCCGCGACCTGCGCGAGCCGCCGGGCGTGGAGGTCGCGGACTACGAGGAGTACACCCACCTCTACGACGAGTCCTGGCTCGACCCGGAGGTGCGCTGGCTGCTGTCCACGGTCCCCACCTGCATGATCTTCGACGACCACGACGTGATCGACGACTGGAACACCAGCGCCGCCTGGGTCGCCGACATGCGGGCCACCCCATGGTGGCGCGAGCGCATCCTCAGCGGGCTGATGTCGTACTGGGTCTACCAGCACCTGGGCAACCTCTCCCCCGCCGAGCTGGCCGCCGACGAGGTCTACGCCCGGGTGTGCGCCGTCCCCGACGGCACGGACGTGCTGCGCGACTTCACCGCCCGCGCCGACCAGGACCCGGCCACCGTGCGCTGGAGCTACCGGCGCGACTTCGGGAACGTACGGCTGCTGATGGTGGACACCAGGGCGGCGCGCGTCCTGAAGGAGGGCGCGCGGGCGATGCTCGACGAGGACGAGGCACGCTGGCTCGCCGAACAGGCCCTGGACGACTCCCGGCCGTACGACCACCTCCTGATCGGCACCTCGCTGCCGTGGCTGCTGCCGCCGCTGATCCACGACGCGGAGGGGTGGAACGCGGCGCTGGCCTCGGGGGTGCGGGGGACGCGCTGGGCCAGGTTCGCGGAGGACCTGCGCCGGCGCTCGGACCTGGAGCACTGGGCGGCCTTCCCGGCCTCCTTCGAGCGGATGGCGCGGCTGATCGCGGAGGCGGGCAGCGGTCCGGCGGCCCCGGCGACGGTGTGCGTGCTGTCGGGGGACGTGCACCACGCGTACGTCGCCGAGCCGACCGCGTGGCCCGACGACGCGCGCCCGGACACCGCGAAGGTGTTCCAGCTGACCTGCTCGCCGGTGCACAACGGCATTCCGTCCTCGATCAAGCTGGGGTTCCGTTTCGGCTGGAGCGCCACCGGGCAGCGGCTCGGCCGCCGGCTCGCCCGGCACGGGCGCATCGGCCGCCCGCTGCTGCGCTGGCGGCGCACGGGCGGCCCCTGGTTCGGCAACCAGCTGATGACGCTGACGCTGCGCGGACGCTCGGCACAACTCCGGCTCGACCAGGCACGACAGGTCAGGACGGGGGCCGGGGAGGCGGGCGGGAAGGGGCGGAGCGTCACGGGTGCGCGACTTGTGACGGCGATGACCACAGACTTGACACAGGAATGACACAAAGGGGCCAACAGGCGTAAGGGGACGGCCACTTGGGGGCGAATTCCAGTCACAAACGGAATGTTGAACTTGCAAGCACAGTGAGGCTTACCTAACCTCCTGGGCATCGCAGGTCTCTTCGGGCTGCGTCCCCACCCGGCCTCCCCCAGGCCGCCACCGAAGGAGTCCCCCACTCATGACCGCACCTTCCGCACCGGCGCCCCGAACACCCGTGGCCGCACGCCTCACCGGGTACCGGCCGTACGCGCTCGCCGCGTTCCGCTTCGTCACCGGCCTGCTCTTCGCCTGCCACGGCGCCGCTTCCCTCTTCGGCGTCCTCGGCGGCGCGGGCGGCACCGGGGCCACCGCCCAGGCGGGCGCCTGGCCGAGCTGGTACGCGGCCGTGATCCAGCTGGCCGGCGGGGTGCTCGTCGCGCTCGGCCTGTTCACCCGGACCTCGGCGCTGATCGCCTCGGGCTCGATGGCGTACGCGTACTTCGTCGTCCACCAGCCGGAGGCGCTGTGGCCGATGCAGAACGGGGGCGAACTCTCCGCGCTGTTCTGCTGGACGCTCCTGCTGCTGGTCTTCACCGGCCCCGGCGCGCTCGCCGTGGACGGGCTGCTGACCGCGCGGCGCGGCACGGGCACGGCGACGGCGACGGCGCGCGAGGAGCGGCCGGTCACGGCGACCGCCTGAGGCAGACGCGAGGGGCGTCCGGACCGATCCCGCTCGACGGCCCGAACGCCCCTCGCGCATCACCGGATGTGACGCGGCGTCACTTCACACCGGTCGTGAAGTCGCCGAACGGCACGGTGAAACAGCCGACGCGCTCGCCCGCGCCGCCCTGCTCGCGGTGCAGGATCACGGAGTTCGCGGCGCCCTTGGGCAGACCCCAGGTGTGGTGCGAGGACATCTCGGCGCTGCCGCTCTTGTCGGTGGTGAAGTCGAGCCACACCTCGTTGTCGGGGTTGACCAGCTTCGGGTCCTTGACGTGCTGGTAGTGCATCCCAGCGGCCTTCGGGTCGACACCGCACGCCTTCTCGTGGACGTGCATGCCGAACGCGTAGTTCGGCTTCAGGCCCTTCACCTTGACGGTGACCGTGGTCCCCTTGCCGTCGACCTTCTGCTGGATCTGTATCCAGCCCCCGGCGGGCACCAGGGGGGCGTCGTACGACACGGCTCCCGGCGGCACGAACGCGGAGGCGGGGGCGAAGCGTCCGTCGACGGTGAGGCCCTTGCCGTCGCCGCCCCGGCCCGCGGCGCCGTCCTCGGCGTGGGCCGTTGCGGCGGACCCCGCGAGGAGGAGGGCGGCGGTCCCGCCGACGACCCGTACGACACGCTTCTGCGCCCGGCTGCGACCTGTCATGCCTGCCATGCTGGCTCCTTCGAGTAGCCCCCTGCCGTTGCTCCCGCCCCGCTCCCCGCCCCCGCTCCCCTCCCCCGCACCACCCTCCGCGCGCCCCCTCGGTCCGTCGCACGGGACGCGGCAATCGGGTGAACGACAGGCCGCTCAGATGTGCTGCCCCAGGCCGCCGGCGACGCCTCCCGCGCCCCGCGAAGTGATCTGCCCAACACCACCCGTACCGGGCACGAATCCCGCTCCCACCAGGCGTAAGGTGGATCGCTGTTAAGCCGCCCCTGCCGCTCCCCATGCGACGTCGCGGCGTGGTTCCTGGCCGGGGAGTTCGCAGTGCTGGAGAGTCTGGGGTCGCTGACCTCGGGTCCATGGATATACGCGGTGATCGGTGTCTCGATCGTCCTCGACGTCTTCGTCCCGATCATGCCGAGCGGCGTCCTGCTGATCACCGCCGCCACCGCCGCCGCGGCGGGCGCGACCAATGCCACGGCCAACGTCCCCGACACCTTCGCGCAGGACGTGCCGGACCTGCTCCTGCTGGCCGCGTGCGCGGCCACCGCGTCCCTGCTGGGCGACTTCGCGGCGTACCGGCTGGCCTGGCGCGGCGGCGAACGCCTGGACCGGGCGATCTCCCGCTCGCGCCGCCTGACCGCCGCGCAGGAACGTCTCGGCAACGCGCTCAGCCGGGGCGGCGGCATCCTCGTCGTCGTGGCCCGCTTCGCCCCCGCCGGACGCTCGGTCGTCTCCCTGGGCGCGGGCGCGGCGCACCGCAGGCCGAAGGAGTTCGTCCCGTGGTCGGCGCTGGCGGGCGCGACCTGGGCGCTCTACAGCGTGGCGCTGGGCTACTTCGGCGGTCAGTGGCTGGGCGCGAGCTGGCTGAGCACGGCCGTCTCGGTACTCGCCCTCGCCGTCGCGGGCACCCTGGCGGCCTACGTGGTCCGCCGTCCGCGCACCTCCAGCCCGGCCAGCAACGCGGCCGTGGCGGCGGCCACCTCTTCCACGGCCTGATCGAACACCTCCTTGTTGTGCGCGGCCGGCGCACGGAACCCGGAGATCTTCCGCACGTACTGCAACGCGGCGGCGGTGATCTCCTCCTGCGTGGCCTCTTCGGGAATCACGGGCGGACGAAGCGTCTTGATGCTGCGGCACATGCTTCTCACGCTAGCCGCCCCCACTGACAACGTCTCCCGGCACGGGCCCCGGCCCGCCACGGGAAGCCCTCGTCCGTACCGCACCCGGCACCCCGGCCACCGCGACGCTGCCCCGCGCGGGTCCGTCGTGGCTGGTCGCGCAGTTCCCCGCGCCCCTGATGGCTTGCCCTCCGGGCAGCCATCTCCGCGCCGTACACGGAAGAAGGCCCGGCCCCCGAGTGAGATCGGGGGCCGGGCCTTCCTGCATGCCGTGCGTCAGGTCCTGGGACCGGTGGGCGCGGACGGTTTCGAACCGCCGACATCCGCCTTGTAAGGGCGGCGCTCTACCCCTGAGCTACGCGCCCGGGCATGAGGCAACAGCGTACATGGCCACAGGGGCTGCTTCGCAAACCAGATCCCGTGCAAGGGCTGGTCACGGGTGGCGTGCGGGGGTTACCCCCACCCCCGATCCGGTGGGCGGCCGGATCGTGGGGGGTGGGCCGGAGTTCCTAGGCTGAGGACACATCGACCGTACGCAGCAGGGGGACCCCCATCATGGCAGCCACGACCCGCACACTTCTCGCCCTCGGCGGGGCCGCACTCGTCGCCCTCGCCGTCACCGGGTGCGGCAGCGCCGACGCCGCGGACGCGCCCGTGGAGAAGAAGTCGTTCGCGTACGAGGGCAAGGCGCTGACGATCTCCTCGGACGACTCCCGGCTCACCCTGGTCCCCGCCGACGTGCAGCGGATCGAGGTGGAGCGGCAGGTCGACGGGTGGGTGATGTTCGGCAGCGGGCCCGACCCCGTGTGGGAGCTGACCGGCGACACCCTCAACCTGAAGGTCAAGTGCTCCGGCATCAGCGTCGACTGCCAGGCCCGCCACTCCGTGAAGGTCCCGCGCGGCATCGCCGTCACCGTCCACAACGACAACGGCCGCGTCGAGGCCACCGGCTTCACCACCGACCTCAAGGTGACGTCCGACAACGGCGAGGTCGCCCTGAAGGACCTGAGCGGAAAGCTGGACCTGGAGAGCGACAACGGGCGGATCGTCGGCGAGGGCATCGCCGCCAAGAACGTGACCGCACGGTCCGACAACGGCGAGGTCAAGCTGGCCTTCACCGGCGTGCCCGACCTCGTGGACAGCCGCAGCGACAACGGGGCGATCCGCCTCACCCTGCCGAAGGCCACCTACCGGGTCGACGCGCAGAGCAACAACGGCCGCATCCGGGCCGACGTCCCGAAGGCCGACAGCAGCACCCACGTCGTGAAGGCCCGCAGCGACAACGGCGAAATCGCGCTCCAAAGCGCGAACTAACCGGCCCGTGTGTTCGTCATTACCTGGTGGGAGAATGAACCAGGCAGGCGGACACGGTACGGGAGAGGGATGTGACGGCGACAGACGCGCAGCCGCAGACGCAGCGAGTACGCCGTCGGCCACGGCCCCAGGCCCCCCGGGGTGCGCGTGACGCCGTGGCCCTGATGCTGCTGCCCCTGGCGCTGCTGCCGCTCGCCGCCGCCTCCTTCGCCGGGGGCGGCACCCGCCGGTGGTTCGGCGGGCGCAGCGAGAGTGCGCGGGCCGACGCGCTGGCCGCCAAGGACGCCGCCGCTGCCGCCTTCTACGAGCTGGACACCGCCCAGCGCGACCTGCGGATCTCCATCGAGACGATCACCGCCGTGGACAGTTCGCCGGGCGCCCGGCGCACCGCCGAGCAGTTCGCCTCGCTGGGGCAGCGGATCGACGAGGTCAGCCACACGTACATCAACGCCGTCGACGCCCACGACCTGGAGCGCGACGACCTCGACGCGGGCGACGCCTCGAAGGCCCGGGCCGAGCTCGGCAGGGCCAAGGACGATCTCGTACGGGTCAAGGGCGAGCTGGACCGCTTCTCGCAGAGCCTCACCCCGCTGCTCGACAAGGCAGAGACGCAGCTGGCCCGGCTGGCGCCCGCCGTGGAGCGGGCCCGGCAGTCCCTGCTCGCCGCGAGCAACGCGCTGGACGCGGTACGGGCCGCGGGGCTGCGCGCCGACGACCTGGCGGCGCGGCTGGCCGCACTGGGCCCCGAGCTGACCCGCCTCAACCAGGGCGCGGGTCAGCACGGCGTGCCGGAGACCCTCGCGCGGGCCGAGACGGTGCAGCGGGACGCGGAGGCGGTACGGGTCGAGGCCGCGGGTCTGCCGCAGCGTGCGGCGGAGCTCGACCGCCGGCTGGTCTCGCTGCGGACCCGCGCCCAGGCGCTGACCACGCGGGCGGGCAAGGTCGACCCGGTGCTCAGTGAGCTGCGGCGCAGATTCACGGCGGCGTGCTGGCAGGACCTCCAGCAGGTTCCGGCGCAGGCGGGCGAGAGCGTGCGGCTGGCGGAGCAGCGGCTGAAGGAGGCCGGGAAGGCGCGCGAGGAGCAGCGCTGGGCGGACGCCACGTCGCTGATCAGCACGGCGCGGGCGCTGCTGAACGACACGGACGAGGCGGTGTCGGCGGCCGGGGACCGGCTGCAACGGCTCAACGCGGTGTCCAAGGATCCCCAGGTCGAGATCCAGCGCACGCGCTTCGCGATCCGTGACGCGCAGCGGCTCGCGATGGCCGGGCGCAACACGCCCGACCCGCGCCACGCCCGGCCTCTGGACGACGCGGTCGCCCGCCTCGACCGGGCGATCGCCGCCCTGGAGGGCCGCCACCCCGACTACTGGCACTTCCTGACGGAGACGGAAGCGGTACGGGCGACGGTCACCCGGGTCGTCTCCGCCATCCGCGAGGAGCGCGGCGCGGCGGCGGGCTGAGCACCCGGGCCGCACGGCCTAGCCGCAGCAGCCGCCCCCGCAGCACCCGCCACCACCGCCCCCGCCACCGGCAGGCGCGCTGCTGGTGCCGCCGACGGCCACGGCGGACAGGAGCTTGACCGTATCCGTGTGCCCCTGGGGGCAGGAAGCGGGGTCGGAGGACTGAGCCATCGGCCGGTTCAGCTCGAAGGTGGTGTCACAGGGGCGGCAGCGGTACTCGTAACGAGGCATGGCCACAGGGTAAGGGGCCCTCCGCGACCCCCTCGAAGCCCCCGCCCGCTCCTCACGGCCCTCCGCGGCCCCCTCGAAGCCCAGCCCGCTCCGCACCCGTCGGCGTACGGATCGCATTTCAGTCTGCCTTCAGGGCAGCCGCCCTACCGTGGACGCCATGGTCGCAAGCGCAGCAGCACCCCCCGCCCCCTCCTGGATCACCGGGCTCATGGACAGCCTGGGAGCCCCCGGTGCGGGCCTCGCCATCGCCCTGGAGAACCTGTTCCCGCCCATCCCCAGCGAGGTGATCCTGCCGCTGGCGGGCTTCGCCGCGGGCGCGGGGAAGATGGACCTGTGGGCGGTCCTGCTGTGGACGACGCTCGGGTCGGTCGTCGGGGCCTTCGCGCTGTACGGGATCGGGGCGCTGCTCGGGCGCGAGCGCACCGTCGCCCTCGCGGCGAAGATCCCCCTCCTCAAGGTCTCCGACATCGAGAGGACCGAGGCGTGGTTCGCCCGGCACGGCACGAAGGCGGTGCTGTTCGGACGGATGATCCCCGTCTTCCGCAGCCTCATCTCCGTCCCGGCCGGCGTCGAACGCATGCCGCTGCCCGTCTTCCTCGGGCTCACCACCCTCGGCAGCGCGGTGTGGAACGCGCTGTTCGTGATGGCCGGTTACCTGCTCGGCGACAACTGGGAGCAGGTCGCGGGTTATGTGTCCGTGTACTCCAAGGCGGTGCTGGCCGTGGCCGCCGTCGCGGTCGTCGCCTTCGTGGTCGTACGGGTCAGGAAGAGCCGGAAACAGCAGGCCGACCGCCAGGAGCAGCGGGAGTCGACGCCGCGATGAAGCGGCGCAGGATCTCCTCGCCCGCCGCCACGCCCGTCTCCTCCAGTGCCGTGACCTGGGGGGCCGTCCAGCCCTCGTCGGCCAGTTCGCCGTGGCCGGGGCGCCAGCCCCGGTCGGCGCCCAGCAGCAGGTCCGCGTCGAGGAGGGAGTCCCCGGCGGCGAGGGTGAGCCGGGCGCCGGTGCGGCGGGCCACCTCGCGCACCGCCGCGCTCTTGGTGAGCGGTGCGGGCACGACGTACACCTTGCGGCCCTGGAGGGAGACCGTCCAGCCGCGTTCGCCCGCCCAGTGCGCCAGGTCCTTCAGCCAGCTGCCGGGGAGCAGGGCGCGGTCCACGACGAGGTAGGCGAAGAGGTCCTCGGCGACGCGGTCCTTGAGCAGCCAGGACCGGTCGGCGCTGCGGGCCAGGTGGGCGCGGATCTCGGCGAGCGGCGCGCACTCGTCGGCGAGGCGGTCGGTGACCTGCCGGTGCCAGTCGGGGTCGGAGACGCCGTTGACGAGGAGGTGTCCGCCGTTGGTGCAGATCGCGAACTCCGGGGTGGGCACGGGGAGTTGGATGCGCCGGTACTGCTTGCGGGTGCGGGTCGTGGTGGGCACGAAGAGCGCCTGGGCGGCCAGCTCCGGGAGCAGTCCGGCGGCGGTCTCGGTGACGTACGAGAGCGGCTTGCCCTCGTGGATCTCCACGCACAGCAGGCGCGGCGCCCGGTTGTCGGGGCCCCGCAGGCCGAGGGCGGCGGCGGAGTAGATGAGGGTGCGGTCGAGGTCGCTGGCGACCAATACCGGTGCGGGGTCGGCCACTTGGGGGTCTCCGTGTGCGAGGTCGGCCACGGGGGCGGCTGCCTGTGCGGGGGTATTCACTTGGCGTCCACCGCCGTGCCGTCCGCGCCCGTCGCGCCGCGCGTGTAGCGCGGGTGGATCAGGCCCATGCAGGTGTACGGAAGGTCCTCGACCTCTTCGACGGGCACCCCGCGCTGCTCGGCGAGGAGGCGTATGTGCAACAGGTCCGCGTCGCCTCCGCGCCGGGCGAGGATCTTCCAGGGGACGCGGCGCAGCAGGACCCGGGTGGTCTCGCCGACGCCCGGCTTGACCAGGTTCACGTCGTGGATGCCGTACTCCTCGCTGATCCGCTCGACGGCGGCCCAGCCTTCCCAGGTGGGGGTGCGGTCCTGGCCCTGGAGGGCCTTGGCCCGGGCGACCGCGTCCTCGGCGACGTCGTCGAAGCGGGCGGCGATCGCGTCGAGGAAGTCGTTGGAGACGTCGGAGTCGGCCAGCTCGCGGTAGAACTTGCCGCCGTGGAAGTCGTTCGGGCCGACCAGGTCGGCGCGCAGCACGGTGCGTGAAATGAGGCCGGAGACGGTGGAGTTGAGGCAGGCGGAGGGGATGAGGAAGTCCTCGCGGGTGCCGTAGGTGCGCACGCAGGAGCCGGGGTCGGCGAGGACGGCGATCTCCGGGTCGAAGCCGCCGAGGATGCTCTCGGTGCGGGTACTGGTGTGGAACTCCTCGACGGCGGCGGCGAGTTCGCGGGTGATGGCGCCCTTGCCGGTCCAGCCGTCGACGAAGACGACGTCGGCGGGGTCGTGGTGGGCGGCCAGCCAGCGCAGCGCGTTGGCGTCGATGCCCCGGCCGCGGACGATGGAGACGGCGTAGTGCGGCAGGTCGAGGCCGTGCCGGTACTGCGCCCAGCGCCGCATCAGGACGCCGACGGGCGTGCCCGCACGGGCCAGCGACACCAGCACGGGCCGCGGCGACCGCTCCGCGAGCACGGTCTCGGTGACGACCCCGACGGCCTGCGCGATCCGGTCGGCGGACTCCGCCAGGGCGGCCCGGAACAGCTCCTGGTACTCCTCGGTCGGCTGGTACTCGACCGGCAGCGACTCGGCATAGTGCGCGCCGCCCGCCTGGATGGCCTCCTCGCGCTCCTCGGTGGGGGCCTCCAGCGAGACGTCGGACAGGTCCTGGAGCAGCCAGCCGACCTCGTCGGGCGCGTAGGAGGAGAAGGCGGGACCACGGAGGGGTTCGGGCAGCACGGAGCTCTCCTGCGCAGGGGGGACGTACGACGGGACGACCGCCAGCAGTACGCGGTCGGCATGCGGGGCGAGACGGGCCAACAGGCCGTCGGGGGCGTGGAGTCGGGGCGTGTCGGCGACCGAGTCGACCACCGCGAGGACGGTGTCGAAGCCCGCGCCGGCGACGTTGTAGGCGTAGCGCTCGCCGGGCCCGTCGGCCGGGTCGTCGTGCGCGGGGAAGACCAGGCGGGTGCGTATCGCGTAGCCGGGGTCGTCGACGGCGAGGACCGGGGAGCGGGTCGTGGTGGAGTACCGGACGTCGACGCCCGCCTCCTGGAGCGCCGTGCCGATCCGCAGCGGCGCGTACATCAACTCCTCGAAGCCCAGGACCAGTACGCGTCCGGGCGCGTCCCCGAGCGCCTCGGCGACCCGCTTGCCCATGCCGGGCAGGGCGGCCTCCAGCGTCGCGCGGTGCGCGGGGGTGAAGCCGTGCCGCCCGCCGTCGGGGACGCCCTCGGGCCAGCCGAGGTCCACCCGCGTGACTGCCCGGACGCCGGGCTCCGGTGTCCGGGCGGCCCGTGCGCTCCGTGCCTCCTCCTGCTCGACCAGGCGCTTCCCCTTCTCCAGCACCCCTTCCGGCAGCCGGACCGTGCCCGAGGCGCGGGCGATCAGGTCGACGCGGGCGCCGAGTTCGGCCGCGACGGCCTCCAGGCGGGCCCGGTCGGCGGGGGTGCGCATGTCGACCAGGGCGACGACGACGTACCGCGAGCGGGGGTGGCGGGCGTGCAGGTCGCGGAGGGTGTTGAGGACGGTGTTGCCGGTGGAGAACTCGTCGTCGACGAGGACCAACGGCCCGTCCCCGGCGAGCAGTTCGGGGTCCGAGGGCAGCAGCAGGTGGGAGGTGGCGTGGGAGTGGGACTCCTCGAAGCCGCCCGCCGCGGCCACCCCGGCGACCGGGCGCCGGGTCGAGTGGAGGTACGGGGCGAGCGCCAGGCCGTCGGCGACCGCGTGGCCCAGGCCGGTGGCGGTCTCCGCGTAGCCGAGGACGACGGCCCGGGAGGCCTCCGCGTCGCCGAGGAGAGCGCGCACCTCGCGGCCCAGGGCGAGCCCGGCCCCGTACACGAGGGACGGCTGCTGCGGGACGTGCTTGCCGAGCACGTTCGAGACGAGCAGGTGGGCCCGCTTGGGGTTGCGCCGCAGGGCGAGCCCGAGGAGGTCGTGCAGCGACTCGGGGACGGGGGAACCGAGGTCGGCGGCACCGGGGGCAGAGGCACCCCCGGGTTCGAGGGACCCCCCGGGGGCCAGTTCCACGCCCAGGCGTTCCGCCACCCAACTGCCTGACCAGACCACGTCGTTGCTCTCTCTTCCGTCCGTCACGTACGTATCCGCCCTGTCATTCCTGAAGTCCCGCGAGGCCTGCCGCGAGCAGTTCCACGAAGCCCACGTCCTCCCGCGCCACGCCGAACGCCTCGGCCCGCAGCAGGGTCCGCTCCGCCCAGGCGCGGTGCGGCTTCACCTCGTTCATCTTGTTCGTGTAGGCGGAGCGCATGACTCCGCCGCCGTCCCGCTCGGGCTGCAGGATGTCCCGCGCGTCGCTGTACTCCTCGTGGCTGACCACGGAGAGCGCGTGCACCGGCAGGACGTGCGAGGGGTGGATGCAGGTCTTGCCCTGGAGTCCGTTGGCCCGGTCCAGGCCGATCTCGCGGAGCAGCCCGTCCAGGTCGTGTTCGATGAGCGCGGTGCGCAGCTCCTCGGCCTGCCCCTCCAGGAAGGGGCTGCGCCGCAGCTGCGGCTTGAACATGCGCTCCTGGACCCGGAAGTACTCCCAGACCGGTCCGGTGATGGTGAAGCCGGTGCCGTCGGAGCGGCCCAGGGCGTTCACCACGTCGCCGATGACGGAGGCGACGATCTGGACGTCGTACGCCGTCATGTCGGGCGCGCGCCGCAGACCGTACGCGGAGCAGAAGTCGGTGACGCCGAGCCGCAGCGCGAGCACGCGGTCGCGGTACTTGTCGACGGTGCGGGCGATTCCCGCGAGGGTCTCGGTGCGGGTCTCCAGGTGGAGGAGCTCCGGGGACTCCAGGACGGGCATCGCGAAGAGGCGTCGCCCGCACGCCGCCTCGGCGGCCGTGAGCGCCTCCAGAAACGGAACCCCGCGCTCCTCGGTGAACTTCGGGAGTACGAATCCGGACAGCAGCCGCACCGCGTCGCCGAGCCGGTGCACCAGGTCCGGCAGCTGGGCCGGTTCGCGCACCCGGACGAACAGGAGCGGGGTCTGCACACCGCGCCCGGCGAGGTCGGTGAGCTGGCTCACGAGGTTCGCCTCGGCGGCCTCGACGTCGCCGTCGGCTATCGAATCCTCCAGGCAGAGCACCATGGAGACCACGCCGCGCCGGGCCTGCTTGCAGACGTCGTCCGCGAGCCGGGGCCGCGTCGCGGGGCTGTAGAGGGTCGCGCCGAGGGCGGCCGCGAGCACCGGCGCCGGGGAGTCCGCGTCGAAGACGGCGGGTTCCCGGTGGAAGAGATCAGCGCGCACCGCCGCAGGGATATGCCCGAAATGACGCATGTGAGTACCCCCGAGCTGGCGTGTGGAACGTCGGACATGTGGCCGGTAATAGTACGTAGGGGCGGGTGTCCGCAGTTCCCCTCCTGCGTGAATTCCAGGTAACCCGCAGGTCCCGGCCCTCCCTCGACCGTACGGGAACGGCCCCCCCACGTTGTCCGCACAGGCCGCGGGGAGGCAGGATGACCGGTATGACGCACGCCATGCTGAAGGGCGCGAACGTACCCCTCGACGCCACGGCCGTAAGGGCCGTGCTCCGGTGGACCCCCGGGCCCGGCATCCCCAACGTGGACGCCTCGGCCCTGGTGGTGGGCGCCGACGGGCGTGTGCGCAGCGACGAGGACTTCGTCTTCTACAACTACGTGCGCCACCCCTCGGGCTTCGTGCGCAAGCTGCCGATGAAGCGCGTCCCGGAGGGATCGACCGACACCATCGTCGCGGACCTCACCTCCCTGGACCGCACCGTCGACCGGGTGGTGATCGCCGCCTCGCTCGACCTGGAGGCCTTCGAGGGCGCCACCTTCGCGCACGTGCGCGACCTGCGGATCCTGCTGTACGACGCGACCGCGGCCAGTGACGAGCCGCTCGCGATGTTCGACGTGCAGCCGGAGACCGGCGAGGAGACCGCCGTGATCTGCGGCGAGGTCTACCGGCGCGGGGAGGGCTGGAAGTTCCGCGCGGTGGGCCAGGGCTACCCGACCGGTCTGGTCGGTCTGGCCACCCAGTTCGGCGTCTCGGTCGACGAGAGCGACGCGCCGGAGCCCGCCGCCCCGGCATCCGGCCCCTCGTCGCCCGCGAGCGCGCCCCCGGCGCCGGTGCCCGCCCAGGAGCCCGTCACCCAGGCCGTGCCGCCGACGGCCGCGCCCGGTCAGCCGTACCCGCAGCCGCCCGCGCAGCCCGCGTACGGCTATCCGCACGCGGCCCCGCCCCCGCCGCAGGGCCAGCCGGCGTACGGCTACCCCCAGCCCGCGTCGAACCAGCCCGCCTACGGCTACCCGCAGCCCGCCGCCGCCGCGGCGCACGCCCCGGACCCGAACTTCCGGCTGCCGCCGATGGGGCCGCAGTTCCTCCGGGGCTGAACAGCAGGCGGGGACGACCGGCATCCGGGCCCGAACCACGACGGCGCTGACGGCACTGACGGCCACGGCACTGGCACTGGCTGCACTGCCGACACGGACAACGCTGACGGCCACGGCACACGGCGGCGGGGGGGGCCCCCGGGGGGGCCGGGGGGGCCCCCCCCCCCGCCCCCCCGGCCCCCCCCCCCCCCCCCCCCCCCCCCCCCCCCCCGGGGGGGGGGGCCCCCCCGGCGCCCCCGGGGCCCCCCCCCGCCGCCGTATCCACAGGACTCAGCCGCTCAGCCGAGGATCCAGCCCGCCGCGTCCATCAGGAAGACCGCCGCGTCCTCGTCCGAGTCCGCCTGGTTGTTCGCGTCCACGTCCAGCGCGGGAGGGGTGGTCTTCGTCGTCGCGTCGGCCGACCGGGCCGCCTGCGCCGCCGCGTCCTGCCCCTGCTTGAGGGCCTCGGGAGTCATCGCGACCGCGAGCTGGGTCACCCGGTTGGCCGCCTCGGACGCCCTCGCCGCCGCCTGTGCCGCGGCGGCCGCGGTGGTGGCCGCCTGCGCCTCCCGGTAGGCGCTCGCCGCGTCCGCCATCGCCGCGTCGGCCGCGGCCCGGTTGGCGGGCTCGACGAAGTACCCGACCGTGCGGGACCGGAAGTCGGCACTCAGCGCGCGCTTCTTGTGGCAGGCGAGCGCCGCCGCCTCGTCCTCCGTCTCCTGTGCCTGCGTGCACAGCCACGGCGCCGCGTCGCCGAACACCGCCCGCTCGGCAGACACCCGTTCCGCCGCGCCCGCGGGCAGCACCGACGCGCCCAGCGCCAGTCCGGCCACCGCGGCCAGCGCCGCCGCACGCGTCGCGTTGCGTACTCCCGATCCCGTTGTCTTCAGCACCTCGCACCACTCCCTCTTCTGCTCGATCGCCCCGGACCGCCGCACGCTCCGGGTTGCCCCGGACCGCCGCACGCTCCGGGCTCCTGTTCCGCCCCGCGTCAAGATCAGTTTCGGCACATGTCGCGCCGCAGCGCACGCCCACCGCGTCCACCCGGCTGTCCTCGCCCCGGCTGCTCCCGCACCCGTCGGCGCTACGCCGGACGGCGCGGGCACAGCGCCCGCTCGGCCTCGGCCGGTCCTTCCGGAATCCGCAGCGCCGTCCGCGCCCACGCCCCGGTGAGATTCGCCCAGACCCGCTCGGCGGTCAGCGGCTCGCGCACGGCGGCCAGCAGTTCCGCGGGCGCCGGGCAGGCCAGCGCCCTGCGCCCGGCGGCGACCGCGTCGCGTACCGCGTCCTGGTAGTTCTCGGCGTACGAGCCGGGCACCGCGTAGTCCGCCATCAGCCACTCCGCCGACAGCGACTTCTCGTGGCCGGGCCGCCCCCGCTCCCCCATCTCCAGGTGCGCGGCGAGCGGCGAGGTCAGCCCGAGGGTGTCCACCGCGTGCCCGTCCAGCGGTACGAGTGCGCCGATACTGCCCGCGTTCTGCCCCGACACCACCAGGTCGGTCGCGTGCTTCGGCAGCAGTTCGGTGCGCCCGTACAGCCAGGCCGCGTCCCCCCGGAACAGCAGCGCCCGCGCCGGGCCGATGCCCCTGGCCCGCAGGTCCAGGGCCTCCCGCAGCGTCGGCGACGCCTTGTTGAGGGCCGCGACGAAGGGCTCGCCGTCCAGCGGACGCTCGGTCCCGGTCGCCGCCGACCACCACAGGCGCTCGTCGGTCACCCCGCCGGGCCCGTATCCGCCCCCGTACGCGGGACGCCACACCAGCGCGCTCAGCACCGCCCACACCCCGACCAGCCCGAGCGTCACCAGCATCGCGACGCGCGCCCGGGAGGCGCGGGCGGGCAGCGGCACCACCGCCACCGGCAGCAGCAGCAGGAACAGCGCGGGCAGCAGCAGCCGGGCGTGCATGAAGTCGCCGCCCACCACGACCACGTAACCGGCGCTCAGCAGCCCCGTCCCGAACACGGTCCGCCGCAGCACCTGCCGCGCCCGCGCCCGTACCCCCCTGACCTGGCCCGCGATCTCCGTCGTCCGGCCACCGCGCCCCTCGTGGTGCACCACACCCACCGCGAAGGCCACCACGAGCAGCACCCCGACCAGGCCGAGCCAGTAGCTGCGCTCCAGGTCGACGACGTACCCGATGCCCCGCAGCACCTCGCTGGCCAGACCCTCCTTGGCGACGGCGCTGTTGGGCACGAGCATCCCGTAGTACGCCATGCGGAAGAGCTCGTACGTCGCGGGAAGCGCCAGCGCGCACAGTCCGGACCGCCAGGCGCGCCGCCACGGCACCCCGGCCAGCGACCGCAGCACCAGCAGCAGGCACCCGGAGACCAGGGTCAGCTCCGGACGCACCAGCGGGCCGAGCCCCAGGAGTGCGGCCAGCAGCCCCAGCCGCACCCCCGAGGCCCGCTCCGGAAGCCCGGCGACCAGCCCCGTCAGCGCCCACCAGCACCACCCCAGCCAGGCCATCACCAGCGGGATCTCCAGCCCGGACGTGGTGAAGTCCCAGAACGGCGGCAGCACCGCCACCACCAGGCACCCGGCGGGCAGCACCCGCACGACCGCACTCCGGGGCCCGTCGTCGCCTCCCTCGCCCAGGCCCGCCAGCCGGGCCGTGCCCAGGCTCCCGAGCAGCAGCCCGAGCGGGGCGAGCAGCAGCCCGGCCAGCAGCGCCGCGTCCTCGGGGGCCAGGCCCGACACCCACGACAGGGCGGCCAGCAGCCACGACCAGGCGGGCGAGGTGACCGACTCGACCCGTTCGCCGACGTTGAACACGGGCCCGTTCCCGGCCAGGATCTGACGGACCGTCCGTACGACGATGAGGCCGTCGTCGGACATCCAGCGCCGCTGGAAGCCCAGGACCAGCAGCAGGGCAGGCGCCGCCAGCAGGGCGGCCCCGCGCAGCAGGCGGGTGCCCCGCGGGCCCGGACCGGCCGCGACGGCCGCGCGGACGGCGCCGGCCGTGCGGGCCGGCGCCGGGATCCGTGCGGTCCGTGACGCGGCGGCTTCCGGGCCGGGAACGAGGGTGGCGACGGGTTTGGACACTTAGCCGTCCCTGTCCACCAACCGTGCGACGGCCTGGACGATCCGCTCGCTGGCGTGTCCGTCGCCGTACGGGGACGGGGTGAGAGCGAGCCGTGCGTGCAGGCCGTCGTCCGCAAGCATCGCGTCCGCGGCTCGGCCCAACTGCCGCCCGGGCTGGACCAGTCGGGCGAAGCCCGCCTGGATCGCCTCGGGGCGTTCGGTGGAGTTGCGCACGACCAGCAGCGGCTTCTTGAGCACCGTGCACTCCTCCTGCACGCCTCCGGAGTCGGAGACCAGCAGGCGGGCGTGGCGGGCCAGCGAGAGGAACTGCCGGTGGTCGACCGGGTCGACGGTGTGCAGCCGGTCGAGCGCGTCGCCGAGCCCGGCACGCAGGGCCGCGCCCCGGGTGCGCGGGTGCAGCGGCATCAGCACCGGCAGCGGGAACTTGGCCAGCTCGGTGAGGATCGAGCGCAGCCGCTCGGGATCGTCGGTGTTCTCGGGGCGGTGGATGGTGGCCAGTACGTACGCGTCGTCCTGCACCCCCACGTGCTCCAGGAACCGCAGCGAGTTCTCGACGGGCGGCAGCGACAGCTGCACGGCCTCGACGATGGTGTTGCCGGTCAGCTCGATCCGCGAGGGGTCGACGCCCTCGCCGAGCAGGTTGTTCATGGCGGTGGCGGTGGGCGCGCAGTGCAGGTCGGTGACGGTGCCCGCGACCCGGCGGTTGATCTCCTCGGGCATGTTCCGGTCGTAACTGCGCAGTCCCGCCTCGACGTGGACGACCGGGATGCCGCAGTAGTGGGCGGCCTGGGCGGCGGCGGAGACGGTGTTGGTGTCGCCCTGGACGACGACGGCGCTCGGGCGCTCCTCGGCGAACTGGTTGCCCAGGTCGGTGATCATCCGGGAGATCTGGATGATCTGCGAGGTGCCGCCGACGCCGCGCAGGGTGGCGTGCGGGGCGGGCATCCGGAACCCGGTGAAGAAGGTGTCGGTGAGCGAGGGGTCGTAGTGCTGGCCGGTGAAGATGACCCGGCCGCGGGGCCCGAGGAGGCGGCTGACCTGCGAGAGCTTGATGATCTCGGGCCGGGTGCCGAGGACCACGGTGACCGGGGGTCCGTCGGGTCTGATCAGCGTCTGGCTCCAGGGCACGGCCGCTGGCTGCGCGTTCAAGGGCACCTCGTGGGGAGAGAAGGGATGGGGGAGGTACGGCAGAGGAGTGGTTCAGGGGGTGCGGGGGGCGTCACGCACGGGGGTGGCGGGGGGCCGGTGACCGTTCTTGGGGTCCAGTGCGGGGGTGCCCTTGCCGGGGCAGAACTCCCTTACGGCGGCGGCCGGTTCGCGGGGGATGCGCAGCCGGGTGCGCTGGACGGCGCCCACCAGGTTCGCCACGAAACGGTCCGGGGTGAGCGGCGCCGTGGTGGACTCGCGGAGCTCGGCAAGCCGCCCGCAGCCCAGCGCCCGGCGGGCGGCGGCGACACTGCCCGGGGTGACGGCGGCCTCGTCCTGGTAGCGGGTCAGCACGCCGGGGCCCGGCAGAGCGGTGGCGGGGGCCGCGTACCGGGCGAACAGCCAGGCGTTGCCGAGGTACTTCTCCTGCCCGGGCCACCAGCCCGTCACCGGCACGAGGTGGGCGGCGAGCGGGTCGCCCGCCCCCCACATGTCGGCGACGACGGAGTCCAGCGGGGCGGCGCTGCCCGCCGCACCGGCGAACCCGGCGGCCACCACGGGCCGTGCCCCGCGCGAAGTCAGCGGCAGGGAGCGGTAGTTGCCCTGCGCGGGGCCCGCGTCGAAGTACCACAGGGCGGGCAGGTGCGCCGCCCGGCCGAGTGCGGGGAACGCGGCGCTCCAGGCCCGCTCGCCGGGGTGACGGTCGCCGGTCGTCTGCACCATGTGGGCGCGGGCGTCGAAGAACCGGCCGTCCCCGCCGTCGTACGGCATCCGCAGCGGGGAGACACACACGGCGGCCCAGACGGCGAGCGCCGCGACCACCGTGACGAGCACCCGCCGGACGGGCAGCGCCATGACCGGCAGCAGCAGGGTGAACAGCGCGGGCAGCACGGCGCGGGCGTGCAGCTGGTCGCCGCCGACCCGCCAGACGTACAGTGCGAGCAGCGCCCCGGCGAGCACCGGCGCCCCGGCGAGGACGCTGCCCCGGCCCTGCCGCAGCACGGTCGCCTCCAGCGGGGTACGGCGCGGCGCGACCAGCTTGTCGGCGAAGGAGTAGATCAGGCCCAGTCCGCCGAGCAGCACCAGCGGCAGCAGCATCCAGTAGGAGTCGACGAAGTCTTCGAGGTAGAGGCGGCCGCGTTCGTGGTGCACGCCGGTGGCCTCGTGGGCGACGGCGGGCAGCGGCAGCAGCAGGCCGTAGTACCCGGCCCGGAACGTCTCGTACGCAGCCGGGAGGGCCAGCGCGGCGGCCAGCATCCCGAGCGTGGTGCGCCGGGCGGGGCGCAGCATCCACAGCAGTGCGCCGACGAACACCAGGGAGGCGAGGCCGAGTTCGGGCCGCACCAGCGGTCCCAGTCCGGCGACGAGGGCCGCGAGGTACGGGAGCATGCCCGCTGGAACGGTGAACACCTCGCCCGCGCCGCCCTGCGGGCGGCAGGCGATCAGCAGCCGCCAGGCCGCGGCGGTCCACAGGAACACCAGGCCGGTGTCGAGTCCGGCGGCGCTGAACTCCCAGACGGGCGGCAGCGCCAGCAGCACCAGCAGTCCGGCGGGCAGCATCACCAGGGGGCGGCCCAGGAGGTGGCCGTGCAGGACGCGCGCGCCGTCGACGGCCAGGGCGAGCCCCACGGCGGCCAGCAAAAGGCCCAGCACAACGGCGAGTTGCGGCAGTGCGGGAGCCGGGGTGAAGGCACCGAGGGCGAGCAGCAGCCCCTGCCAGAGCGGGCTGAGGAAGGCTTCCGCGCGCTCGCCCGCGTTGAGGACGAGCCCGTTCCCGGCGAAGAACTGGCGGGCCGTGCGCAGGTGGACGAGGGTCTCGTCGGCGACCCAGCGGCGCCGGAACCCGAGGAGGACCAGTGCGGTGGCCCCGCCGAGGGTCAGCGCCGTGTTCCACCAGGGGAGCAGCCGGGAGGCAGCGGCGTCGGCAGGAGGAGGGGAGCCATGGGTGGCCGATGCGGGAACCGCGTCTGCTCGGGCGACCATGCGCACTCCTCGGGGCTGGGCGGGGGACGGGAGGCTGCCGGGCGGGGAGGGGCGGTTTTCGAGGCCGCCGCCTCCCCGGCCCGGAGGCCGTACTGCGCACGCATCGCTGCGCTGAGGAGGGGTACGGGGCCCGGCGCTCGCGCGCAGGGGCCGCCCGGGGCACTCGACGGTGCCGGGGCAGATGGCCCATGGGTCCGGCGGCCGGGCGCACGTCGTCGTGCGCCCGCCGTCGGAAGGGGGCCGGGACCGTGGGTCCCTGCCGTGACCTGACCTACCGGCCCCGGCAGGGGCTCGGCCGGTCAGGCCAGGCACGGGCCGGGCCTGTCGGTCCCGGCGCCCGGTGGGTCAGTCCTGGCCCCAGCCCGGCTTGTGGCCGCCGCCGTTCGGCTTCGGCTTGGGCTTCGGCTTGTCCGTCTTGTCGACCGTGGTGGTCGTGGTGGACGTGTTGTCCTTGGTGTTCGGGTCCGTCACGGTGGGCGGCGGGGTGACCTTGGCCGTGTTGGCGACCTTGCCCGCGCGGGACGCGGTGCCCATGATCGTGATGGTGGCCTTGCCACCGACCGGGACGTCGACCTTGGCGTTGATGTTGTTGCCCGAACCGGAGGCGCCCGCACCGCACTTGGCGCCGTTGCTCGCGGCGCACTTGTAGGTGACGCCGAAGATCGAGGACGGGACGGCGTCGGCGACCATGGCGCCCATGGCGCTGGCCGGGCCCTTGTTGGTGACGGTCAGGGTGTAGGAGACCTTGCCGCCCTCCTTGACCTTGGCCGTGCCGGTCTTGACGAGCGCGAGGTCCGCCGGGGCGTCGATGACGACGTTGCGGATCTCGTAGTTGCGCGTCGCACCACCGGTGGAGGCGCCGAAGCCGAGCTTCAGCGTCGCCGGGAGGGCGGCCTGGCCCTTGCCCTTGGTGATGTCGTAGTCCTTGATGACGACCTTGCCGTTCAGCGTGACGGTGAGGCGGCCCTTGCCGTCGTAGCTGAGCTTGACCTTCTTGCCGGCCGCGCGGTCGCCCTCGATGCCCGCGCCCGGCTTGGTGCCGGTCAGGTACTCGAAGCCGGTGTTGGCGTCGCCGGAGCCGCGGACCGCGACCGAGTCGGGCGAGTAGCCGAGCGCGTTGTCGTAGCCGCCGAAGGGCTCGGTGCCGTGGCCGTTGCCGGCCGCGTCGGAGGAGTAGTTGCCGTACTCGTCGAAGCCGACGCCGATGTAGCCGCCGGTGACGCCGGTGCGCGGGGCCGGGCGGGGGTCGCCCGGCTTGCAGAACGCGCAGGAGTAGCCGAGGCCGGGGCCGGTGGCACCGGCCTCGGTGTCCTTGGCGCCGTCGATCAGGAAGGCGCTGAAGCCGTCGCCGTAGTGGTCGAAGCCGGTGTGGCCGTCGGTGAACTTCGTGCCGCCGTGGGCGGCGTAGTCGAACTCGACGGTGAAGCCCTGCGTGGAGGGGAACGCCTTCTGGAGGAGGGCGACGCCCTTCTGGTCGTTCTGCGCCGGGGTCAGCTGCAGCCAGCCGCCGTCCAGCTTCGCGGAGCCGGCCAGCTTCCAGTCCGGGGCGGAGGCGCCGGAGAAGGTCTCCTTGACCGGGAACGGGGAGGCCATGGCGGCCTTGTTCGCGATGCCCGTGGACGGGGACTGCGCGGCGAGCTCGCGGACCTGGTCGACCAGGAGCTGCGCCGTGCGGTTGCGGACCCGGTCGTTGCCCGGAGCGTTGCGGTCCATCTCGGCGAAGGCTGCGGCGATCACCGGGTTGTCCTTGGCCATCCTGGCCTTGGTCTCGGCGGTGATCTTGGCGGCCATCTTCTTGGCGACGGCGGCGATCGGGTTGTCGTCGTGCTTGACGGTCTTCACCGTCGCGGCGTCCGCGGCCGCCGTGTCCGCGAACGCGGGGGTGGACATGAAGGCCGAGAGGGCCAGGGAGCCGGTGACGACCGCGGCGGGGAGGCGGCGGGTCACCCGCTTCGTGCTGCGGACTGCTGAACTGGCTGACACTTGCTGTCTCCAAGAGGTGGTGTTCCGACAGTGCGTCCGCCGCCCCCTGCGTACCCAGGAGTGAGAGCACGAACACACTTGGTGATCTTTCCGTGCTCTGCATATCAACATCCGGGGATGAATATGCTGATTTCTATAGCATTTCGCCCCCTAATGGACATATCGGTTACTTGCATCGGCCTAACGGGATTCAGACGCACCGGAGGGCGGCATCTGACTCTTCGTCAGATGCCGCCCTCGACCCCGGCTGCCGTCAGACCGCGATGCGCGCCCCCGCACCGTCCCGCCGACGACGTGCGTAGACGACTGCGGCGAGTGCGAGCGCCGCCCCGCCGAGGACCCACGGGTCGACGAGCGGGATTTCGGCCCGTGGCACCACGGTGAAGTCGTCGATGTCGGTGTAGTTGGTGATGCTTGAGGCACTTCGCGGGTCGTAGAAGGACGTCGTGCCGGAGAAGATCCGCACCGCCCCCGGCTCGGCGTCGGCCGGCACCTCGTACGTCACCCGGATCTCGGCACGGGAGCCCGGGGGCCACTCCTTCCCGTCGAGATCGTCCGCGTCCACGGCCCACTTGCAGCCCGCCTGCGGGTTCTTCGGGTCGCCGCCGTCCAGGTCCACCCACCCGGCCGGGCAGGTGTAACTCGTGTACCAAGAGGGATACGAGCTGTCGTTGTACAGGAGGATGCGCACCGATTCCGGCGTCACGTTCGTCGTGTCGTTGGTGACCGTGATGACGCCGTCCACCCGCTGCCCGGGCATCACCTGCTGGCCGCTCGGGGACAGCGTGGCCAGGACACCGCGCCCGTCCATCCTGACGGCCTCGGGCCCCTTCGGCGGGCGCTCGGCCCGTGCCGCGGCCCAGCCGGTTCCGGCTGGGCCGATCAAGCTGCCCAGCAGCAGAGCAACAGCGACAACACGCCTACGCATCATGTTTTCTCCAACGGAAGGGCCGGCCGGATGGCGATCGGTTTGCCGGGGCGCCTCGACCGTAGGTCGACGCCACGCCCCAATCGGCCGCAGACACCCGTGCGCCCACCGCTTGCACCCGGCAAGGTCAATGACGCCGATCAGCAGATGACAAGCCAGTAGCACCGCGGAACGGCCGCGCAGGCGCCGCGACATGACGCGAGGCCCGCACCGGGCGGTGCGGGCCTCACTCCTGTCCGTGGAACTCTTCAGTTGTGATGACGGGCCGTCATATGCCCTATGAGCCTGGCTGGTTAACCTCAGTGACCGCCACGGCGTGCGGCCGCCAGGGTGAGTCCGCCGCCGAGCAGCAGCAGACCCGAGAGACCGCCGATGGCCCACAGCGCGTCGGTCCCGGTGCCCGTCTCGGCGAGCATCCCGCTCCGCCCGCCCTGCGGCAGGTGACGGGGCTTGTGCCCGCCCGGCTTCTTGCACGGGTTCTTCGCACCGGGCTTGTGGCTGCACGGCGTGACCGGCTTGACCGGCTTGCACGGGTTCTTCGCACCCGGCTTGTGGCTGCACGGGTCGGGCTTCGGCGGAATCGGCGGCACGACGGTGGGCGGCACGATCTCCACCGTCGCCGAGCACACCTTCTCCGGCGGCTCGTTCGGGTCGCCCGGCCAGCAGTTGTACTCGGTGTTGACCGTGTTGCCCATCATGGCCCCCTTGCCCTTCGGGAGCCCCTTCAGCGCGTCCTTGCGCACGGTGACGCTGAAGGTCACGACCGCCTTCTCACCGATCTTCAGCGGACCGGTCCACTTCAGCTTGCCCTCCGCGAAGGACACCGAGCCCGGACCCTCGACGACCTTGATGTCGTTGTTGTAGTCCGCGTACTTCAGCACGTCGGCGATCGGGTCCACGACGTAGTCGAAGTCGGGGTCGCCCTCGACCTCGGCCTTGCCGGTGTTCTTCAGGCTCCAGGTGTACGTCACCTTCTCGCCCTGCTTGACCTTCGCCGGGAACGCCGTCTTCGCCGTGTCGAGGTAGGCGATACCGCCGCCCGTGGAGCAGGTCGGGTCACCGGTCTCGCAGTGGCCGGTGTCCTTGCCCGCCTCGTCGTCATCGTCCACCGCACGCCGCAGGCTGCGCAGCGACGACAGGTCGTAGCTGGACCGCTGCCGGTTGGCGATGATCATGTTGCCGAAGTTCCTGCGCTTCACCGTGATCGAGTAGACGATCCGCACGGACTCACCGGCCCTCAGGTCACCCTGCCAGGTGAGCTGCGGTGCGGTGTTGGGCCGGTAGGTGATCCGGCCCGCGGGCCCGAACGCCACGTGGGCGTCGTTGTTGTAGACCGCGTCGTCCAGCACGTCCGTCAGGTCGTCGAAGATCCGGGGGCCCGCGGACCCGACCAGGTCGACCTTGCCGGTGTTCCAGGCGGTGACCTCGAAGAAGTACTTCTGCCCGGCCCTCGGTCGGGTGGGCCTGCCCACCTTCGCGGTCACCACTTCCGCGACCGGCACCCGGGTCACGCACTGCGCGTCCCCGCCACCGCTCGCGCAGTTGGAGTCCGGCACGGTGACGGCGTTGTCCAGCACCTTGTCGCCGGAGGCGATCCGCGGCGTCCTGACCGTGTACGTGAGGGTCAGCTTCGCCCCGCGGGCCAGCGGCCCCGTCCACGTCAGCTTTCTGACGGCCGGGTCGAAGACCGGCGCAGCGGCCGGAGCGCCGTCGACGTCGGCAGTCGGCGCACCCCGCAGCGCGGCGGCGTCGAGCACCTCGGTGAGATCGTCGGTGACCGTGACGACGTCCCGGTCGGCGCCCGGGTTGCGGACCTCGACGGTGTAGGTGACGTTGTTGCTCGATCCGGCGACCTTCTGGTTCGCCCTCTTGCTGACCTGGAGCGGCTGCTCGACGAGCCTGACGTTCGTCCGGCACTCCGCGGCCCGGCCCGACTCGCAGTTGGAGTCGTCGACGCGCACAGCGTTGTCGAGCAGTTTGTCGCCCGTGAGCGGGTTCTTGACCACCACGTCGTACGTGAGCACCAGCTTGGCGCCCGCGGCCAGCGGGCCCTTCCACGTGATCCGCTTGTTGGCGGCGTCGAAGAGGGGCACGGCGGCGTCCCCGCCGTTGACCCTGGCGGCGGGCGCGCCCGTGACGTCGGCGGCGTCCAGGACGGCCGACATGTCGTCGACGACCTGCACCTCGTCCCGCGCGATGCCGGGGTTCTCCACCTCGACGGTGTAGGTGACGGTGTCCGCGCCCTCGGCCGTCGGCCTGCTGACGGTCTTCTTCGCCTTCAGCGGCACGTGCGTGAGCTTGACGTTGGTCTTGCAGTCGGCTTCGGTGGAGCCCGCCTCGCAGTTGGACCGGTTCGCCGTGACGAGGTTGTCGAGCTGCTGGTCGCCGCTCGGCTTCTTGTTGGCCCGCACCTGGTAGGTCAGGCGGACCGTCTTGCCCTTGGGGAGGTCACCGCTCCAGGTGAGCCGCTGGTTGCCCGGGTCGTACGTCGGGGCGGCGACCGGGGCGCCGTCGATGGTGGCGCTCTGCGTCCCGTGGATCTGCGCGGCGTCCATGACCTTGGTCATGTCGTCGTAGATCACGGCGGGCTTGATGTCGTCGTCGCCGATGTTGGTGGCGTCGACGGTGTAGGTCACCACCTCGCCGTTCTGCGCGGCGCTCTTGTCGACGGACTTCTTCAGCTTCAGGTTGGGCGGCGGCGGGTCGATGCCCACCAGGCGGCCGTACAGGCACGCACCGGTCGTGGAGTTCTCCGCCGTCTGCCAGGTCTGGATCAGCGGGTTGGACGGCGAACAGGTCACCTTGCCCGAGCCGTCCCGGATTCCCTCGCGGAAGCCGCGCAGGTCCAGCTCGTAGCGGCGGCCGTTGGCGGAGGTGAACGGCTCGACGTTGCCTCCGCAGTCGATGGTCACCGGGTCCGGCACCAGGCCCGGCCTGTTGTCGGTCTCGATGACCTTCCAGGTGCAGACCACGTCCTTCCCCTGGAGGAAGAAGTGCAGCTTGCCGCGTACCTCGGGATCGGTGCCGATGGTGCGGATGACGTTGTTGTAGCGGGAGAGCTCCGCCATCTGGAACTCGACCTCGACCGCCTCGACCTGCTTGACCGAGGACTTGAAGCCGATGGCGCTCTGGTTGTTGACGTTGTTCGCCGGACAGGAGCGGTGGCCCGACCAGGTGGCGATCACCTCGTCGGTGCTGGGCCCCGGGTTGATGAGACCACCGCAGGGAAAGGTGGTCTTGTCGTAGTCGGAGATGGAGGTGGTCGGGGCGCTTCCGAAGTCGACGGTGTCGGCGAACGCTGCGCGGTTCTTGCGCGGGGCGGGGGCATCGGCGGCGAAGGCGGGCACGGTCGTGCCCGACATCAGCGTGGCCAGGCCCACGGTGACGACACCGGCCCGGGTGAACCGATGTCTCAGTACGGCGGGCGCGAGCGGCCCGCCGGGTCTGACAGAGGCGACTGACATCAATCCTCCGCTTTCTTCCTAGCAGGTGGACGGGGCTGCCGACCGTAGGCCGCCGAGCCGCTCGGGCAGCGCGTAGACACCCGTATGCGCCCTGCTTGCACCCGGAAAGATCAGCAGAAGACGGGAAAAGCCCGCACCGGGGGCACCGGTGCGGGCTTCGCCTTCTTCGACGTGCTGTTCAGTTGTTGTCCTGACGCTCAGTCAGATGCCTCACGGCATCCACCTGTTGACCTCAGTGGTTGCGACGGCGCGCGGCCACCAGGGTCAGACCGCCGCCGAGCAGCAGCAGACCGGAGACGCCGCCGATCGCCAGCAGCGAATCGGTGTCACCACCGGTCTCCGCGAGCTGACCGGTGCCGCCCATCGCCGTGTGCCGGGGCTTGTGCCCGCCCGGCTTCTTGCACGGGTTCTTCGCACCGGGCTTGTGGCTGCACGGCTTGACCGGCTTGACCGGCTTGCACGGGTTCTTCGCACCCGGCTTGTGGCTGCACGGATCGGGCTTCGGCGGGACCGGCGGAACGATCTCGACCGTCGCCGAGCACACCTTCTCCGGCGGCTCGTTCGGGTCGCCCGGCCAGCAGTTGTACTCGGTGTTGACCGTGTTGCCCATCATGGCCCCCTTGCCCTTCGGGAGCCCCTTCAGCGCGTCCTTGCGCACGGTGACACTGAAGGTCACAACCGCCTTCTCACCGATCTTCAGCGGACCGGTCCACTTCAGCCGGCCCTCCGCGAAGGACACCGAACCCGGACCCTCGACGACCTTGATGTCGTTGTTGTAGTCCGCGTACTTCAGCACGCCGGGGATCGGGTCCACGACGTAGTCGAAGTCGGGGTCGCCCTCGACCTCGGCCTTGCCGGTGTTCTTCAGGCTCCAGGTGTACGTCACCTTCTCGCCCTGCTTGACCTTCGCCGGAGACGCCGTCTTCGCCGTGTCGAGGTAGGCGATGCCACCACCCGCGGAACAGGTCGGGTCACCGGTCTCGCAGTGGCCGATGTCCTTGCCCGCCTCGTCGTCATCGTCCACCGCACGCCGCAGGCTGCGCAGCGTCGCCAGGTCGTAGCCGGAGCCCTGGACGTTGTTCACGAAATTGTTGCCGCCGCGGTTCTGGCGCCTCACGGTGACCGTGTAGACGATCTTCACGCTCTCGTTGACCCGCAGGTCGCCCTGCCAGGTGAGCGACTTGCCGGCCGCCGAGTAGGTCAGGCGTCCGGCAGGGCCGGACGTGACGCGCGCGTTGTTGTTGTAGACCGCGTCGTCCACCACGTCCGTGAGGTCGTCGACGACCTTGGCCGCGGCGGCGCCCACCAGATCGACCTTGCCGGTGTTGGTGACGGTGATCTCGAAGGTGTACGTCTGCCCCACCTTGGGCGTCCTGGGACGGCCCGCCTTGGCGGTCGTCAGGTCCGCGACCGGCACGCTGGTGCGGCATGCGGCGTCGGCGGTGGTCTCGCAGTTGGAGCCCGGCACGACAACGCCGTTGTCCAACTGCTTGTCACCGGCGGCGACCAGCGGGGTGCGCACCCGGTAGGTGATCTCCAGCTTGTCGTTGCGGGCCAGCGGACCCGTCCACGTCAGCTTCTTGGTCGCCGCGTCGTAGACCGGGGCCGCGGCCGGCGCGCCGTTGACCGTGGCGGTCGCCGGGGCGCGGAAGGTGGCCGCGTCGAGCACCTCGGTCAGGTCGTCGGTGACGGTGACGGGGTTGCGGGCGGCGCCCGGGTTCTCCACCACGATCGTGTACTCGACCACGTTGCGGGAGCCGGCGACCTTCTGGCCGACCGTCTTGCGGACCTTCAGCGGCTGTTCGACGATCCGCACGTTGGTCTGGCACAGCGGGTCGGCCGAGCCGGCCACGCAGTTCGAGTCCGGCACGCTGATCTTGTTGTCGAGCAGCTTGTCCCCGGAGGCCGGGTTCTTGACCTTCACCTGGTAGGTGAGGAGCAGCTTCTTGCCACGCGCCAGCGGACCCGTCCAGGTCAGCTTCTGGCCCGCCGCGTCGAAGGCCGCCGTACCCGCAGGGGCGCCGTCGACGGTCGCGCTCGGCGTCCCGTCGAAGTCGGCGGCGTCCAGCACCTTGGACAGGTCGTCGGTGACGGTGACCGAGAGGCGGTCCGCGCCCGGGTTCTCGACCTCGACGGTGTACTTCACGATGTCGTCGGACTCCGCGGTCGTACGGTCGACGACCTTCTTGACCTTGAGCGGCGTCTCGATCGTGGTGACCTGGGTCTTGCACTCCGGAGCCGTGCCGGCCTCGCAGTTGGAGCCCTCGACCTTCACGACGTTGTCGAGCTTCTTGTCGCCCGCGAGCGGGTTCTTGATCTTGACGTCGTACGTGAGGACCAGCTTGGCGCCCGCGGCCAGCGGACCCTTCCAGGTCAGCTTCTTGGCCGAGGCGTCGAAGGTGGCGGCCACGGTGTCGGTGCCGTTGACCTTGGCGCCGGACGTGCCGGTGTAGTCGGCGGCGTCCAGGACCTGGGTCATGTCGTCGACGACCTCGACCTCACCGCGCGCGTTGCCGGGGTTCTCGACCTCGACGGTGTAGGTGACGGTGTCGCCCGCCTCGGCGGTGGTCCGGCTGACGGACTTCTTCACCTTGAGCGGCACTTCGGTGATCTTGGTGTTGGTCTTGCACTCGGCGGCCGAGCCGTTGGCGCAGTTGGAGTCGGGCGCCGTGATCACGTTGTCGAGCTCGTTGTCGGTGCCCGCGAGCTTCTTGGTGCGGACCCGGTAGGTGATCTCCACCTTCTGGCCGACGGCCAGGTTCCCGCTCCAGGTGAGCTTCTTGGTCGCCGCGTCGTAGGTGGGCGGGTCGGCGGGCTGGCCGTCGATGGTCGCCGACTGCACACCGGTGATCTCCGCGGCGTCCATGACCCTGGTCATGTCGTCGGTGATCGTCGCCGGGTTGAGGGGCGCGGTGCCGGTGTTGGTGCCGGTGACGGTGTAGGTCACGACGTCGCCGTACTGGGCGGTGGCCTTGTCGACGGTCTTCTTGACCTCAAGCTGCTGCGGAACGCCCACCAGACGGGCGTACAGGCACGCGCCGGTGGTGGTGCGCTCCTCCGTCTGCCAGGTCTGGATCAGCGGGTTGGTCGACTGGCAGGTCACCTTGCCGGAGGGGTCTCGGACGCCCTCGCGGAAGCCGCGCAGGTCCAGCTCGTACTTCTTGCCGTTGGCGGAGGTGAACGGCTCGATGGTGCCGCCGCAGTCGATCGTGACCGGGTCCGGCACGTCACCGGGACGGTTGTCGGTCTCGATGACCTTCCAGGTGCAGACCACGTCCTTCCGCTGGAGGAAGAAGTGCAGTTTGCCGGTGGTCTCGGGGTTCGATCCGCCACCGGTGATCACGTTGTTGTAACGCGACACCTCGGCCATCTGGAACTCTTTTTCGACCTCTTCGACCTGGTTGACGGCGGTCTTGAAGCCGATGCCGCTCTGCGTGCCGGGCGCGACGCTGTTCGCCGGGCAGGCGCCGCCGCCCCAGAAGCCGGAGCCGCCGGACCAGGTGGCGATGACCTCCTGGGTGCTGGGCCCCTGGTTGATGTACCCGCCGCAGGGGAAGCGGCCCTTGTTGAAGTCGGAGAGCGACGCCGTGGGCGGCTCGCCGAAGTCGATGGTGTCGGCGAACACGGCACGCTTGCCGCCCGGAGCGGGCTGGTCGGCGGCGAACGCCGGCGCGTTCACGGCCGACATCAGCGTGGCGACACCAACGGTGACCACGCCTGCCTTGGTGAATCGACGTCTGAGTTTCGAGGGCCATGGGCGGCCGCTGTGTCGAACGGGGTCGACTGACATCAATCCTCCTTCTCTGTCTGGTGGTTGATGGGTGAGGGGTGCGGAGTGGAGACCGGCATGCTCTGTTCCGGGGCCCTTGCCGTCATGCGCCGGAGCCGGTGTCGGTGTCCTCCTTCGCAGGAGAGGGGACGTGCGGTCGCACGCCGGACTTCGCGGGTGTGCTGCCGGGCTGGCCCGGCACCCCCGCGAGTCCGGCCACCGGCCTGGACGCCTGTTCCAGCGCGACCAGGGCGGCGAGCAGGAGACCCAGCAGCAGCGCGGTGCCGTACCAGGTGAAGAACATGTGCTTGTCCAGGTCGTTGCTGCCGTCGCTGAACATCACGGCCCAGAACTGGGCGAGGGTGGCCACCGACATCCCGGCGAGGATCACGCCGGTGCCGCGCAGACCCGGACTGAGCCGGCGGCGGGTGGCGATCCACAGGCCGAGCCCGATGGAGCCGAACCACAGGGCCGGGAAGACGACCCAGCGCACCGGCTTGACCAGGTGGAAGGCGCCGGAGATCAGACAGACCCGGCAGTCCTTGGCGTAGGGGGCGTTGCCCGTGTTCTCGGCGTAGTTGCCGAGGTAGCTGGCCCGGCCGTTGACCATGCCGACCATGCCGCGGTCCGCCATGCCGATCAGGCGCTCCGGGTGCCGGGCGTAGAAGGACATCAGCAGCGGGGTGTTCACCTGGTCGTAGAAGAGCCGGTAGTCGTCGCTCCAGGTGAGGCCGGTGCCGTTGAGGCGGGTGCCGGTGTGCTCCACGAAGCGCGGCGGCAGCCCGAGTTCGGCCAGGTCCTCCTGGGGGGTGGGACTGTTCGGCAGCAGCTCCACGAAGACCTGGTGGTAGTTGTACATCTCCTGGAACCAGATCGGCTTGGCGGCCTGGTACGCGCCCGTGGTCAGCGCCAGCACGCCCGCGAGCGCGAGTGCGGGCAGCCGCACCAGCAGACCGCGCACGGAGCCCCGCAGCAGCCCGCCGCCCGAAGGGGCCGGGACCTTCTTCTGCCAGGGCAGCTTCACCGGGCGCAGCAGCAGCACCGGCAGCACCGCGAGCACCACGGTCGCCGTCTGCGTCTTCGCCAGGACGGTGAACACCGTGACGCCGGTCAGCACCAACAGGTCGGCCCAGTGCGCCTGTTGGCGGCGCACCACCCGGAACATCATCGCCAGCACGAAGACCATGCCGACGATCGCGGCGGACTCGTTCAGCGGCGAGATGAAGTACAGCGCCACCGTGGAGTCGAGGGTGGCCGCGGCCAGAAGCCCGGTCACCAGGGCCCGCATCCAGGTCTTCAGCGGCAGCGACACGAACAGCAGGGCGGTGGCCGCGCCGAACAGCAGCGCGCAGATCATCCCGAGGACCCGCAGGTCCAGAGCGCCCGCGTAGCCGAACAGCGGGGTGACGGCCTTGGCGGCCTCCAGCAGGTAGCGGGCGGTGGAGGCGTAGACCTCGCCGCCCGATCCGCAGGTCTCGCCGTACCACGTGTGCTCGTCGTAGCGGGTGGTGATGAACTCGAAGGCACGGCGGGTGTCCGCGTCGTGCACGATGACGTCGAGCTGGCAGGTGAGCCGGTGGCCGTCGTAGTTGTCGGCCATGCCGACGGTGCCGCCGAGGAAGAGCCGCGCGAGCATCGCGGCGGCCGCCAGGACTCCCACGATCAGCGCGGTGCGCCGGATGCGGGAGGTGGTGCTCACCGTCGGCCGGTAGACGGCGGCGTGCCGCTCTTCGGACGTGGCGGCGTCGGCGTCCTGGGAGACTTTCGATCCTTCGGGAATCACTGAGGTCATGACGATCCGCCTGTCGTGGTGCGGTCCTTCGTACGGTCCTTCTTCGCCGAGCCCTTCAAGGCGGCCGTGGCCGCGCCCTTCGGGACGTAGAGGGAACCGGTTCTCAGCTCGCTGGCGTCGGCCTGGCCGACCCAGCAGTGCACCGCCTGGTCGGAGTGCGCGATCTTCGGATCGGGCAGGAGCGCGTACCGGGCGGGCAGGGCGCGGCCGCCCATGTAGGCCCGTACCGTCCTGGCGCAGCGCTCCTCGGGCGTGATCCGCCCCTTCACCGGGGGCGTGAATCCGGCCGACTCAGCCTGGTGCGGCTTGTCGCAGCCGACGTTGCGCAGCTCCTTGCCGACGGTGGTGCGGCAGAGCCGGAAGCGGGTGCCGGACCCTTCGCGCAGGATGTTCTTGAAGGGGCGGCTGAGCATGAAGCTCTGGAATTCCTTGCCCTTCTCGTGCTCCATCACCGCATCGCACCGCACCGTGCGCACGCCTTGGCTCCACTCCTTGCGGGTGGGGCCGAAGGCGGTGACGTGGATGCCGTAGAACGGCTGGTCGACGCGCGCGCCGAGATGGTCGGCCAGTTCCTTGACCGGGCACAGCGGGCCCATCGAGGTCGCCATCAGGAAGGGGCTGGGCCGCTCGTCATAGGCGGCGACGGGGCCCGTGAGCGTCTTGACGGAGAGCGTCTCGGTGTTGTGCGGGCTGTTGCAGACGACCGAGGGCGCACTCTCGGAGACGACTTCGAGCCCGGCGTCGAAGGCCGAGGTCAGCCGGTGGCAGGTGCCGTCGCGCCAGTCGGTGGCGAGCGGCCCCTGCCCGACGGTGAACGCGGGAGTGCAGCTCGTGGCGCCCAGCAGCGCGGCGACCGCCAGCGCGGCGCGCAGGGCCACGAGCCCTGCGCGCCGGTGGCGCCGCGGTGACGACGTCAGGGTCGGGTTCACCGGGGCCCCGTTCCGCCCGCTCCACCGAAGGTCTCGGCGTTACGGAGGGTCTTGGGCCACTCGTGCCGGCCGCCGAGGAGGCGGAAGAGGGCACGCCAGGCGATGACGTAGATCAGGAAGTTGTACGCGATGAGACCGAAGCCCCAGCCGAGCGCGCGCGGCACGCTGATCGCGGTCTCGGAGTAACGGCGGTAGAGGTAGCCCCAGATCACGAACTCGCCGAGGCCGATGGCCGCGTAGAAGGCGAACATCAGCGCACCGCCGAACAGCAGGTACTCGCCGACGAACTCGGTGTAGAGGCTGTTGTTCTGGATGAAGACCAGGACCGGGATCGGGAAGACGATCGAGCCGACGATCTGCATCCACGGCTGGAAGAGGTAGTAGGTGACCTCGACCAGGCCGCTGTTGGTGAAGTTGCGGCTGGCCCAGACGTTGCGCAGGTAGGGCAGGCACTGCATGGAGCCCTGCGCCCACCGGGTGCGCTGGGCGAGCAGCAGGGACAGCTCGTACAGGCCCTCCTGCTCGACCCAGGAGTCGACGGTGTACGCGTTGCGCCAGCCGCGCAGCATCAGGCGCAGACCCAGTTCGTAGTCCTCCAGGAGCGCCTGGCCCCAGGGCTCGCCCGTCTCGCCGGCGATGGAGGACAGGGCGGACATGCGGACCAGCTGGCCGTTGCCGCCGACGTTGATGGTGCCGGTGCGGCCGCGCAGCATCTGCATGGCGGAGATGGGGCCGCGGAACTCGATGTCCTGGAGGCGCACCAGGGTGCGGGCGTACCAGTTGGCGAACCGGCTGCCGTCCTGGAGCGGCTGCCGGACGTCGCGGTTGATCATCCGGACCTCGACCTGGACGGCCGCGATGCCCTCGTCGCCGAAGAGCTTCTCGCCCGCGCAGACCTGGAGGAGGTTCGCGGAGGGCACGCCGTCGGCGTCGACGACGATCATGACGTGGTGGTCCTGCTCGTCGGCCGGGATGCCGGCCGCGATCTGCTTGTACGCGTGGTTGAGCGCGTCGCCCTTGCCGGTACGGGCCAGCGGCAGCACCCGGCTGAGCAGCCTGACGCGGTCGTTGCCGCGGGCACGCTCGGTGGCGATGGCCGCGGTGGCGTCCTCGGAGGCGTCGTCGATCACCCAGACGTTGGCGGTGGGGAAGGTGCCGGTCAGGTAGTCGAGGGTGTCGCCGAGCACCGCCTGCTCATTGAGCGCGGGGATGACGAAGTGCCAGGTGAAGGCGGACGGGTCGGCCGGTTCGTGGCGCAGGTAGCGCACGTATCGCTCGACCAGCATGGTGACGTAGATCAGGAAGATGACGGCCAGCAGCAGCGAGAGTGCGATGGAGATCGGCAGCAGGGTCATGTCACTGCTCCCTGGCTGCGCGGCGGCGGATCATCGCCCAGCGGACGAGGAGGATTCCGACGGCGATGGTGACGGCCGCGATCGCGATCTTGACGCCGAAGGAGAGCACTCCGGTCATCGCCAGGCCGCCCGGCTTCTTGGGGATTTGGTACATGTCGTTTCCTTGGACCTCTTCGAGTGCCGAGTGCCGCGATTACCGGTGCGAGACGGATTCCCAGCGCCCTTTTCGCCCGTCCTGATCGGCGAAGAGGATGCGCATGTAGAGGAAGTACGCGACGACAATGCCGACGAGCACGACGAGCGAACCCACGACCGTGTGGCCCCAGCCGAATCCGGCGAGGACTCCCCAGTTGCCGACGAACTGGGCAATGATGAGCAGTCGCATACAGTTCGTAATAAATACGATTGCAATAGCGATTCCGGTTGCCAGGAGCACCCGCCCGACATTTCCGCGGCCCCGCAGGCAGAGTGCGGAAGCAAGCAGCACCGGGAAGACGAGAATGCTGGTGCTGCAACCGTAGGAAATACGGAGGCCCATGACCGACTCGCCGAGCTGGAAGTAGAAGTCCGGGTGGTTCGGGACGTTGTGCACCCAGGCGCCGAGGAGTTCCTGGATCAGGAAGCCGCCGATGTGGGCCTCGTAACGGCGGTAGTACGCCTCCCCGAGCACGGCGGCGAAGGCACAGACCACCATGGCCACGGCCAGGGCGGACCGGACCCGCTGGGCGCCGGGGGGCTCGGGCTTGGTTTCGTGCGCACTGCGCGGTCTCGGTGGTGCTGGTGGGGCTGCGGCTGACACGCCGTGTTCCGTCCTTCCATCGCCGCTCCCGGCCCGGTGCGCAAGAGGCGCACCAGGACCCGGAATACGGCCGGAGAACGGGATACCGAAGATCCCGCCGGAATTCCCCGGCCACTGACTTTCCGTGCCAGAGATTAATTGACCAGCTAAAAGCTGGTCAGATTTCTTCAGCCCGGCACGCCAGTGGTTTTCTTCGCCACTCGAACAGTGCAGCGGAAATGCAGTAATGGAGGTTTAAATATGCTCAACGCCGCCCACGAGTGGACGGCGTTGACGTTTCACGGTGCTGTGGCGGGCTTCAGGCCTTGGTCTTGTACCCGCGTCCCCACTGGAGTCCCCACCCGTAGAGGCGGTCCAGTTCGGCCTGGAATCCGTAGACGAATTTCACCTCGCGGCGCACGGTCAGCCCCTCCTTGCCGTTCTCGATCGTGAAGACGGCGCAGGAGCGGGCCTGCGGGGCGCGCTCGTCGAGGGCGATCTCGATCCGGGGCCCGTTGCTGGGGTAGAGGGTGACGACGGCGTGGGTGCGGTCGAAGGCGGGGGTCTGGTCGTAGATGTAGACGAAGACCAGCAGCCGCTTGATCTCCTCGCGGTGGTCGAGGTTGATGAATATCGTCTCGCCGGAGGGGGCGCCGAACCGGTCGTCGCCGCTGAGCTTGACGTACGGGGGCGCGTTCATGTCGCCGAAGAAGCCGCCGAGGGGCTGGACGACGCCCTTGCTGCCGTCGTTGAGCTCGTAGAGGCAGCCCAGGTCCAGGTCGACGTTGACGACGCCCTGGGTGTGCGCCTGGACGGTCTCGGGCTGGAAGAACTTGAAGGGGCGGCTCAGGAAATTGCCGTCGTGCTTCTGCCGGCCGCCGATGTCGGAGGTACGCATCCGCCAGGAGAGGTTGACGCGCAGGCTGCCGGTGTCGGCGCCCTGTTTGCCGAGCGAGACCGTGGGGTGCCGTTTGGTCAGCTCGATGGAGTTGGTCGCGGCGCTGCCGGAGTCGAATTGTGCCGAACTCCCCCGCCAGCCGCCGAGGCTGTCGCGAATGCTGTCCCAGAAGGCCATCGGGCCCCACCCCACCTCTGTCGCTCCCCGCCCGTGCCGGACACGCCCAACGGGGCGGCCACAGGGGCGGTGTCGCCCTGTGGCCGCCCCGTTGGGAGCGTTCCTCAATCTTCTCCGGGTCACACCCGCGCGCGGGCGGGACCTCGCTTCGGGTCAGACCCCGGAGGAGACTTCCTTCTTAAAATCCGCTCCGCCCGCCGCTTCCTCGGCCGCGATCCGCTTGTTGCGGCGTACCGAGGACCAGAAGGACCAGGCGATCAGGATGACACCCACGGAGCCGGTGATGACCTCGTGGATCTCGTACTGGATGGTGACGAGCAGGATCACGGCGAGCGCGCCGATCGCGTAGTGCGCGCCGTGCTCCAGGTAGACGTAGTCGTCCAGGGTTCCCTGGCGGACCAGGTAGACCGTCAGCGAACGTACGTACATCGCGCCGATGCCGAGGCCCAGCGCCATCAGGACGATGTCGTTGGTGACGGCGAAGGCGCCGATGACGCCGTCGAAGGAGAACGACGCGTCCAGGACCTCCAGGTAGAGGAACATGAAGAACGCGGCCTTGCCCGCCAGGGCCATGCCGGTGTTCTTCTTGCCCGAGCGCTTGGCCTCTTCCTCGGCCTCGTGCTCGCGCTCCTCGTCCTCCTCCAGCTTGTTCTCGAAGAAGCCGGAGAGACCGCCGACGATCAGGTACGTGATCAGGCCGGCGATGCCGGAGATCAGTACCGTCTCGGCCTTGTTGACGTGTGTGCCACCGTGCTGGTGGGCGTTGACCGCGAAGGTCATCGAGGTGATCAGCAGGACGATCAGCGCGATGCAGACCGACAGCATGTCGACCTTGCCGAGCTTCGCGAGCGGGCGCTCCAGCCAGGCGAGCCACTTGATGTCCCGGTCCTCGAAGATGAAGTCCAGGAAGATCATCAACAGGAACATGCCACCGAAGGCGGCGATCGACGGGTGCGCGTCGGTCACCAGCTGCTTGTACATGTCCTTGTCGGTCATCGCCAGGTCGACGGCCTCGATCGGCCCGATCTTGGCGCTGATGGCCACGATGACGACGGGGAAGACCAGACGCATGCCGAACACGGCGATGAGCACGCCGACCGTGAGGAAGATCTTCTGCCAGAAGGCATTCATCTTCTTCAGGATCCCGGCGTTGACCACCGCGTTGTCGAAGGACAGCGAGATCTCCAGGATGGACAGGATCGCCACGATTCCGAAGCCGGTCCACCCCCCGTAGAGAACCGCCGCGACCAGGCCGAGCGCGGTCACCGCGAACGACCAGCCGAAGGTTTTCAGGACCACTGGCTACCCCATCGATTGAGTGGTGCTCTCCCCCGCTGGGAGCGGGGCTTTACGAAACGTTGACCCCGAAGTCTAGAGCGATGCCCCGCAGACCGGATGCGTACCCCTGCCCAACGGCGCGGAACTTCCATTCTCCGCCGTACCGGTAGACCTCGCCAAAGATCATGGCCGTCTCGCTGGAGGCGTCCTCGCTGAGGTCGTAGCGGGCCAGTTCCTGGCCGTCGGCCTGGTTCACCACGCGGATGAAGGCGTTGCTGACCTGGCCGAAGGTCTGGCCCCGGTTGTCGGCGTCGTGGATCGACACCGGGAAGACGATCTTGTCGACATTGGCCGGAACCATCGTCAGGTCGATGATCAGCGACTCGTCGTCGCCGTCACCCTCGCCGGTGAGGTTGTCACCGGTGTGCTCGACGGAGCCCTCGGGGCTCTTGAGGTTGTTGTAGAAGACGAAGTACTCGTCGCCGAGCACCCGGCCGTCCCGGCACAGCAGTGCGCTGGCATCCAGGTCGAAGTCGGCCCCGGTGGTGGAACGTGCGTCCCAGCCGAGTCCGACCAGCACCTTGGTGAGGTTCGGAGCGGCCTTGGAGAGGGAGACATTGCCTCCCTTGGCGAGCGTGACGCCCATGATCTTTTCTTCCTCCCCGCGGTAACGGAACTACGGCTCTGCGCGTCCGGCGCCGCACTGGAGAAGTGCGGCGCCGGACGACGAGAGTGCTGCCTGCTCGGCTCAGACGTTGACGCCGAAGTCCTGCGCGATGCCGCGCAGGCCCGAGGCGTACCCCTGGCCGATGGCGCGGAACTTCCACTCGGCGCCGTTGCGGTAGAGCTCGCCGAAGACCATGGCGGTCTCGGTCGAGGCGTCCTCGCTCAGGTCGTAGCGCGCCAGCTCGCTGCCGTCGGCGGCGTTCACGACGCGGATGTACGCGTTGCGGACCTGGCCGAAGCTCTGCTGGCGGGACTCGGCCTCGTAGATCGAGACCGGGAAGACGATCTTCGCGACGTCGGCCGGGACACCGGCCAGGTTCACGTTGATGACCTCGTCGTCGCCGTCGCCCTCACCGGTGAGGTTGTCACCGGTGTGCTCGACGGAGCCGTCGGGGCTCTTCAGGTTGTTGAAGAAGACGAAGTTCGAGTCGTTGGCGACCTTGCCCGCGTCGTTCGTCAGCAGCGCGCTGGCGTCGAGGTCGAAGTCACCGCCGGTGGTGGTGCGCGCGTCCCAGCCCAGACCGACGACGACGGCCGTCAGGTTCGGGGCGGCCTTGGTCAGCGAGACGTTTCCGCCCTTGCTGAGGCTGACTCCCACGAGTCCTCCAAAGTGTGTCGAGGGGCTCAGGAGAGGCCCTGCCCCCGTAGTGCATGGCATACGGATCAACGTGTTGATCCTAGTGACCGGTTCCCGTCACGGCAGGACTTAAGTCCCGAATTCTTGCGGTCCCGCGGATTGCCGGAACCGGGAAATTCTCCGGGACCCAAGGCTGGCGCGCGGATCAGAGCGTGTCGAGGGCCTTGACGTACTCGTTCAGGTCACGAGCGTCGGGGAGGCCGTTGACGACGGTCCAGCGGACCGTGCCCTCCTTGTCGATGATGAAGGTGCCGCGCACCGCGCAGCCCTTCTCCTCGTCGAAGACGCCGTAGGCCCGCGAGACGTTGCCGTGCGGCCAGAAGTCGGACAGCAGCGGGTACTCCAGGCCCTCCTGCTCGGCGAAGACGCGCAGGGTGTGGATGGAGTCGTTGGAGACCGCCAGGAGCTGCACGTCGTCGTTCTGGAACCTCGGCAGCTCGTCGCGCAGGGCGCACAGCTCGCCGGTGCAGACGCCGGTGAAGGCGAAGGGGTAGAAGAGCAGCACGACGTTCTTCTCGCCCTTGAAGTCGGACAGGCGCACGGTGCGGCCGTGGTTGTCCTTGAGCGTGAAGTCGGGGGCCTGGGCGCCCGTCTCGATCGCCATGAAGATGCGCTTCCCTTCGTTGGGCCGATGCGGTGAATCTGCCGCCAGCCTACGCAAAGGACCCCCGCCGACCTGCGTCGACGGGGGTCCTTCGGTACCGCATGAGGTGTTTCCGGCCGTTACCGCTTGCCGGACTTCGCCGCCTTCGGCGAGACCAGACGGCTGCCCGTCCAGTCCTTGCCCGCGTTGATGCTCTTGGTCTGGGACAGACCGGCGGTGGTCGCGGCTTCGTTGATGTCGCTCGGTTCGACATAGCCGTCACGGCCGGTCTTCGGAGTCATCAGCCAGACGGTGCCGCCGTCGTCGACGAGCTGCGTGGCGTCCACCAACGCGTCCGTCAGGTCGCCGTCCTCGTCCCTGAACCACAGGACGACGGCGTCAGCCACGTCGTCGTAGTCCTCGTCGACGAGTTCGCCGCCGATGATCTCCTCGATGGCTTCGCGGAGCTCCTGATCGACATCGTCGTCGAAGCCGATCTCCTGGACCACCTGCTCGGGCTGGAAACCCAGCCTCGCGGCAGGGTTGGTCCGCTCCTCCGCGTGGTCCGCGGTCGCGCTCACGGATTGCCTCCTGATCTTTTTTCGGGAAGTGCTTTTTCAGCGATGCATTCGGTGCCGCGCGCGTGCGCGGCATTGGCCGTAGTCCACACGGGCGGGACCGATCGCGCAAGTACCCGGCCGCCCAGACCGCCGAAACGGTGACGGATGGGGCGGCCCCGCCGCAACTCCTGGCGGCTCCACGAGCCCGTGCAGTGATTCATCCCACACCATTAGGACCGCTTTGGCACATTCTGCGGCTTCGGTGCGCCCATCGGGGGCGAACGGCCTTACGGAACACTTGAACGGGTTGGGCGTAAGGTTGCGATTTGACCGATGCCGTATTCGGGCGTCGGCCGGGCGGTCGGTCCCTGCCTGCGGACACCCTCGGTTACTGCTCAGTAGAGATGACGTTTGCGTCCCCTGGGTACACGATGGTTGCGGCGCGACAGCCCTTGGCGCACCAGGTCTTTTCCCTACCAGTGAAGGAACAGCGTGGCTTCCGGAACCGATCGCAACCCGATCATCATTGGTGGCCTGCCGAGCCAGGTCCCGGATTTCGATCCCGAGGAGACCCAGGAATGGCTCGACTCGCTTGACGCGGCCGTCGACGAGCGGGGCCGCGAGCGCGCCCGCTACCTGATGCTCCGCCTGATCGAGCGTGCCCGCGAGAAGCGCGTGGCCGTGCCCGAGATGCGCAGCACGGACTACGTCAACACCATCGCCACCAAGGACGAGCCGTTCTTCCCCGGCGACGAGGAGATCGAGCGCAAGGTCCTCAACGCGACCCGCTGGAACGCGGCCGTGATGGTCTCCCGGGCCCAGCGTCCGGGCATCGGCGTCGGCGGCCACATCGCCACCTTCGCGTCCTCCGCCTCGCTGTACGACGTGGGCTTCAACCACTTCTTCCGGGGCAAGGACGACGGCGACGGCGGCGACCAGATCTTCTTCCAGGGGCACGCCTCGCCGGGCATCTACGCCCGCGCGTACCTGCTGGACCGACTGACCGAGACGCAGCTCGACGCGTTCCGCCAGGAGAAGTCGAAGTTCCCCAACGGGCTGTCCTCGTACCCCCACCCGCGCCTGATGCCGGACTTCTGGGAGTTCCCGACCGTCTCGATGGGTCTGGGCCCCCTCGGCGCGATCTACCAGGCGCGGATGAACCGTTACATGGAGGCGCGCGGCATCGCCGACACCTCGAAGTCGCACGTCTGGGCGTACCTGGGCGACGGCGAGATGGACGAGCCCGAGTCGCTGGGCCAGCTGTCGATCGCCGCCCGCGAGGGCCTGGACAACCTGACCTTCGTCGTCAACTGCAACCTCCAGCGCCTCGACGGCCCGGTGCGCGGCAACGGCAAGGTCATCCAGGAGCTGGAGTCGCAGTTCCGGGGCGCCGGCTGGAACGTCATCAAGCTGGTCTGGGACCGTTCCTGGGACCCGCTGCTGGCGCAGGACCGCACCGGCATCCTGGTCAACAAGCTGAACACCACGCCGGACGGCCAGTTCCAGACGTACGCCACCGAGACGGGCGCGTACATCCGCGAGCACTTCTTCGGCGACGACCAGCGGCTGCGCGACATGGTCAAGGACATGTCGGACGAGCAGATCCTGCACCTGGGCCGCGGCGGCCACGACCACAAGAAGGTGTACGCGGCGTACGCGGCGGCCAAGGCGCACAAGGGCCAGCCGACGGTGATCCTGGCGCAGACGGTCAAGGGCTGGACGCTGGGCCCCAACTTCGAGGGCCGCAACGCGACCCACCAGATGAAGAAGCTGACGGCGGAGGACCTCAAGCGCTTCCGCGACCGGCTGCACATCCCGATCGCGGACAAGGAGCTGGAGGGCGGCGCACCGCCGTACTACCACCCGGGCCGCGACTCCGAAGAGATCCAGTACATGCACGACCGCCGCAAGTCGCTGGGCGGTTACGTGCCCTCGCGCGTGGTGCGGGCGAAGCCCCTCGCACTGCCCGAGGACAAGACGTACGCGGCTGCGAAGAAGGGTTCCGGCTCGCAGTCGATCGCCACGACCATGGCGTTTGTCCGTGTGCTGAAGGACCTCATGCGGGACAAGGAGATCGGCAAGCGGTTCGTGCTGATCGCGCCCGACGAGTACCGCACGTTCGGCATGGACGCGTTCTTCCCGAGTGCGAAGATCTACAACCCGCTCGGCCAGCAGTACGAGGCCGTGGACCGCGATCTGCTCCTCGCCTACAAGGAGTCGCCGACCGGTCAGATGCTGCACGACGGCATCTCCGAGGCGGGCTGCACCGCCTCGCTGATCGCCGCCGGTTCCGCGTACGCCACGCACGGCGAGCCGCTGATCCCGGTGTACGTCTTCTACTCGATGTTCGGTTTCCAGCGCACCGGTGACCAGTTCTGGCAGATGGCCGACCAGCTCTCGCGCGGTTTCGTCCTCGGCGCGACCGCCGGTCGTACGACGCTGACCGGTGAGGGCCTCCAGCACGCGGACGGCCACTCGCAGCTGCTGGCCTCGACCAACCCGGGCTGTGTCAGTTACGACCCGGCCTTCGGGTACGAGATCGCGCACATCGTGCAGGACGGTCTGAAGAGGATGTACGGCGAGAACGCCGAGGACGTCTTCTACTACCTGACCGTCTACAACGAGCCGATCCAGCACCCGGCCGAGCCGGAGAACGTGGACGCCGACGGCATCCTCAAGGGCATCTACCGCTTCAAGACCGGCGACAAGGGCGAAATCCCGGCCCAGATCATGGCCTCCGGCGTGGCCGTGCCGTGGGCGGTCGAGGCGCAGCAGATCCTCGCCGACGAGTGGAACGTCAAGGCCGACGTCTGGTCCGCGACGAGCTGGAACGAGCTGCGCCGCGAGGCCGTGGAGTGCGAGGAGCACAACCTCCTGCACCCCGAGGAGGAGATCCGCGTGCCGTACGTGACGCGGAAGCTGGAGAGCGCCGAGGGACCGTTCGTGGCGGTTTCCGACTGGATGCGTTCGGTTCCGGACCAGATCTCGCGCTGGGTGCCGGGGGCGTACACCTCGCTCGGTGCGGACGGCTTCGGCTTCGCGGACACGCGAGGCGCGGCCCGTCGCTTCTTCCACATCGACGCGCAGTCGATCGTCCTGGCGACGCTCTCCGAGCTGGCCAAGGCGGGCAAGATCGACCGCTCGGCGCTGAAGCAGGCGGTGGACCGCTACCAGTTGCTCGACGTGAAGGCGGCCGACCCGGGCGCCGCGGGCGGCGACGCGTAAGCACCCCGTAGTGCCGTGAAGGCGGTGGGAGCCCTCGGGCTCCCACCGCCTTCGTGCGTCTTACGATGCCGGGCATGAAGCAGCAGACAGCCCAGCTCCGGTGGGAGCGGCACACCCAGACGCCGCTGCTGGTCCTGGCGCTCGCCTTCGCCGTCGCGTACGCCGTCCCGATCGTGGCCCCGGACGCCCCGCGCGGGGTGCACCGGGCGTGCCTGTGGGCGGAGTGGGCCGTGTGGGGCGCGTTCGCGCTGGACTATCTGGTGCGGCTGGTGCTGGCCCCGGCGAAGTGGCTGTTCGTCCGCAGCCATCCGCTGGACCTCATCGCGGTGCTGCTGCCGCTGGCCAGGCCGCTGCGGCTGCTGCGGCTGGTCTCGACGCTGCTGCTGGTGGGGCGGCGGGCGCGGATGTCGCCGCAGATAACGCTGACCGCGTACGTGGGCGGGTCGGTGGTCGGGCTGCTGATGTTCGGCTCGCTGGCCGTCCTGGAGGTCGAGCGGGACGCTCCCGGCGGGAACATCAAGACGCTGGGTGACGCCGTGTGGTGGTCCTTCACCACGATGACCACGGTCGGCTACGGGGACCACTCCCCCACCACCGGCCTCGGCAGGCTCATCGCGGTGGGCCTGATGCTGTCGGGGATCGCGCTGCTCGGTGTGGTCACGGCGAACATTGCGGCCTGGTTCATCTCCCGCTTCGAGCGGGACGACGCCGAGGAGCGCCGGCAGACGGCGCTCCTCGAAGCCCTGACGACGGAGATCAAGGAGCTGCGGGCCGAGGTGGGGCGGCTCAGCGCCGCGGAGACGGTCCCCGAGGTCCCCGCCCAGTCACCCGGAATACAGTCTCCCGGCCTCACCTCTCCCAGATCTTGAACGCCCGCACCCGGTAGGGCGACTGGGGCACCCAGCTGCCCTTGCCGGGGTAGGTGTCGAACTCACCGGTCTCGGCGCATTCCGCCGACTGGTACGTGGTGACGGGGCGTCCGGTGCGGTTGGCGAGGGCCTGGGCGTCCGCGCCCGGGGGCAGCGGGATGCAGCTCTCGATGTCGGTGCCGGACAGCTCGTGGGCGTACCGCTTGCCCTTGAAGTCCGGCTTCTGCCAGAGGCAGAGCTCACCGGCGGCGCAGGTGCCGAGCTGGACGGCCGCGCGGGCGGGCGGGGTGCTCTGCGGGAGCAGGGCGCCGGCGGCCAGCGCGGTGGTGGCGAGTGCGGTGGTGGCGAGCAGCTTCATGAGGGTCCCCCCGGTTGCGTACGGTCGATCGCTTGTCAGCACTGTGACCTGCGGAAACAGGGGTACGGAAGGGGGCTTGCGGCGGATCACCCGGATAGGCGACAGCCCCGCCGGAACCGGTCCGGCGGGGCTGTGTGGGCGCGGAATTGACGCGTCCGGAGAGACCGGAGGGATCCGGGAGCGGGTCAGATGTGGACGCCGCCGCCTGCCGCGTCCGCGTTCTCGCCGCGCTTGGTGAGGAAGGCGACCAGGGCCGCAACGACGGCGACGCCGCCCGCGATGGTGAAGGCGAAGCCCATGCCCGACACGAACGTGTCATGGATGACACCGGTGACGACCTTGAACCCCTCCGGCGTCATGCCCGGCGCCTTGGCGGCCTCGGCCGGGACCATGCCGAACTCGGCGGCCTGCTCCAGACCGGCCGGAGCGGGCCCCGGCAGCCCGGCGTCCTTCCAGTTGCCGCCGAACTCGGCGCTCACCCGCGAGGACATCACCGCGCCGAGCACGGCCGTGCCCAGCGCGCCGCCGACCTGCATACCGGCCTGCTGGAGGCCGCCCGCGACGCCGGAGAGCTCCAGCGGGGCGTTGCCGACGATGACCTCGGTGGCGCCGACCATGACGGGGGCGAGGCCGAGACCGAGCAGGCCGAACCACAGCGACATGGTCAGGGTGCCGGTACCGACGTCCAGTTGGGACATGCCGAACATGGCGACGGCGGTGCAGACCATGCCGCCGACCAGCGGCACGCGCGGCCCGAACTTGGTGATGAGCAGGCCCGCGACCGGCGAGGCGACGATCATCATGCCGGTCAGCGGCAGCAGGTGCAGCCCGCTGTCGACCGGGCTCAGGCCGTGCACGCCCTGGAGGTAGAAGGTCACGAAGAAGAGGCCGCCCATGAAGGCGAACGCCATCAGCACCATGAGGACCACACCGGCCGACAGCGGCACGGAGCGGAACATGGCCAGCGGAATCAGCGGTTCCTTCGCCTTGGTCTCCCAGATCCCGAAGACCACGAAGAGGACGACCGAACCGCCCACGCACAGCCAGGTGTTGGTGCCGTCCCAGCCCCAGGACTCACCGGCCTTGATCAGGCCGTAGACGAGCGAGCCCATCGCGCCCGAGAGCAGCACGATGCCGGGGATGTCGAAGGAGCGCGGCGCGTTCTCGGCGCGGTGGTCGCGCAGGACGACCAGGCCGAAGGCGAGCGCGATGACGCCGACGGGCACGTTGATGAAGAAGACGGACTGCCAGGAGACGTGCTCCACGAGCAGGCCGCCGACGATCGGGCCGCCCGCGGTGGAGGCGCCGATGACCATGCCCCAGATGCCGATCGCCATGTTCAGCTTCTCGGCGGGGAAGGTGGCGCGCAGCAGGCCGAGCGCGGCCGGCATGAGCAGCGCGCCGAACAGGCCCTGGAGCACGCGGAAGGCGATGACCAGGCCGATCTCCGTGGAGAAGCCGATCGCAGCGGAGGACGCGGCGAAGCCCGCGATGCCTATCAGGAAGGTCTGGCGGTGGCCGAAGCGGTCACCGAGCTTGCCCGCGGTGATCAGGGCGACCGCGAGAGCGAGCAGATAGCCGTTGGTGATCCACTGGACGTCGGCGAGCGAGGCGCCGAGGTCCTTCTGGATGGCGGGGTTGGCGATGGCGACGATGGTGCCGTCGAGGGCGACCATCATCACGCCGATCGCCACGGCGAAGAGCGTCAGCCACGGGTGGCCGCGAAGCCCCTTGGTCTGTTGCGGTACGGGGTCGGGGCCCGGCGGCACCTTGTCGAGCGTGGTCTGTGCAGTCATGCTTCCAGATTAGTGACAGCCACTGACAGTTGACGAACCAATTCACAAGCCGGTAACTGTCACGTAGCTCACAGGTAAGCTGAGCAGGCGAAATCGAGAGAGCAGGACCCGAGAACGATGGCGGAGCAGCTGGCAGCGGTGCGACCGACCGGGCTGCGTGAGCGCAAGAAGCGCCGCACCCGCGACTCCCTGCTGCGCGTCGCACTGGAGCTGTTCACCACACAGGGGTACGAGCGGACCACCGTCGACGAGATCGCGGAGGCCGTGGAGGTCTCCCAGCGCACCTTCTTCCGCTACTTCGCCTCCAAGGAAGAGGTCGCCTTCACGGTGGTCGCGATGGTGGAGGCCCGTTTCCTGGACGCGGTCCGCGAGCGGCCTCCCCACGAGAACCCGCTCACCGCGCTGCGCAACGCGGTGACCTGGGCGTGGGAGTCGGTGGGCGAGGCGATCCAGGCCGTGGTCCCGATCGAGCTGCACATGCGGACGTACCAGATGATCGAGTCGACCCCGGCGCTCCTCGCCGTCCATCTGCGGCGATCCACCGAGCTGGAGGACGCGATCGCGACGGTCATCGCCGAGCGGGAGGGCCTCGACGTGGACGAGGACCTCAGGCCGCGGATCGCGGTGGCCGCGTTCGGCGGGGTGATGCGGCTGACCGGACGGATGTGGGGGCAGCGGGAGGACGCCAGCCTGGAGGCGATCCGGGAGATGACGGCACGCTGCCTGGACCTCCTGGAGCCCGCACTGGGCGGGGACTGGCGCTGAGGCGCCGGGAGCCCGCGCCGGGCGGGGACTGGCGCTGAGGCCCGGGTCCGGAAGGACGCGCCGGGGAGCCGCCGCGACGGGCCGCGATGTGGCCGGTACACGCCGTCATGTGGCTGACAGGCGCGGTAGGCCCGAACAGGTACGGGTTGCCTGGAGCACCCGTATACACACCCTGACCTGAGCACCTTTATCGAAACGTGATCCGCATCACGGAATGGACACGGACCCCGGGGATTCTCCTAGGGTGTCCCGCAGTGACTTCCCCAGACTCCTCCCCCACCCTGACCGCGTGGCGGGCGCTGCTCGCGCTGGCCGTGGTGTTCGTGATGCTCGCGATCACCGGCTGGACCGCCATCCACCACCAGCGCGACGCGAACGTGTCGCTCAAGGAGGCCTTCACCGCCTGGAGCACCGGCAGCTTCGACGGCCGCCGGCTGCCCGACCCCACGGGCAGCCCCACCAGCGTGGCCCACTTCTTCGACGGGCTCGCCCCCGAGCGGCGGACCGCGCTGGCCCGCAAGCACCCGCTGGTCGTCGGCAACCTCAACGGGGCGCCCGTCCCGCTGCGCTACTCCGCGAACCGGTACGCGCTCGCCACCGCCCGGGACACCGAGGCGGCCCGCGTGCACGACAACCGGCTGTCCCGTGCGGGCAAGGCGGACGCCGACCGGCGCATGCACCGGTTCGCGGCGCTGCTGCGCGACAAGCGGCAGGTGCTGGCGTTCGACCCGGACGGCGGCGGGCGGGTCGCGGAGGTCTTCGGGAACCTGGAGCGGGCCGAGCGGATCTCGGTGGTGGTGCCGGGCGTCGACACCAACGTGGTGAACTTCGAGCGGACCTTCCTGCGCTACTCCTCGCCCGTCGGCATGGCCACCTCCCTGTACGACGAGGAGCGCAAGGCCGACCCGGACACGAAGGTCGCCGTGATCGCCTGGGCCGACTACACCGCGCCCGCCGGGCTCGGCATGGACGCCATGGTCGGCGCACCCGCCGAGGCGGGGGCGCGGCGGCTGGTCGCGCTGGCCGGGGTGCTCCCGGGGCGGGCGCCGGTGGCGCTGTTCTGCCACAGCTACGGATCGGTGGTGTGCGGGCTCGCCGCCCGCGAACTGCCGGACCGGGTCACCGACATCGCGGTCTCCGGCAGCCCCGGGATGCGTGCCGACACCGCCGCCGACCTGGGCTCGGACGCCCGGGTGTGGGCGATGCGGGACGCCGACGACTGGATCGCGGACGTGCCGCACCTGGAGCTCGGCGGGCTCGGGCACGGCAGCGACCCCGTCTCGCCGGAGTTCGGGGCGCGGGTGCTGTCGGCGAGGACCGCCGTCGGGCACACCGGGTACTTCGTTCCGGGGACCGACAGCATCGGCAATTTCGCGCGGATCGGCGTCGGGGCGTACGCCGAGGTGGACTGCGCGGACGGCAAGACGGCCTGCCGGGACGGGATCGCGAGCGGTCCCGGCGGGCCCGGCGAGGGGGTCTGAGGTGTCCGACGCGCGTAGAAGGCCGGGAATCGGGCGGGTCGCCGAGGGGCGACGAGTGGGCGGACGCCGCATACGATGAGCCGCATGGGTGATGTGCTGGCCGGAATTCATGCCACCTGGGAGTTCGACAGCGACTCCGTGCTCATCCGCTTCGAACGGGGGATACGTACGCCGAAGCTGCTTTCCGCGCTCGGTGAGCGGCGCATCCCGCACGAGGCGCTGGCCGACGTGACGCTGACCCCGGGCAAGCGCGGCACGGTGGTGCTGCACGCGGTGCCCAGACGCGGCGCCGATCCGCTGATGGACGCCGCCGCGGGACAGCTCAAGGAGGGCTGCGACCCGTACCGGCTGGTGCTGCCCGCGGAGCGCGAGGTGCTCGCGGAGTACTACGCGGACGAGCTGCGGGAGCAGGTGCGCGCGGCGGGCGCCGACACGGGCCTCGCCGAGGGCGAGCCCGCGGAGCGGTTCCTGGTGGCGCCGCCCGAGGGGCCGCTGCAGTTCAAGGCGTACGACGGGAAGGCCGGGTTCGACGGGACCCAGGTGACGTTCCGGTGGTTCTGGACCGGGGCCTCCTCCGCCAAGTGGAAGGTCGGCGACCAGAGTTTCCCGGTGGCCTCCCTCGGCGGGGTCGAGTGGCGCTCCCCCGACTTCTTCGACGGGCACCTGCGGCTGCTGCGGCGCGACGGGTCCACCGAAGGCGGGACGGTTGCCGGGCCCGCCGACCAGGACCCGGCGGCGGTGGTGTTCGGGCTGGGGTACGGGCCGGTGCACGAGTCGCTGCCGTTCGCGGCGGCCGTTCTCGCGGCGGTACGGAGCACGGTTCCGGCGGCTGCGGCCCTGGACCGGGTGTCGGTGGACGCGGTCGGTGCGGGGCGCAGGGACCCGGCGGACATCGCGGAACGGATCAGGCACCTGGGCGAGCTGCACCAGGCGGGTCTGGTCACGGACGAGGAATTCACGGCGAAGAAGGCGGAGTTGCTGGCGGAGCTGTAGGGGCGGGCGGAGGCTTCTGGTACCACGGTATGAGGCCGGGTTCCGGTCCCCGGTATGACGTGCGCAAACGGGTCCGGTGCCTAGGCTGAGGAAGCCATGTCCGGTGCCTAGGCCGAGGAAGCCATGAACGAACCGACACCGCCTCCGCCGCCGCGCCCCACCGCCCCGCCGAGACCCGCGTCCGCCCCGTCCGGGCCCCCGCACGGGCCGACGTCCGGGCCGACGTCCGCCCCGCGGGCCGCCGGGCGCGGCGGGCCGGTCGCTGCCGCGGGGCGGCTGCTGCGGGAGATGCTGTACGCGCTCACGCACTCCTCCCACCCGGCCGCTCCCCTGCTGGCGGACGCCCCCAAGCGCTGGCAGCGGCTGCTGCCGTACGCGGTGGCGCTGGCCCTGACGGCGGTGCTGCTGCCGGTCACCATCCAGGTGCTGACGAACGACTACGGACTGTCCGGCGGCATCGCGGGGGCGGTCGGCGCCGGGCAGGCGCTGCCGCTGCTGCTGATCGCCCACCGGCCGCTCCAGGCGTGGTGGGTCGTGTTCCCGTCCGGGGTGGCGGCGGCGACGTTCCTGGTGGGGCCGCTGCAACCGGGGAAGGGGATCTGGCCGTGGCCCGCGCCGACGATCGTGGGGATGCTGTTCCTGCTCTTCGGGCTGGCCCTGCGGGAGCGGCGGGCGGCGCTGGTGGGCGTCTGGGTGGTCACCGCCGTCACGGGGCTGGTGCTCGGTCAGCTGGAGCCGGAACTGAGCGACGGCACCCAGGTGTTGACGATCGTGCTCGCCGGTGCGGTGCTGATCATCGGCGGGGCGCTGCGCGAGCGCGGCGAGGCGCAGCGGGCGCTGGTGGAGCAGGAGACCATCAGCGAGGCGGAGCGCGCCCACCGCACGCTCCTTGAGGAACGCACCCGGATCGCCCGGGAGTTGCACGACGTGGTCGCCCACCACATGTCGATGATCACCGTGCAGGCCGACTCCGCGCCGTACCGGATCGGCGGGCTGCCGGACGCGGCGCAGGAGGAGTTCGCCTCGATCGCGGCCAGTGCGCGGGAGTCGCTGACGGAGATGCGGCGGCTGCTGGTGGTGCTGCGCAGCGAGGGCACGGAGGGCGAGCGGGCGCCGCAGCCGGGGCTGGACCGGATTCAGCAGCTGGTGGAGGCGACGGTACGGGCCGGGGTTCCGGCCGAGTTGTCGATCGCCGCGGAGCTGGGGCCGGGGCCCGGGAGCCCGGCGGTTCCGCAGGCGGTGGACCTGTCGGCGTACCGCATCGTGCAGGAGGCCCTGGCGAACGTGGTGCGGCACGCGCCGGGGGCGGTGACCCGGGTGTCGGTGCGCCCGGAGGGGCCGGACCTGCTGGTGCTGGTCGTCAACGGGCCCGCCCCGGAGCCGACGTCGCGGGTCGAGGCGAAGGGGGCGGGCGGGCACGGGCTGGTCGGGATGCGCGAACGCGTACGGTTGACCGGCGGCACGCTGGACACCGGTCCGCTGCCGGACGGCGGGTTCCGGGTGGCGGCGAGGCTGCCGCTGACGGCGTCCGCCGCCGCGGAGCCGCCCGCTGCCGACAGGCCCGACGAGCACGGCGAACACGACGAGCACGACGAGCCCGAACAGAAGGATGCCTCCGCCCCATGACCATTCGCGTGATCATCGTCGACGACCAGGCCATGGTGCGGGCCGGATTCGCCGCGCTGCTCTCGGCGCAGGCCGACATCGACGTGGTGGGCGAGGCCCCCGACGGCAGGCAGGGTGTGGAGGTCAGCCGTCACACCCATCCGGACGTGGTGCTGATGGACGTACGGATGCCGGAGATGGACGGCCTGGCCGCCGCCCGGGAGATCCTCAACCCGCCGCCGGGCCTTGAGAGGCGGCCGAAGGTGCTGATGCTGACCACCTTCGACGTCGACGACTACGTGTACGAGGCCCTGCGCGCCGGGGCCTCCGGGTTCCTGCTGAAGGACGCCCCGCCCGCCGACCTGATCGCGGCGGTACGGGTCGTGGCGGCCGGGGAGGCGCTGCTCGCCCCCTCGGTGACCCGGCGCCTGATCGCCGACTTCGCCGCCCAGCGGCCGGTCCCCCGGCGCAACCCGGCGCTGCGGCTGAGCGGGCTCACCCCGCGCGAGACCGAGGTGCTGGAGCTGATCGCACGCGGTCTCTCCAACCAGGAGATCGCGGACCGGCTGATCCTGGCGGAGCAGACGGTCAAGACCCACATCGGCCGGGTGCTGGCCAAGCTGGACCTGCGGGACCGCGCCCAGGCGGTGATCTTCGCGTACGAGTCGGGGCTGGTGGCCCCGGGCGACGCGGGGTAAGACGGGTCGGCCGAGGGCGCGGGCCGAGACCGGGCGGCCGAGGGTGCGGGCCGAGACCGGGCGACCGAGCGGGCATGCGCGGGTCCTGCCCCCGTCGGCGTGGGCCGGTGCGGCCAGGACCAGACCGTACCTGCGGGATACGAGGACTGTGACGTGCGCCACAGGGTGCGTTCTCGCGGTCGGCGCGGGGGCGGCGCGGCGGTCGTGCGAGCCCTGTTCCCCCACCGGCCGAGGGAGGCAACCGTACGCCCGGGGGTGGGGGCAGCACCCCCCTCCCGCCTGCGGAAAACCTCCCGTACTGCGGTATCACTCGCGAGTTGGCTCCCTGGTGTGACGCGGTCCGACCCACCTTCTTCCTACCTTCCGTGCTGTCAGGACAGCACACCGCGGAAGGGCCGCGAGGTGCGGAAAGGGGCGGGGCCATGCAGCGGTCGCACCGATTCAGGAGGACGCTCGCCGCCGTCGCGCTCGTCGCGGCGATGGTCGCGGGCACCGCGGGATGGGTCTCCGCCGACGCGCAGACCCCCGTCACCGGACCGCCGCCGGGCTCCGCCGCCTGGCGGAGCGAGGGGCTGATCGATCCGGCGGGCAGCACTCCGCACCAGGTGGCCGCCTTCTTCCGGGGATTGAGCCCCGAGCGGCGGGCGGAGCTCGTACGGCGGCACCCCCTGGTCGTCGGGAACCTCGACGGCGCCCCCGTCGCCCTGCGGTACGCGGCGAACCGGGCGGCCCTCGCCGCCGACGGACGCTTCGGGCGGCTGCTCGCGCCGGTGCGGCAGATCCTCGCCTTCGACCCGCGCGGACGCGGCCAAGTGGCCGAGGTGTACGGGGACTTGGGTCGCGCCCGGCACGTCGCGGTGATCGTGCCCGGGTCGGACATCGACGCGGGGAGCTTCGACCGGAAGAACGACCCGTACGGGACGCCCGCCGGGATGGCCCGGAGCCTGCGCGGCGAGACGGGTCCGGACACGGCGGTCGTGGCCTGGGCCGGGTACACCACCCCGGTCGGCGTCGGCGTCGACGCGGCGACCGGGGGGCTCGCGGAGGCGGGCGCGGAGCGGCTGGCCCGGTTCGCGGACGGGCTGGACGCGGTGGGGGCGCCGGACCCGGCGGTGTTCTGCCACAGCTACGGGTCGGTGGTGTGCGGGCTGGCGGCGGCGCGGCTGGATGCTGCGGACATCGTGGCGTTCGGCTCGCCCGGGATGCGGGCCGACTCGGCGGCGGAGCTGGGGACTTCGGCGCGGGTGTGGGCGGCGAAGGATCCGACGGACTGGGTCGGGCGCGTTCCGAATGTCGAGGTGTTGGGGGTGGGGCATGGGGTGGACCCCGCCTCGGCGTCTTTTGGGGCGCGGCGGATAGCGGCGGATGACGCGGTGGGGCATACCGGGTACTTCGTGCCGGGGACGGAGTCGTTGCGGGGGTTCGGGGTGGTTGCCCGGGAGGCGGGGTGAGTGCCCGGTGGGGCCCGCTGCCAGGCAGATCGTTCAGCCCGTACCGGCTGGGCAAAGGGTCCCCAGCCCCGCCCCTTCACCTAAAGCCTGCGGCGCTGTGCGCGGTTTTGTGCGGGTGCGTTGTGGCTGGTCGCGCAGTTCCCCGCGCCCCTGAAGGGGCGCTCCCTCCCAGAGATCGAAGGAACTCCCATGTCACTCAACTCTCTTGCCGCGAAGGTTGATGCGCGGACGCCCGTCCACCGGGACCGGGCCGTCGATGGGCTGCGGGCGCTTGCCCTGCTGGCGGTGCCCACGGGGCACTGGTTGCTCGGGGGGTTCCGTGTTGATGCCGAGGTCGGGTCGTTGCACAACGCCAGTCCGCTCAGCACCTTCTCCGGGCTCTCGCCGCTGAGTTGGGTGCTTCAGATGCTGGGGATCTTCTTCCTGGTGGGCGGGTACGCGGCGGTTCTCTCGTACACCAGGCACCAGGGGACCAGCGTCGAGTGGCTCAAGGGGCGGCTGGTGCGGCTGGGGCGGCCCGTGCTCGGGGTGACCGCCGTGTGGGCGCTCACGGTGCCGTTGCTGTACGGGCTCGGGGTGCCCGAGGCCACCCTGCGGACCGGGGCGAAGCTGGTCGTGCAGCCGTTGTGGTTCGTGGGGGTGTACGCGGTGATCACCGCGCTGACGCCCGTGTGCGTACGGGTCGCCCGGCGGGCGGGGGCCTGGTCGGCCGTCCCGCTGATCGGGTCCGTCGCGGTCGTCGACTTCCTGCGGTACGGGCCGTACGCGGAGGCCGTGCCGTCCTGGGTGAGTCTGCTGAACCTGCTGCCGGGATGGTTGTTCGCGTATCAACTCGGGGTCGCATGGGGGGAGAAGCGGCTCGGGAAGCGGGCCGCGTACGTACTGCTGATCGGCGGCACCGTCCTGTTCGCCGTGCTGCTCCTGGCCTTCCACTACCCGGCGTCCATGGTCGGCGTCCCCGGCCAGGACCGTACGAACTCGCACCCGCCGTCGCTACTCGTCCTCGCGCTGGCCGCCGCCCAGAGCGGTGCCGCGATCCTGCTCAAGGACCGGATCGGGAGGGTGCTGCGGCGGCCCGCGCTGTGGGCGCCGGTCGTCGTGATCAACCTGTCGGCGATGACGATCCTGTGCTGGCACCAGACCGCGATGCTCGCCGCCGCCGTCCCCGCCTCGTACCTCGGTACGATCCCCGGGCTCACCGAGGCGCCCGTCACCCTGGGGTGGATCGCGGCCCGGCTGATGTGGATTCCGCTGTTCGCGGTGCTGCTGGTCGTCATCGGGAAGTACGCCCGGGTCTTCGAGAACCCGGGGCGCACCGCGCTGGGCGCGACGAAGGCCCGCCGGGCAGTCACCGGACTGCTCGCGGCGGGCTTCACCGTCTTCGCGCTGGGGCTGGCGTGAGCGCCCCGCCGCCCCCGGACCGGCCGCCCGGGGCCCGGTTGCCAGGGACCCGGCCGCTACTCCCGGCCGGCCGAGGCGAAGGACATGTCCGCGTACCGGCCGCCCGACACCTGCCCGGCGATCGGTTCGAGGAGGGCCAGCTCGTCGGCGGAGAGGCGCAGGCGGGTGGCGGCGGTGTTCTCCTCCACCCGGGCCCGCTTGCGGGTGCCGGGGATGGGGACGACCGACAGTCCGTGCACCTGCGCCTGCTGCTGCACCCACGTCAGGGCGACCTGCCCGAGCGTGATGCCGCGGGCGCGGGCGATCTCGCGGACCGGGTCGAGGAGCGCGGCGTTCGCCTCGGCGTTGTCGCCGTTGAAGCGGGGGTGGTGGCGGCGGAAGTCGCCCTCGGTGAGGTCCTTCTCGGCGCTGGCGAAGGAGCCGGTGAGGAAGCCCCGGCCGAGCGGCGAGTACGCGACCAGGGTGGCGCCCACCTCCGCGACCGCCGGGACGACGCCCGCCTCGATGTCGCGGCTGAACAGCGACCACTCCGACTGCACGGCCGCGATCGGGTGCACGGCGTGCGCGGCACGCAGCTCCGGGCCGGTGACCTCGCTCAGGCCCAGCCGCTTGACCTTGCCCGCGGCGACCAGTTCGGCCATGACGCCGACGGTCTCCTCGACGGGGACGTTCAGGTCGCGCCGGTGCATGTAGTAGAGGTCGATGACGTCGACGCCGAGGCGGGTCAGGCTCTCGTCGACGGAACGGCGGATGTACGCGGGGTCGTTGCTGATGATCCGCTTGGTGTTGTCCGCGGGGTCGATCGCGAGGCCGAACTTCGTGGCGACGGTGATCTCGTCCCGGTGCGCCGCGACGAAGGGGGCGAGGAACTCCTCGTTGTCCCCGTCCCCGTAGGCCGCCGCCGTGTCGAACATCGTCACGCCCAGTTCGAGGGCGCGCTCGAGGGTGGCCCGGGCCTCACCGGCGTCGGTGGGGCCGTACGCGAAGCTCATGCCCATGCAGCCGAGGCCCTGGACGCCGACCTCGGGGCCGGTGGGGCCGCCGAGGCGGGTGGTGGGGATGGGGAAGGTGGTGTCCGTCATGTTCGGTCTCAGTACCTCTCCGACGTCCGACGCGCATCCGCGTAGAGGTCGATCTTGTAGTCGAGTACGGCGAGCGTGTCCTGCAGCTCCGCGATGCGGGCGCGCACGTCGCGACGGGTGGACTCCAGCAGCTCCTGGCGCGCCTCGAAGGTGTGCTCCCCCTCGCGGACGAGCTCGGCGTACCGCACCATGTCCGCGACCGGCATGCCGGTCAGCCGGAGCTTGCCGACGAAACGCAGCCAGTCCAGGTCCCGGTTGCGGAACCGGCGCTGGCCGGTGTGCGAGCGGTCCACGTGCGGCATGAGCCCGATGCGCTCGTACCAGCGCAGGGTGTGCGCGGTCAGCCCGGTGACGTGGGCGACCTGGCTGATCGTGTAGTGGTCGCGGCCCTCGGGAAGGGGGTGGCCGCCGCCCGGGGCGCACGGGTCCTGCGGGTGGGTGGGGGCGAGTTGCACGGGGCTGCTGTCGATCACCGTCATGTCCACCACGCTAGGACCTTCGAGTGCACTCGAAGCAAGCACAATCGGGAAGAGATTCCCGCCGTACGCGACGGAAGAAAATCTTGCCGTACGCGACTACCGTGCCCCGCATGAACGATGCGACCCCCTCCGCCCCTCCCCCGGCGCGCCGTGCGACGGCCGAGGACGCGGCGGAAGTGCTGCGGCTGCGGCAGATCATGCTCGACTCGATGTCGGGCGACGAGCCCGCCCCCCGGGACTGGCAGGCCGGGGCCCTGCCGGGGCTGCGCAAGCGACTGTCCCTCCCGGACGGCGACTTCGCGGCCTTCGTCACCGAACACCCCGACGGAAGCGGGCGGTTGGGGTCGCTCGCCGTCGGCACGATCGACTACCGCATCGGCGGCCCGGGCGATCCGACGGGCGGTCGGGGCCACGTCTTCTCGGTCGCGACCGACCCCCGGGCGCGGCGCAGGGGTCACGCACGGGCCTGCATGGACGCGCTCCTGTCCTGGTTCCGCGACCGGGAGGTGGTCCAGGTCGGCCTGAGCGCCTCCACGGAGGCGGAGCCCCTGTACACCGCGCTGGGCTTCACCCGCCGCTCCGCCCCGGACATGCGCCTCACCCTCTGACGTCGACCGGGGCCCCGGGGAGCCCCGCGCGGGGCGGGCGGGGGCGACCGTTAGGCTCGGAGGATGCAGAGCGTGTCGATGATCGAGTCCTGGCCGGTGCCCACCGCCGCCACCGCCGTGGTGCGGGCGGACGGCACCCTCCTCGGGGTGCACGGGGACATCGCGCACCGGTTCCCCCTCGCCTCGGTGTCGAAGCCGCTGGGCGCGTACGCCGCGCTCGTGGCGTACGAGGAGGGCGCCATCGAGCTGGACGAGCCCGCCGGCCCTCCCGGCTCGACCGTCCGGCACCTCCTCGCGCACACCAGCGGCCTCGCCTACGACGAGCCCCGGGTGACCTCCGAGCCGGGCGCCCGCCGCCTGTACTCCAACGCGGGCTTCGACGCGCTCGGCGACCACATCGCCAAGGCCACCGAGATCCCCTTCGGCGAGTACCTGCGCCAGGCGGTCCTGGAGCCCCTCGGCATGACCTCGACCACCATGGACGGCTCCCCCGCCCGCGACGGCGTCTCCACCGTCGACGACCTGGCCCGGTTCGCCGCCGAGCTCCAGGCCCCGCGCCTGCTCGACCCGCGCACGGTCGCCGAGGCCACCCTCACCGTGCACTACCCCGGCACCAAGGGCGTCCTCCCCGGCTTCGGGCACCAGAACCCCAACGACTGGGGTCTCGGCTTCGAGATCCGCGACTCCAAGTCCCCGCACTGGACCGGCAGTTCGGCCTCGCCGCGCACGTTCGGGCACTTCGGCCAGTCCGGTACGTTCCTGATGGTCGACCCGGACGCCTCCCTCGCGATCGTCGCCCTGACCGACCGCGCCTTCGGCCCGTGGGCGGCCGAGGCCTGGCCCCCGTACATCGACGCGGTGCTCGCCGAGGCGCGCACCGCCTGAGTCCCGACAGGGGGCGGCACACCGTGTACCGCTGGCTCTTCTGGTTGTGCGTCGTACTGGCGATCGCCCCGCTGGCGGCGATCCCGTGGTCGGACCGGCCCTTCATCCTGGCCCTCCAGTCCTCCGCCTTCGTCGGCCTGGCCCGGCTCTGCGCCCGCAGGCGCGGGGTCGGGGAACGGGCCTGAACGGGCCCGTTCCCGTATCCCCGCGCCCGGCGGGGCTCAGCGGGGAAGTGACCGGAGGGTGTCCGCGATGCTCTGCGCCGTACGTTGCGGGTCGAGCAGTTCGGCGGTCAGCCGTGCCACTCCCTCCTTGTCCGGACGCACCGGCACTCCCGCTTCATGCAGGTAGCGCACGGCGCAGGTGGCGGCGACCCGTACGTTGGACCGCTCCAGCCAGTTCAGGCTGAGGCCGTGCGCCAGGGCGGCCGCCCGTACGAACGCCCCGTTGTAGACGGGCCGCCCCATCAGCTGCGCACCGTGGCGTTCCACTGCCCCGATGGCCACTCCGAGATCCTCCGGGGCGGGGTCCGCGACCCCCGCCTTCTGGGCCACGTCGAGCACCCAGGCCAGATCAACCGCGAGCATGACGGGCCACCTCGCTCTCGATGAAGTCGCCCCACTCGTCCAGGAACTGTTCCGCGTACTCCAACGACGCCGCCCGCTTGACGTCCGTGTCGGCCGTCACCAGCCGCTCGATGTACTCGTTGAGGCTTATCCGTTCGGCCGCCGCCGCCAGTTTGGCCGCCGCGACGGCGTCTGCGGACATCCGGACGTTGAACTGCGTCTTGGTCGTCACCCGACGACGCTAGCGCGGACTAGCGCGTGTACGCCAGCCGTGGCCAGAGCCTGCGAGCGTCCTCCGGAACACGCGTTCCGATACCCTCCGCCCTACACATCACGGCAACGGGTCGAGCGACGGGGACGGCACATGCACCAGGGCACGACAGCAGGGGGGCAGTTCCAGCCTCTCGTGGACAACGACCCCCGTACGGTGGCGGGTTACCGCATCGCCGCGCGTCTGGGGGCGGGGGGCATGGGGCAGGTGTACCTGTCGTACACGCCCGGCGGGCATCCGATCGCCGTCAAGGTGATCCGGCCGGAGCTCGGGGACGACCCCGGGTTCCGGCAGCGGTTCCGGTCCGAGGTGCAGGCGGCGCAGCGGGTGCAGGGGCTGTACACCGCGCCGGTCATCGACTTCGACACCGAGGGCGAACGGCCGTGGCTCGCCACGGCGTACGTTCCCGGGCCGTCCCTCGCGGTGGCCGTCGGGGAGCACGGGAGGTTCCCGGCGGCGACCGTGCTGCGGCTGGTCGCCGGGATGGCGGAGGCGCTGAAGGTGATCCACGGGGCCGGGATCGTGCACCGCGACCTGAAGCCCGCGAACGTGCTGCTCGCCTCGGACGGGCCCCGCGTCATCGACTTCGGGATCGCGCGGGCCGCCGACGCCACCGCCCTCACCGGGACCGGCGTCACCGTCGGCACCCCCGCCTTCATGTCGCCGGAGCAGGCGGAGGGCAAGGCGGTCGGCCCGGCGTCGGACGTGTTCGCGCTCGGGCAGGTGGGTGTGTTCGCCGCGCTCGCCAACTCGGCGTACGGGCAGGGCAATTCGCATGCCGTCCTGTACCGGATCGTGCACGAGGAGCCCGACCTGACCGGGCTCCCGGCGGAGCTGGACTTCCTCGCGCGCTGCCTCGCCAAGGACCCGGCGGACCGCCCCGACCCCGCCGGGATCATCGAACTGTGCCGGGCCGCGTCGCCCACCCCCCTGTCCCAGCAGGGCAGTTGGCTCCCCGAGCCGATGGAGGCGGACATCCACCGCCGCACCGAGGCCTGGGCGGCGATGCGCACCTCCCTGAACGCGACCCCGGCGGGCCCCGGCCCGGCCCTGCACCACGCCCCGACGGCCACCGCGGCCCCGGCGACCCCGGCGACTCCCCCGCCGCCGCCCGCAGCCGTGCCCGCCCAGCCCCCCTACCCCGCACAGCCGACGCCGGCGGGCCCGGCCTCGTACCCGACCAGTCCGCAGCACAGCCTGCACTCGGCCCCGTATCCGATGCACTCCCACACCCCGCCCAGCTCCTGGGCCCCGCCGCCCAAGAAGAAGATGAGCGGCGGCGTGATCGCGCTCATCGTGCTGGGTGTCCTCGGCGTCGTCGCGGTCGGCGGCTGCGCGGCCGTGGTCGCCGGGCTCAGCGACCGCGGCCCCGACGGGAGGAGCGGGACCGGCGGCGGCACCCGCGCCTCCGGGACGCCCCGGCCCGACCCCAAGCCGGTCACCTACACGGGCGTGCACCTCACCAACGACTACTACATCCGCTTCGCCGACTCCCCGCCCAAGCCCCTGCACTCCGGCGACGCCGCCTACGAGGACGACGCCGACTTCTACTACTGGAGCGACGAGCGCTACCTCGGCAGCAACGGCGAGAAGGTCTCCCTCCTCAACAACTCCCAGAAGGGCTCCCTGAAGACCTGTCGCGAGGAGACCCGCTTCACCGAGCGCATCACCCTGAGCCAGGTGTCCAGGGGCTCCCAGCTGTGCGTGCACACGCAGTCCGGGCACATCGCCCTGATCACCTACCGGGGCCGCTCCGCCGCCTCCGAGCCCGCCGACTACGTCACCCTCGACCTGACCGTGTGGCGCAACGCGGAGGAGCCGTCGGGCAGCGGCTACTGAGCCTCCCGGAACTCCCAGACCAGCACCTCGGCGGGGCCGGCCGCCACCAGCTCCAGGTCCGCCTCGCCCCCGATCCGCACCGAGTCCCCCGCCGCCAGCCGGTCCCCGCCCAGGGCCGCTTCTCCCCGTACGACATGGAGGTAGCCGGTCCCGGGCGCGTCCGCCCGCTCGCCCCCGGCCAGGCGGCGCACGGTGAGCGTGGCGCCCGCCGCCGCCAGGTCGTAGGGGGTGGTGTCGGCGATGCCCCGGACCAGTTCGTACGCGGGGTCGCCGCCCGGGGTCAGCGGGGCGAGCCACATCTGGACGAAGACCAGGGGGTCCGGGCCCGCGTTGCGCTCCACATGGCGCACGCCGTCCGCCGCGCTCAGGTGCTGGACGTCGCCGGGGCGTACGACGGTGGCACGGCCGGTGGAGTCGAGGTGGGTCAGCTCTCCCTCGACGACCCAGGTGACGATCTCGGTGTGGCTGTGCGGGTGCTCGTCGAAGCCCGCGCCGGGGGCGAGGCGTTCCTCGTTGCAGGCGAGGACGGGGCCGAAGCGGAGGTTGTCCGGGTCGTAGAAGTGGCCGAAGGAGAAGGCGTGGAAGGACTCGATCCCGGCGGCCGGGTCGCCGCCCCGGTACCGGTCGGCTGCGCGTCGTACGGAAATCACGGTGCCAGCCTAGGGCGGCCCGGACGCCCCCGGAGCCCGATCGCCCGAGGCTGCCGACGGGCCGACCGATCAAGGTTGCCGACGGACCGACCGCGCAAGCCCGCCGACAGCCGACAGCCGGTCGCCCGAGCCCGCCGACAGCCCGGTCACCCCGGCCTGCCGACCACGCCCGTCGCCGGATGAGGCAGTCTTGTCCCCGTGCCCCGATCCGATCCCGAAACGCAAGCGGCAGGCGCCGCAGCCGAGGCAGAGGCCGAAGCGGCCGCCGCGAACGACGTCTACGACGCCCACCCGCACTCCGCGACGCTCAAGCGGCTGGAGCAGTCCTCCGGCTCCCTCGCCGCGAGCGCCATCGCGCGCATGGACGAGACGCTGCCCTGGTACCGGGCGATGCCGCCCGAGAACCGGTCGTGGATCGGCCTGGTCGCGCAGGCCGGTATCGCCGCCTTCACGGAGTGGTTCCGGCATCCGGAGACCCCGCAGGCGATCTCCACCGACGTGTTCGGGACGGCTCCGCGCGAGCTGACCCGGGCGATCACGCTGCGCCAGACCGTCGAGATGGTCCGTACGACCATCGAGGTCATGGAGTCGGCCATCGAGGAGGTGGCCGCGCCGGGCGACGAGTCCGTGCTGCGCGAGGCGCTGCTCGTGTACGCCCGGGAGATCGCCTTCGCGACCGCCCAGGTGTACGCGCAGGCAGCCGAGGCCCGGGGGGCCTGGGACGCGCGCCTCGAGTCGCTCGTGGTCAACGCGGTGCTGTCCGGGGAGGCCGACGAGGGGGCCGTGTCACGGGCCGCCGCGCTGGGCTGGAACGCGCCGGAGCATGTGTGCGTCGTCCTCGGCACCGCCCCCGACGGGGACTCCGAGCTGACCGTGGAGGCCATCCGGCGGGCCGCCCGGCACGCCAAGCTCCAGGTGCTGACCGGGGTGCTCGGCACCCGGCTGGTCGTCATCGCCGGTGGCAGCGACAACCCGTTGCAGGTCGCGAAGGCGCTGATCGGACCGTACGCCGCCGGGCCCGTCGTCGCGGGACCCGTCGTCCCGGACCTCCTGGCGGCCACCCGCTCCGCCCAGGCGGCGGCCGCCGGGCTGAAGGCGTGCACGGCCTGGCAGGACGCCCCGCGGCCGGTTCTGGCGGACGATCTCCTGCCGGAGCGGGCGATCGCCTCCGACCGTGGCGCGCGGGAGCAGCTGGTGGAGGAGATCTACAGACCGCTGGAGGAGGCCGGGTCCGCGCTCCTGGAGACGCTGAGCGTGTACCTGGAGCAGGCGAGCAGCCTGGAGGGGGCCGCGCGGATGCTCTTCGTGCACCCCAACACCGTGCGCTACCGGCTTCGACGTGTGACGGACGTCACCGGCTGGTCGCCGTCCGACGTCCGCTCGGCCTTTACGCTCCGTATCGCCCTGATCCTGGGGCGCCTGGCCGACGGCGAACAGCCGTCCTAGACTTTTGTCGGATACAAACAATGAGACCGTCGGTTCTTCGTCCCAGTCCCCACGGGCAGAAGACGCCGCCCACAAGAGAGAGTGTGAGGGTGCTCGTACTCGTCGCTCCCGGCCAAGGCGCTCAGACGCCCGGCTTCCTGACCCCCTGGCTCGACCTCCCCGGTGCGGCCGACCGCATCGCGGCCTGGTCCGACGCCATCGGTCTCGACCTCGTCCACTACGGCACGAAGGCCGACGCCGACGCCATCCGTGACACCGCCGTCGCCCAGCCGCTGCTGGTCGCCGCCGGTCTCCTCTCGGCGTCCGCGCTCGGCGACATCTCCTCGGCCGGCGCCGTCGCCGGACACAGCGTCGGTGAGATCACCGCCGCCGCGTTCGCCGGTGTGCTGTCGGAAGAGGCCGCACTGCGTTTCGTACGGACGCGTGGCCTCGGCATGGCGCAGGCCGCCGCCGTCACCGAGACGGGCATGTCCGCCCTGCTCGGCGGCGACCCCGAGGTGACCGTCGCGCACCTGAAGAAGCTGGGGCTCACCCCGGCGAACGTGAACGGCGCCGGGCAGATCGTCGCCGCCGGCACCGCCGAGCAGCTCGCCGCGCTGGAGGCCGACAAGCCCGAGGGCGTGCGCCGCGTGGTGGCCCTGAAGGTGGCCGGCGCGTTCCACACCGAGCACATGGCTCCGGCCGTCGCCGAACTGGGCAAGGCCGCCCAGGACCTCGACGTGTCCGACCCCACCCTGACGTATGTCTCGAACGCCGACGGCCAGCGTGTGGCCGCCGGTTCCGAGGTCGTCTCGCGCCTGGTCAGCCAGGTCTCCAACCCGGTCCGCTGGGACCTGTGCATGGAGACCTTCCAGACGCTGGGCGCGACCGCGATGATCGAGGTCTGCCCCGGCGGCACGCTGGTCGGGCTGGCCAAGCGCGCCCTGCCGGGCGTCAAGACCCTCGCGCTCAAGACCCCCGACGACCTCGACGCGGCCCGCGCGCTCCTCGCCGAGCACGCGAGCGCGTAAGGAGCGAGCCAACATGGCGAAGATCAAGCCCAGCAAGGGTGCCCCGTACGCGCGCATCCTCGGGGTCGGCGGCTACCGCCCGACCCGGGTGGTGCCCAACGAGGTGATCCTCGAAAAGATCGACTCCTCCGACGAGTGGATCCGTTCGCGCTCCGGCATCGCCACCCGCCACTGGGCCTCCGAGACGGAGACCGTGGCGATGATGTCGATCGAGGCCTCCGGGAAGGCGATCGCCGACGCCGGGATCACCCCGGAGCAGATCGGCGCCGTCATCGTCTCGACGGTCTCGCACTTCAAGCAGACCCCGGCCGTCGCCACCGAGATCGCCGACAAGATCGGCGCGGGGAAGCCCGCGGCCTTCGACATCTCCGCCGGGTGCGCGGGCTTCGGCTACGGCCTGACCCTCGCCAAGGGCATGGTGGTGGAAGGCTCGGCCGAGTACGTGCTGGTCATCGGCGTGGAGCGGCTCAGCGACCTCACCGACCTGGAGGACCGTGCGACGGCCTTCCTGTTCGGTGACGGTGCGGGCGCGGTCGTCGTGGGCCCCTCGGACGAGCCGCACATCGGCCCGACCGTGTGGGGTTCCGAGGGCGACAAGTCCGAGACGATCAAGCAGACCGTCGCCTGGGACAAGTGGCAGATCGGCGACGTCTCCCAGATGCCGCTGGACAGCAAGGGCGAGGTCAAGTTCCCCGCCATCACGCAGGAGGGCCAGGCGGTGTTCCGCTGGGCCGTCTTCGAGATGGCGAAGGTCGCCCAGCAGGCGCTGGACGCCGCCGGGATCTCGCCGGAAGACCTGGACGTCTTCATTCCGCACCAGGCCAACATGCGGATCATCGACTCGATGGTGAAGACTCTCAAACTGCCGGAGCACGTCACGGTCGCCCGTGACATCGAAACCACCGGCAACACCTCGGCAGCCTCGATCCCGCTCGCGATGGAGCGGCTTCTGGCCACCGGACAGGCCAAGAGCGGGGACACCGCCCTGGTCATCGGCTTCGGGGCGGGTCTCGTCTACGCCGCGACTGTCGTTACCCTCCCCTAGGGCGATTCCGGGATTCCACCCGGGACCGCCCACACCTTCCGATTCACCTTTAACCGAAGGAGCGCCGTCATGGCCGCCACGCAGGAAGAGATCGTCGCCGGTCTCGCCGAGATCGTCAACGAGATCGCCGGTATCCCCACCGAGGACGTCCAGCTGGACAAGTCCTTCACCGACGACCTGGACGTCGACTCGCTGTCCATGGTCGAGGTCGTCGTCGCCGCCGAAGAGCGCTTCGACGTGAAGATCCCCGACGAGGACGTCAAGAACCTCAAGACGGTCGGCGACGCCGCGAAGTACATCCTGGAGCACCAGGCCTGATCAGGCCTGTGGCCAGGACCGGGCCGCCCCGTCCGCGGGGCTGTCCACCTGTAGCGCTGCACTCGCCACCCGGCGGTGGCGCCGTAAAGATTCCCCCTCTACACGTGGAGAAAGAATTCCTGTGAGCCCGACCAATCGCACCGTGGTCGTCACCGGTATCGGCGCAACTACACCGCTGGGTGGCGACGCCGCGTCGACCTGGGAAGGTCTGCTGTCCGGTCGCAGCGGCGTCCGCCCCCTGGAGGGCGAGCGCTTCGCCGACCTGCCGGTGCGCATCGCCGCCCAGGCCGCGGTCGACCCGTCCGAGGTGCTGCCCCGGCCGCTCGCCCGCAAGCTGGACCGTTCCGCGCAGTTCGCCGTCATCGCCGCCCGCGAGGCGTGGGCCGATGCGGGCTTCACCGCCAAGGCCGGCGAGGACGAGAAGATCACCCCCGAGCGCCTGGGCACGGTCATCGCCTCCGGCATCGGCGGCATCACGACTCTGCTCGACCAGTACGACGTGCTGAAGGAGAAGGGCGTCCGCCGCGTCTCCCCGCACACCGTCCCCATGCTCATGCCGAACGGCCCCTCGGCCAACGTCGGCCTGGAGATGGGCGCCCGCGCGGGCGTGCACTCCATGGTCAGCGCCTGCGCCTCGGGCGCCGAGGCCGTCGGCTACGCGATCGAGATGATCCGCTCCGGTCGCGCCGACGTCGTCATCGCCGGTGGCACCGAAGCCACCATCCACCCGCTGCCGATCGCGGCCTTCGCCAACATGATGGCGATGTCGAAGAACAACGACGAGCCCGAGAAGGCCTCGCGCCCCTACGACACCGCCCGTGACGGCTTCGTCCTGGGCGAGGGCGCCGGAATCGTCGTCCTGGAGTCCGCCGAGCACGCCGCCGCACGCGGCGCGAAGGTGTACTGCGAGGCCGTCGGCCAGGGCCTGTCCTCCGACGCGCACCACATCGCGCAGCCCGAGCCGACCGGCCGGGGCATCGCCGCCGCCCTCCAGCAGCTGCTGGACGCCACGGGCCTCGCCCCGTCCGAGATCGCGCACCTGAACGCGCACGCGACGTCCACCCCGCAGGGCGACGTCGCCGAGATCAAGGCGCTGCGCAAGGTGCTCGGCGACGACCTGGACCACGTCGCGGTCTCCGCCACCAAGTCCATGACCGGCCACCTCCTCGGCGGTGCGGGCGGCATCGAGACCGTCGCCACGGTCCTGGCGCTGCACCACCGCACGGCCCCGCCGACCATCAACGTCGACGACCTCGACCCGGAGGCGGCGGAGGCGGACATCGTCCGCGACAAGCCGCGCGCGCTCCCGGCCGAGGGCACGATCGCCGCGATCAACAACTCGTTCGGCTTCGGCGGCCACAACGTGGTGCTGGCGTTCCGCACGGTCTGATCGGTTCCCGTACGTCACGAAGGCCCGCCCCTGCTTCTCGCGGGGGCGGGCCTTCGCCTGTTTCCCTCCGTACGGTACGAAGCGGCTCGGCGGACCCGGCTCAGCGGACCCGGCTCAGCGGATCGCGAAGACCGGGGCGGGCTCCGAGAGCCGCTTGTCGCTGCTGTACTCGTTGGGCCTGTCCCCGTTGACCACGACCACGGTGGAGCCAGGACCCTGGAACAGCGACGCCGACGAGGGGTTCGGGGTGCGCGACCCGAGGACGCCCAGCGGGGCCTCGGTCCTGCGCCCGGTGCGCAGGTCGTACCCGGCCAGGTAGGGCGTCTCGTCGCCCCGCAGCAGGACGCTGAGCCGCCCGTCGGTGCCGGCCAGCAGCGCCGTGGCCGTGTCGGGCAGCCGCTTGAGCCACTGCCTCTCTCCGGTGGCCAGCGAGAACGCGCCGACCCAGCGCACCCCGGTCTCCCCCGGCGTGATCACCCCGGTGACGAGCCGATCACCGACCACCCTCGCCTGCACGGTGAGCCCGATGAGGCCCTCGGCCTCGGAGTTGGCGTTCGGGGTGCCGGTCGCGTGCCGGGACACCTTCAGGACCGCGCGGGCGCGCCCCTTGTCGTCGTACGACAGGAAGGCGTCGACGCCGCGCTGGTCCCGCTCCTTGATCCGCAGCACCGGCGGCGAGGTGGCGGCGAACCAGGCACTCAGCGCGGACGACTCCACCGGGAGCACGGCGCGCCAGAGCTGCTTGCCGGTGGCGGCGTCGAGGGTGATCAGCCGGGAGACGGTGGTCTCCGCGATGTAGTCCTTGCGGCACTCCTCGACGAGCAGGACGCGGTCCGCGGAGGCGTCCAGTGCACCGGCCGTGCACAGCCGCTTCGTGGTGAACGGCCGCGTCCAGACCGGCTTGCCGGTGGTCGCGTCGAAGGCGCGCAGCCGGTCCGTCTCCACGGCGACGGCGGTACGGCCCGCCAGGGCGAAGGTGCCGGTCGCGGCTCTGGAGTCGTACGGGTCGAAGCGGAGCTTCTGCTGCCAGCGGGTCCTGCCGGTGGTGAGGTCGACGGCGGTCAGCTCGGCGCACGGCTGGTCGAAGCGGGCGTAGCCGACGAGGGCGAGGCCCCCGGCGGTGCGGGTGTCGGTGCCGCACACCGTGCGGCGCGTCGGCACCGGGGTGCTCCACCGGCGGCTGCCGTCGGCCAGGGAGTACGCGGTGAGCGCGTCCGGGGTGGCCCGCACCAGGTTCGGGCCGGCGGGCAGGATCCAGTCGGTGGGCGTGCTGGAGCCGCCGTTGCGCGGTCCCGTTTTCTCGTACGGGAGGGACCAGGCCACCGAGCGGGCCTTGCCGGGCAGCGAGGTGGCCCAGGCGCCCGCGGGCCACAGGAACGCGGCGACGCCCGCCAGTGCCAGCGGGAGGGCGATCCAGCCCCGCCTGCGGTGCGGGGAGGGGCCGGTGATCTTGCCGTCGCGGTCCTTGAGCGGCGGTGCGACGACGCCCAGGAAGATCAGTCCGGTGATCAGCAGCGCGAGCGCGCCGAAGATCGTGAAGGTGTGGGCCCAGCCGTCGACGGCGGACGAGCCGGGCAGACAGGTCTCGCCGGTGCAGACGCCTTCGAGCCGCTCCAGCCGGGAATCCTCGATGTGGAACCGTATCGCTGCCGCGACCAGGCCCCCCGAGACGACGACGGCGGCCCCTGCCACCACCTGACCCACACGCACCGCGTACCCCCCACAGGTAAAAACTCGATCAACTGTGGGCGGAATCTATCCCGATCATGGCCGGGGCGGTCGGCGGAGGCCGAAACCGGGAGGGGAGGTCGGGCGGGGTCCGGTCAGACGACCTGGTGGAGCCAGCGCACGGGGGCGCCCTCGCCCGCGTACCGGAAGGGCTCCAGTTCGTCGTCCCAGGGCTTGCCGAGCAGCCGGGAGATCTCCGCCTCCAGGTCGCTCTCGCCGTGCACGGAGCGGGCGAGGGCGGCGCGCAGCCGGTCCTCCGGGATGAGGATGTCGCCGTGCATGCCGGTCACCGCGTGGAAGATGCCGAGCGCCGGGGTGGAGCTGTAGCGCTCGCCCTCGGCGGTGGGGCAGGGCTCGGCGGTCACCTCGAAGCGCAGCATGTCCCAGCCGCGCAGGGCGGAGGCCAGTTTCGAGGCCGTGCCCGCCCTGCCCTGCCAGGAGAACTCGGATCTCCAGGTGCCGGGCGCGGCCGGCTGCCTGATCCAGTCGAGTCCGACGCGCACACCGAGGACGGAACCCACCGCCCATTCGACGTGGGGGCACATCGCGCGCGGCGCGGAGTGGACGTAGAGAACTCCACGTGTCGTCACCGGGACCTCCTGCTGTCTGGGTCGAGGTTCGCGAACACCTGCGGCCTCGTGCTCCCTGCGCCCTGCGGTCGAGGTGACACGCCTGGCCGGCTCCCGAGGTTGTCAACAGTAAACAGCATCGGGAGTGAAACTCCTGAAAAGGGACAGTATGTGACGTCATGTAATTTACCGGGGCCGATGGGGCGGGGCAGCTCGTCGCCCTGTGCCGCGCCCGGTGCGGCTCCGGTGGGGAAAAGCTACCGTGCGGCGCGCGCCGGAGGGTGACGTACTGTCGGTCCGGGGGCGGGGAGATTACCGGGTTTGTGGCTGGATTCCGGGCTTTTCCACCCCGGGTACACCGGACGGCCACGGCGCGGAGGGATGACGGACATGCGGGAGAGCGGTACGAAGGGGCCCGTGCGGCGGCTGCGCACGGCTGCGGCGGCGGTGTCGGCCCTGGTCGCGCTGGTCGCCGGGTGTTCCGGCGGCGGGGCGGACGCGGCGTCCGGCGAACCCTCCTCGCGGGCCGTCGCGAAGCCCACCCCGAAACCCACTCCCACGTGGGACCGGTCGCCGTCCTCGCTCGTTGCCGTCGGCGATTCGATAACACGCGGGTTCGACGCATGCGCCGTTCTCGCGGACTGTCCGGAGGCGTCCTGGGCGACCGGCACGAACGCGTCCGTGAACAGCCTGGCGGTACGGCTGCTGGGCGCGTCCGGTGCGGCGCAGCACAGCTGGAACCTGGCGGTGACCGGGTCGCGGATCTCCGACCTGCCCCGGCAGATGGAGCGGGCGGCGGAGCACCGGCCGGAGCTGGTCACGGTGATGACCGGGGCCAATGACGCGTGCCGCAGCTCGGTCGGGCAGATGACACCGGTGGCGGACTTCCGCCGATCGTTCGAGCGGGCGCTGCGAGAACTGCGGGAGACGCTGCCGAAGACGCAGGTGTACGTGGCGAGCGTGCCGGACCTGAAGCGGCTGTGGTCGCAGGGGCGGGGCAATCCGCTCGGCAAGCAGGTGTGGAAGCTGGGGATCTGCCCGTCGATGCTGGGCGACGCGGACGCGGTGGACGCGTCGGCGGTGGCGCGCAGGGACGCGGTGCGCGAGCGCGTGGTGGCGTACAACGCGGTCCTCGCGGAGGTGTGCGGGCGGGACGCGAAGTGCCGGTACGACCGGGGCGCCGTCTTCGACTACGCCTTCACAGGAACCCAGTTGAGCCAGTGGGACTGGTTCCACCCGAGTCTGGACGGCCAGGGGCGGCTGGCGGAGATCGCCTACCGAGGGGTGACGGGCGCGCAGTAGGGCGGGCCCGGCCCCCTCGACCGGGCCCGCCCCTTCCCCCGTGCACCGCTGCCGGGCCCGCGCCCCGAGGGGTGCGGGCCCGGCGGCGGGGGCTCAGACCTCCAGGGTCGCGCTCACCCGGCGGTCGGCGATGGAGCGGCCGGCCTGGACCTCGTAGGAGCCCTCGATCAGCTTCCAGCCGCCGGCCGGCTCGTCCCAGATCTCGAAGGTGCGGCGCGGCAGGTCGAGGGTGACCTCGATCGTCTCGCCCGGCTCGGCGGTGACGCTCGCGAAGGCGGCCAGCCAGCGGGCCGGACGCTCGACGGTGTCGGCACTCGGGGCGACGTACGCCTGGACGACCTCGCGGCCCGCGCGGGCGCCCGTGTTGGTGAGGCGGACCGTGGCGGTGGTGCCGGAGACGGTGACCGACTCGTACGACCAGGTGGTGTAGCCGAGGCCGTGGCCGAAGGAGTAGGCGGGAGCCGTGCCCGCCTTCTCCCAGGAGCGGTAGCCGATGAAGACGCCCTCGGTGTACGGGAGTTCGCCGTCGGCGGGGGTGACCTGGGTGACCGGGACGTCAGCGAAGGCGACCGGCCAGGTGGTGGGCAGGCGGCCGCCCGGCTCCTGCGCGCCGAGGAGGACGTCGGCGAGCGCCGCGCCGCCCTCCTGGCCCGGGAACCAGGTGAGGAGGATCGCGGAGACCTCCTCGCGCCACGGCAGCTCGACCGGGGAGCCGGAGTTGACGATGACGACGGTGCGCGGGTTGACGGCGGCGACGGCGCGGACCAGGTCGTTCTGGCGGCCCGGGAGGGTCAGGTCGGTGCGGTCGAAGCCCTCGGACTCGACGCGGTCGGTGGTGGCGACCACGACGACCGCCGTGTCGGCGCCGCGCGCGGCCTCGACGGCCTCGGCGATCAGTTCGTCCTCGTCGCGCTGCGGCGAGAGGTGGGAGAGGGAGAACATCACGGCGGTGAGCGGCGAGCCGGTGTTCTTCTGGACGGTGTGGGTGAGGGAGACCGTGACCGGCTGCCCCTCGGTGAGGTGGGTGCGGCCGCGCTCCTCGGGGGCGCCGAAGAAGGACTCGAACGGGTCGGCGCCCTCGCGCGGGCCGTGGAAGTCGTCGTAGAAGGTCTCGCCGCCGACGGAGAGGGTGAAGCGGCCCAGGCCCCGGGTACCGAAGACGTGCTCGCCGGTCTCGCGGGGGGTGAAGGTGCCGGTGACCTCGATGGTGTGCAGGTTGTCGTGGGTGACGCCCTCGGGGAGGTCGTCGCCGATCCACTGGACCTGGCCGTTGGGGAGGGAGCCCTCGCCGAGGGTCTCGCCGTTCTCGTCGCGGCAGACGGCGCGCAGCTCGAAGCCCTTGTCGGCGACCGCGAGCTCGTCGCTCGGGTCGGCGCCGACACAGTACGTGAGGGACCCGGCCGGGAGGGCCTCGGTCAGGCCGTCGAGCGGGGAGACGATGCGCTCCGGGAAGACGGTCGCGGAGCCGCCGCCGAGGACGCGGGCGTCGCGGGCTGCCGCGCCGGAGAGGGCGACCGTACCGCTGGAGGAGAGCGGGAGGACGTCGGCTTCGTTGCGTACGAGGACGATGGCGCGGTGGGCGACCTCGCGGGCGACGGCCTGGCCGTCGATCTCGGCGGGGAGCTCGGAGACGACCGCCGGGGCGCCGTCCAGGATGCCGACGCGGGCGGCGAGGCGCAGGACATTGCGTACGGCCTCGTCGACGACGGACTCCTCGACCTCACCGGCGCGGACGGCACCGGCCAGGGCCTCGCCGTACACGGTCTGCGGGCCGGGCATCGCGACGTCGAGGCCGCCCTCGATGTCGCCCTTGGTGGAGCGGGCGGCCATCCAGTCGGAGACGATCGCGCCGTCGAAGCCCCACTCGCCGCGCAGCACCTCGTTCTGGAGGTAGCGGTGCTCGGACATGGTGGTGCCGTTGACCGAGTTGTAGGCGCACATGATGCCCCACGGGTGGGCGTTGGCGACGATCGCCTCGAAGGGGGCGAGGTAGAGCTCGCGCAGCGGGCGCGGGTCGATGAGGTTGTTGACGGTGAAGCGGTCGGTCTCCGCGTCGTTGCCGACGAAGTGCTTGACCGTGGTGCCGACCCCGCCGTCCTGGACGCCGTTGACGTAGCCGGAGCCGATCTCGCCGGTCAGGTACGGGTCCTCGGAGTAGCACTCGAAGTGGCGGCCGCCGAGCGGCGAGCGGTGCAGGTTGACCGTCGGGGCGAGGAGGACGTGCACGTCCTTGCGGCGGGCCTCCTGCGCGAGGAGGCGGCCGGCGCGGCGGGCCAGCTCCGGGTCCCAGGTGGCGGCGAGCGCGGTCGGCGAGGGCAGCGCGATCGACGGGTCGTCGGCGGTCCAGCGCACGCCCCGGACGCCGATCGGGCCGTCCGAGAAGACCAGGGACTTCAGCCCGATCTCGGGGAGGGCCGGGATGGACCACATGTCCTGCCCGGCCAGGAGGCGGGCCTTGGCGTCGAGGTCGAGCTTGCCGAGTGCGGCGCTGACGACGTCCTCGCGGAGCTGCTCGTCACGGGTGTGCTGGGTGGTGGGCTCGCCTGCCACGGCCGTACCTCCTCATTGAGATCTGCTGGTGCCCCCATAGATACTCCGATTACCTGTAGGGCGGTAGGGTTCGTTATCTTTTCGTGATGCGGGGTGGTTTCCGCCATGCCCGGAGGGGTCGTCCGGGCATGGCGTACCGTCCTGACCAGCAAGATCACAGGGGATGCACAGGGAAGGACGTACGGGGATGGCCAGGGCCAGGAGCGAGGAGAGGCGGGCGGAGATCCTGCGGGCCGCCCTCGAAGTGATCGCCGAGCGCGGCTACCGGGGGGCGTCGCTGGCCTCCGTCGCCGAGCGTGTGGGCCTCACCCAGCAGGGGCTGCTGCACTACTTCCCGACCAAGGAGGCGCTGCTGGTGGCCGTCCTGGAGGAGCGGGACCAGTGGGACACGGGCGGGGCGGGGCTCAGCCCCGAGGCGTGGCGGCTGGACCTGATGGCGTCCCTGGTGGACTACAACGCGATGCGCCCCGGCGTCGTGCAGACCTTCTCGGCACTGCTCGGGGAGTCCGTGACGGACGAGCACCCGGCGAAGGAGTTCTTCACCCAGCGGTACGCGCTCGTGCGCGAGGGGATGGCGGGGGCGCTGCGCACGGAGTACGGGGACCGACTGCCCGGCGGACTGACCCCGGAGCAGGCGGCTCCGCTTCTGGTGGCGGTGATGGACGGGCTGCAGTACCAATGGCTGCTGGACCCCGGGTCGGTGGACATGCCCGGGGCGTTCCGGGACTTCCTGTCCTTGCTGCGGCCGACGCCCTGACGGCCAGGGGCTTCGACGGACCGGCCCACCGGGACGACTTCGCCGCCGGTACGGTCGGACATCGTGCGGCAGCTGCGGACGGCGTCGGGCACGGCCCCGGGGTGACACGGTCGCCCCAACTCCCCCTTCCGCAACGGTGGTCGCGCTCCGATACTGGGGCCTCGTCGGTACGAGGCACCACGGAAGGACGCGGGATGCGACGCAGCACACGGACGGCCGCACTGGTCTTGGCCGCCCTCGCCTGTACGACGGCCCTGCCCGCCGTCGCCGCGCAGGCGGACCCGGCACAGCGGACGGCGGCCGTCACGGTCGAGGAGGCCCGGCTGGAGCGGGCCGCCCCGCGGGAGATCCTGCGCCGCAGCGGCTTCGACGCGGCGGCACCCCGCTTCGCGAAGGCGCTGGCCGGGGCGACGACGTACCGCAGGGCGCAGGAGATCGCCGAACGGCACGGGGCGCAGCTGTGGCGGCGGGCCGTGGACCGGGTGCAGGGACGGGGCCCGGCGGGCGGCGACCTGAGCCGGGGCGACGACCGCCCCCTGTACTGGGCGCGCCTGGCCCTGACCCGCGAACTCCGCTCCTGGGCACCGCACTTCGCCCTCTCCGACCGGGACAGGAACCGTCTCCTGGAACAGCTGGAGCGGTCCTCGCGGGGCCAGGACAGCATCCGCTTCTCCGCCGCGAAGAACCTGCGGCGGGTGCTGGTGACGGGCTTCGACCCGTTCACGCTGGACCGTGACATCCGGATCGGCAATCCGTCGGGGGCCACCGCCCTGGCGCTGGACGGCACCGTGATCCGTACCGCCGACGGGCGGTACGCCCGGATCGAGACGGCCGTCTTCCCGGTGCGCTGGGACGACTTCGCCGACGGCGAGGTGGAGCGGGCGCTGCGCCCGCACCTGCGCGGGGTCGACCTGTTCACGACGATCAGCCAGGGGCGGCCGGGCCGCTTCGACGTCGAACGGTTCAACGGGGCGTGGCGGGGCGGCTTCGGCGACAACCTGAACGTGGGCCGGACCGGTCTCGTCCCGGTCGCCGACCCCGCCTCGCAGCCCCAGTGGACGACGACCTCGCTCCCGTACCGGCGCATCGTCGCGGCACGCACGGGTCCGTTCCCGGTGTACGACAACACGTCGGTGACGGAGATCCCGGCGGGCCAGAGCGGCCCGGTGGTCCGCCCGGACGGGCCCACGCCGGGCTCGGCGGCGCGGGCCGGGGGCGGCGGCGACTACCTCTCCAACGAGATCGCCTACCGGGCGACGCTGCTGCGCGACCGGCTCGGCCTGAAGATCCCGGGCGGTCATCTGCACACGCCGGTGCTGGAGTTCGACAAGACAAACAGCACCGAGATCACCGACCCGGTGTTCGTGAAGAACCGGTCGGAGATCGTGGCGCAGGTGCGGGAGGTGCTGCGGGTGGCCGCGGCGAAGTAGCCGACCAGGGTGACGCCGGGGTTCAGCGCGCGAACCCCAGCGTCACCCCGAGCCCCACCAGCACCGAGCCGATGCCCCGGTTGAGGGCCCTCTGGCGGCGGAGCATGGCCGCGCGCAGCCGCCCGTCCGAGAAGAAGAGGGCCACCAGCGCGAACCACCCGAAGTGCGCGGCGGACATGAACAGCCCGTACCCCGCCTGCTGCCACAGCGCCGTGTCGGGCCCGACGACCTGCGTGAACGTCGACACCACGAACAGGGTCGTCTTCGGGTTGAGCACGTTGGTCAGGAATCCGGCCCGCATCGCCCCCAGCGGCGTCAGCTCCCGCTTGCCCTCCAGGTCGACGGCGAGTTCGGCGCGGGCGAAGAAGGTGCGCAGGCCGATGTAGACGAGGTAGGCGGCGCCGAGGAGCTTGATGGCGGTGAACAGGGCCGTGGACGAGGCGATCAGCAGACCGACGCCGAGCATGGTGTACGTGACGTGCACCAGGACGCCCGCCGCGACCCCGGCGGCGCCCAGCAGGCCGGTGGTCCGCCCGTACAGATAGCTGTTGCGGACGACCATGGCGAAGTCAGCACCCGGGCTGATGACGGCGAGGACGGTGATCAGCGCGACGGCGAGAACTTCTGTCATGTACGTGATGCTGCCGTCGCGGGGTTGCTTGATCAACCCCTTTCCGGATGATGGCAGACCGCCTGGGAGACTGGGTGTCCATGCGCCTGGCTTCTGCCCAGTTCTCCGCCCTTCCGGGCGATGTCACCGCCAACGTCGCCACGATGGCCGCTTTTGTACGGGAGGCCGCCGCGTCCGGCGCACGGCTGACGGTCTTCGCCGAACTGGCCGTCACCGGTTACGAGTTGGACCTGCTGGCCGCCTCGCCCGAGCTGTGGATGAGCGGGCCGGAGGACCCCCGGCTGTCCCCCGTCCGGGAGGCGTGCCGGGAGACGGGCACGGTGGCCGTGGTGAACTGCGCCGCGCAGGGGCGGCTGGTCAGCTTCGTGTACGGAGCGGACGGCTCGCCCGTGACGACGTACGCGAAACGACGCCTCTTCGAGGGCGAGCGGGAGGTCTTCGCGGCGGGTTCCGCGCCCGGCCGCTTCACGCTCGACGGTGTCCGGATCGCGCTGGCCACCTGCTTCGACAACCACTTCCCCGAGCTGGCCGAGGAGGCCGCCGGGGACGGGTGCGGGCTGTGGCTGGCGAGTTCGCTGTACGGGGTCGGGGGCGGCGAGGAGGAGAGGTCGACGGTCTATCCCGGCCTGGCACGGGACTTCGGCCTCCCGGTGGTGCTGGCCAACCACGTGGGCCCGGCGGGCGCGTGGACGGGGTGCGGGCGAAGTGCCGTGTGGGGCGCGGGCGGTGGGCTGCTGGCCGAGGCCCCGGCGGACGTACCGGGGCTGGCGGTGGCGGACGTACCGGTGAAGGTCAGGTCGTAGCGGGAGAGGTGCGGGTGTCGTCGCTGTCCTCGTCGTCGATCGAGGGCTCTTCGAGCAGGTCGCGGGCCATCAGGGTGGCCCCGGCGACGGCGCCCGGCATCAGGAAGACGGCCACGAACGGCACCAGGTAGGCGAGCGTGAGCGGCACACCGAAGCCGAGGACCAGGGAGCGGCGGCCGCGCAACAGGGCGAGGCGCTCCTTGAATTCGATGCCGCGCCGCTGGAGGGCGACGGCGGTCAGCTCCTCGGTGAGGAAGAACCCGGAGACGCAGAAGCCGATCACGGGGACGACGGTCTGCCCGATCACCGGGATGAATCCGCAGGCGAAGAGCAGGATGCCGTAGAACAGCACGCGGACCAGGACGCGGACGCTGTCCCGTGCGGAGATCCACAGTTCGCGCAGCAGCGGCAGCCCGGACTCGGGGGCGGTGCCGTCGTGCGAGCGGGACCTGTCGACGCGCTCCGACAACGCCTCGTAGAAGGGCTGCCCGACGAGCAGGGTCACGGCGGTGAAGGTGATGACGGCGAGGAAGAGGGCGAGCGCGAAGAGCAGGACGCGCAGCACGCCCCGGAAGAGGGTCAGCCAGGTGTCGCCCCAGCCGTCGGCGAACGGGGTGGCCCAGGCGACGAAGTCGTCCGACCACGCGATGAGGCCGACGAGCGCGCCGACATACAGGACGAGCGTGACGAGACCGGGCAGCAGCCCGAGCCCGTAGCTCCGTCCGTGCTGCGCCATCCACTGCTGGCCCTTGGCCAAGTACTTGAAACCCACCCCGAAATCTCTCACGCAGACACTGTAGAGGTGGGCTGGTGGGAGGGGGTGCGGGGAGGGCAATTCGGGTGCGGGCAGGGGGCGGTGGGCAGCACACTGCTCGGATGATCCCCCCTCCGACCCCCCAGGACCGGGCCCTGGCCCATGTCACTCGGACACCCCGGGACCGGGCCCTGGCCCATGTCACCGCGCTGTCGTCCGGCGCACCCCTGGACGCGTCGGTGCGCGTCACGCTCAGCTTCCATCCGGACCGGTGGGTGCGGGGCGTGCCGATCCTCGAAGCGCTGGCGGCGGACGGGGTCTACCGCTCGCAGTTCGTCACGGGCACCAGCAACGGGGGCCTGACCGCGCACCCGGGCGGCGACCGGTGGCGCTGGGAGAGCCGGATCTTCGCGGGGGCGTACGACGAGGCTCCGGCCGGGGAGCGCCCGGTCTACGGGGCACTGAACTTCCGCGCCGACCCGTACGGGGCCGCCCCGCGCTTCGGCTCCGCCCACTTCCGGCTGCGTGCCGGGACCCTGTCCCGTACGACCTTCTGCTACCCCGACAGCCACCTGGAGCCGGCCGACTTCGGGGTGGCGTCCCGGATGCGACTGACCGAACTCGCCCTCGCGGACGACCGGGACGCGCTGGACGACTACGTCGAGGCACAGGTGCACGGGCCGGTCCGGCTCGCGCAGGACGTGGAGGCGCTGGTCCTGGACCCGTGCTTCCGGGGCACGGAGGTGGCGGTGGCGGCACGGCGGCTGGGGTGCCCGGTGGAGTGGCATCCGGGGTACCGGCTGAGCGTGGCGGAACTGCGGCGGCACCCGGATTACCGGGGTGCGCGGTACGTGGAGCTGGGGGCGGAGGTCGCCGCTTCGGGCCGGCTGGACCCGGGGGTCGTCGGGGCCGCGCTGCGGACGGGCCGCCACGGGGAGCAGGACCTGAAGAAGGTGTGGCACTGCCTGGCCCGGTTCGGGCGGCGAGCCCCGGCGGACGCGACCGCCCGCCCGTGACCCCGGTGCGTGTCAGGCCGGGGTCACCGGGCCGAAGCGGGTCCGGTACGTCGACGGGGAGACGCCGGTCTCGCGGCGCATCAGGGCGCGGAGGTGGGCGGCCGTGCCCAGGCCGCTGCGCCGGGCGACCACCTCGAAGCGGGACTCGCCCCGCTCGATCAGCCGGCAGGCCAGGGCGAGCCGTTCCCCGGTGAGCCAGGCCAGCGGGGTCGTGCCCAGCTGGGCACGGAAGCGGCGGTGCAGCGTCGCGGGGCTGACGGCCGCGCGGGCCGCGAGGTCGGCGACCGCGAGCGGTGTGTCCAGGCGTTCCTGGGCCCAGGCCAGGACGGGCGCCAGGGACTCGTCCCGCAGCTCGGGCAGCGGGCGCTCCACGAACTGCCGCTGGCCGCCGTCCCGGTGTGCGGCGAAGACCAGCCGTCGGCTCACCGAGGCGGCGACCTCCGCCCCGTGGTCGCGGCGCACCACGTGCAGCCCCAGGTCGAGTGCGGCGGAGCTGCCCGCGGCGGTGAGGATGTCGCCGTCGTCCACGAACAGCACGTCGGACGCGAGGCGGACCGAGGGGAAGCGGGCCCGGAAGGAGTCGGCCCACTGCCAGTGTGCGGTGGCCCGGCGGCCGTCGAGGACCCCGGCCTCGGCCAGCGTGAAGGCCCCGCTGCAGAAGCCGATCAGGCGGGCGCCGCGCGCGTGCGCCCTCCTGATGGCGTCGAGGACGGCGGGGCGGCGGGGCACGTCGGTGTCGGGGCGGTTGGGGACGATCAGGGTGTCGGCCGTGTCGGCCGCCTCCAGACCGGCGACTCCGGTGAGCGTGAAGAACCCGTCCCGCATGAGGGTGCGGGGCTGCGGGGAGCAGAGCCGGAAGTCGTACAGCTCACGCCCGAGCTCCGGCCTGCGCAGGCCGAAGACCTCCGTGGCACAGCCGAGCTCGAAGGGGTTGGAGTTCTCGTCCACGATCACGACGACCCGGTGCAGGGGTGCCGTGCGGTCGCCGACCGGTTGCGAGGATTCTTGCGCCATGTGCCATTCCTAGCACTCGTGCGATCGCGCGGAGCGGCTGAGAATCGGCTCATGAGCACCGAACCGATATCCCTCGACGAGGCCCTGGCCTCGTTCGACGCCCTGTGGAGCCCCCGCATCGTCACGCGGGTGAATGACTACGACGTCCGTGTCGCCAAGGTGGCGGGCGAGCACATCTGGCACGCCCATGACGACACGGACGAGTTCTTCCTGGTCCTCGACGGGGAACTGCACCTCTCTCTGCGCGAGCCCGCCGGGGAGCGCACGGTGCGGCTGCCCCAGGGGTCGGTCTTCACGGTCCCCCGGGGCACCGAGCACAAGCCGTCGGCGCCGTCGGGTGCGGCGATCCTGATGTTCGAACCGACGGGGACGCCGACCGTGGGCGACCGCCACGACGAGGTCCCGGACCACGTGGACACGACGACGGGCCACACCCTGACCCTGCCCTGACGACCCTGCCCTGACCGTCCGACCACCGGGCTCAGGCGGGGAGGTCGGGCCAGGTCGCCACCAGCGACTGCTCGTCCGGGAAGCGGGTGCCGGGGATCCGCTCCCGCATGCTCTCCCCGTTGAGCCAGAGCACCTCCTCCGGGCTGCCGTCGCCGAAGTCGAACAGGCAGCAGACGCCGCCGGCGGCCGCGGTGAGGTCGGTGAACGTCGTGCGGACTCCGGCCGACCGTTCGAACAGGCGGCTCATCCGCGAGGTCGCCGCCCAGCAGGCCACCACCGCGTATCCCGACGGGGGCGACCCGAACCCGATGCTCGCGTAGATGTACCCGACCTGGAAACGCCCGTCGGCCCGGGGCTCGTGAACGTGCTCCTCCGCGTACGCGCGCAGATCGTCGTCCGCTTCTTCCCCGTCGTACGCGTCGAACAGGAGGGACGTGTCGAGTTCGAACCAGGACTCATCGCTCCTGGACCAGTCGGCCGTCCCGCCCTCGAAGTGGGACGTGAAGGGCAGCGTGATCCGCTGCCCGTCGGGGAGGGTGAGGTCGAGCGGCGGTTTGTGGCGCTCCGGGGGCGCCAGGGCGGCCATGTGCGCCAGCAGGGTGGCAACGTTCTTGGGCGGCAAGTGGATCTCGTAGCTGTACGTCAGTCCCATGCGGCTCTTCTCCCCCTCTGCCGGGGGCACGGTTCAGCCCCCGAAGCCGGTCAGTGCGCCCCGGGCGTCGAAGCGGGCGCCGGGTGCCCAGGCGAGCTCCCAGCGGTTGCCCTCCGGGTCGGCGACATAGGCCGAGCGCCCGCCCCAGGAACGGTCGGTCGGCTCCGCCACGGCCTCCGCGCCCGCGGCGACCGCTGCGGCGAAGGCCGCGTCCACATGATCGCGGGCATCGACGTTGCACGCCAACGAAATCCCGCCCCAGCCCGCCCCGGGCACGGCACCGCCGGGCGCCGCCTCCGCCGCCAACTCCCCCACCGGATAAAGGGCGAGCAGGACCCCGCCCAACAGGAACCCGCACCAGGCGTCGTCACTGCCGGGCACCTCCTCCCAGCCCAGCCGACGGTAGAAGGCCCGCAGCCGGGGCAGGTCGCGGGCGCCGAGGGTGAGGACGGACAGGCGGGGCGGGATGACGGCCATGGGCCCGATGATGGTGCACCGGCCGCACGGCTCGCCGGAGGCCACCGTGCGAGGATGCCGAAATGCCGGAACTGTTCACCGCGCGGCTGCGATTGCGCCCCCTGCACGACGACGACCTCGACGCCCTCGCCCGCCTGAACGCCGACCCGGAGGTCATGCGGTACATCGGCGACGGCTCCGTACGCACCCGTGAGGAGACCGCGGCGGGCCTGGCCCGGATGCGGGCCGAGTGGGAGGAGCGGGGGCACGGGATGTTCGCGGTGGAGGTGCGCGAGAGCGGGGAGTTCGCCGGATGGACCGGCACCACCGTGCCGCACTTCCTGCCCGAGGTGCTTCCGGCGGTCGAGATCGGGTGGCGCTTCGACCGCGGGCACTGGGGTCGGGGGCTGGCGACGGAGGCGGCGCGCGCGGTGCTGGGGCACGCCTTCGACGCGGTCGGGCTGGAGCGCGTCGTCAGCATCTGCCATGCCCACAACGGTGCTTCGGAAGCCGTGATGCGGAAGCTGGGCATGCGCCGGGAGCGCGAGACGGTCGTACCCGGACACGGAGCGCCGGTGCGGGTGTACGCGATCACGCGTGAGGCGTACGGGGTCTGACGGCGGCGTTCGTGGGGCGGATGGGGTCAGTCCCACCAGGGTCAGTCCCACCAGAAGGACCAGGTGGTGCGGCCCGGCAGGTCTGCCGCGTAGGTGGGGAACGGGGTGGGTGGGTCGTCGACGACGCTGGTCGCGCCGGTCAGGGCGTGTTCCAGGGCGAGCAGGGTCGCCGATTCGGCGTCCAGGGGCGGTCGTTCCACCGTCAGGTGCAGTTCGCTGCCGAGTACGGCCACCAGTCGCGCCCCGAAGCGGTCCTCCCAGGAGTGGAGGAGGGCGCACAGGAGGGGGAGGTTCACGTCCGCCGTCCAGCCGAGGCGGGCGAGGGCCTCGCTGGGGCGGGGGGCGGGGGTCAGGAGGAGGCGGGTGTCGGCGAGTTCGGGATCGGTGAGGGGGAAGGGGGGCGGAGGGGCCGGGAGTGCGGGGGTTCCCGGGGCCAGGCCCGGCCAGGTGGTGAAAGGGGGGCCGGGGTCGTGCGGCCACGGCTCGATGTCCTCCGGGGCCGGGTGGGGGTCGGGGTTCGTCCACAGCGGGAGCCGTTCGCGGCGGTACGCGGTGAACGCCTCGGCCAGCGTCTCCTCCAGCGGCAGGTGCGCGAACTCCACCGGGCCGCCCAGCGCATAGGGATGGCACAGGAGCGCCACCAGGCCCGGTGCGAGCGGGAGCGGCGGCGCGGGGCGGGTGTCCGAGAGCCAGACGGGGGTGGCCTCGTGGAGCTGGAAGCGGCCGGGCGGCAGGCCGTCGGGGAGCGCGAACATGGCAGCACCGTAGGGGGTCGCACTGACAGCGGGGAGGGAGCGGTGCGGGCCCTGGTCGGGGGCGCGTGGGGGGCTGTGTGATTATTCCGTGGGCCGCTCTGGGGGGAACCGGAGTGGGAGTGCGTGGCAGCGGGGAGTGGCAGCGGTGGGTACGGGGACGGATGACGGGGCTTCGGTTTCGGACGAGGAGTGGGAGAAGTTTCTCCGCGACTCCGTGAACGGGGTGCCGGGTGCGCCCAAGGAGCCCTCCGCGCGGGCCCGGATGGTCACGCGGCGGTTGCAGGAGGAGCCGCAGCAGGCCGTGCCCTGGAGGGCTCATGTGCCGGTGCGGCGACGGCGGTTCCGGGTGTGGCATGTGTTCGTGCTGGTGGCGGCGGTGGCGTTGCTGGCCGTGGCGTTCGTGCCCGGGAGTCTCGCCGGGTGGTTCGGCGGGGGCGCGTCGCCGGGGGTCGGTTCCGGTGAGCGCGGGACCGTGGAGGAGCCGTTCCGGGGGTCGCCCGCCGACCGGTGGGAGGACGGGGCGCGGGGGATCTTCGTACCGCAGGCGAAGGCCACCGGGTGGATGAGTGCCGCGCAGGTGGAGCAGGCGCTGGCGAAGACCCGGGACTTCCTGGTGGCGGCCAACCTGGATGCCGACACCCTGCGCGGCAAGCGGCCCGACAAGGCGATCACGCTCGTGAATCCGCAGCAGGCGGACACGGCCCGCTATCTGCGGCAGGCGTTCCTGAAGCCGGATGCGGAGAACGATCCGTTGTTGCTGTTCAGCCGGTTCGACGGGGGCAAGGTGCGGCTGGTGGGGGACGTGGTCAAGGTGCGGGGGGAGTTGAGCTTCCGGGCGGGGGCGCGGGGGGCCGTGGAGGTGGCGAGTGATGTCACGTACGTCTATCCCGTGACCCGGGCGGCCGCCGACAGCCGCGAGGTCGTGCGGACCGTCGTCCGGCGTGAGGTGGTGGCCAGTTGGGACGATCCGGCGAAGGTGCGGACCGACCCGGGGACCTTCTCGCTGCTGTCCTACAAGGTGAACATGACGAACGGCGGCTGCGGGGTCAACCTCACCGGCTTCTTCGCACCCGAGTTCGGCACGCGCGCCGGGGGCGAGGGGCCGGACACGGACCCGTACGACCGGAAGGGGCCCGTCACCGAGGGGGGCGCGGACGGCTCCTGCGGGAATGCCGTGCGGTCCTAGGAGTGGCGGAGCCGTTCCCAAGACCCCCTTGTGTCACGGGTGTTCAGCCGGTAGACCCCTGCGTACCGATCAACCGCCCCTCCCGGAGGTACGCACATCCATGGCCGTACGCATACCGAGACCCGTGCTCGTCGCCACCGCCGCCCTCGCCGGTGCCGCCCTGATCGTCCCCACCTCCGGCGCCCAGGCCGCACCCGGGCCGAAGGGTGACGGGCCGAAGCATGAACGTACCGACAGCGAGCGGGAGTTGAGGGGGCCCGCGGCAAGGACCGGGGCGGGTGCCGCCGAGCGGGCGCTCGGGGACCTCGGGGTCCGCCGCGGCGGCCGGACCGACGGGTTCCCCCGGCGGACGAAGCTGAGGGAGCCCGCGCCCAACCCCGCTGACAAGTCCATCAAGTTGGGGCTGACCCCGTACCACGCGATAGCCCCGAAGCTGAATCAGCTGCAGAAGCAGAGCGACCGGGTGAGCGTCGAGCTGGCCGGGAAGTCGGCGGGCGGGCACGACCTGTATCTGGTGACCGTCACCGCGCCGGAGAGCAGCCGGGAGGCCGGGCGGCAGGAACGGATGCGGGAATTGATCGAGAATTCCCCGGCGAAGGCGGCCAAGGACCGTGAGATAAAGGCGGATTACAAGACGCCGCTGTTTGTCAACAACAACATTCACGGGAATGAGTGGGAGGGGACGGACGCGTCTCTGAAGCTCATATCCGAGCTGGCTTCCGCGAAGGACGAGAAGACGCGGAAGCTGCTGGACAAGAACCGGCTGTACTTCAATGTCACGGCGAATCCGGACGGACGGATAGCCGGGACGCGGGAGAACTCCAACGGGTTCGACATCAACCGCGACTTCATCACCGCCACCCAGCCCGAGGCCCGTGCCATCCGGCAGATCGCCATCGACAAGCAGCCCGCGGTCATGCTGGACATGCACGGCTATGTGAACGGGACGCTGATCGAGCCCACCACTCCCCCGCACGGCGAGAATTACGAGTACGACCTCTTCCTGAAGAATTCGTACGCGAACGCGCTGGGGATGGAGGCCGCCGTGAACGGGCTGGGGTACACGCCCGCCAAGGACGGCGTCGATCCGGCGATCATCCCCTTCCGGGACCAGCAGGAAGGGTGGGACGACTGGCCGCCCATCTTCACCCCGCAGTACATGCCCTTCCAGGGCGCGGTCGCCACGCACACCATCGAGATTCCGCTCCAGGTCAACAACGAGGAGTACGACACGCAGCCCGTCGCGGAGCTGCGGCGTCGGTCGGCGATCAACACCGACATCGCCGGTGCGGCCATCAAGGCGGCCGTCGACTACACGTCCACGCACCGGACTTCGGTCATCGCCGACCAGATCGAGTCCTTCCGGCGGGGTGCTGCGGGTGCCGCGCAGGTGCCCGTGTCGGAGGAGACCGTGCCCGGCGTTCCGGGGATCGGCCCGGAGGACGTGTACACGACCGAGTTCCCGAGCGCGTACGTCATCCCGGCGGGCGGCGAGGGGCAGCGGTCCGGCGTGGCGGCGGCGCGGCTCGTCGACCATCTGGTGGCCAACGACGTCAAGGTCGAGCGGGCGCTGCGCGCCTTCCGGGTGGGCTCCAAGAGCTACCCGGCCGGGTCGTACGTCGTGGACATGAAGCAGCCCAAGCGCGGGGTCGCGAACGTCATCCTGGCCGACGGGCGCGACATCAGCGCCGACGTCTCCGCGATGTACGACATCTCCGGGTGGAGCCTGGGGCTGCTGTGGGGTGCGAGCGTGGACCGCGTCGCTCAGGGCACCACGGTGGATGTTCCGCGCCGTGGTGTGCACGCCGCTTCGGCCACCGGGTACGTCGCCCCGTGGGGGGACCTGCAACTGCGGCTGGACGACCCCAAGGAGGTCGGCGCCCTCAACGCGCTGCTGGCGGACGGGGTGAAGGTGCGGCGGGCCGCCGACGGGACGGCCGTCGTGCCGGGGTCGGCGCGGTGGAAGGCCGTGAAGCTGGCGGACCGGTTCGGGGTGGCGTTCCACGCCACGCGGGCCCAGGGGGTCGCGGCGATCGGGCGGACCCGGGTGGCGGCGGCCGTGTCGTCCGGTGAGCTGTTCGCGCTGCGCGAGATGGGCTTCGACGTGACGCCCGTGTCGACGGCGGTGCTCAACGCCGGGTTCGACTGGAAGAAGGTCGACACGCTGTACGTGTCGGCGGATCTGGCCTACGGGAAGCTGAACGCGGCGGCCAAGGCCGGGCTCGACGCCTTCCTGAAGGGGCACGGGGTCGTCGGACTCGGCGGCACCGGGGCGAAGTTCAACGCCGACGCGAAGCTGATCGCCGCCACCGCCGTGCAGGGCAACGGGGATGCCAACGGCGTCGTACGGGTCGACAACGCGGCGGGCAGTGCCGTGACCGGCGGGGCTCCCGCGCACACGTTTGTCTTCGCGCCACTGTGGTTCAGCGGGCTCGGCACGGGTGTGCGGGTGGACCAGTCGTACGACAAGACGGGCGGGAACCCGCTCGTGTCCGGGCACTGGCGTGCGGGCGAGGACGGCACGGGCGGCCCGAAGGACGCGGCGGGGCAGGCGGCCGTCGTCTCCGGGACCTCCGCACAGGGGGCCGCGGTCGTGCTCTTCGGTACGCAGCCGCTGTTCCGGGCCCACCCGAAGGGCGAGTTCGCGCAGGTCGCGCGGGCGCTGTACGTCACGTCCGGTGCGTAACGGACGTTTTGTTAAGCCGATGTGAACGAAGTCGGCAGGAACGGAATAGGCCGCGGCGGCGGGCGCTTGATCACCCTGCAAGCAGAGAGCACTGATGTGGGGGAGTTGGATTCGCGTGAGCGGGATCGATGTCAAGGGGACCGTCGCCGCAGGCTATGAGGACGTCCGCGAGGAGTTCGCGGCCGTCCTCAACAACCCCGACGAGGGGCCGGACCACTCCGCCCAGCTCGCCGCGTACGTGCGCGGCGAGCTGGTGGTGGACCTGTGGGGCGGGCCGGAGATCGAGGCGGACTCGTTGACTCCGGTGTATTCGTCCACGAAGGGCGCCGCCTATCTGGTGGTGGCGCTGCTCGTGCAGGACGGGGTGCTGGAGCTGGACCGCGAAGTGGCGTCGTACTGGCCGGAGTTCGGCGCGCAGGGCAAGGACCGGCTGACGCTGCGGGACCTGCTGGCGCACCGGGCGGGACTGGTGGGGGCCGATGCCGGGTTCACGGCGGAGGAGCTGGCCGACGACCGGGTCGTCGCGGAGCGCCTCGCGGGCCAGGCGCCGTACTGGACGCCGGGGACGCAGGCCGGGTACCACGCGTACGTGATCGGCGCGCTGGCCGGAGAGGTCGTGCGGCGGGTCACCGGACGGTCGATTCAGGAGGTCTACGAGGAGCGGGTGCGGGCCCCGTACGGGCTCGACTTCTTCGTGGGGCTGCCGGACGCCGAGATTCCGCGGGTGCTGGACACGCTGCCGATGGCGCCGACCGCCGACCAGCAGGCGGAGATCGCGGCCAACCCGGGCAGTGCGCACTCGCTGACCGGGATCGCCTTCAACCTGAACGCCGAGAAGCCGACGGACATCGTCGAGGCGGGCAACTCGTACGCCCTGCGGGCCAACGGGCAGCTGTCGTTCGGCGGGGTGGCGTCGGCCCGGGGGCTGGCCGGGATGTACCGGGCGATCCTCGGGGACGGGGTGGAGCCGCTGCTCACGGAGCGGACGCTGGCGGACTTCGGGCGGATTCACTTCGACGGGACCGACCTGGTGGCCGGGGAACGGTCGGTGTTCGGGGCGGGGTTCGTGGCGCTGTCGGCGGAGCGGTATCCGGTGCTGGGGCACGGGGCGATCGGGCACAGTGGGGCGGCGGGGTCGATGGCGTTCGCCGATCCTCGGCAGCGGATCGCGTACGGGTACAACCGGAGGCGGTTTGCGTACCCCGGGGGTGCGGCGCCGGAGAATGTGCACCTGGTGAGGGCGATCGTGCGGGCTGCGTCCGCGTAGGGGGTGCGGGGTCCTCTCCCCGCGAGCGGGAGGGACCGCCCCTCGTCCCCTCCCACCCCCCGTAGCCCCCTTGGGGGGCGGCGCAGCTTCCCTCCGCCCCCTTGGGCGACGGGGCCGCCCCTCGTCCCCTTCCCCCGAGCCCCCTTGGGCGGCGGGGCCGCCCTCCCCACCTTCCCCCTAGCCCCCTTGGGCGGCGGGGCCGCCCCCCGGGGGCGGGACGGGCGGGCAAGGGGGCGGCCCCTCCCGCTCCCGGCCCACCCGGGTGCCGCCCCTTGGCCAGCCCCGACACCGGACGCGCGTCCAAAGGGGCCCCGGCCCGCCCCCGTACCGGACACGTCAGCCCCTGCCGCCCAGGCAGAGAGGCCCCGGACCCGCCCCTTTCCCTAAAGCGCTCGCCGCGCGGCGATTGCACGGTTCCGTGCAGGTGCGTCGTGGTTGCTCGCGCAGTTCCCCGCGCCCCTGAAGGGGCGCGCCCGCGCGGCGGAGCCGCACGTGCAGCACAGCCCCGCGCCCCTGAAGGGGCGCCCGGCGCGGTGGAGCCGCACATCGACACAGCCCCGCGCCCCGACGGGGCAGGGTAGGCGAAGAGGGGCCGCACCTCGCAGGTGCGGCCCCTCTTTGTGTGGCGTCAGTGCATCAGGCGACGGAGAGTTCGACCTTGATGTTGCCGCGGGTGGCGCTGGAGTACGGGCAGACCTCGTGGGCCTTCTCGACCAGGGACTTGGCGGTGGCCTCGTCCACGTTCGGGATGGAGGCCGAGATCGCGACCTCCAGGCCGAAGCCGCCCGCCTCGGTCGAGCCGATGCCGACCTTCGCGGTGACGGTCGAGCCGGTGATGTCGACCTTCTCCTTGCGGGCGACAACGCCGAGCGCGCCCTGGAAGCAGGCGCTGTAACCGGCGGCGAAGAGCTGCTCCGGGTTGGTGCCGGCGCCGCTGCCGCCCATCTCCTTCGGCGGGTTGACGACCACGTCCAGCTTGCCGTCGTCGGTGGCGACCCGGCCGTCACGGCCGTTCTCCGCGGTGGCGACAGCGGTGTACTTGACGTCGATCTTCTGGATGGACATACGGGTGGTTCCTCCTGCTTGGTTCGTCAACGGCTCGCGCCCACGCGCCGTGACGGTGTGCCTGGACTCTATCGGGTCGACTTTCCAGTCATCCGGCCAGGGAAACGATCATCTTGCCGGTGTTCTGGCCGCGCAGCATTCCGAGGAACGCGTCGACGTTGTGCTCGATGCCCTCGACGACCGTTTCGTCGTACTTCAGCTCGCCGGAGCGGATCCAGGAGGAGACCTCCTCGACGAACTTCGGCTGGAGGTCGGCGTGGTCGGCGACCAGGACGCCCTGCAGGCGCAGGCGCTTGCCGATGATGGCCATCATGTTGCGCGGGCCCGGGACCGGCTCGGTCTCGTTGTAGCCGGAGATCGCGCCGCAGAGGGTGGCGCGGCCGTGCACGGTGAGGGAGGAGATCGCCGCTTCCAGGTGCTCGCCGCCGACGTTGTCGAAGTAGACGTCGATGCCCTCGGGGGCGGCTTCGCGGAGCTGCTCGGCCACGGGGGCCTCGTCCTTGTAGTTGAAGGCCGCGTCGAAGCCGTACTCCTCGGTGAGGAGCTTGATCTTGTCGGCGGAACCGGCGGAGCCGATCACGCGCCGGGCGCCGCGCAGCTTGGCCATCTGGCCGACCTGGCTGCCGACGGCGCCGGCCGCGCCGGAGACGAAGACGGTGTCGCCCTCCCGGAAGGAGGCCACCTCGAAGAGGCCCGCGTAGGCCGTCAGGCCCGGCATGCCGAGGACGCCGAGGTAGGTGGAGAGGGGCGCCAGCTCGGCGGAGACCTTGGTGGCGTGGTCGGCCTTCAGGTCCGCGTACTCGCGCCAGCCCAGGTCGTGCAGGACGTGGTCGCCGACGGCGAAGCGCTCGTCGTTCGAGGCGATGACCTCGCCGACCGCGCCGCCGGTCATCGGCTCACCGAGCTGGAAGGGCGGGATGTAGGACTTCACGTCGTTCATGCGGCCGCGCATGTACGGGTCGACGGAGAGGTAGAGGTTCCGGACGAGGACCCGGCCGGGGGCGGGCTCGGTGACCGGGGTCTCGACGAGGGCGAAGTCCTCCGGCACCGGCCAGCCGTTCGGACGGCGTACGAGGTGCCAGGCGCGGCCGGTGGTGGGGAGAGTGGTCATGGGGGTGCGGCCTCCGGATCGACGCGGTGAACTGAAACTTTAGTATCTGGATGAACCTTGCTCCTCAATGATTGAGATTGTCAAGTAAGTGAGGTGGATCATGGTGCGTGGCGGATCCGGCGGGTCCGGCGGGGCAGACAGGGCGGGCAGGACGGGCGGGGGCCTGGGGCCCCGGGAGTTTCAGCTCGTCCTGCTGCGGAGGATGGCCGACCACCAGCCGGGGCTGGTGGAGGACGCCCGAATCGCGATGGGGGTGAGCCTGACCGAGATGCGCGACGTCAACCGCCGCTGGCAGGCCATGGTGCGTTCGCCCCGCGCGCGCGGCGCGGTGGACCGCTACCGGTCCGTGCTGGGGCCTGCGGAGGCGGTCGTACGGCGGCGGATCGGCGACCTGGAGTGCGACGCGCACCAGTGGCGGGTGCCGCTCTGGCCCGACCTGCGGCTGGAGGTGCTCACCGGGCCGGACGGGGTGGCGTGGAACGAGTGGCTGGTGCGCGCGCCCGGCGCGGCCGGACCCGAGCTGCGCACGGCCGGGGACCTCGCCCCCTGGTCCGCGACCGTGGACGAGGTGGCGCAGGCCTTCGCGGCCTTCGGGCCGGTACGCATGCTGGACCCGGGCACCCCGAACCGGGCCCGCCTCTCCCTCACCCTGCCGGACGGCTCCGCCCGGGTGGCGGAATTCTCCTGGGGGCTCTTCCAGGAGCTGAGGGAGCTGCCGTAGGGGCGGAGGGACCCGAGGAGGCCGAGAGGAGGGCTGACGCACCGGCAGTTTCTGGCGTGGCGTCAGATCCCGTACCCCGTGCGGCTCATCCCAGCGCGCGCCCACCGCGCGCACCCCGCACGATGCGACTATGACCGTCAGCCTTGAGCAGTTGCGCCGTTGCCATGTCGCCGTCGATCTGGGGGCCGCCAGGACCCGGGTCTTCGTGAAGGGGCTCGGCCTCGTGGTCGACGAACCGAGCTGCGCCGCCGTCAACACCCGCACCGGCGCCCTCATCGCGGTCGGCGCCTTCGCGGAGCAGATGACCGGGCGCACCCCCGACTACATCCGCGTCGTCCGCCCCGTCTCCGGCGGCACCGTCGTCGACATCGAGATGGCCCAGCGCATGCTGCGCAGCCTCCTCGGCGACAAGCTCCGCCGTCAGCTGCGCCGCAAGCCGGGCCTGCGGGCCGCCGCCTGCACCCCGCACGACGCCGACCCGCTCGCCCAGCGCGCCGCCGTCGAGACGCTGGTCGGCATCGGGGCCCGCCGCGTGGAACTGGTCGACACCCTGATCGCGGCGGCCGTCGGCTGCGGCCTCCCGGTGGAACAGCCCTCGGCCACCATGATCATGGTGTGCGGGGCGGCCACCACCCAGGTGGCGGTGCTCTCGCTGGGCTCCATCGTGGCCGCCGAGCGCATCCCGGTCGGCGGCAACGCCATCGACCACGCCGTCGTGCAGCACCTGCGCCAGGCGCACGAGCTGATGCTGCCCTCGCAGTCGGTACGTCCGCTGCAACTGGCCCTGCGGTCGAGCGGGCTGGCCGCGGGCGGGCCGGTGTCCACGGAGATCCACGGCCGGGACGTGGCGACCGGGCTCGCCCGCTCGGTGCACGTCGACACGGCCGCCGTGCAGCGCGCCATCCACACCCCGCTGACCGCCGTCCTGGACGGCATCGGCAAGATCCTGCGGACCTGCCCGCCGGACCTGGTGGCCGACCTCGGCGAGAGCGGGATCATGATGGTCGGCGGCAGCGCGCTGCTGCCGGGCCTGGACCAGATGCTGCGGGACGCCACGGGGATGCCGGTGCGGATCGCGGAGCGGCCGGACGTGTGCGCGGTGCTGGGGCTGGGGGCGATGCTGGAGGGACGCATCCAGCCGCTGGCCCTGGACCCGCTGACAGAGTCCCGGGCGGCCCGCAAGGCGGACCACAGGACGCCCAAGGCCCACAAGGCCGACGCGGCTGCCGCAGCCAAGGCCCCCGCCCAGGGCGAACAGCAGACGGCGGAGGCCCACCCCGCCTCGTAGCACTCCCCCCCCACCCCCGCGGGGGCCCGCTCCTGTCCCGGCCGCGCCCGGGAGCTGCGGTCCCCCGCCCCGCCTGGTTAAGGTCGTACAAGATCGGCACATACCCGGCGAGAAGGAACCCCAGCCCCATGCACCAAGAGGGACGCACGGCCCCCGGCCTGCCCCGGCTGCTCGACGCGGTCCTGAGCGTGGGCATGGACCTGGAGCTGCGCGGCACCCTCCAGCACATCGTGGACTCGGCCGTGGAGCTGACCGGCGCCCGCTACGGCGCCCTCGGGGTCCTCGACGCCGAGCGCACCGGGGTCACCGACCTCTACACGGCGGGCCTCGACGCCGAGGCCAGGGAGCGCATCGGGCCGCTCCCGGACGGGCACAGCGGGCTGCTGGGCGCGCTGGTGCGCGAGCCGCGCCCGCTCCTCGTACCGCGCATCCGCACAGACGTCCGCTCGGTGGGTTTTCCCGAGGGGCATCCGGAGATGGAGTCCTTCGTCGGGGTGCCGGTCCGCGTCGACGCGCAGGTCTTCGGCAACCTCTACCTGACCGACAAGCCGGGCGGCGCCCCGTTCGGCACGGACGACCTGTCGCTGCTGCGGGTCCTCGCCGCGCAGGCCGGGATCGCGATCGGCAACGCCCGCCTGTACGAGACGGCCCGCCTGCGCGAGCACTGGATCGAGGGCGCCGCCGCCGTCACGACCGCCCTGCTGCACGGCGGCACCAACGAGGACGCGCTGATGACCGTCGCCGAGAAGGCGCGCACGCTGTCCGGTGCGGCGGCCGGGATCATCCTCCAGCCGACCGAGGACGACGGCATGGAGATCGTCGCGGCGGCCACCGGCCCCGGCGACGACGCGGCGGACTTCCTCGGCACCTCCATCGAGCCCGGCAGCCCGGTCCTGGAGCAACTCCTCGGCGGGGAACCGGTGTTCGTCGACGACTCGGCGACCGACGACCGGATGACGACGGTCGTACGGTCCCGCTTCGGCCCCAGCATGCTGCTGCCCCTGCAGAGCGGCGGCCGGCTCATCGGCACGCTCGCCCTGCCCCGCCGTCCGGGCGGCGCGCCGTACACGGGGGTCGAACGCCTGCTGGCCTCCCAGTTCGCCTCGCAGGCCGCGCTGGCGATGGTGCTGGCCGGCGGGCGGGAGGCCAGGGAGCGCCTCGCGGTCTTCGAGGACCGCGACCGGATCGCCCGTGACCTGCACGACCTCGTCGTACAGCGGCTGTTCGCGACGGAGATGATGCTGGAGTCGACCCGGCGGCGGGCCGCGAACGGGGCGGCCTCGGTCCCCGGCATGGACGAACTCCTCGGCCGGGCCGTCGACGAGCTCGACTCGACCATCCAGGAGGTCCGCACCGCGATCTTCGCCCTCCAGCAGCCGCCCGCCGACGCGCCGACGACGGTACGCGGCAAGGTGCTGCGGGAGACGGCGGGCGCGGCCGCGCTGCTCGGCTTCGCGCCGTCGGTGCACTTCGAGGGCGCCGTCGACACCCTGGTCCCCGAACCGGTGGCGAAACAGCTGGTGGCGGCCCTGCGCGGGGCGCTGGCCGCCGCGCACCGCCGGGCGCAGGTCACCTCCGTACACGTCCGCGTCGACGCGAAGGCACAGCTGCCGGACGGGCGCGACGGCGTACGGCTGACGGTGGCGGACGACGGGGTGGGCGAGGGCGGGCAGCGGGAGACCGTACTGACGTGGCAGGCCCCGCTGCGGTAGCCCCGCCCCGCTCCCCCGAAACTCGGTCGCGCAGCGGGCCCGCGAACCCCGACAGTGAGCGCCATGAGCGAGCTGATGGCGCCCGCGCTGGCTGGTGCGGCGGCGGGTCTGGGAGTGGCGGTGCCCGTCGGGGCGATGGGCGTCCTGCTGATCCAGGAGGGCATGCGGGAGCGCCGCAACGCGGTGGCCGCCGCCTCGGCCGTCGCCGTCGTCGACCTGGCGTACGCGGCCGCCGCCACCGCGCTGGGCCCTCTGGTCGCGTCGGCGCTGAGCGGGGTGGAGGCGTGGGTGCGGCTGGTGTCGGCAGCCGTGCTCCTGGTCATCGCGGTACGGGGCCTGTGGGCGTCACGGCGCCCCGCACCGGTGGAGGACTCACCGGCGGGCCGGGGCGGCGCGACCCGCACCTTCACCCGCTTCGTCGCGCTCACCGTGATCAACCCGACGACCGCCCTGTACTTCGCCGCCCTGACCACCGCTCAGGGCACGACCCTGGACGGGCCGGGCCCCGGGGCGCTGTTCGTCGCCGGGGTGTTCCTGGCGTCGTTCTGCTGGCAGCAACTCCTGGTCGCCGTCGCGGGGTTCGCGGGCGCGCGGATCTCGCCGACGGTGCGCGCGTGGACCTTCCGGGTCGGCTTCGGGCTGGTCGCGGTGTACGCAGTGAAGATCGCGCTGCCGTTGCCGTGAGCGAGTGCTACGGCTTCTTCAGATAGCTGGGCGTGCAGCTCCCGTCCTGTGCCGGGAAGGTCCCGTCGACCAGGTAGTCCACCGTCGCCTTCTCCACGCAGTCGCCGGGGAACAGCCCGTGCGCCCACGACCCCTTCGCCTCGATCATGCGGGTCTTGTCGCCGAGCGCCTTCTGCATCGCCCGCGCGCCCTCCATCGGCGTGCTGGCGTCGTACGTCGACTGGAGCAGCAGCACCTCACGGTCGAGGGGCTTGATCTCGGTCGGCGGCTCGACGGGCTTGTCCCAGAAGGCGCAGGCGTTGATGTTCCAGGCGCTGGCGTCGCCGTAGGGCAGTTCCTTCGCCATCCGCTCGACGTCCTTCTCGTACGTCGCCGGATCGCGCGGCCATTCCACGTCGCCGCACTGGATGGCGAGCCGGGACGCCATGAGGTTGTCGTTGGGGGACGTGTCGCCGCCCGGGGTGTCATCGGTGACCGTGCCGGGCGCGACCATCGGGCGGAGCGTCGCCTTCTTGCCGTCCGCGTCCGCCTGCTGGATCTTGCGGATCATTTCGGCGGACTCCTTCATCGACTCCTCGTCGCCGGTGGCTCCCATGCCCGCCGAACCGAGGACCTCCCGCGCGCCCACAGCCCGGCCCTCCGCCTGCACAGGTGTCACGGCCAGTTTGCGGGCGAGGGCGGTGAGGTTCTTCTCCACCTCCTCGGCGGTCGCCCCCCAGTGGTAGGTGCTGTCCCGCTCGGCCGCCCAGGCCGCGAACAGGGGGGCGTTGCGCTGGGACTGTTCGGTCTGCGCCTGCTGCATGGGACGCCAGACGCGCCCCGGGTCGGCGACGCCGTCCAGGACGATCCGGTCGAGGCCGGCGGGGAACATCTGCGCGAAGACGGCTCCCAGGTAGGTGCCGTACGACAGGCCTTCGTAACTGATCTTCTGCTCGCCCAGTGCGCCCCGGACGACGTCCATGTCGCGGGCGGTGTTGCGGGTGGTGAACTGCCCGAGGTCGCCCTGGGGCCGGTTCTTGCGGCACGCCTCGGCGACCTGCTTCGCCTCGGTGACCTGCTGGGCGAACGGTTCGGGCCCGGCCGGGCGCTGGACGTAGTCCTCGACGGTCGTGTCGAGCTTGCAGGTCAGCGGGGCGCTGAGGCCGACCCCGCGCGGGTCGAAGGCGATCACGTCGTAGGCCGCCTTGAGCCCCGCGGGCCACTGGGCGGCGTCGCCGAGGTAGGTGGTGGTGGGCAGGCCCGGGCCGCCGGCGTTGACGAGCAGGGCACCGCGCCGCTTGGCCTTGTCGGTGGCGGCGACGCGGGTGACGTGCAGGTCGAGGGTGTTGCCGTCGGGCTTGGTGTAGTCGACGGGGACCTTGACCTTGGTGCACTCGACGCCCTTGAGGTTCTCGTCGGTGCAGGCCTTCCAGTCGAGTTTTTGGCTGTAGAAGCGGGCCAAGGCGGCGGGGGTCGCGCTGGGCGTCGCCTCGGCGGCCTTGGTGCCCTTGTCCTCGTCGCCGCCGCAGCCGGTGGCGAGCAGGGCGAGGGCGGGGAGGAGGGCGGTGGCGGCGAGGAACCGGTTGCGGCTCGGCATGGGGGACTTCCTTCCGTACGTACGGGGGTTCACTGGGCGATCAGTGCCTTGCGTCCGGTGACGTCCGAGGCGCGCACCCCGACCGCGCCCGACACGCGGTCGCCGGTGCCCTTCACCTGTCCGGAGGTCTGGACGACCTGGCCCTTGACCACCGCCAGCGGCAGCACCGCGTACTCCTCCAGGCCCGGGAGCCCGGTCAGCAGGGTCACGTCCTTCAGGCGCAGCGTGCCGCCGCTCTTGAGGGTGAACGCGCCGGTGAAGCTCCGCATGAGCTGGGCGCCCGCCGGGAGGTCCGGGGAGGAGAAGTGGCCGCTGAGGGGGAAGTCCGTGCCGTCGGTCATGGCGTCGGCGGGCAGGAGGAGCAGGGGGCCGGTCGTGTCGCGGTAGCCGTCGACGGCGGGCTGGAGGTCGGGCTTGAGCTCGGCGTTGCGGGCGTGGACACCCGTGCGGACGGCTCGGGCGACGTCGGCGGGTTCGGTCTGCGGGGCGGGACGTACGCCCTTGAGGAGGTACGAGAGCGGGGTGTCGCCCGTGCCGGACTGCACGGCCCGCTTCCACTGCGGGTCCGTGTTGAGGGTTCCGGCGGCCGAGCCGATGACGTAGCTCTGCCGGTCGGCGGGCCGGTAGAAGGCTTCGGGAACGTAGACCTTGTCGCGGAGGAAGGCGGCCGGGTCGGCGGCGGCCATGCTCTCGGCGGTGTTCTCGAAGTACCGGGCGGTGCCCTCGGAGACGTCCAGCCTGCGAAAGTCGCGGGCCTCGTCCGGGGCGCCCTTCTCCCACTGGTGCTGCCAGTACGCGGCGGCCGCCAGCTTCTCGGCGCGGCGGGCCGGGTCGCGGTAGGCGTCGACCAGGGAGTTCAGGGTGAGGGTGCGGCGCAGGCGGGCGTCCGGGTCGACGGGGTAGCTGTCGGCGGCCCGGTCGGCGGCCCCTTCCGCCTCGGGCCACTTCCAGGTCTTCCCCGAGGGCCCGCCCTCCTGGACGGCGTCGTGGAACAGCTCGTGGGTGGCGACCCCGAAGAGGAGTTCGGCGTCGGTGAGACGGTCGTACTCGGGACGCCCCGTGCGGAAGTCGGGCAGGGCACGGGCCTGGACGCTGACCAGGTGGCGGCCCTCCCAGGTGCCGAAGGCGTAGCCGTCCTTGTCGGGTACGGGCGCCTTCGCGGCGGCGATACGGGCCGCGTCGACCTTCTCGGGCGTCGCCCCCCGGTCGACGGACACCAGCCAGCCGGTGTCCCTGCCGTCGAGGATCAGCGCCACATGGGGCCGGAAGTCGACACCGGGCCAGATCTCACCGGTCCGGGGCCACACCTTGGCGACGGCACGCTGCACCTGCACGACGGACTCGGCAAGCGGCACGGCGACCGGGGAAGCGACGGCCGCCGGAGCACCGGAAGTCGCCCCACCGCAGCCGGTGGCGGCAAGCACGAGAAACGGAACGACGACCGGAACGGTCCGTCGCGCCAGGCGATGCGCTGCAATCGCGGACATTTCTCTCACCTCGCCGCGACCGTACGGCGACCAAGCTCACCCCGCACGACAGCCAACCCGCATGGAGCAGCGCCCCTTCAGGGGCGCGGGGCTCTGCTGGATGTGCGGCTCCGCCGCGTGGGCGCGACCAGCCACAACGCACCCGCACATGGCAACCCATCCAGCCGCGCGGCGAGCGCTTACGGGAAGGGGCGGGGCGGGGAGAGGCCCGCGCAGCGAAACCCCAGCCACCCACCGACCCGCACCCGCACAACCACCCCCTTACACCCCGTACACCCGCCCCGCCGTCCCCCCGAACACATCCCCCCGCTCCCCCTCCGAAAGCGCCCCGCACAACTCCCGCGCCACCCCCAGCACCTCCCCGTACGACGCCGCCAACCGGCACACCGGCCAGTCCGACCCGTACATCACCCGCCCCGCCCCGAACGCGTCGAGCACCACCTCCGCATACGGCCGCAGGTCGTCCACCTCCCAGCGCTCCCAGTCCGCCTCCACCACCATCCCCGACAGCTTGCACACCACGTTCGGCAGCGCCGCCAGCTCCCGCACCAGCCCCGCCCACGGCTCCAGCGCACCCCGCACGATCTGCGGCTTGCCCAAGTGATCCAGAACAAAGGTCAGCCCCGGGTGCGCCGCAGCGGCCTTCGTTGCGGCGGCGAGCTGCCCGGGGACGATCACGAGGTCGTAGGCGAGTCCGGCCGCCTCGACGGCCGCCAGCCCCCGCCCCACGTCCGCCCGCAGCAGCCACTCCGGATCGGGCTCCCCCTGCACCTGGTGCCGGATGCCGACCAGAGACTCACCACCGGGAAGGGAACGCAGCCGGGCCAGTTCCTCCCCCACCCCCTCCGCCGTGAGGTCGGTCCAGCCGACGACCCCGGCGATCAGCTCGTGCGCCCGGGCGAGCGCGAGCATCTCGGGGGTCTCCTCGGCGACCGTCACCGTCTGGACGACAACGGTGGCGTCCACGCCGGCCGCCGCCGCCTCCACCGCCAGGTCCGGGACGAGGAAGTCCCGCCGGATCGGGGCGAGTTGTGGACCCGTGATCCAGTCCTGGTCCCGTACCGACAGGTCCCACACATGGTGGTGCGCGTCCACGATCCGTCCGATCCGACCGCTCACGGCGTCAACAGCCCCTCTTCCCTCAGTTCGCCCCACAGCTCGTCCGGCACGTCCACCGCGAGCATCGCCGCCGCGTCCGCAGCCTCCGCCGCCGACCGCATCCCCACCAGCACACTCGCCACCGCCGGGTGCCGGAACGGGAAGTTCAGGGCCGCCGCCCGCAGCGGCACCCCGTGCGCCTCCGCGATCTTCTTGATGCGCAGGGCCCGGCCGAGCAGTTCCACGGGTGCGGCCTTGTAGTCGTACGTCGCCCCGGGCTGCGGGTCCGCGAGGAGGCCCGAGTTGAAGACGCCGCCGATGACGACGCTGCGCCCGCGCCGCAGTGCCTCGGGCAGCAGGGAGCGGCCCGCCCGCTGGTCGAGGAGGCTGTAGCGGCCCGCGCACAGCACGACGTCGGCGTCCGTCTCGGTGAGGTACCGCTCCAGTGGGGCGACCTGGTTCATGCCTGCGCCGATCGCGCCGATCACGCCCTCGGAGCGGAGCCGTTCCAGTGCCGGGTAGGCCTCGCGCAGCGCCTGTTCCCCGCCGTCCGCGCACTCGTCGGCGTCGTGGATGTAGGCGACGTCGATCCGGTCCAGGCCCAGCCGGTGCAGGCTGTCCTCGACGGAGCGGCGTACCCCGTCCGCGCTGAAGTCCCAGACCCGGCGCCGGTCCGCCGGGACGGCGAAGCCCTCGTCCGGCCCGCCGGAGCCGCCCGGCTCCAGGAGCCGGCCGACCTTGGTGGAGAGGGTGTACGTGTCCCGGGGGCGCCCGCGCAGGGCTGCGCCGAGGCGGCGTTCGGACAGGCCGAGACCGTAGTGCGGGGCGGTGTCGAAGTAGCGGACCCCGGCGGCCCAGGCGGCGTCCACGGCGGCGTGCGCGTCGTCGTCGGAGACCTCCGCGAAGAGGTTGCCGAGGGTGGCCGCCCCGAAGCCGAGCGGGCTGACGGCGGCCCGGCTGCCGCCCAGCGTCCTCACTGGCCCTCCGGCCGCAGCCGCAGCCCCTGCATCCCGCCGTCCACGGCGAGCGAGGCCCCGGTCACGGAGCCGGCGGCCGGGCTCGCCAAGTAGGCGACGGCTGCGGCGACTTCGTCGGCGGAGACGAGGCGGCCCATGGGCTGGCGGGCGTTGAGCGCGGCGCGCTCCGCCTCGGGGTCGTCGGCCGCGTCCAGCAGACGGCCCACCCACGGGGTGTCCGCCGTTCCTGGGTTCACGCAGTTGACGCGTATCCCCTCGCGGACGTGGTCGGCGGCCATCGCGAGGGTGAGGGACAGCACCGCGCCCTTGCTGGCGCTGTAGAGGGCGCGCTGCGGGAGTCCGGCGGTGGCGGCGATCGAGCAGGTGTTGACGACGGCCGCGTGCCGGGAGGCCCGCAGTGCGGGCAGGGCGGCGCGGGTCACGCGCACCATGCCGACCACGTTGACGTCCAGCACCTTGTGCCACTGGTCGTCGTCGTTGTCCTCGACGGTTCCGGCGGCGCCGATGCCCGCGTTGTTGACCAGGATGTCGAGGCCGCCGAGCGCTTCCAGCGCGGCCGCGACCCCGGAACGTACCGAAGTGTCGTCGGAGACGTCGGCCTGGAAGCCGAGCAGCGGGGACGCGGCCCCCGACGGGTCCAGGTCCAGTACGGCGACCTGCGCGCCGCGCGCGGCCAGCAGCCGGGCCGTCGCCAGGCCGATGCCCGACGCACCCCCGGTGACCAGCGCTTTGAGTCCTTCCAGTTCCCCGGTCGAGCTCATGCCCCAACCCCCTCGGTGATCTGTGCGGCCAGGTCGGCGGCCCAGAACCGCCCGCCCGGATAGGTGAATTCGGCGATCGACTCCGCGTGCATGGTCGCCGAGAAGCCGGGTGCGACGGGGGCCGTGTAGTGGCCCGCGCGCATGACGACCGGGTCGGTGAAGTGCTCGTGGAGGTGGTCGACGTACTCGATGACCCGGTTCTCGGTGGTGCCGGTCAGCGCCACGTAGTCGAACATCGACAGGTGCTGGACCAGCTCGCACAGGCCCACGCCGCCCGCGTGCGGGCAGACCGGGACGCCGAACTTCGCGGCGAGCAGCAGGATCGCCAGGTTCTCGTTGACACCGCCGACCCGCGCCGCGTCGATCTGGAGGACGTCGATGGCCCCGGCCTGGAGGAGCTGCTTGAAGATGATGCGGTTCTGCACGTGTTCGCCGGTGGCGACCTTGATGTCCGGGCCGACGGCCCTCCGGATCGCGGCGTGGCCGAGGACGTCGTCGGGGCTGGTCGGCTCCTCGATCCAGTACGGGTCGAACGCGCCCAGTGCCCGTGTCCACTCGATGGCCTCGCCGACGTTCCACCGCTGGTTGGCGTCGATGGCGATGCGGATGTCGGGGCCGACGGCGGCGCGGGCGGCCCGCATGCGGCGGACGTCGTCGGCGAGGTCGGCGCCGACCTTCAGCTTGATCTGGGTGAACCCGTCGGCGACGGCCTCGTGGGCGAGGCGGGTCAGCTTCTCGTCGGAGTAGCCGAGCCAGCCGGGCGAGGTGGTGTAGCCGGGGTAGCCGCGCTCGCGGAGCTTCGCCTCCCGCCCGGCGGCCCCGTTCTTGCCGCCTCGCAGCAGGTGCAGGGCGTCGGCGGGGCTCAGTACGTCCGCGATGTAGCGGAAGTCGATCTGCCGCACGAGCCACTCGGGTTCGGCGTCGGCGAGCAGCTTCCACAGCGGCTGTCCGGCCCGCTTGGCGGCGAGGTCCCAGGCGGCGTTGACGGCCGCCCCGATCGCCATGTGCATCACCCCCTTCTCGGGCCCGAGCCAGCGCAGCTGGCTGTCCCCGACGAGGGCACGCCCCAACGTGCCGGGATCGGCGCAGAGTTCGTCGACCGAGCGGCCGATCAGGTGCGGCTTGAGGGCGTCGATGGCGGCGACCTGGACGTCGTTGCCGCGCCCGATGGTGAAGGTGAAGCCGTGCCCCTCGATGCCGTCGGGTGCGTCCGTGCGCAGGATCAGATAGGCCGCCGAGTAGTCGGGGTCGGGGTTCATCGCGTCGGAGCCGTCGAGCTCGCGGGAGGTGGGGAAGCGGATGTCGTACGTATCAACTGCCGTGATACGCGCCGTGGTTCGGGTCACGAGGATGGCCTCTCACGCCTGGGCGAAGGTCTGGCGCTGGCTGCCGAGGCCGTCGATGGACAGCTCGACGGTGTCACCGGCACGCAGGTACGGGTTTCCGGGCAGGCCCAGGGCGACTCCGGCCGGGGTTCCGGTGTTGATGACGTCGCCGGGCTCCAGGACCATGTACCGGCTCAGGTACGCGACGATCTCGGCGACGGGGAAGATCATGTCGCCGGTGTGGCCGTCCTGGCGCTTCTCGCCGTTCACGGACAGGCGCAGCCGCAGGTCCTGCGGGTCGGCGACCTCGTCGGCGGTGAGCAGCCAGGGGCCGAGCGGGTTGAAGGTCTCGCAGGACTTGCCGAGGTCCCACTGCGGGGAGAAGTCGAGCTGGAACTCGCGCTCGGAGACGTCGTGGCTGACCGCGTACCCGGCGATGCAGGCCAGGGCCTCCTCCGGTCCCTCCAGGTAGCGGGCGCGGCTGCCGATGACGATGCCGAGCTCCACCTCCCAGTCGGTGCGGGTGGAGTCGCGCGGGATCAGCACCTCGTCGTACGGGCCGACGACGGTGGACGGGTCCTTCATGAACACGACGGGCCGGGGCGGGATGGCGGCCCCGGTCTCCGCGGCGTGGTCGCGGTAGTTGAGCCCGATGCAGACGACCTTGCCGGGCCGGGCGACGGGCGCACCCGTGCGGAGGCCGGCGGCGTCCTCGAGGAGGGGCAGGGTCCCGGCCTCGTACGCGGCGCGGACCCGCTCGACACCGCCGCCGGCGAGGAAGGCGCCGTCGATGTCGGGGGTGAGACCGGACAGGTCGTACGTCTGGCCGTCACCGGCGAGAAGCACGGGCGTCTCGCTGCCGCGCTCGCCGAGTCGCTGGAATTTCATGGGGGGGTCGGACTCCTTGTTCGGTGGGCGGGTGGGCTGGTCGGTGGGGTGGACGGCCGGGTCTCGCTGCCGTCCCGGAGCGCGGCCGCCGCACGGGGACCGTCGGCCAAAACCGCCCGGGCGGACGGTCCCGGCCCCGGGTACGAGCCGGTCCCGGACCCCGGCGCGGGGTCGGCCCCGAACCGGGGTGCGGGCCGGTCCCGGGCCCGCGTGCGGGCCCGACGCGGCGGGGACGTTCCGTGGTCGGGGGCTCAGTCCTGGGCGCGGCCCGTCGTCACCCGGGCGATCATCAGGGCGATCAGGATGATTCCGCCGTAGATGGCCTGGATCCAGAAGGACGGCACCTGGGCCAGGGTGAGCAGGTTCTGTACGACGCCCAGCAGCAGGACACCGGTCAGGGCCCCGAACATCGTGCCCTTGCCGCCGTCGAGGCTGATGCCGCCGATGACGGCCGCCGCCATCACCGTGAAGATCATGTTCTGGCCCTGGTTGGCGTTGATCGCGCCGACGTACCCGGTCTGGATGAGGCCGCCGAGGGAGGCCAGTACGCCCGCCGTGACGAACACCCCGAGCATGACCCGGTCCACCCGGATGCCCGCCGCGCGTGCCGCCGCCTGGTTGCCGCCGATCGCGTACAACGCCCGTCCCACCCGGTGGTACTTGAGCACGAAGCCCGCGATGCCGAAGCACAGGGCCGCGATCCACACCGACAGCGGGATGCCGATGAAGGTGGAGGTGGCCAGCGCGAAGAAGGCGTCCGGCATGCCGAAGAGCGTCTTGCCCTCGGTGGCCCCGACGAGCAGCCCGCGCAGCACGATCAGCATGGCCAGCGTCACGATGAACGCGTTCAGCTTGAGCTTCACCACCAGCGCCCCGTTGAACGCGCCGATCAGCGCGCCGACCACCAGGATCACCAGGATGCCGACGAACGCGGGCAGTTCGGTGCCGAAGCCGGAGTTGAGGGCGGGCAGCACCAGCAGCGCCCCCATCGCGGGCGCGATGCCCACGACCGACTCCAGCGACAGGTCGAACTTGCCGGTGATCAGCACCAGCGACTCCGCCAGCACCACCATCGCGAGCGCGGCGGACGCGCCCAGAATGGAGATGATGTTGCCGCTGGTGAAGAAGGTCTCGTTGGTCAGCGCACCGACCAGGACGAGCACCAACAGGGCGGGCAGCAGGGCCAGTTCGCGGGCCCGGCCGATCAGCAGGGACTTCCTTCGGTCGGCGGAGGAGCCCGTCCTGTCCGGCGCGGGCGCGGCCACCTTCGAGGCTGTCGTGTCAGCCACGGTCTACTCCTTCGATGGATGCGATCAGCTCGTGGTCGTTCCACCCGGCCGCGTGGTCGGCGACCACCCGCCCGTGGAAGAGGACCAGCACGCGGTCGCAGCGCCGCAGATCGTCGATTTCGTCGGACACGACGAGTACCGCCGTGCCGTCCTCGCGGGCACTGTCCATCCGTGCGAGGAGGGACTCCTTGGACTTCACGTCCACCCCCGCGGTGGGGTTGATCAGGACCAGGAGCCGCGGATCGGAGGCCAGTGCCCGGGCCATCACGACCTTCTGCGCATTGCCGCCGGACAGGTCGGAGACGGGCTGATGGGGCCCCTCGGCGTGGATGTCGAGGCGGTGGATCAGCTCCTCGCCGACCGCGCGCTTCTTCTCCGTGCCGACGAATCCGTACGGTCCGAGCCGCCCGAGCACGCTCATGGTGGCGTTGTCGCCGATGCTCATCCCGGAGACGAGGCCCTGGTCGTGCCGGTCGCGCGGCACGCAGCCCACGCCTGCCTTCAGTGCGGCGGGGACGTCCCCGAAGGGGAGTTCGCGGCCGTCGAGCCGGGCGGACCCGCGCTCCGGCGTGTACAGCCCCGCGAAGGTCTCCGCCAGTTCGATCTTGCCGCTGCCGCTGGTCCCGGCGAGGCCCACGACCTCGCCCTCGCGGACGGTCAGGTCGATGTCCCGGTACGCCGCCGAGCCGAGCCCGGCGACCTCCAGCCGTACCGGCGCGTCGGCGGGCACGTCCGAGCGGGCGGCGCTCTCGGCGGCCGTCACGGCCTCCCCCGCCATGGCCTCCACCAGGGCGGCGCGCGGGAGTTCGGCGACCGGGGCGGTGGTGATCCAGCGGGCGTCGCGCAGGACGGTCACCGCCTGGCACACCTCGTACACCTCCTGGAGGTGGTGCGAGATGAACAGGAAGGTGACCCCGGACTCCTGGAGGGTCCGCATGCGGGCGAAGAGCCGCTCGATCTCCTTGTTGTCGAGCTGCGCGGTCGGCTCGTCCAGGACGATGAACCGGGCCCCGAAGGACAGCGCGCGGGCGATCTCGACCATCTGCCGGTCTTCGACCTTCAGGTCCGCCGTCCGGGCGTCGGGGTCCACCCGTACGTCCCAGGTGTCGAGCAACTCGGCCGCCTGGGACCGCAGTTGCCGCCACTTGATGATTCCGCCGAAGCCGGTGGGCTGGCGGTGGACGAAGAGGTTCTCGGCGACGGACAGCTCGGGGACGACCGTCGGCTTCTGGTACACGCAGGCGACCTTGCGCCGCCAGCCGTCCCGGTCGGAGAGCGCCGGTGCAGGCTCCCCGTCGAAGCGGACCGTGCCCGCGTCCGGGGCCTGGAGCCCGGTGAGGACGGTCACGAGGGTGGACTTGCCCGCGCCGTTGCGCCCCACCAGGGCGTGCGACTCGCCGGGCATCACGGTCAGCCGGCCGTCCTTCAGGGCGGTCGTGGGACCGTACCGCTTGGTGATCCCGGACGCCTCGACCAGCGGTTTCAGGTCAGAGGCGTCGGCACGGGTCACGGCACTCACTTGACGTTGTTGCCCCAGAGCGCCTTGTCGTCCACGTTCTCCTTGGTCACCAGCGGCGCGGGCAGCTGGTCCTCCAGGAGACCGCTCGGGTGCTTGACGATCGTGGAGTTGTGGTCGGTCGGGCCCTCCTTGAAGGTCTCGCCCGCCATCGCCTTCTTGATGTAGTACATGCCGTACTTGGCGTACGTGTCGGCGGGCTGCGAGACGGTCGCGTCGATCTCGCCCTTGCGGATGGCGTCGAACTCCTGCGGGATGCCGTCGTTGGAGACGATCGCGATGTGCTTCGCGTCGCCGACCGGCTTGAGGAGGTTCTTCGACTTCAGGGTCTGGAGGGTGGGCGCGAGGTAGACGCCGCCCGCCTGCATGTAGATGCCCTTGATGTCGGGGTTCTGGTTGAGGAGGGTGTCCAGCTGGGAGGCGGCCGCGTCGGACTCCCACTTGGCGGGGATCTCCAGGACCTTCAGTCCGGGGAACTTCTCCTTGGCGCAGGTGCGGAAGGCCTCGGAGCGCTCGCGGCCGTTGACCGAGGCGAGGTCGCCCATGATCTGCACGACCTTGCCGGTCTTGATCTTCGCGCCCAGGAACTCGCAGGCCTTCTGCCCGTACGCGACGTTGTTCGCCCGCACGATCATCGCGACCTTGCCCTTCTCGGGGGCGACGTCGACGGCGACCACGGGGACGCCCTTGCGCTCGGCCTGGTCGAGACCGGCGGCTATCGCGGCGCTGTCGAGCGGTGCGACGACGAGCCCCTTCACGCCCTGGTTGAGCTGGTTGTTGATGTCGGTGATCTGCTGCGCCGGGTCGGAGTTGGAGTTGACGGTCTTCAGCGCGTCGACCTTCTCCTCCTTCGCCATCTTCGGCACGTAGTCGTTGTACGACTGCCAGAACGGCGAGGTCAGCAGGGGCAGTACGACACCGACCTTGCCCTCTCCGCCGGCCGCGCCCGCCGCGCCCGCGTCCTTGGTGCTGCCGCACGCGCTGAGCGCGAGGGCGGCGCACGCCGCGAGAGCGGCCACCCGCACCGCCCGAGTCGTGGTCCCTGTTGCCCTGCTCGCTGCCCTGCTCATGCTGCCGGCCATCTGACGGCTCCTCGGCTCCTGATCGAATCCTGATCCCCAACGAACGGATTGCGCGCGCCGAATATTTATCAGACCTTTCCAGGGCCCGAACACCCCTCTGAGCCGATTTTCCGCAGAGAACTGGCCAATTGGTCCGATGACTTGGATGATCGGGCAGAGTGGAGCCGGACACGCTGCGCCGCACCCGTCCCCGTGCGCAGCACCTGCCGAAGCCGGAGGAACCCCATGGCCACGACCACCCCCGAAGCCGTCCCCGAGCCGGACGCGGAGGCCGTCCCGCTGAAGGGCGGTTCGGTCACGCAGCGGGCGATCGAGTCCATTAAGGCGATGATCACCGACGGAAAGCTGGCACCGGGCCAACGCCTGCCCACGGAACGCGATCTGGCGGTACGCCTGGGCATCTCGCGCAGTTCCATGCGCGAGGCGATCCGCGCGCTGACCGTCCTGGGCGTGCTGGAGTCCCGGCACGGCTCCGGCATCTACGTCACCAACCTGGAGGCCGGGGACCTCCTCGACACCTTCGGCATGGTCGCGGAGATCTCGCCGCAGCACCGGCTGGTGGAGTTCCTGGAGGTGCGCCGCATCCTGGAGTCGACGGCGACCGCGCTCGCCGCCGCCCGTATCACCGAGCCCCAACTCGCCCAGGTGGCGGTCCACTTGGACACCATGCGGGAGGCGGACGACCCGGAGGAGTTCCTCGCCGCCGACATGGCCTTCCACCGCACGATCACCCAGGCCGCGGGCAACGAGGCGCTGGCCGCGATCGTGGAGGGCCTCTCCTCCCGCACCTTCCGGGCCAGGGTCAGACGCGGCCACCAGGAGGCGGACGCGTTCGCCCGCGCCCGCGAGGAGCACACCCGGATCTACCAGGCGCTGGTGAGCCGCGACCCGGAGGCGGCACGGGTCGCGGCGGCCTCGCACGTGGGCGCGGTGGAGGACTGGCTGCGGGGGCAGTTGGAGGAGTGAGCGGGGGCGGGCCCCGCTCCGGACCGCGGGCGGTGGCGACAGGTCCGGAACACCGGCTGCGGCGGCCGCTGCGGAACGCGGGCGTGGCCACTGCGCAACCGCGGGCGACGGCCCCGGAACGCGGTGCGGGCCGCCCCGGAAGTCCGGCGCGGCCCGCTGCTCGTACCCGTACCCCTGGACCCGGTCACTCCGTCGGCCCGGCGTCCCCTCCGCCGAAGACCTCGGCGACCAGCATCGCCGTCGCCTGCTGGAAGGCGGTGGCCAGCGACAGGTCCGGGTCGTCGACGTAGTTGAACGCGGCGGTGAGGGTGCGGCTGCCGTCGGGGGTGGCGTACATCAGCGCGCCGTGGCCCGAGATGCCGCCGTTGTGGGTGATGACGGTTCCGCCGTCGCCGGTCGGCTGGACGAAGACGCCGAGTCCGTACGGGACCTTGTCGTGCGTCTGGTACATCTCGGCCAGCAGCGGGGCGGGCAGCAGGTCGCCCCGGACGAGCGCGGTGATGAAGGTCTGGAGGTCGCGGGTGGTGGAGATCATGTCGCCGCCGGTGGAGACCCAGGAGGGGTCCTGGCGGGTGACGTCGACGACCTGCTCCTGGCCCTCGGCGTCCTCGTAGCGGTAGTAGGCGTGGCCGTGCGGGCCTTCGAGGTCGGTCTGCGGGTGGTCGGCGGAGGGGACCCGGGTGTCGGCCAGGCCCAGCGGCTCCAGGATGCGCCGGCCCGTCTCCTCGGCGAAGGTGCGGCCGGTGACCTTCTCGATGATCAGGCGGACGAGTACGTAGTTGGTGTTGGCGTAGCTCCAGTCGGCGCCCGGCTCGAAGCGGACCGGCCGCTCCAGGGAGTACCGCACCAGCTCCTCCGGCGGGTAGGCCTGGAAGCGGTTCTCCACCCACTCGCGGCCCGACCACGGGATGCCGTAGACCTTCGAGCCGTCGTCGTAGATCTCGCCGGTGTGGTTGAAGATGCCGCTGGTGTGCTGGAGGAGCATACGGACGGTGATGCGGGGGTCGAGGCCGAACTCCGGGAGGTAGTCGGCGGCCGGGGTGTCGAGGCCGACGCTGCCCTCGCCGACGAGCTGGAGCAGCACGGTGGCGGCGAAGGTCTTGGTGTTGCTGCCGACGCGGACCGGGGAGTCGAGCGGGGGTGGCTCGTTGCCGCCCAGTTCGGCGAGACCGGCGACGGCGGACCAGGTGCCGTGTTCGTCGCGGACGCGCAGCTGCACTCCGGTGAAGCCGGACTCGACCATGGTCTCCAGGGCCTTGTGGAGTGCGGGGCGGTCCTGGGCGGGGGCGGCGGTGGGGTGGGACATGGTGACGGACTCCTTGGCAGGGGTGGGGCGGGGGGTGTGCGGGGCGGCGGTGCGGTACCGCCGCCCCGGGGTGGCGGTGGTGCGGGTGGTACGGGTGGTACTGGGGTCGGGCACTGCGGGTCAGTTGCTGCGGGCGGTGATGTTGCCGTACGAGGTGGTGGCGTGGATGGTCAGGGCGGCGGCGGAACCGGCCGCGTTCTGCAGGGAGTTGGAGATGCGGCCGTAGGAGGTTCCGGCGTCGAGGGTGGCGTCGGTGCCCCGGGCGGCGCCGACCGTGATGTTCCCGGCCTCGGTGCGCAGGGTGAGCTCGCCCCGGACGGCTTCGGCGACGGTGAGGTCGCCCTTGGCGGTGCTGAGCTGTGAGGCGCCGTCGAGGCGGCCGACGTGGATGTCCCCGGCCAGCAGGGTGAGGCGGGCGGCGGCGGTCTCGTCGAGCTTGACGCTGCCGTGGGCGCTGTCGTAGGTGACGTCGCCCAGGCGGCCGACGCCGCGGAAGTCGGCGGTCGCCGTCTTGGCCTCGACGTGCGATCCGGCGGGGAGCTGGACGGTGATCTCGACGGCGCCGGAGTTGCCGAACTTCTTGGCCTCGGGGGCGGTGATGCGCAGGACGCCGTTCTCGTAGCTGACGGTGGTGGCTTCGGCGGCCTTGGCGTCGCGGCTCTTGGCCGGGTCGGCGGGGCGGACCTCGACGGTGGTGTCGGTGCGGTCGGCGGCGATGAGGCGGATGCTGCCGGCGGGGAGGTCGAGGTGGGCGGTGACGGCGGTGGCGGTGGCGAACTTCTGCATGTCAGTTTCCTTTGTGTGGGCCGGAGTTGCGTTCCGGCTCGCTCTTTCCGATGACCTGAACGCTACGTTGCCTTCACGAACCCAGCAACACCCTTGTTGCGCAGAATCCTTGTTATTGCAGGCCAGTGCCACAATTTCGTTGCAACGCTTTGCCGCATAACGCAACAGCACCCACCGCATTCATTGCAATGGAATGAGCGTGAACGCTATGGTGGGCCGCACGGCGTCGCCTTGGTGCGCCCCAACCCGCCCCGCCCCACCGCGAATCGACCCCGATCGCCCCGCACGAAGGAGACCGTGATGCCCGGAGGCCGACTCACCCAGCAGGAACGTCAGCAGATCGCGCTGGGCCTGGCCGACGGACTCGCGTACGCGGAGATCGCCCGCCGCCTCGACCGCCCGACCTCGACGGTCACCCGCGAGGTCATGCGCAACGGCGGCCCCGCCTCCTACCGCGCCGACCTCGCCCACCGCGCCACCGAACGCCGCACCCAGCGCCGCAGGCCCGCCGCCGCGACCGCCCGGGGCACGCAGACCGCGGCGCTGCCGCACGGCCGCGACCCCGAGGCGTTGCAGGCGTACGAAGAGGTGTTCACGACCGTGCAGATGGCGAACGGCATGCCGCAGATGATGGCCCGGGTGATGACCGCCCTCACGGTCAGCGACTCCGGCAGCCTCAGCGCCGCCGAACTGGCCCGGCACCTCCAGGTCAGCCCGGCCTCGATCTCCAAGGCCGTCGCGTTCCTGGACAGCCAGGGCCTGGTGCGCCGGGAGAAGGACGACCGCCGCCGCGAGCGCTACACCGTCGACGACGACATCTGGTACCAGTCGATGATCGCCAGTGCCCGCGCCACCGCCCAGGTGGTGCAGACGGCCCGGGACGGCGTCGCGGTCCTGGGCCCCGGCACCCCGGCCGCCGCCCGTCTGGAGAACGTCGCCCGCTTCCTGGACTACGTCGCCGAGGCCATGGCCCGCGCGGCGGAGCAGGCCCGCGACATCCTCCACACGAGGCCCGCCGACGCGCCGACTCCCGTACAGGAGTAGCGGGTTACGCCTCGCGGGCGGCGGGCTGCTCCTCGTACCACGCCCGCAGCTTCTCCGGGTTGCGGACGGCCCAGATCCGTACGATCCGGCCGTCCGCGCCCGCCTCGAACGAGGCCACGGTCATCACGACCCCGTCGCGGGCGGCCACCAGGCCCGCCACCCCGTTCACCGACCGGACGAGGAGTTCGAGCCCGGGGGCCCGGTCGGCGATGGCGACCATGTACGCGGCGATGCGGGACGCGCCCTCGACCGGGTGCAGCACCGTGCCGACCAGGCCTCCCCCGTCGGCGGTCAGCACGGCGTCCGGGTCCAGCAGCCCGACGAGGCCCGCGACGTCCTTGGCCTCCCAGGCCGCCTTGATCCGGCGGACGGTCTCGTCCTGCCGGGCCACCACCACCGCACCCTGCGCGTCCCGCACCCGCTTGCGTCCGGAGGCGGCAAGTTGCTTGCAGGCGGCGGGAGTTCGGCCGACGATGGCACCGATCTCGGCGAACGGGTACCGGAAGACGTCGTGCAGGACGAACGCCACGCGCTCGGCGGGCGTCATCGCCTCCAGCACGACCAGCAGGGCCATGCCGACCGACTCGTCCAGCACCATCAGCTCGGCGGGGTCGCCGTCACCGGACCCGCCGCCGCCCCGGTCGGGCAGCGGCTCGGGCAGCCAGGTCCCCACGTACCGCTCCCGGCGGGCCCGCGCCGAGCCGAGCACGTCCAGGCAGATCCGCCCGGTGACGGTCGTCAGCCAGGCTCCCGGCGACTCGATGGCGGCACGCTGGGCGGGCGTCAGGGCGTACCACCGGGCGAACGCCTCCTGCACGGCGTCCTCGGCCTCGGCCAGCGAACCGAGCAACCGATAGGACACGTTGAGCAGTTGCCGCCGCTCCCCGTCCACCGCGGGCTGCTGCCGCTGCCCGCCGTCCACCGTCCGCGTCGTCCCCACGGCCCCCGCCTTACCTTTCGCACGCCCGCGTCGTCGGGCTGCTGAGACCATACCGATCAACTGCTCACGGGCAGACAAGGGGACCGGACCATGACCACCACCCAGCCCACCACCCGACTCCGCACGCCCCGCTCCGACGTCCGCCGCCCGGACCTCCTGCGCCTCACCGTCGGCCTCCAGACCCTGACCATCTTCCTCCAGGCGGTCTCGTCGGGCCTGCTGCTGTCCACGTCGTACGGCGAGACGCTGCACAGCGCGGGGGCGCGCGTGATGTACGGGGCGACGATGCTGTACGTCCTGGCGGCGGTCCTCGCGTGGAAGCCGGGCGGCGGCTCGCTGCGTCCCGTCCTGTACGCGACGGGCTTCCTGGTGCTCGCGTCAGTGCAGGTGGTGGTGGGCATCGCCCACGTCCCGTCGGTCCATCTCCCGCTGGGGGTGCTGATGTTCGGGCTGAGCGTGCTGGCGCTGGTACGCCGCCGCTGAACGTCGGGAGGGACTGGCCGGACGGGCGATAAACGTTCGACACACCCCCTCCGGCCTGCCACTCTTCCCGCGATGACTCGAATCAGCGACACGCCGACCGCCTGGGACGAACGCACCCAGCTCACCACCTTCCTCGACTACGCGCGCGACACCGTCCGCGCCAAGTGCGAGGGGGCCTCCGCCGAGCACGCCCGCACCGCACCCCTGCCGGGCTCGCCCCTGATGACCCTGAGCGGGGTGGTCAACCACCTGCGCTGGGTCGAGCACTACTGGTTCGAGGTGATCCTGCTCGGCGAGGAGGACCGGGCCCCCATGACCGACGAGGACCCCGACGGCGAGATGCGGATCGCCGTCGACTTCCCGCTCCCCCAACTGCTCGCCGAGTACGCGGAAAACAGCGCCCGCCACCGGGAGTTGGTGGCGAGGACCCCGCTGGACCAGAAGTCCGTGGGGACCATCCGGGGCGGCGTCCATGTCGACCTGCGCTGGATCCTCCACCACCTTGTGGAGGAAACGGCCCGCCACAACGGCCATATGGATATTCTGCGCGAACTGCTCGACGGCACCACCGGCGACTAGGCGGCCCCACACGCGTGGACTTCGCCCAACAGGTCGAGCAGCAGCCGCAGCCCCGGCCGTCGTCGTAAATCCTCTGCTGCGGCGGGCGCACCGGTGTTACCTTCCCCGGCATGCCCGAACTGATCGCCCCCACCGCCCGGCTCCACTCCTCCTGGCTCGACGCGCGTGAGGAGTGGGACCCCGGCGAGCACCAGCCCGGCGCGAGCCTGGTGCTGGCGGGCGGTGACCTCGCCGGTCCGGAGGTCTTCGCGGCCTGGACGGCGGAGCTGCGGCGGCAGTCGGATCCCGCCTCCGACGTCGGGGAGGGGCGCGTTCACGCCACGCACTGGTGGATAACGGAGGGCGACACCTATCTCGGCGCCATCGACCTGCGGCACGCCCTGAACGACTTCCTGCTCGACGCGGGCGGGCACGTCGGCTACAGCGTCCGCCCCTCGGCCCGCAAGCGCGGCCTCGCCACCTGGGCCCTCGGCGCGATCCTCCCCGAGGCCCGGGCGCTGGGCCTGGACCGCATCCTGGTCACCTGCGACGACACCAACACCGCCTCCGCCCGCACGATCGAGCGCAACGGCGGCGTCCTGGAGGACACCCGCATGACCTCCATCGGCCTCAAGCAGCGCTACTGGATCACGGTGTAGTCCCGGCGGTCCCGGTCAGGCGCGCACCGTCGCCACCCGCGCGGTCGCGGGGGTTCAGGGCCTGCCCTTCCGCGAAGACCTCCTCGTACGAACTCCCCTGCGCCGCACGGCACATGGCGGCGATGCGCCGTACGTCTCCCTGTTCGGCGACCGGCAGCGGTGCTCCGCGTGCGGCCCGGGCCGCCGAGGCGGTGCCGAGCAGGCGGGCCGCGTCCGTGGGGCGTCCGGCGCGTGCGTGCGCGCCCGCCAGGCCCTCCAGGGCGAGGGCGACGGCGCGGTCGTCGCCCGTGCCGAGGGCGGGGGTGAAGCCGCGTTCGTGCAGGGCGAGGGCCTGCTGCGCGTCGCCGCGCAGCTCCGCCACGAAGCCCAGTTCCGCGAGGATCAGGGCGTTCGCGCCGTCGAGGCCGGAGAGCAGGTCGGCGGCCTCGGCCGTGCAGCCGTCGGCGTGGGCGGCGAGGCGGCGCAGCACGGTCCGCTCGGGGCCGCTGAGCAGTTCCCAGCTCCAGTCGATCATCGCCCGGAGGGTCTGCTGCCGGGCGGGCACTCCGCCCGTACCCACTGACGGAGGCCGACGAACCCGACTGGTCGGACCCCCGCAAGACGTACAGCCCCGAAGTCCACGCGCACATCCGCCGCATCGAGGCCGCCGACACGATCGTGGTCGTCTTCCCTCTCTGGTGGTACGGCCTGCCCGCGCTCCTCAAGGGCTGGATCGACCGCACCTGGACGCACGGTTTCGCCGGCCCACCCTCTGAACCTCACACCCCCCAGGCCCCCGTACGGCAACCGCCGCACGGGGGCCTTCCCGCACCTACGCCTGCCGCACTCCGTACGCCGTCAGGAAGGCCCGTACGCCATCAGAAAGGTCCGTACGGCCGCCTCCGCGACGCCCCTCCGCTCCCCCTCCGGCACGTCCCGCGTGCCCAGCGCCGACCGCGCCTCCATCGGCCCGGTGAGCAGGGCGAGGAACTGTTCGGCGGCCCCGTCCGGATCGGGGGTGCGCATCCGGCCCGCGAGCGCCACCCGCGCCAGCCGGTCGGCGAGCGCCTCCCGAAGCCGCCGGTCGCCCTGCCCCGCGACGGTCTCCAGCAGCTCGGGGAAGCGGACGCCCTCCGCGTACAGGAGGCGGCGCAGCGCCCAGGACTCGTCGGAGCAGTGCAGCGCCAGCAGGCGGCACCCGACCTCGGTCAGTACGTCCGCAAGGTCGTCCGGTGCCTCCCGCAACGGTTCGAGCGCGGCGATGTGCCCCTCGGAGAGGCGGGCCGCCACGGCGGCCGTCGACTCCCTGAACAGGGATTCCTTGTCGTGCATGTGGTTGTAGATGGTGGGCTTCGCGACGCCCGCCTCGGCGGCGATCTCCTTGACGCAGGCCTGCCCGTAACCCTCGCGGGCGAAGACCCGGAAGGCGGCGTCGAGGATCGCCTGCCGCTTGTCGATGCGCCCGCGCGCGGCGGTGCGCCGGGGGGCGACGGAGGTTCTGGATTCGGCCACGGGCCCACCCTACCGCCGCGCCCTCAAAAATGAACCTGTCGGTTCAATAAATCGATCCACCTGGTTGCATCCCACTCCCGCATACCCCTAACTTGAACCACCCGGTTCAAACGAACTGCCCATCCCGACCAGTGGAGTTGCCGCGATGCCCCCTGCCCAGAACGGCCCGCCCACCACTCCCCCCGACCACGTGGACCGCACCCTGCTGCGCCTGATCGGCGTGGTCCTGCTCGGCGGGATCATGGGGATCCTCGACAGCACGATGGTCGCGGTGGCCGCCGAGACCCTCTCCGCGGAGTTCAACACCTCACTCACGGCGATCAGTTGGGCCTCCACCGCCTTCCTGCTCACCCTGACCGTCACCATCCCGGTCACCGCCTGGGCGATCGGCCGCTACGGCGTCCGGCGGCTCTGGCTGCTGGGCCTGGTGCTCTTCCTGGCCGGTTCGCTCGCCTCCGCGCTGGCCTGGAACGTGGAGAGCCTGATCGTCTTCCGCGTCGTGCAGGGACTCGGCTCCGGCGTGCTCGATCCGCTGGTGCTGGTGATCCTCGCCCGCGCGGCAGGCCCCAGCAGGGCGGGGCGCGTGATGGGCATGATGGGCGTGGTGCTCTCACTCGGGCCGGTGCTCGGGCCCGTCCTGGGCGGGGTGGTCCTGGAATCCCTCGACTGGCGCTGGATGTTCCTCATCAACCTGCCCGTCGGCGTCGTCGCGCTGTACCTGGCGAACCGGGTGATCCCGGCCGACCCGCCGCCCGGTGCGCGCACCGACCCCGCCCTCGACCTCCTCGGATTCGCCCTGCTGGCACCGGGGTTCGCCGCGACGGTCCTCGGCCTGACCCAGGCGGGCGAGCACGCGACCTTCGCCGCGCCGTCCGTCCTGGTCCCCCTCGCCCTCGGTGCCGCACTGCTCCTCTCGTACGTCCTGCACGCCCTCCGTACCCACCGCACCCCGCCCCTGATCGACGTACGGCTCTTCCGCAGCCGGAGCTTCGCCGCCAGCGTCACCGTCCAGGGCCTGGTCGGACTCGCCACGTACGCGGGCCTGTTCGCCCTCCCGCTCTACTACCAGCTGCTGTACGGTCACGGCGCGCGCTCCGCCGGGCTGCTGGTCGCCCCGCTGGGCCTGGGCTCGGCGCTCGCCATGCCGCTGGCCGGGCGGCTCAGCGACCGCACGGGGGCGCGGAGCCTGGCCGCGGGCGGCGCGATCGTCGCGGGGCTCGGCGCGTTCGCGCTCACCCGCATGGGCACGGACGCCGGTGAACTCCCGTCCGCCTGCGCCGCGTTCGCGATCGGTCTCGGCCTGGGCGCGGTCGGCGCGCCGACCATGGGCGCCCTGTACCGCACGCTCCCACCGGAGAAGGTGCCGCAGGGCAGCTCGGTGCTCTACAACCTCAACCAGCTGGGCGGGGCGCTGGGCGTCGCGGTGGTCGCGCTGGTGCTGGGCACGGCGGGAGCGAGTGCGGAAGCCGGGGCTCCCGGGGACGCGGTCGGTGGGTTCCACGGCGTGTACTGGTTCGTGACCGGGGTGTCCGTGGTCATCCTGCTCGCCACACCGCTGCTGCCGGGACGCCCGGCGACCCCGGTCACGGGCAGCGAGCAGCAGGAGGAGGAGGGGCAGCCCGCAGCCACCGCCTCCCCCGCCCCCGCCTCTCGCTGACCCACGCAAGAGGGGAGGGGCGACCCTCGGGCCGCCCCTCCCCTCACTCCCCCCGCCCCGCCCTCACCTCCCCACCACCGGCACCCTCCGCAGCAGCGCCGCCACCTCGAATCCCTCCACGAAGGCCCCCCGGGCGACCTCCACCAGCCGCTCCCCCACGGCCCCCAGCGGTTCCGCGACCGCCACCGCGCCGTCGACCGTGTCGGCTCGGATCGTGTTCGGATGCGGTTCGGGTGTCCGGGCCCGCCGCCCGAACCAGCCCAGTGGACAGGCCACTTCACGGACATCCACCCCAACTCGACCCCACCGAGGCACCGTTGCGGCATGTGGTCGTGCCAATCCGCCGGAAATTCCCTGCACGACCCTTGCGGCCCGCCCCCGCCATGACCCACAGTCCGGTGCTGTAAGCGCATTCACCCGCCTGTCGCGTACGCCCCCCGCCCTGCCCCCCCCCCCGCCCCGATGGGAGACCCCGTGCCGTCCCCGCACCCCCGCACGACGAGCCGCAGGAGAACCACCGCCCTCGCCACGGCCATCGCCCTCGCCGCCCTCGCCGCCGGTACGGCCACCGCGACCGGGCAGCCCGCCAACGCCCCTGCCGCGTACGGGCGTTACACCGACGTGCAGTGGCTCGACGACACCACCGTCCCGGACTACACCCCGGACACCGCGTCCCTCGACAAGCACAAGGCCCCGCAGTGGTTCTCCGACGCCAAGCTCGGCACCTTCATCCACTGGGGCGCCTACTCGGTCCCCGCGTACGCCCCCAAGGACGACAAGCAGGGCAATGTGTACGCCGAGTGGTACTGGTCGGAGATGAACCGGAAGGACTCCGCCGCGTACAAGCACCACAAGGAGACCTACGGCGAGAACGTCCCCTACGACGACTTCCTGCGCCAGTGGAAGGCCGAGAAGTGGAGCCCGGACGCCTGGCTCAGGCTCTTCCAGGAGATGGGGTCCAAGTACTACGTGCTGGTCGCCAAGCACCATGACGGCGTGGCGCTCTGGGACTCCGCCGTCTCCAACCGCGACACCGTCGCCCAGGGCCCCGGGCGCGACATCGTCAAGGCGCTGGTCGACGCCAACAAGCGCGGCGGCTACGGACTGAAGAACGGCGTCTACTTCTCGATGCCGGAGTGGTACCACCCGGACGGCCCGAAGCAGTGGGGCGGCTGGTTCGGCGCGGGCGCGCCGAAGAACCCGTACACCGGCCAACCGACCCCGTACACCGGATACAAGCCCGCCCCCGACTGGGTGAAGGACTACCAGTACCCGCAGATGAACGAGCTGGTCAACCGCTTCGACCCGGACATCTTCTGGTGCGACATCGGCGGCGTGAACAACTCCGACGCCTTCATGGCCCGCTACTACAACCAGGCCAAGAACCGCCCGGTCCCCAAGGACGTCGCCGTCGACAACCGCTGCGGCAACCAGCACGCCGACTTCACCACCCCCGAGTACACCACCGAGCCCGACATCAAGAAGTCGGCGTGGGAGGCGAGCCGCGGGATCGGCCGTTCGTACGGCTACAACAAGGAGGAGGACGTCGCCGACTACCTCACCGACAAGGACCTCGTCACCTCCTTCGTCGACACCGTCGCCAAGGGCGGCAACCTCCTGCTGAACACCGGCCCGCAGGCCGACGGCACCATCCCCGCCGTGCAGGCCGACCGCATGCGGGCCCTCGGCGCCTGGCTGAAGATCAACGGCGAGGCGATCTACGGCTCCAGCTACTGGACGCAGGCCGAGGACAAGGGCGCGAACGTCCCCGTCCGCTTCACCAAGCAGCCCAAGGCCCTGTACGCGACGGCCACCGCCTGGCCGGGCAGGCAGCTCACGCTGACCGCGCCCGTCGACGTCGGCACGGGCGACGAGGTCCGCCTCCTGGGGTACGACAAGCCCCTGCCCGCCTACCGCGACGGCACCGGCAGGCTGGTCGTCACGATGCCGTCCGCCGGGCAGGCCGCGACCCCGTCCACGAACGCCTGGACCTTCCGCATCGCCCCCAAGGGCTACCGCGCCGACCGCGCCGACCTCCTCAACGTCGGTGTCTCGGCGCCGAGTTCGGCTTCGGGTACGTCGGTGAGGGCGACGGTGACCCTGGCCAACCGGGGCGACCGGGCGATCCTGGCGGGCACCGCCACCGTGACCCCGTCCTGGCCGGGCGCGGCGCCGGTGTCGGTACGCGTCCCCGCCCTCAAGCCGCACCAGCGCGTGCACGCCGCACTCGACCTGGCCGTCCCGGCGGGCACGGCGGCGGGCACCGAGCGGATCACCGCGAAGGTCACCTCGCGCGGCGAGACCTACACCGGCCGGGGCGAGCTGCGGGTCGTCGGCGCGAGCGTGCCCGTCGACCTGGCCCCGGCCCGCGACGCGGACGTCATCGCGGACGCCGCCGCCCCCGCCGACACGGACTTCGTCGGCAAGGGCATCGGCTACCCGGCCGAGGAACTGCCCCGGCCGGGTCCGTACACGGCGGACATGGTGCGGTACGACTGGCCCTCGGGCGCCCCGGGCGCGAAGAACGCCGTCACGGCGGGCGACGACCGCAGGGTGACCGTCCCGAAGGGCACGTACAGCTCGCTCGACCTGCTGGCCTCCACCGCCTACGGTCCGGCCGACATGCCCGTCGTCCTGCACTACGCGGACGGCACCACCACCGAGACGAAGCAGGCGGTGCCCGACTGGGTGACCGGCGGCGGCACCCCGGCGCTGACCTCCCCCTACCGCTGGCTGGACGGCAAGCGGCAGGACCTGAAGGTGAGCGTGTACGGGCTGCGCCTGCCGGTCGACCCGGGCAAGGAGCTGACGGCGGTCACCTTCAAGAAGGCCACCGGCCCGCAGGGTGCGCAGGCGACGTCGTTCGTCTTCGCGGCGACCCTGGAGAAGTGACCCCACCAGGGGCCGGCCACTCCCTGCTCCGGCCTACTCCGGCGGCGTCGGGGTGTCCGGCCCCTGGAACATCGTCTGGATGTCCATCTCCAGCCGCACCGTGGGCCCGACGATGGCGATCCCCTTGGCCAGCATGTTCCGCCAGTTCAGGGTGTAGTCCTCGCGGTGCAGTTCGGCCGTCGCGCGGGCCGCACAGCGCAGCTCCTCGCCGTACCCGCCGTTGACCGCGCCCAGGTAGGAGGTGTCGAGCGCCACCGACCGGCTCACCCCGTGCAGGGTCAGCGCACCCTGCACGGACCAGGTGTTGCCGCCCCGGTAGACGAAGCGGTCGCTGACGAAGTCGATGTACGGGTAGTTCTCGACGTCCAGGAAGTCGGCGGAGCGCAGATGGCCGTCCCGGGTCTTGTTCCCGGTCGTCAGGCTCGCGGCCTCGATCCGCACCCGTACCTCCGACTCCTCGGGATTCTCCGCGACCCGTACCCCGCCCTCGAACTTCTGGAATCTTCCGTGCACGTTCGCCATTCCCACGTGCTTGGCGATGAAGCGGATCGCGGTGTGCGGCGGGTCGATCAGCCACATGCCGGGGGTCGGCGGCTCCAGCTGCTGGGCGACCTCCATCTCGACCCGGCCCATGGTGAGGGTCTCGCCGGGCTCGATGTAGAAGGACCAGCTCGCGGGCCGCATCGACTCCGCCGTCATCAGCAGCCCGTACTCACCGGCCGGCAGCGCGGCCGTGAACAGCCCGAACAGGTCGGTCGTCCCCTTGGCCACCACCCGCCCGTCGGCCTTGGCGGTGACGGTGATCTCCGCCCCGCCCAGCTTCTGCCCGACCGGGTCCACGACCTCGCAGCTCACGGTCCCGGCACCGCGCGGCACCGGCAGCACGAGCCCACCGCCTCCCGCACCGCCGGACTTCGCCCGCGCACGCCGGAGGAGGGAGAGGACCATGGAGTTCACCTTTCGCTGGAGACAACCGCCGCCGCCCAGGTCACCGGACCGGAACGACTCGTTCAGTTGTCTCATACAGCGAACTCGAATCCGAAACCGCGTCACATCCCCGTCACGTGGGCCCGCCCCGCTACTGCGACGGCCGGTCCGGGGTGATGCGCTGCCCCCGGTGCTGGCGCCGGTAGCGCCGGTCCCACTTGTCGCGCTGCTCACGCCGGGCCCGGTACTCGTCGTACCCGCCCTGTCCTTCGGCACGGTGGACCGTGCCCTTCCCGTACCGGAGGGCGAGGTAGACCAGGGCCGCCGCGGCCAGCCACCAGGCAGGCTGCGAGAACCCCATGAACACCAGCACCACGACACAGATCCCCAACAGAACGACCATCACAGGCCCCCTCTGGAATCCCCGCTCGCACCCAGTCGGCAGGAGTCGGCTCAACTCGTGCCGGGGGCCGGGGCACGCCCCAGCCTAGACCCGCCCGCCCCCGGGCGACAGGGTCGTGAACGCGGCAGGGCCCCCACCCTGAGGTGGGGGCCCTGCCATGACTGCCGTGCAGCTCGGAATCGTTTCTGCGGCAATCTGCTGCGGTGGGGCGGGTGGGACTCGAACCCACGGCCGACGGATTATGAGTCCGCTGCTCTAACCGGCTGAGCTACCGCCCCCACACGGCGTGGCGCGTACACATGTACGCGCCGTCTGCCGCAGCATAGCCGGTCATACGATCTCCCGCCTCGGATGCCCGGCAACACATGACCATGAGGACTTCCCGGCTGCCCGGACGGTTCCCGAACGTGCCGCACGCCACACGAAGAGGGGCCGGGCGGCTCCCGCACACACTCCCGTACGCACGAAAAGAGGGCCTCCGTGGAGGCCCTCTTCCCTTCCTGCTCCCCCGACTGGACTCGAACCAGTAACCCTCCGGTTAACAGCCGAATGCTCTGCCAATTGAGCTACAGGGGACCGCGCTCCCCCGACTGGACTCGAACCAGTAACCTGCCGGTTAACAGCCGGCTGCTCTGCCAATTGAGCTACAGGGGATTGCTGCGGTTGCACCGAATGCACCTCCCACCGGTCTTCCCGGGGGCGTGCGCTCGCTGCGAGACATACATTAGCGCAAGCAGGGGGGTGCTCCGCCAATCGGTATGCCCCGGGATGATCTGCGGGCACGACGGGTAGGCGGATCGCACACCGACACCGTTGCAGGAGAAGGGTGGCAGCCATGCGCTACCGGCTCACGTTCGTCGCCGGACTGGCCCTCGGATACGTGCTCGGCACCCGGGCCGGGCGCGAGCGGTACGAGCAGATCAGGAAGTCCGCCCGGCGGATCTCCCAGAACCCGGCCGTGCGGAACACGGCGGAGTCGGCGGCCCAGAGCGGACGCGAGTTCGCGGGCAAGGCGCTGCACACCGTCACCGACAAGGTCGGCGACAAGGTGAGCGGCCGGGTGCCGGAGTCCGTGGCCCAGCGGGTGCGCTCGCTGCGGGAGCGCGGCCAGGGCGGCGAGGACGACTGGGGGACGAGCAACACCTGACCCGTCGACGGGCTCAGGGGCGGACCGCCGCCCTGTCGCCTGCGTCACGGGATGCACGGCTGCCGCATTCCGCCTCGGCGGGGTGCGGCAGAATCATGTGCATGGGCATAGTCGCGGGGTTGGACAGTTCCTCAGGTTTCACACACGTCGTGGTCTGCGACACGGACACGGGCGCCGTACTGCGTGAGGGGTACGCCCCCCATCCGATCGAGGAACGGGCCACCGAGGCCGATCCGCAGGCGTGGCTGCTCTCGCTGGGCGAGGCCGCCGCAGACGGGCTGCTGGACGACGTGGCGGCCATCGGGGTCTCGGCGCAGCAGCACGGCCTGGTGCCGCTGGACGGCAACGGGCAGCCGGTGCGGCCCGCGCTGCTGGGCAACGACAAGCGGGCGCAGGTCGCCGCGGCCGACCTGGTGGAGGGGTACGGCGGCCGGCAGGCGTGGGCGCAGGCGGTCGGCTCGGTGCCGACCTCGCCGCAGCCGCTGGCGAAGCTGGCGTGGCTGGCCCGGCACGAGCCGGAGAACGCCGCCCGGGTCGCCGCCGTGATGCAGCCGCACGACTGGCTGGTGTGGCAGCTGCTGGGCCGTCCGGCGCGCCGGACGACGGACCGGGGCGCCGCCTCGGGCACCGGGTACTGGTCCGCGGCGACCGGTTCGTACCGGCCCGACCTGGTCGAGCTGGCGCTCGGGCACCAGGTGGCGCTGCCGGAGGTGCTCGGTCCCTCCGAGGCGGCCGGTACGACGCCGGAGGGGCTGCTCATCTCGGCAGGCACCGGGGAGACGATGGCCGCCGCCTTCGGGCTCGGGGTGGCCGTCGGGGACGCGGTGGTGTCGCTGGGGGCCTCGGGGTCCGTGATGGCGGTGCACCACGAGGCGCTGGCCGACGCGAGCGGGACGATCACGTCGTTCGCCGACGCGACGGGCATGCACCTGCCGGTCGTGCACACGTCGAACGCGGTACGGGCGCTGCGCGGGACGGCGGAGATGCTGGGCGTGGAGGGGGGCCTGGAGGAGCTGTCGGCGCTGGCGCTGAAGTCGACGCCGGGATCCTCGGGGCTGGTGCTCCTCCCCTACCTGGAGGGCGAGCGGACGCCGTGGCTGCCGCACACCGCCGGGACGCTGTTCGGGCTGCGGCGGGAGTCGATGAAGCCGGAGCACGTGGCGCGGGCCTCCTTCGAGGGGATGCTGTGCTCGCTGGCGGACGCGCTGGACGTGCTGCGCGGGCGGGGCGTGGAGGTGCGGCGGGTGTTCCTGCTGGGGGCCGCCGCGGAGCTGCCCGCGGTGCAGGCGATGGCGCCGATGGTCTTCGGCACGCAGGTGGTGGTGCCCGCTCCGGCGCAGTACGCGGCGCTGGGTGCGGCCCGGCAGGCGGCATGGGCGCTGGGGGTCGCGCAGGGCACCCTCTCCGAGCACGAGCCGCCCGCATGGCGGGGTGCGGTGGCGCAGGTTCTGGAACCGGGCGACGAGGCGGCCGTGGGCGCGGCGATCCGCCAGCAGTTCAAGGCGGCGCGGGACCAGGTGCACCCGGGGGCCTTCGAGACCGGTTCGGAGTAGCGGCGCCGGGCGGGCGGGCCCGGGGGCCGGAGGTCTTGACCCGGGTTTGGAATAAACCCGTGGGCGGGTCGGGTCCGGGTGGCGGAGGATGGAGGGCGATCCGATCCCTCCAGCCCTCGCCGCCCGACGAAAGACTGCGCGTGCTTCTGAAGCTGCTGCGGGCCCATCTCGGCCCGTACAAGAAACCCATAGCCCTGCTGGTGCTGCTGCAGTTGTTGCAGACCAGCGCCGCCCTCTATCTGCCGACCCTCAATGCCGACATCATCGACCAGGGCGTGGTGAAGGGGGACACGGGTTACATCCTGGAATTCGGCGGCTTCATGATCGCGGTCAGCGTCGTGCAGGTCGTCTGCAACATCGGAGCCGTCTTCTACGGGGCCAGGACCGCCGCCGCGCTCGGCCGGGACGTCCGGGCGGCCGTGTTCGCGAAGGTGCAGAGCTTCTCGGCACGGGAGGTCGGGCACTTCGGGGCGCCGTCCCTCATCACCCGTACGACCAATGACGTCCAGCAGGTGCAGATGCTGGTCCTGATGAGCTTCACGCTGGTGGTGGCCGCGCCCATCATGTGCGTCGGCGGCGTGATCATGGCGCTGGGGCAGGACGTGCCGCTGTCGGCGGTGCTGCTGGCGGTGGTGCCGGTGCTGGGCATCGCCGTCTCGCTGATCATCCGCAAGATGCGCCCGCTGTTCCGGTCCATGCAGGAGAAGCTGGACACCGTGAACCGGGTGCTGCGCGAGCAGATCACCGGCAACCGGGTGATCCGCGCCTTCGTGAAGGACGACTTCGAGAAGGACCGCTTCCGCAAGGCCAACGAGGACCTCACCGAGGTGTCGCTGTCCACCGGCAAGCTGATGGCGCTGATGTTCCCGATCGTGATGACGGTCGTGAACGTCTCCAGCGTCGCGGTGGTCTGGTTCGGCGCGCACCGCATCGACAGCGGCGGCATGGAGATCGGCGCGCTGACCGCCTTCCTCGCCTACCTGATGCAGATCGTGATGTCCGTGATGATGGCCACCTTCATGTTCATGATGGTGCCGCGCGCGGAGGTCTGCGCCGAGCGCATCGAGGAGGTACTCGGTACGGACAGCAGCGTGGTGCCGCCCCTCGCCCCGGTGGTCGAGCTGCGCAGGCACGGTCAACTGGAGCTGCGGGGCGTGGAGTTCAGCTACCCGGGCGCCGAGGAGTCCGTACTGAAGGACATCACGCTCCAGGCCCACCCGGGCGAGACGACGGCGATCATCGGCTCGACGGGCTCGGGCAAGTCGACGCTGCTGGGCCTGGTCCCGAGGCTGTTCGATGCCACGGACGGAGAGGTGCTGGTCGACGGCGTCAACGTACGCACGCTGGACCCGGTGCTGCTCGCGAAGACCGTCTCGCTCGTCCCGCAGAAGCCGTACCTCTTCTCGGGGACGGTCGCGAGCAATTTGCGCTACGGAAATCCGGACGCCACGGACGAGGAGCTGTGGGCGGCGCTGGAGACGGCGCAGGCCAAGGACTTCGTGGAACGCCTGGAGGGCGACCTGTACGCCCCCATCTCCCAGGGCGGCACGAACGTCTCGGGCGGCCAGCGGCAGCGCCTGTCCATCGCCCGGACGCTGGTCCAGCACCCGGAGATCTACCTCTTCGACGACTCCTTCTCCGCCCTGGACTACGCGACGGACGCGGCCCTGCGGGCGGCGCTGGCGCGGGAGACCGCCGAGGCGACGGTGATCATCGTGGCGCAGCGGGTGTCGACCATCCGTGACGCCGACCGGATCGTCGTGCTGGACGAGGGCCGGGTCGTGGGCACCGGACGGCACCACGAGCTGATGGAGACCAACGAGACCTACCGGGAGATCGTGCTCTCCCAGCTGACGGAGGCGGAGGCGGCATGAGCGGGCCCGCTGGACGCATGATGGGACCCCCGACCGAGAAGTCGATGAACTTCAAGGAGTCGGGGAAGCGGCTGCTGAGGCAGCTGGCACCGGAGAAGGCCACCCTGTGGGTGCTGTTCGTGGCGCTGGTCTTCAGCGTGACGCTCTCGGTCATCGGCCCGAAGATCCTCGGCTCGGCGACGGACCTGCTGTTCGCGGGCATCGTCGGCCGGACGATGGACGCGGGCCTCACCAAGGAACAGGCCATCGAGGGGATGCGCAAGGCGGGTGAGGGCGGGCTCGCGGACATGCTGTCGGGCGTCGACTTCACGCCGGGCCAGGGCATCGACTTCGGGGCGATCGGCACCGTACTGCTGATCGTGCTGGCGGTGTACGTGGGCGCGGGCCTGCTGATGCTGGTCTCGACGCGCATGGTCAACAAGGCGGTCAACCGCACGGTCTACCGGATGCGCCAGGACGTGCAGGCGAAGCTGTCGCGTCTCCCCCTGTCCTACTTCGACCGGGCGAAGCGCGGCGAGGTGCTGTCGCGCACCACGAACGACATCGACAACATCGGCCAGACGATGCAGCAGACCATGGGTCAGCTCATCAACTCCGTGCTGACGGTGGTCGGCGTCCTGATCATCATGTTCTGGATCTCGCCGCTGCTGGCGGTGGTCGCGCTGATCACGGTGCCGCTGTCGGTGGTCGTGGCGGCGAAGGTCGGCAAGCGGTCGCAGCCGCAGTTCGTGCAGCAGTGGAAGACGACGGGCACGCTGAACGCGCACATCGAGGAGATGTACACCGGTCACTCGCTGGTGAAGGTCTTCGGCCGTCAGCACGAGTCGGCGGAGGGCTTCCGCGAGCAGAACGAGCAGCTGTACGAGGCGAGCTTCCGGGCGCAGTTCAACAGCGGGATCATGCAGCCGCTGATGATGTTCGTGTCGAACCTGAACTATGTGCTGGTGGCGGTGGTCGGCGGCCTGCGGGTCGCCTCCGGCACCCTGTCCATCGGTGACGTGCAGGCCTTCATCCAGTACTCGCGGCAGTTCTCGATGCCGCTGACGCAGGTGGCGTCGATGGCGAACCTGGTGCAGTCGGCGGTCGCCTCCGCCGAGCGCGTCTTCGAACTCCTCGACGCGGAGGAGCAGGAGCCGGACGCGGTGGACGCGCCGGGCCTGCCGGTGACGGACCACGACGAGCTGCGGGGCGCGGTGGAGCTGGAGAACGTCTCCTTCCGCTACGACCCGGACAAGCCACTCATCGAGGACCTCTCGCTGCGGGTCTCGCCGGGCCAGACGGTCGCGATCGTCGGCCCGACGGGCGCCGGCAAGACCACGCTCGTCAACCTCCTCATGCGCTTCTACGAGGTCACCGGCGGCCGGATCGCCATCGACGGGGTCGACATCGCGAAGATGTCCCGCGAGGAGCTGCGCTCCGGGGTCGGGATGGTGCTCCAGGACACCTGGCTGTTCGGGGGGACGATCGCGGACAACATCGCGTACGGGGCGAGTGGTCCCGTGACGCGGGAGCAGGTCGAGGAGGCGGCGCGGGCGGCGCACGCGGACCGCTTCGTGCGGACGCTGCCGGACGGGTACGACACCGTCATCGACGACGAGGGGGCGGGGGTCAGCGCGGGTGAGAAGCAGCTGATCACGATCGCGCGGGCGTTCCTGTCGGACCCGGTGATCCTGGTGCTGGACGAGGCGACCAGCTCGGTCGACACCCGGACCGAGGTCCTGATCCAGAAGGCGATGGCTCGGTTGGCCCACGGGCGGACGTCGTTCGTGATCGCCCACCGGCTTTCCACGATCCGGGATGCGGACGTGATTCTGGTGATGGAGAACGGGGCGATCGTGGAGCAGGGGTCGCATGCGGGGCTGTTGGAGGCGGGGGGTGCGTATGCGCGGCTGTATGCGGCGCAGTTCGCGCAGGCGGTGGTGGAGGTGGAGTAGCCCCCTTTGGACGGGCGTCCGGCGGGGGGCTCGACCAAGGGGCCGGTGCGGGGCTGGGCCGGTGGCGAGAGGGCCGGAACGGGGGCGGGCCGGAGTCGGGCGGGCCGCCCCCTTGCCCGCCCGTCCCGCCCCCGGGGGGGCGGCCCCGCCGCCCAAGGGGGCTGGGGAAAGGGAGGGGGCGGCTTCGCCGCCCGGCGGCGGGGGCCCGGGAGGGGGATGGTGCCCGGAGGGCATCCATCCAGGGGCGCGGGGAACTGCGCGACCAGCCACGACGCACCCGCACGGAACCGAGACCACCCGCGCCCCCGCACGGAACCGAGACCACCCACACCCCCGCACGACCACCACTCAGTCGAGGTAGCCCCGGAGTTGGTCGGCGAAAGCATGGTCGCGGAGTTTGTTCAGCGTCTTGGACTCGATCTGGCGAATCCGCTCCCGAGTCACACCGAAAATGCGGCCGATCTCTTCGAGCGTGCGCGGCCGCCCGTCCGCCAGCCCGTAGCGGAGCTGAACGACCTTGCGTTCACGCTCGCCGAGCGTGGAGAGGACCGCTTCGAGGTGCTCGCGGAGCAGCAGGAAGGCGGCGGACTCCACGGGTGACGTCGCGTCGCCGTCCTCGATGAGGTCGCCGAGAGCGACGTCGTCCTCCTCGCCGACGGGCGCGTGGAGGGAGACCGGCTCCTGGGCCAGCCGCAGCACCTCACCGACCCGTTCCGGCGTCAGGTCGAGCTGGGCGGCGACCTCCTCGGCGGTGGGCTCGTACCCCCGCTCCTGGAGCAGCCGCCGCTGCACCCGCACGACCCGGTTGATGAGTTCGACGACGTGCACGGGGACCCGTATCGTCCGCGCCTGGTCGGCCAGCGCCCGGGACATGGCCTGCCGTATCCACCACGTCGCGTACGTCGAGAACTTGTAGCCCCGTGCGTAGTCGAACTTCTCGACCGCCCGGATGAGACCCAGGTTCCCTTCCTGGACCAGGTCGAGCATGGTGAGCCCCCGCCCGACGTACCGTTTCGCCACGGAGACGACCAGCCGGAGGTTGGCCTCGATGAGCCGCCGCTTCGCCATCCGGCCCCGTACCACCAACGTGTCGAGGTCGAGGGCGAGTTGGGAGTCCAGGTCCGTCGATCCGGCGAGCCGTTCCTCGGCGAAGAGGCCCGCTTCCACGCTCCGGGCCAGTTCCACCTCGTCGGCGGCGGTGAGGAGCGGGATGCGGCCGATCTCGCGCAGGTACTGGCGGAAGAGGTCGGAGGAGGGGCCGGAGGTGTCGGCGCGGGCGGGCCGTTCGGGCGGGTCGGGCCGCTCCCGGTCGGCCTCCAGGTCCGGCTCCACCACGTCCTCCGCGGGCCCGGCCTCGGTCTCCGCGGGCGCTTGGGGAGGGCGTTCGGCGTGGCTCTGCGCGGGTACGGCCGCGATCAGATCGGTCAGGGTCTGGGTCTGCACGGGGGCGACCTCCAGGGTGAACGCTGCCGGGTCTGAGCCGGGGGCACGGGCCACGCACGGGTTCGGCCCCTCGTACGGCCACCGATTGCGGGCCGCCCATCACGGGCCACAAGCACCGCACCCAGTGTGGGGTGCGACACACGGCCGCCGCGAGGGGCGTGCGGTGACTTTTTGAGTCCGGTCCGTGACCGAGCGGTTACCCGAGGGTGCTGTGGGAGGCCCTAGAGGGCGGCGGCACCGTGGTTGCGCAGGGACTGCGCGTACTGCTGGAGGACCCAGAGTTCGTTCTGCACGGCGGTCAGGTGGGCCGGGTCGCCGTGGCCGCCGAGGCGGGCCAGGGAGCCCTGGACCTCCAGGATGCGGCGGTCGACGGCACGCAGCCGGACCTGCACGAGCTGGACGCCCGCGTAGACCTCGTCGATGGACTTGGCGTGCAGGGCCTCGACTGCCAGCTCGGTGACCATGGCCCTGACCTGGTCGTCGACCGCGCACTCGCGGACCCGGGCGAGGTACTCGGCGGAGGCCTGCGCGCCCAGCTCGGCGCCGCCCGCCTCCTCGATGGTCTGCCGGACGGCCGCGTAGGGCGGGGCGGTGAACTCGTCCGCGCCGTACGCGTCGAAGGCCGGGGAGACCAGGTCGGGGCGCTGGAGGGCCAGCTTCAGCAGCTCGCGCTCGGTGCGGTGTACGGGGCTGCGCAGGTTGAGCGCAGGGCCGCTGACGGCGGGCGCGGCGGGCCCGGACTCGTAACCCTGCTGCCGACGCGACTCCGGGCCCGAGGACGGGCCGCGGCCGCCGCGGTCCTTGGCCCAGCGGGCGAGCTGGGCGATGCGCTTGACGACGAACTGGGTGTCGAGGATGCCGAGCATGCCCGCGAGCTGGACGGCGACCTCGTGCTGGGAGGCGCTGTTCTTGATGCGGGCGACGACCGGGCCCGCCTCGTCCAGGGCGGCGGCACGGCCGGACGGGGTCTCCAGGTCGTAGCGGGCGATGATCTGCCTCAGCGCGAACTCGAAGAGCGGGGTGCGCGGCTGGGTGAGGTCGACCACGGCCTCGTCGCCCTTGGCCAGGCGCAGGTCGCACGGGTCCATGTTGTCCGGGGCGATCGCGATGTACGTCTCGGCGGCGAACTTCTGGTCGTCCTCGAAGGCCCGCAGTGCGGCCTTCTGGCCTGCGGCGTCGCCGTCGAAGGTGAAGATGACGCGGGCGCTGCCGTTGTCCATCAGCAGGCGGCGGAGGATCTTGATGTGGTCGCCGCCGAAGGCCGTGCCGCAGGTCGCGATGGCGGTGGTGACCCCGGCCAGGTGGCAGGCCATGACGTCGGTGTAACCCTCGACGACGACGGCCCTGCTCGACTTGGCGATGTCCTTCTTGGCCAGGTCGATGCCGTACAGGACCTGGGACTTCTTGTAGATCGGGGTCTCGGGCGTGTTGAGGTACTTGGGCCCGTTGTCGTCGTCGCGGAGCTTGCGCGCGCCGAAGCCGACGACCTCGCCGCCGATGTCGCGGATCGGCCACATCAGGCGGCCGCGGAAGCGGTCGATGGGGCTGCGGCGGGACTCCTGGGCGAGCCCGGAGAGCAGCAGCTCCTTGTCGCTGAAGCCCTTGCCGCGCAGGTGGCGGGTGAGGTGGTCCCAGCCGGCCGGGCTGTAGCCGACGCCGAAGTGGGCGGCGGCGGCCTGGTCGAAGCCGCGCTCGGCGAGGAACTTCCGGCCGATCTCGGCCTCGGGGCTCTCCAGCTGCTGGATGTAGAACTCGGCGGCTGCCTTGTGCGCCTCGACCAGCCGGGTGCGCTCACCCCTCTGCGTGGAGGGGTTGTAGCCGCCCTCCTCGTACCGAAGCGTGATGCCCGCCTGCGCGGCGAGGCGCTCGACCGTCTCCGCGAAGGTGAGGTGGTCGATCTTCATCACGAAGGCGATCGTGTCGCCGCCTTCCTGGCAGCCGAAGCAGTGGAAGAGACCCTTGCTGGGGCTGACCTGGAAGGACGGGGACTTCTCGTCGTGGAAGGGGCAGAGGCCCTTGAGGTTGCCGCCGCCCGCGTTGCGGAGCGAAAGGTATTCGGACACGACGGCGTCGATCGGGAGCGCCTCCCGGACCGCCTTCACGTCGTCGTCGTTGATCCTGCCAGCCACGCGTGAAGTGTACGGGGAGGGTCGGACACTCTGCGGCGGCGGCTAGGCGATCAAGGAGTCGAGGGGGACGGAGGGGTCGGCGAGGGCGTGCTGGTCGACCGGGGCACCGCTCCTGACCAGGGCCTGGATCGGGTCGGTGACGTCCCACACATTGACGTTCATGCCCGCGAGGACGCGGTGGTCCTTGAGCCAGAAGGCGATGAACTGCCGCTTCCCGGCGTCGCCGCGCACCACGACCTGGTCGTACGTCCCCGGGGGCGCCCAGCCCGAGTATTCGAGCCCGAGGTCGTACTGGTCGGAGAAGAAGTACGGGACGCGGCCGTACGGGGTGCCCCGGCCCAGCATGGCCCGGGCGGCTGCGGGGCCGCCGTTGAGGGCGTTGGCCCAGTGCTCGACGCGCAGGCGTTGGCCGTGCAGGGGGGTGCCGGGGAGGTGGAGGGGGACGGCGGCGACGTCGCCGGCGGCGTAGATGTCGGGGTCGTTGGTGCGGTGGTGGCCGTCGACGGCGATGCCGCCGCCGTGGGCGCGGTCCACGAGGGCGAGCCCGGAGGCCTCGGCGAGGGCGGTGCGGGGGGCGGCGCCGATGGCGGCGAGGACGTCGTGGGCGGGGTGTTCCTCGCCGTCGTCGGTGCGGGCGGCCAGGACCATGCCGTCCTGGCCGACGATCTCGGTGAGGCGGGCCCCGAAGTGGAAGCGGACGCCGTGCTCGGCGTGCAGGTCGGTGAAGAGCTGGCCGAGCTCGGGGCCGAGGACGGAGTGCAGGGGGGTGGGCTCGGCCTCGACGACGGTGACCTCGGCGCCGAAGCCGCGGGCGGCTGCGGCGATCTCCAGGCCGATCCACCCGGCTCCGGCGATGACCAGGTGCCCGTTGTCCCGACCCAGGGTGGCGAGCACGCCGCGCAGGCGCTCGGCGTGGGAGAGGCGGCGCAGGTGGTGGACTCCGGCGAGGCCGGTGCCGGGGATGTCGAGACGGCGGGGCTCGGAGCCGGTGGCGAGGAGGAGCTTGTCGTAGCGGATCAGGGTGCTGTCGTCGCCGAGGCGGACGGTCTTGGCCTCGCGGTCGAGGTGGACGACGGTCTGGCCGAGGTGCAGCTCGATGTCGTTGGCGGCGTACCAGGCGGCGTCGTGGACAAAGACGGCGTCGCGGTCGGACGTGCCGGTGAGGAGGCCCTTGGAGAGGGGCGGGCGTTCGTAGGGGTGCTCGCGTTCGTCGCCGATCAGGATCACCCGGCCGGTGAAGCCCTCGGTGCGGAGGGTCTCGGCGGCTTTGGCGCCGGCGAGTCCGCCGCCGATGATGACGAATGTCTGATCTGCGTCGACCACTTGGTGCCTCCATCAATGTGCGCGTGGCTTTTGAGCGTCCCGCACGGAGGGGTGCGGGGGAAGAGGGGGGTGGGGGTACGGGGCTGGCCCGTGCCGGGGGCGGGGTGGGCCGGGGCCCCTTCGGACGGGCGTCCGACGGGGGGCTTGGCCGGGGGGCGGTGTCGGGCTGACCCGGCGGCGAGAGGGCCGGTACGGGGGTGGGCCGGTATCGGGCGGGCCGCCCCCTTGCCCGCCCGTCCCGCCCCCGGGGGGCCCCGCCGCCCAAGGGGGCGGGGGGAAGAGGAGGGGGACGGCTGCCCGGAGGGCATGCCGTCAGGGGCGCGGGGAACTGCGCGAGCAACCACCCACCCAGCCGCGCGGCGAGCGCTTTAGGGAAAGGGGCGGGGCAGGGGCACAAAACAGGGGTCCGGGGGCAGCGCCCCCGGCAGGAACAGCAACCACCCACCCACCCGCACCCCATGCCCCCGCCCCTCACCGGTTTGAGGTCAGGCGGGCGTGGAGGGAGCGGGCGGAGGAGTCGGTGAGGGAGGCGATCTGGTCGATGAGGACACGCTTGCGGGTGCGGTCGTCGGCCGCCGTGTCGTACAGGGCGCGGAACTGGGGGTCGAGCCCCTCGGAGGGGGCGCGCAGCGTGAGCGCCTCGGCGAGTTCGGCGATGACGATGCGCTGGTCGGCCCGCAGACGCTCCTGCTCGTCGCGCTGCATGACGTACCGGTCGGCGACCGCCTTGAGGACCGCGCACTCGTTGCGGGTGGGGCGCGGGACGACGAGCTCGGCGGAGTACCGGGTGAGGCGGCCGGACCCGTACGCCGCCCGCGTGGCGCTCTCCGCCGCCAGGCAGAAGCGGCCGATGAGCTGGCTCGTGGCGTCCTTGAGGCGGGCCTGGGCGATGGCCGACCCGTCGTACCCGTGCGGCCACCAGTCCTGGCCCATGAGCCGGTCGAGCGCCTCGGCCAGTTCGGCGGGGTCGGTGTCCTCGGGGACGTACCGCCCGCGCGCCACCGCGAAGATCTCCTGCCGCTCGGGCTCCGCGTCCAGCAGGTTCGGGTCGATGTGGCCCGCGTGGAGGCCGTCCTCGAAGTCGTGCACGGAGTAGGCGACGTCGTCGGACCAGTCCATGACCTGCGCCTCGAAGCACTTGCGGTACTCGGGCGCGCCCTCGCGGGCCCACAGGAACACCGGCAGGTCGTCCTCGTACACACCGAACTTCACCGAGTCCGGGTCGGTGGGGTGACTCCCCCGCGTCCAGGGGTACTTGGTCGCGGCGTCGAGCGCGGCCCGTGTCAGGTTCAGCCCGACGCTCACCAGCTCCCCGCTCGCCCGTGACCGCACGAACCGCTTCGGCTCGATCCGGGTGAGCAGGCGCAGCGACTGGGCGTTGCCCTCGAAGCCGCCGCAGTCCTTGGCGAAGTCGTTGAGGGCCTGTTCGCCGTTGTGGCCGAAGGGCGGGTGGCCCATGTCGTGGGAGAGGCAGGCCGCTTCGACGAGGTCGGGGTCGCAGCCGAGCGCGGCGCCCAACTCCCGTCCCACCTGGGCGCACTCCAGGGAGTGGGTGAGCCGGGTGCGGGGGCTGGAGTCCCACACCTGGCTGCGCGAACCGGGGGTGACGACCTGGGTCTTGCCCGCGAGGCGGCGCAGGGCGGACGAGTGCAGCACGCGGGCGCGGTCGCGCTGGAACGCCGTCCTGCCGGGCCGTTTGTCGGGCTCGGCGTCCCAGCGCTCCGTCGCGGCCGAGTCGTATGCGGTGCTTTCCATACCGATGACCGTAACCGCACCCACTGACAGTCAACCCCACCCGCCGACAGGTCGACCCCGCCCGCCGTGCGCAGGTCAGGCGGGCGCGGGCGCTCCCGACGGGGAACACGTCCCGGTCCGCGTCCCGTTGCGGGAGACACGGCCGAGCTGGGCGGAGAGCTGGGCGGTGATGCGGGTGAGGAGTTCGGCGGTGCTGTCCAGGGGCAGGGAGGCGGACACGGCCGGGGGCAGGGAGGCCGAGGCGGCCGGGGACGGGCCAGGTGTGCGCGCGGGGTCCCGGTCTGCTTCCCGTGCCTCGCGCGGCAGAGCTTCGCACGGCAGAGCTTCGCGCGGCAGGGCTTCTCGCGGTGGAGCCGACTCGTACGTCATGTCCCTGATCCTCCCGGTCCCAGGTTGCCGACGCATTGCGCGAGGGTGACGGCTGCCGTCCGCCCGACGCCCCGAACTCCCCCCCTAGAGCCTCTTGAAGAGGTACACGTCCTCGTGCCCGCCCGGCACGCCCGGCAGGCGGCCCGTCTCCTCGTAGCCGAGACGCTCGTAGAAGCCGGGCGCCTGGAAGGTGTACGTGGAGACGGCCGCCCCCGTGCAGCCGCGCCGCCGCATCTCCTCCTCGGCACCGCGCATCAGCCGGGCGCCCCAGCCCGCGTGCCGGGCACCCTCGCGGACCCACAGCAGGTGAACAAAGCCGAGGCCGCCCCAGGTGAAGCCGGTGAGGCCGCCGATGAGCTCGCCGGAGGCGTCCGTGACGCGCACCGACAACTCCTCCTCGCTCGCGCCGGAAGCGGCGTTGTTGAAGGCGGTGAGTTCTCTGTCGAGCCGGTCGGCGAGGTCGTGGTCCTCCCCGCCGACCCGCAGCACGGCACCTTCGTCGTCGTTGGTCATGCGTGCAGTATCGAGTTCCACACCCGGGGCCGCACCCGTGTTTCGGGACAGGAAATCGAACAGCCGACAGGTCTCCGCCCTGTACAAAGATGCGCCCGTACGGGAACTGACCTGGCCCTTTCCACGTCGGACAGGGCAGAGAAGTCCACGCAGCACGGGGAGAAGGCCATGCGGTTCAGGAGCGTCGGCGCGAAGTGGCCCCGGCTGCCGAAGGGGCGACGGGGCAAGCGGCGGCTCGTACAAGCGGTGATGGCGGGGTGCGTGCTCGCCCTCATGCCCTCCACATGGACGTACGCGTCGACCGCCGACCGGGTCGGCGAGGTCGCGGACGCGCCCGCGCGCGAGGTGGCGATGGTGTTCGGGGCGGGCCTGTGGAAGGGCCGGCCGACGCCGTACCTGGCGCGCCGTCTGGACGCGGCGGTGGAGCTGTACCGCACGGGCAAGGTGAAGGTCGTGCTCGTCACGGGCGACAACAGCCGCCAGGAGTACGACGAGCCGGACGCGATGCGCGCCTACCTGGTGCGGCACGGCGTCCCCGACCGGCATGTCGTGAGCGACTTCGCGGGCTTCGACAGCTGGGACTCGTGCGTACGGGCCAAGAAGATCTTCGGGGTCGACCGGGCGGTGCTGATCAGCCAGGGGTTCCACATCCGGCGGGCGGTCGCCCTGTGCGAGGCGGCCGGGGTGGACAGCTTCGGGGTCGGCGTGGACGACGAGCACGACGCGACCTGGTACTACGGCGGGGCCCGCGAGGTGTTCGCGGCGGGCAAGGCGCTGCTGGACGCGACGCTGCGGCCGGACCCGCACTTTCTCGGTGAGCGGGAAAAGGGGGTCACCGAGGCGTTGGCAGGGGGCGTGGCGCGCTGACACACTGACCGCCGTCCGAATCGGGTATGCCGGTTAGGTATACGGTGCTGACGTAGAGGCGGTGGGTCCACGTGGCCGGTGCGCAGGGGCAGTTGGACGGGAAGGTCGTACTGGTCACCGGGGGCGCCCGGGGCCTGGGGGCGGCGGCCGCGCGGGCGGTCGTCGCGGGCGGCGGGCGGGTGGTCGTCACGGACGTCCTGGTGGACGAGGGCGCGGCGCTCGCCAAGGAGCTGACCGGGGAGTACGGGGAGGCGGCCGCGCGCTTCTGCAAGCACGACGTGACGAGCGAGCGGAGCTGGGAGGCGGCGGTCGCCTTCGCGGTGCGGGAGTTCGGCCGGCTGGACGGTCTGGTCAACAACGCCGGGATATCCAGCGGGGAGCTGCTCGCCGAGGCGGACGTGGCCCGCTTCCGCGAGATCGTCGAGGTCAACCTGATCGGCGTCTTCATCGGCATGAAGACGGTCGTGCCGGTGCTGCGGGACGCGGGCGGCGGCTCGATCGTGAACATCTCGTCGGCGGCGGGCCTCACCGGGATGGTGCGGACGGCCGGTTACGGGGCGTCCAAGTGGGGCGTGCGCGGGCTGTCGAAGATCGGCGCGGTGGAGCTGGCCGAGGCGGGCGTCCGGGTCAACTCGGTGCATCCGGGGATGACGTACACGGACATGACGGCGCACGTGGGGATCGAGGTCGGGGCGGGCAAGTACCCCGGCGCTCCCATGGGGCGGGTGGGGGTGCCCCATGAGATCGCCTCGGCGGTGGCGTTCCTGCTGTCGGACGCGGCGGCGTACGTGACGGGGGCGGAGCTGGCGGTGGACGGGGGCTGGACGGCGGGACTGGTGCCGCAGCGGCCGGGGGTGCGGTAGTCCGGGCAGACGGGTCCGGCCAACCGGGCAATCGGGCAGGTCCGGCCGGCCGGGCAGGTCCGGCTCGCGCGGGCGGGTCCGGCGCGCGGGCAGGTCCGGCGCACGTGCCGGGCGGGTCAGCCGAAGGTGATCCGGGTGATCCGGTTCGCGTCGTCGACGTGGACGTTCAGCCGGTCCGGCATGTACTCCTGCGTCAGCATCGCGCCGGGCCTGACGATCCGGTACGGCTTCGGAATGTCCCGCTCGTGGACGATGCGGTCGGCGGGGAGCCCGACGGGGTCGGTGTCCCCGTCCCGCACCAGGGTCCTGCCGATCCACTGGTCGTAGTCGGGCGCGACGGCCACCGCCGGCTGGTGCTCGGCCTCGGCGGCGTGGGACTCAGCGGCGGGGGCGAAGAAGGTCGCCGCGAGGGCCGCTGCCGTGAACAGGGTCTTGAGGTGGGAGCTGTGCATGCAGGGCACCTTGCTATTGGCGGCGGCCAACTTCCAAACCAGGGGCACTCGTTCGGGTGTATCGCGTGTCGCCGCCGCACGGACCCGGCCGGGCCGCCCCCGGGCGACGCGCACCGGACCACCCGCACAGCCCCGCGCCGGACCGCCCGAACCCACCCCCGCCGGACCGCCCGAACCAACCCGCGCCGGACCCTCCCCACGCCTCCGCGCTGGACCGTACGCATGGTTGTTACAGAATGTCCCGGTTCTTGTGATGCTCGGTACATAAGGTCGAGGGACCTATGCCCCGCCCCCCGAGCACCCCCCGCAGAACCGTTCCGGCCGTCCCCGCCGCCGCGGCACTCTGCGCTGTGCTCACCGGCGTCAGCGCCTGCGGCGCCCCCAACGGCCTCGGCCCCGCCGAACCCGCCCCCTCGGCCAGTGCCCAGCCCCGGCCCGAGACCCTGTGGCCCGCCTGGTCCCCCGCGTCGTCCTCGCCCTCGGACGCGGTCTCCGACCCCGAGCTCCAGCCCGCCCCCGACCCGCTCCCCGGCTCCCCCGCCGTCCCGGCCGGCGGCCTGGCGGCGATGGACCAGCTGGACGTCCTGCGCGCCGACCCCCGGATGCGCCGCCTCACCCAGCGCGGCCCGGTGGACAGGCCCGGCAGGCCCGGCATCCGCCCGGCCGTGCTGCACGACCTGACCGGCGACGGGACGGCGGAGCTGATCAGCGCGGTGGACCTGGAGAGCGGGCGGGTGGTGATGGCCGCGTACACGGTCCGCGACAAGAAGATCGTGCCGATCCTCTACACGAGTGGCGTACGCCCGGTCGTCGAATCCGTCGGCGTCGACCTCGTCGTACGGGGTTCCGCGACGGACGGCGGCGAGCAGGCGATCCGCTACCGCTGGGACGGCAACCGGATGATCACCGTCAGCGAGGTGCGCAGCTTCCGCACGGACGGCGAGGCCCGGCCGACCGCTCCGGGCAGGGAGCCCACCCCCCGGGACGTCACGCCCCCGCAGGGCACGAAGGAGCCCGCCCCGTGATCCCCCGCCCCGACCGCCGTGTGCGGGCGTTCGTCGCCGGGCTCAGCCTGCGCTGGAAGATCGCCGCGCTGCCCGCCGCCGGGGCGGCGCTGGTGGCGCTGGCCATCGGGATGGTGATCCACCAGGCCCGTACCGCGCAGGTCGCCGAGACCGCCCGGGAGTCCGCGATCGCCGAGCTGTACCGGGTGCGCCAGCTCTACGAGCTGACCGGGCACGTGAACCCGCAGGACACGGGCGCCGCCCTCGACTCCCCCGAGCTGCCCGCCGCCCTGGCCGCCGACGCCCGCGCGGGCTCCCGCAACACCTACCTGGACCTCTCCGGCCGCGCCCCGAGCGTGTGGGCGGCCCGGCCGATCGGCGATCAGGTGCTGTCGGTGCGGCTGCCGCTGGGCGCCCAGCGCGCCGAGATCAAGGACCTGGACCGCAGCCTGGTGGTGTGGGGCGCGGTCGTCGTCGCGCTGGCCGCGCTCGGCGGGGCCGCGCTGGCGTCCCGGCTGAGCCGCAGGCTGCGGACGGCGGCGGCCACCGCCCGCCGGATCAGCAACGGCGACCTGGACGCCCGGATCGCCGTCGCCCACGACGGTTCCCGGGGCACCAAGGACGAGGTGGCGGAGCTGTCCGCCGCGCTCAACACCATGGCGGCCTCGCTCCAGCGCCGGATCGAGGCCGAGCAGCGGTTCACCGCCGATGTGGCGCACGAGCTGCGCACCCCGCTCACGGGCTTGCAGACCGCCGCGGAACTGCTGCCGCCGTCGCGTCCGACGGAGCTGGTACGGGACCGGGTCGCCGCCCTGCGCACCCTCACCGAGGACCTCCTCGAAGTCGCCCGCCTGGACTCGGCGGCGGAGGAGCCGGAGCTGGCCGCGCACCCGCTGGGCCGCCTGGTGCGCAGCCTGGTGGACCGCCTGGGATGCGTCGTGGAGCTCACGGTCCCCGCCGACGAGACCTCGGTGCGCACCGACGCCCGCCGCCTGGAACGCATCCTGACGAATCTGCTGGTCAACGCCCGCAGGCACGGCGGGGACCCGGTGGAGGTACGGGTCGAGGGGCCCCGGGTCGTGGTCCGCGACCACGGTCCCGGCTTCCCGGACACGCTGCTGGCCGATGGCCCGCAGCGGTTCCTGACGGGTGCCGCCGAGCGCGGTCAGGGCAGCGGCCTGGGCCTGACGATCGCGTTCGGGCAGGCGCGGGCGATCGGGGCGCGGGTGGAGCTGGCGAACCACCCCGAGGACGGGGGCGCGGTGGTCGTCGTGACCCTGCCGGAGGCGTCGCGGGAGGGGTGAGCGGGACCCCGTGAGGTCCGGCCCACCCCGGTTCGTACCGTACGGAGTGCTCAGGCGGCGACGGCTGCGAACTGCGCGGCGTACAGGCGGGCGTAGGGCCCGTCCGCCGTGAGGAGTTCGTCGTGGCTGCCCTGTTCGACGATGCGGCCCGCCTCCACCACCAGGATGACGTCCGCGTCGCGGATGGTGGAGAGCCGGTGGGCGATGACGAACGAGGTGCGGCCCCGGCGCAGGGAGTTCATGGCGCGCTGGATGAGGACCTCGGTGCGGGTGTCGACGGAGCTGGTCGCCTCGTCCAGGACCAGGATGGACGGTGCGGTGAGGAAGGCGCGGGCGATGGTGACGAGCTGCTTCTCGCCCGCGCTGAGGTTGCCGCCCTCCTCGTCGACGACCGTGTCGTAGCCGTCGGGGAGGGTGCGGATGAAGCGGTCGGCGTACGTCGCCATGGCCGCCTCGACCACCTGCTCCCGCGAGACCTCGCCGTCCACCCCGTACGCGATGTTCTCGGCGATGGTGCCGCCGAAGAGCCAGGTGTCCTGGAGGACCATGCCGGTGTGGGCGCGGAGTTCCTCGCGGGGCAGGGCGGCGATGTCGGTGCCGTCGAGGGTGATGCGGCCGCCGGTGACGTCGTAGAACCGCATGAGGAGGTTGACCAGGGTGGTCTTGCCCGCGCCGGTGGGGCCGACGACGGCGACGGTCTGGCCGGGGTCGACGGTGAGGGTGAGGTCCTCGATGAGGGGCGCGTCGGGCTCGTACCGGAAGGCGACCTGCTCGAAGGTGACGCGGCCGGTGACCTTGTCGGTGCGGCCGCTGTGCGCGGGCTCCTTCGACTCCTCCTCGGCGTCGAGGAGGTCGAAGACGCGCTCGGCGGAGGCGACGCCGGACTGGAGGAGGTTGGCCATGGCGGCGACCTGGGTGACGGGGCCGTTGAACTCGTACGAGTACTGCACGAAGGCCTGGATCTCGCCGATGGTGAGGGTGCCGGAGGCGACGCGCAGGCCGCCGACGACGGCGATCAGGACGTAGTTGAGGTTGCCGATGAAGGCCATCGCGGGCTGGATGACGCCGGAGATGAACTGGGCGCGGAAACTCGCCTCGTACAGGTCGTCGCCGAGGGCGTCGAAGGTGGCGACGGCCTGCTTCTTGCGGCCGAAGACCTTCACCAGGGCGTGCCCGGTGTACATCTCCTCGATGTGCCCGTTGAGCTTGCCGGTGACCGCCCACTGCCGGACGAACTGGGGCTGGGCACGGCGGCCGACGAGGTAGGCCACGTACCCGGAGACCGGGACGGTGGCGAGGGTGACCAGCGCCATCAGGGGCGAGATCCAGAACATCATCACCAGGACGCCGACCAGGGTGAGCAGGGCGCGCACCATCTGGGCAGAGGCCTGCTGGACGCTCTGCGTGATGTTGTCGATGTCGTTGGTGGTGCGGGAGAGGACCTCGCCGCGCGGTTGCCGGTCGAAGTACGCCAGGGGCAGGCGGGCGAGTTTGGTCTCGGCGCGCTCGCGCAGCCGGAAGGCGAGCCGCTGGGCGACGATCATCGCGATGCGGACCTGGACCCAGGTGAGGGCCGCGCCGCCCGCGGTGAGGGCGAGGGCCAGGAGCAGCGCCCGCCCGACGGCGTCGAAGTCGATGCCGCCGGGGCTCTTGACGCCGCTGACCACCAGGTCGGTGGCCTCGCCGAGGACCTTCGGGGCGAGGACCGCGAGGGCGACGGCGAGGAGTCCGGCGGTGAGGGCGGCGCCGACGAGGTGCTTCTCGGGGCCGAGCAGGCGCAGCAGGCGGGTGCCGGAGCGGCGGAAGTTCCGGGAACGTTCCAGGGAGGGGGCGTTGACCGCGCCGGGGCCGCGCTGCGGGGGCGGGCCGAGGCGCTCGGGGGGCTTGTTGGCGGGGGTCTTGCCGGTCGGGGTCTTGCCGGTGGGGGTCTTGTCGGCGGGAGGCTTCCCGGTGGGGGCCTCCTCCTGCTGGGCGGTGCTCATGCGGCTTCCTCCTCGGTGAGTTGGGAGAGGACGATCTCCCGGTAGGTGGGGCTGGTCCGCATGAGGTCCTCGTGGGTGCCGGTGCCGACGACGCGGCCCTCGTCGAGGACGACGATGGAGTGGGCGTCGCGGATGGTGGAGACGCGCTGGGCGACGATGACGACGGTGGCGCGGGTGGTCTCGGCGGCCAGGGCGCGGCGCAGGGCGGCGTCGGTGGCGTAGTCGAGGGCGGAGAAGGAGTCGTCGAAGAGGTAGATGTCGGGGCGGGCCACCAACGCCCGTGCGATGGCGAGGCGTTGGCGCTGTCCGCCGGAGAGGTTGGTGCCGCCCTGGGCGACGGGGGCGTCGAGCCCCTCGGGGAGGGCGTCGACGAAGGTGCGGGCCTGGGCGACGTCGAGGGCATGCCGCAGCTCGTCGTCGGTGGCCTCCGGATTTCCGTACCGGAGGTTGGAGCCGACGGTCCCGGAGAACAGATACGGCTTCTGCGGTACGAGGCCCACCGTGCGGGACAGGACGTCCGGGTCGACGGTGCGGACGTCCGAACCGCCGACCAGGACGTGCCCGCCGGTGGTGTCGAAGAGGCGCGGGATCAGGTGGAGGAGGGTGGTCTTGCCACTGCCGGTGGAGCCGACGATCGCGGTGGTGCGGCCGGGCCGGGCGGTGAGGGAGATGCCGCGCAGGACGGGTTCCTCGGCGCCGGGATAGCTGAAGTCGACACCTTCCAGAGCCAGTTGACCCTGGGCACGCAGCGCCCGGACGGGGGCGACGGGCGCGACGACACTCGGCTCGGTCTCCAACACCTCCCGGATGCGTTCGGCGCTGACCTCGGCGCGCGGCACCTGCATCATCAGGAACGCGGTCATCATCACCGCCATCAGGATCTGCATCAGGTACCCGAGGAAGGCGATCAGCGAGCCGACCTGGAGGGAGCCGGCGTCGATGCGCTGGCCGCCGACCCAGACGACGGCGATGGTGGCGAGTTCCCACACGATGAGGATGGTCGGCATGAGCAGGGCCATCAGCCGCCCGCTGCGCAGGGCGACCCGCATGAGCTCGGTGTTGGCCTCGGCGTACCGGCGCTGCTCGTGCCGGTCGCGGACGAAGGCGCGGACGACGCGGATGCCGGTGATCTGCTCGCGCATGATGCGGTTGACGCGGTCGATGCGCAGTTGCATGCCGCGGAAGAGCGTCGGCATGCGGCGGACGATGAGGCCGACGGCCCCGCCGAGCAACGGCACGAAGACGAGCATCAGCAGGGCCAGCGGCACGTCCTGGCTGAGCGCCATCGCGATGCCGCCCAGGCACATCAGCGGGGCGGCGACCAGCATGGTCAGCAGCAGCACGGCCAGCGTCTGCACCTGCTGGACGTCATTGGTCGTACGGGTGATGAGCGAGGAGGCCCCGAACCGGCCGACTTCGCGTACGGAGAAGTCCTGGACCCGGGAGAACACGGCGGACCGCAGATCGCGCCCGACGCCCATGGCGATCCGCGCCCCGCACCAGACGGCCGCCGCGGAGGCGGCCACCTGGAGCAGGGTCACGGCGACCATGCGGCCGCCGGAGGCGAGGACGTACCCGGTGTCGCCGGTGAGGACGCCCCGGTTGATGACGTCGGCGTTGAGGGTGGGCAGGGTCAGGGTCGCGGCGATCTGGGCGAGCTGGAGGGCCACGAGGAGGGCGAGGGGACGGCGGTAGGGGTGCAGGCGGGGGCGGAGGAGTCCCAGGAGGGCGCGCATGACGGTGGTCTGCCTCGGGGGCCGTCAGGCGGCGAACGGGCGGGCGGACTTGGCGTCGCGCAGGGCGTTGCCCCACCAGTCCAGCTTGCCGAGCATGTTCTTGACGGCGGTGTCGGCGTCCTCGGGGTTCAGGTGCTGCCCGTCGGAGTCGAACTGCCCCCATGGGCCGTGGAAGGAGACGGTGTCGCGCAGGGTCACGGCGTGCAGCTCGGCGAAGACCTGCCGCAGGTGCTCGACGGAGCGCAGGCCGCCGGAGAGCCCTCCGTACGACACGAAGCCGATGGGCTTGGCGTGCCATTCGGGGCCGTGCCAGTCGATGAGGTTCTTCAGTCCGGCCGGGTAGGAGTGGTTGTACTCGGGCGTGAGGACGACGAAGGCGTCGGCCGCGGCCAACTTCCCCGTCACCTTGCCGAGTTCCTTCTTGACCGCCTCCGACGGGCTGAAGGAGAGGGCGGTCGGCAGGTCGGCCTCGGCCACGTCGACGACGTCCACGTCGAACCCGCCGAAGTCGGCGGCACGGGAGAGGAACCAGTCCCGGATGACGGGGGCGAACCGGCCTTCGCGGTTGCTGCCGACGATGAGGGCGAGGCGGAGGCGGGCGGGGGCGTTGTTGGTGTTGGTGTCCATGCGGAGAAGGTTCATACGTCAAGTGGACTTGAGGTCAAGGGCAGTTCAAAGGTGTTCGCGGGGGTGCGGGGGCGCCGCCGCAGGACCGCCCCTTCAGGGGCGCGGGGAACTGCGCGACCAGCCACGACGGGTCTGCACCGACCCGTGCAATCGCTGCGCGGCGAGCGTTTTAGGGAAAGGGGCGGGTCTGGGGCCTCCCTGCCTGGGCGGCGCGGGGCTCAGGTGTCCGGTACGGGGGTGGGCCGGGGCCCCTTTGGACGGGCGCCCGGTGCGGGCGCTCGGCCAGGGCCGGTGCCGGGGCGGCCCGGCGGCGAGAGGGCCGGAACCGGGCGGGGCCGGTGTCGGGCGGGCCGCCCCCTTGCCCGCCCGTCCCGCCCCCTTGGGGCGGCCCCGTCGCCCAAGGGGACGGGGCGGCAAAGGGCGGAGCCCAAGGGAGCGGGGATGAGGAGGGCCCCAGGGGACGAGGGTGAGGAGGAGGGGGAAGCGGGTCACCCGTTCGGGGAGGTGGGGGTGAGGCGGCAAAGAGGGGGCCGTATCCCCCGTGAGCTGGGGAGATGGGGCCGGGCCCCCGCTCGTGCCCCCACCCGGGGGACCCGCCGGGCGGCGCTCTCGGGAGGCGCGCCCGAAGACGTACCGCTTACCTCGAACCAGCGGAAGCCCCACCCGTACGCCACCGACGCCCCGAAGGAGCCACCCCATGCACACCCCGTCCCGCCCCCGGCCGACCGGCGCCGCCCTCGCCGCGCTCGTCGCCGCCGGGCTCGCACTGGGCGTCCCGGGCACGGTGGCCATGGCCGACACTCCCACCCCCGCCGAGGCCGCGGCACCCCTGGCGGACGCCCCCGCCGAGACCGCGGCCCCCCTGGCCGAACCGGCCGAGAACACAGCACCGGCCGAGGCCCCAGCACCCGTGGCCGGGAACGCAACACCCGCCGACACCCCCGCCGACCCCCTCGCCGAAGACCCGCCCTCCCTCCCCCTCCCCGAGCAGGGCGCCCCCTCCGACACCGACCCCCCGCCCGCCGGCGACCTCACCGTCACCCCGGAGTTCGTCGCCCCCGGCACCGAGGTCAGCGTGCACACCGACGCCTGTGGCCCGCACATGAAGGGCACCGGCAACGCCTCCTCCCTCGGCATCGGCGACTTCGCCCTCGCGGGCGGCGACTCCCAGCAGGCGCTGGCGGGCGAGTTCACGGTCCCCGCCACCACCACCCCGGGCACGTACGGCATCAGCGTCTCCTGCGCCGACGGGAAGAAGTCCGCGATGGGCGACCTGGTGGTGCGGGCGGCGACCGGTGCGAGCACCAGCCCGAGCGCCGTCCCCACCACCCCCACGGGGCACGTCCGTACCGGCGTCGGCGGCGGCACCACCGCCCCGAACACCCCCCAGATCGCGGCGGGAGTGGCCTTCCTGGCCGCGTCCGCCGTGGGCGGCACCTGGCTGCTGCGCCGCCGGGCGAGCGGCTCGCGCTAGCAGCAGTGCGGTCTGTGCGGGAGCACACGCCGCGTCGGTCGCCGCCGCTGTCCCGTGTCCCCGCCCTTCACCATGAGTCCCGGGCGGGGCCGCGGGCCACAGCGCACCGCACCCCCACACACCACGCGACAGCGGGAGGCCCCCGTGCCCAGGATTCCCCGGATGCCGACCTTGCGCATGCCGGTGTTCCGCGCGCCGAGGCTCCCCCGGCCGCCCGCCGCCTCCCCCCGCTTCCGCACCCACTGCGCCGTCCTCGTGCTCGCCGTCCTGACCGGCGTCTGGCTGATCCGGGGCGGCACCTCCCCCGCCACCGCCCCGCCCCAGCCCTCCGCCGCCGAGGCGTTCGCGCCCCTGCGCGCGGACCGGGCGGGCGGGGCGCGCGAGAGGCCCGCCGTCGCCCCGCTGCCCGCCTCCGAACCGGTGCGCCTGCGCATCCCGCAGATCCGGGTGGACACCCCGGTGATGCGCCTGGGCCTGGACTCCGCGGGCAGCCTGGACGTACCGCCGGAGGGCAATCCGAACATCGCGGGCTGGTACAAGGACGGCACCCCGCCCGGCGCCCCCGGAACCGCCGTCGTCGCCGGTCACGTGGACACGGCCGACGGCCCGGCGGTCTTCTACCGCCTGGGCTCGCTGCGCAAGGGCCACACCGTCGAGGTGCTGCGCAAGGACGGCCGTACCGCCGTCTTCACGATCGACGCGATCGAGGTGTACGACGCCGCCGACTTCCCCGACAGCAAGGTGTACGGGAAGGCCGCGCGCCCCGAGCTGCGGGTGATCACCTGCGGCGGCGGCTTCGTCGAGGGCAAGGGCTACCGGGGCAACGTGGTGGTCTTCGCCCACCTCACGGGCGTGCGCGCCGTGACCCACCACGCGGCCCCCGACACCGTCACCCCACCCACTGGTCGTACGCCAGCTTCGCAACCAGCGTGAACACCACCACCAGCAGCACCACCCGCACGAAGGAGCTGCCCTTCTTGAGCGCGGTGCGCGCCCCGATCAGGCTGCCGGTGAGGTTGAACGCGGCCAGCAGCAGGGCGAGTTGCCACAGTACGTACCCCTGCACGGCGAACGTGGCGAGCGCGCCCGCGTTGGTGCACCCGTTGACGATCTTCGCGGTGGCGGAGGCGTTGACCATGTCGAAGTGCAGGATCGCGGTGAGCGCGAGGACCAGGAAGGTGCCGGTGCCCGGCCCGAACAGCCCGTCGTAGAAGCCGATTCCGCAGCCCGCGAGGAGGATCGCCGCGACAACGCGCTGCCGGGTGGCGGGGCCGGTCGCGGGCGCGGTGCCGAAGCTGGGCCGGAAGATCACGAACGTACCGACACCCACCAGCACCACCATGATCATGGGCCGCAGCAGCGCGTCGCTGATCCCGGCAGCGAAGAACGCCCCGGTCATCGATCCCGCGAGGGCCGCGACGCCGATCTTCAGCGCGATCTTCACGTCGATCGGGGCCTTGCGGACGTACGTGATCGCAGCGCCCGAGGTGCCGACGATGGCGACGGCCTTGTTGGTGCCGAGCGCGAAGGTGCCCGCCATGCCCGGCGGCAGACCCATGACCAGCGCCGGGAGCAGCAGGAGTCCCCCGCCGCCGACCACCGCGTCCACCCACCCGGCCGCGGCGGCGGCGAGGCACAGGAGCAGGACGGCGGTCATCGAGATATCGGGCATGATCACGACAGTACGGAGCGCGCTACGGGCGCACCACTTACTTCTCGGAAACTTGAGCCAGATCTGAGGTCGTCGCGACGGGACCGGCCGGAGCCCGGTCGGGGGCGGGCGGAGCGGCCGGTTCCACGGCGACGGCGAGCACCGTCGCGGCGAGCGCGCTCGCGCCGAAGAGCCCGGCGGCGACCTGACGGCGGGCGCGGTGGGCCCGGTGGGCGAGGGAGGCCGCGGGGGCGGGGAGGGGTCTGCGGTGGCGGGCCATGTTCAAGTCCTAGGAGGTCGAAGGGCGGCAGAAGAGTCAGAACCGGAAGAGCTCGACGTGCAGCTGCGCCTCGGGCACCCCGGCCCGCAGCAGCGAAGCCGTCGCCGCGTCGGCCATCCCCGGCGGCCCGCACAGGAACACGTCGTGCTCGGCGAGGTCGGGCAGCAGGTCGCGCAGGGCCTGCGGGGCGAGGGGGTCGTACGCGCCGTCGGAGGGCCCGAGCAGGTAGTGCAGGCCCGCTCCCCGCTCCCGGGCGATCGCCTCCAGTTCCTCGCGCAGTACCACCTGTGCCGCGCTGCCCGCCCGGTAGAGCAGCGTCAGCTCCCCCGGTGCGCAGTCCAGCGTCTCGAACAGGGCCCGCATGGGGGTGATCCCGACGCCGCCCGCGAGCAGCAGCACCTTGCGCCGGGTGCGCCGGTGCGCGGTGAGCGCGCCGAACGGGCCGGTGGCCAGGACCCGGGTGCCGGGGCGCAGGCGGCGCAGCCGCCGGGTGTGGTCGCCGGCCGCCTTCACGGTGATGCGCAGCATGTCGTCCCGCACCGGCGCGGACAGCGAGAACGGCAGCGCGGTGTGCCACAGCCGCCGCCGCAGGAACCGCCACCGGAAGAACTGCCCGGGCTCCGCCCGCAGTTCGTCCAGCCCCATGCCCTGTACGAGGACGGAGACCACCCCCGGCCCCTCGTCCCGGACCTCCCGCACCCGCAGGCTGTGCCGCAGGGCCTGGCGTACGGGAACGACCCCCCGGTACCAGACCAGCAGCACCCCCACGCTCGTGTGCAGCATCGCCCACAGCCACAGCGTGAGGGGGCTCCCGGCGACGTCGGGGCCGACGAGCTGGTGGGCGAGGGCGAGGGCCGCGCCGAGGTAGGTGAGCAGGTGCAGGGCCCGCCAGGTCTCGTACGGGAGCCGGGCGCGGACGGCGCGCGCGGAGCTGACGCCGACGGCGGCGAGGAGCGCGGTGCCGAGCACGGCGGTCAGGACACCGGCGTACCCGAGCAGGTCGACGGTGGCGGTGAAGAGGTCGTCGCCGGTGTGGGCGGCGTATCCGCACAGGGCGAGCAGCCCGTGCCCCGCGCACAGCGACAGCACGTACCGCCCGCCCAGCGCGTGCCAGCGGGCGAGCCGGTCGGCGCCGACGCCGTGCTCGACGGCGGGGACGCGGGCCATCAGGAAGAGCAGGACGAGGACCCCGTACCCGGCGAGCAGCCCGCTGAGGTGCGCCCCGGCGGCGAAGAGCGAGTCGAGCCGGAAGGAGGGCACGGCCTGCACGCCCCACAGCAGTCAGACCGCGCCGAGGCCGGTGAGGATGCCGGTGCGCAGGGCGCGCGGGGTGAGGCGGGGGGTGCGGACGGGTTCGGGGGCCGGGGGCCCGGGCGCGGGGACCTGCGGGGCGGCCCGGGAGAGGTAGGCCGAGAGGGCCGGGTAGGCGTCCGGCTGGGGCGGTGCGGGGGCCTCGATCGTCACGATTGCCAACCTAGGCCGCGGGTAGGGGCGAAGGGGCTGGTCAGGGCGGTCGGGCGGGATCCTTAAGGCAGGCTTGAGGGAGCCCTGAACGGGGATTAAGGGCGGGCCTAGAATGGCCCAATGATCTTTATTGTCGTGAAGTTTCCGGTAAAGCCCGAGTACGCCGAGTCCTGGACCGAGCACGTGGCGGCGTTCACGGACGCCACCCGCGCCGAGCCGGGGAACCTGTGGTTCACCTGGTCCCGCAGCATCGCGGACCCGAACGAGTTCGTGCTGGTGGAGGCCTTCCAGGACGACGCGGCCGAGGCGCACGTGAACTCGGACCACTTCCGTGCGGGCCTGGAGACCATGCGTCCGCTGCTGCGGCACACCCCGCAGATCGTCAGCACGACGATCGAGGGCCAGACGGGCTGGAGCGAGATGGGCGAGCTCCAGATCTGATCCGCCGGGTGCCCGGAGGGGTGCGGGGCGCACCGCCCTTCACCCCTCGGCCCTCACTCCTCGCCCTCACCCCTCCAGATACCGCAGCACCGCCAGCACCCTGCGGTGCCCGCCCTCCCCCACCCCGAGCCCCAGCTTGGCGAAGATGTTCGCCACGTGTTTCTCCACCGCCCGCTCGGTCACCACGAACCGCCCCGCGATCGTCTGGTTCGTGAGCCCCTGCGCCATCAGTCCCAGCACCTCCCGCTCGCGCGGCGTCAGCGCGTCCAGCGCGGAGGCCCGGCGGCTCGCGCCGAAGAGCTGGGAGACGACCTCCGGGTCGAGGGCGGTGCCCCCGGCCGCCACCCTCCCCAGCGCGTCCACGAATTCGCCGATGTCCACGACCCGCTCCTTGAGCAGGTAGCCGACTCCCCCGGCCCCGCTCCCCAGCAGGTGTGCGGCGTGCTGGGTCTCGACGTACTGGGAGAAGATCAGCACCCCGGTCCCGGGGTGCGTCCGCCGGATCTCGACGGCCGCCCGCAGCCCTTCGTCCGTCTGCGTCGGCGGCATCCGTACGTCGACGACCGCCGCGTCCGGCCCGTGCTCGGCGACCGCCGCCAGCAGCGCGTCCGCGTCGCCGACCGCCGCGACCACCTCCACCCCTCGCATCCCGAGGAGCTGGACGAGCCCGTCCCGCAGCAGTGCCGAGTCCTCGGCGACGACAACACGCATGGTGGGACGGTTCCTCTCGGCGGAACGGCAGGACGACGCGCACCCGCGCACCACGGTTCAGCGGTACGGCAGGACGACGCGCACCACCGTAGGCCCGCCCGCCGGGCTGTCGCACTCCAGTGTCCCGTCCACCGCCCCGGCCCGCCCGCGCAGACCGGTCAGCCCGCTGCCCGCCCCGACGACCGCGCCGCCGCACCCGTCGTCCCGTACCACCAGGCTCAACACCTCACCGTCCCCGGCCACTTCGATCTCGACCGTCTCGGCCCCGCTGTGCTTGGCGGCGTTGGCGAGCAGCTCGGCGGCGCAGAAGTAGGCGATCGACTCGACCGCCGGGGAGGGCCGTTCGCCGACCTCCACCCGCACCCGAACCCGCAGCGGGCTGTCCGCCGCGAGCGTGGCCAGGGCGGCGTCCAGGCCCTGGTCGAGGACCGGAGGATGGATGCCCTTGACCAGGACCCGCAGGTCGGCGACGGCCTGTCGGGCGTTGCCCTGGGCGGTCTCGACCACGGCCAGCACCTGTTCGGCCCCCGCCCCGCCCGCCACCAGCTCCCGGATCATCGTGAGGTGCATGCCCAGGCCGACGAGCCGGGCCTGCGTCCCGTCGTGCAGGTCGCGTTCGATGCGCCGCAGGGTGGCGGCGGCGTCCTCGACGGCCCGGGCGCGGGTCTCCTCCAGCGCGTGGATGCGCCGGTCGGCGGCCCCCGGGCCGAGGAGGGAGCGCAGGACCTTCTCGTACGGGAGGAGGGCCAGCCGTACGAGATACGGCGCGGCGGCGAGCAGCAGCGCACCGGCGGCGACCACGGCGAGCCAGCGGGGCCAGGTGTCCATCTGCACGCCGAACCACTCCAGCGAGACGTGCCGTTCGCTGCCGTCGGGGGCGCGGACGGTGGTGTAGTTCACGTGCCGCAGCAGGGGGTGGAGCAGGAACAGCAGGCCGTACACGTACCCGGTGAAGGCGACCACCAGCCCGGGCAGTGCCAGCAGCGGCGCCAGGCACACCCAGCCGACCGCCCGCCAGGCCCGTCGGTCGGCGAGCACCGCCCGCCGCCACGCGAACGGCCCGCCGCCGGGCGGGAGTTGCGGCACAGTCTCCACCCGCACCCCCAACAGCCCACCCGCCAGGGCCCGTTGTACGGAGGCCAGCGCGCCCGCGCCGCGCAGGGTGGCGGCGATCAGCCACGGCCCGAGCGCGGTGACGGAGAGCGCCCCGCCCACCAGCAGCCCGACCAGCACGAGGAGCGCGCCGACGAGGGCCAGGGGCAGGGCGACAAGGGCATGGAGCAGCGCCTTCAACGAACGTTTCACGGCACTCACTAAAGCTGATGGATGATCGGCACGGACAACAGCCCGCACACCGCCACGACCCCCACCGCGAGCCCGAGCGCCCGCCCGCGCCCCCGCCCGTCCCGCCCGAGCAGTCCGTCGGCGAGCCGCGTCTGCAAGGCGGTGAACCCCTTGGCGATCCACGGCGTGAGCAGTAGGAACCCCACACCGCCCGCGATCCCGTGCACGGCCCAGGCTCCGGCCATGGTGGGCCCGCCCCACGCGTTGGTGGGGTCGCCGCCCGGCCGCAGCGGATACCCGAGGTTGATGACCACCACGAACCAGCAGTACGCCGTCACCACGAAGGCGACCAGACTCAACGGCACGGCCGCCAGGGCGTACACCACCCCCACCGCGCCGCCGCGCTCCCGCACCTCGAAGCGCTCCCCCAACACCCTTTCCCGCAGGGTGCGTTGCACCCGCCCCACCGGCCCGCCCACCAGCGCGAGCGGCACACACAGCACGCTCACCGGCACGGCCAGCACCAGATACAGGGCCCGCCGCCAGGTCTCCCGGCGGAACGGCTCCCGCAGGATCTCCCGCCACCCGGGAATCCTCCGGCCCTCTACGGCCCTGGCCTGCGACTGCGCTGCGATGTCCATGCCTCAAGCCTGTCGGCCGGACCCCCTGTACGGCGATCGTGCCAGCACGGACACCGGGGGTGGGGCAAACCGAACCCCCGGCCGTTCCGCACACCCGTCCCGGGGGCTCAGCCCTGGACGGCCGCCGGGTCCATCCAGACGATCTCCCAGATGTGGCCGTCCGGGTCCTGGAAGGAGCGGCCGTACATGAAGCCGTGGTCCTGCGGCTCGTTGGCCGGGGAGCCGCCCGACGCCAGCGCCGCGTCGCACAGTTCGTCGACCTTCTCGCGGCTCTCGGCGCTGAGGGCGATGAGGGCCTCGGTGTGGGTGGAGGTGTCCGCGATCTGCTTCGTCGTGAACTCCTTGAAGCGCGGCTCCGAGAGCAGCATCACGACGATGGTCTCGCTGACCACCACCGACGCGGTCTTCTCGTCGCTGAACTGTTCGTTGAAGCCGTAGCCCAGCTTGACGAAGAAGCTCCTCGACGCCTCCAGGTCCTTGACCGGAAGGTTCAGGAAGATCATCTGCTGGTACGTCGCCATGGTGTGCGTCCCTGTCTCTCTCGTCCCGCGCGGTCACTCGCGTCCCGCACGTCCGGCGCGGCCCGCTTGCCGTCGCCTTTCACAGATGTAGACCGGGGGCGATCAGAAAACTCATCGCCCCCACGGAAGAAAAATGACACAAGATTCGAACGACGGCCCGGCGAGGAGGCATGTGACTCCGGGGGGGCGGACCTCTGGAGGGGGTGCGGGCCGGTGTGCGGCTCCGGGGCCGGGCGGGGGGGCATCCCAGGCTGGCCAGGCCTGGCGGTGGGGGGGCTCTGACCGGGCGGGGGTACGTCCCAGGCCTGGCGGCGTGGGGATTCTGACCTGGCGGGGATACGTCCCAGGCCTGGCGGCGTGGAGGCTCTGACCGGGCGAGGGCACGCCCCAGGCCTGGCGGTGCGGGAACTCCGACCGGGCGAAGGCACGCCCCAGGCCTGGCGGTGGGGGGACTCCGACCGGGCGAGGGCCGCCCGTGCCGGGATCTGCGGGTACACCCCGCTGCGGGCCGAGGCGTGTTCCAGTGCCGGGCGCGCCTCGGGGCGCCGGGCGGGGGCGGGCGCTTGGGGCTGGCGTGTGTGGGGGGGGCGGACCTCGGGCGGCGTGGGGCGGCCCCGGACCAAGGCCTCCAGGTGGTCCAGGGGCCCTCCACGCCCCGCCCCGCCCCGCCCCGCCCCGGGCCGAGGCGGTGGCTGCGGGCCGGGCGGCGGCGTGCCCGGGCTCCCGACGGGCCGGGGCCTGACCGCCGGACGCCAAGGGCCGCCCCGGTCCTGCCGCCGCCCTGACCCGGGCCGCGCTCCGCCTCGCTCCCGAGCGAGGCACACCGGCAAGATCCCACCAGGCCGATTCCGGTGCGACCGGACCCCGGCCGCGGGGCACCCCCGGACCGGACCCCCTTCCCCGGCCCCGACCACTCCCCCCGCCCGACCCCACCAACCCCGCGCCGGGTGCCCACCCCGAGCCCCCTCCCCCCGGCCGCCAGGCACCCCGGGACTGGCCCCCTGCACCGGCCACGGCCACTCCCCCTACCCGGCCTCGCCAGCCCCGTGCCAGGTACCCTCCCCGAGCCCCCGTCTTCCGGCCGCCGGACACCCCGGGACTGGATCCCTACACCGGCCACGCCCCCGCCCGACCCCACCAACCCCGCGCCGGGCGCCCACCTCCAAACCCCCTCCCCCGGGCCGCCGGGCACCCCGCGACTGGACCCCTGCACCAGCCCCGGCCACTCCCCCAGCCCGGCCTCGCCGACCCCGTGCCCGCCCCGCCCCCCCCGGCCGGGGACCGCACCCCCGCCGCACCCCGACCCGAGCCGCACCCCGCCCCTCCCCTCCCCGCCCCCGGGCCGGGCCCGCTTTGCCTGACCGTTTCGCGGACTTGAACCTTCCTTTCTCCTCCGGGAGTTGGGCAGCCGGAGACTTGGCCCGGCCCTGCTCGTCCGGGCCGTCGCCTCCGCCACCTGCCCGAAAGGCCCCACCGTGCCCCGCACTCAGCACGTCCTCGTCTCCGGCGCCAGCATCGCCGGTCCCGCCCTCGCCTACTGGCTGAAGCGGTACGGGTTCCAGGTCACCGTTGTCGAGCTCACCCCCGCCTTCCGCCCCGGCGGCCAGGCCGTCGACGTACGCGGCGGTGCCCTGGGGGTCCTGGAGCGGATGGGGGTCCTGGAGACCACCCGGGCCCGCAAGGTCCACATGCGGGGCATGTCCGTGGTCGACCCCGAAGGCAACGAGCTCTTCCGCTCCACCGAGCAGACCATGAGCGGCGGCGAACTCGCCAGCCCCGACATCGAGATCCTCCGCGACGACCTGGCGAACATCCTGGTCGACGCGGTGGCGGACAGCGAAGGCCCGGAGGTCGAGTACCTCTTCGACGACTCGATCGACACCCTCGACCAGGACGACACCGGCGTCCACGTCACCTTCCGCAACGGCCACGAGCCCCGCACCTTCGACCTGGTGATCGCCGCCGACGGCCTGCACTCCCGCACCCGCGCCCTGGCCTTCGGCCCCGAGTCCGACTTCGTGACCCACATGGGCACGATCCTCGCCGTGTGGTCGGCCCCCAACTTCCTCGACCTCGACGAGTGGCAGATCGCCTTCCAGGCGGCCGGTTCGAACTGGGGCGGGCTGGTCATGTCCGTACGCGAGAACAAGGAAATGCGGGCCTACCTCGGCCTGGAGCACGCCCCCGACTTCTCCTACGACTACCGGGACGTCCAGGCCCAGAAGCAGATCATGGCCGACGAGTTCCAGGGCAAGGGCTGGGTCTTCCCGAAGCTGATCGAGCACATGTGGCAGGCCGAGGACTTCTACCTGGACTCGATGGCCCAGGTGAAGGCCGACTCCTGGTCCAGCGGCCGGGTCGCGCTGGTCGGCGACGCGGGCTACTGCGGCTCGCCCCTGTCCGGGCAGGGCACCAGCATGGCTCTCATCGGCGCGTACGTCCTAGCGGGCGAGCTGAAGGCCGCGCACGGCGACCACACGGCCGCCTTCGCCGCGTACGAGCGCGAACTGCGCGACTTCGTCACCGCGAACCAGGAGCTGGCGTACACCAACAAGGCACGCATGGAGGCCCAGCAGAAGGGCGAGGAGTTCGACGGCCCGGAGATGTCCGAGGTGACCAACGCGTACGTGGCCAAGGACTACTGACCCGCCCCGCGTCCCCCGGTCCGCCGTCTCACAGGGCGACACACCGGCGCAACACGCCGGCCGTAATCCCCCCGCATGGTTGATCGTTGGGCGGTCCGTCCGCACGATGGTCCGGTCCGACGGTCAACCACTGCCGATGATCCACCCCTGGGGGAACACATCATGTCGATCAGCCGCCGCACTGTCCTCGCCGCCGGGTCCGGCCTCGCGCTCGCCGGTGCGCTGACCGCCTGCGGCTCCAACACCGGCCGCGACGAGGACGGTTCGAGCGGCGGGCCGGACGGGGGCGGCGGGGCGGGGCTCGCCCAGTGGTACCACCAGTACGGGGAGGCGGGCACGGAGCAGGCCGTGCGGCGGTACGCGGCGGCGTACAAGAAGACCAAGGTCACCGTGCAGTGGCGGCCCGGCAACTACGACCAGCAGACCGCCGCCGCCCTCCTCACGGCCGACGGCCCCGACGTGTTCGAGGTCAACGGGCCGACGCTGGACCAGATCCAGGGCGGTCAGGTCGTGGACCTCACGGACCTGTTCGAGGGCGTGAAGGACGACTTCAACCAGGCGGTGCTCGCGCCGAAGACGTACGACGGGAAGATCTGGTCCGTCCCGCAGGTCGTGGACATGCAGATCCTCTTCTACCGCAAGAGCCTGCTGAAGGCGGCGAACGTCGAGCCCCCGCAGACCCTCGACGAACTCGTGGACGCAGCGAAGAAGTTGACGGACAAGAAGACCAAGGGCCTCTTCCTCGGCAACGACGGCGGCGCGGGCGCCATCGGCGGCACCCCGCTGTACGCCGCCGGGCTCTCCCTCGTCACCGACGACGGCAAGGTCGGCTTCGACGACCCGGCGGCCGCCCGCGCGCTCGGCAAGCTGCGCCAGCTGTACGCCGACAAGTCGCTCCTGCTCGGCGCCCCGACGGACTGGTCCGACCCCTCCGCCTTCGTCCAGGGCCTGACCGCGATGCAGTGGTCGGGCCTGTGGGCGCTGCCCGCCGTGCAGAAGGCGCTCGGCGACGACTTCGGCGTGCTGCCCTTCCCGAAGGACGGCGGCAGCGGTAAGCCGTCGGTGCCGGTCGGCGCGTACGGGGCGGCGGTGAACGCCCGCAGCAAGCAGCAGGCCGCCGCCAAGGAGTACATCAAGTGGCTGTGGATCGAACAGGCCGAGTTCCAGACGGACTTCGCGCTCTCGTACGGTTTCCACATCCCGGCCCGGACCTCGCTCGCCAAGAAGGCGGACAAGCTGAAGTCGGGTGCGGCGGCGGACGCCGTGACGTACGCCACCGAGAACGCGTACGCGCAGCCCCTGCTCTGGACCCCGGCGTCGGCGACCGCGTACCAGGACGCGCTGAGCCGCATCATCAAGGACGGCGCGAACCCGGACACGGAGCTGAAGAAGGTGGTCCGCACGGCGAACGCGGAGCTTCAGCGCGTGAAGAAGAAGACCTCGTGACGGCAAGCCCGGAGCGGGCCGCCGGAAGCACTGTGCGGGAGCGGCTCCTCGGCACCCAGAACCGGACGCTCTGGTTCTGGGTGTTCGTCGGCCCGTTCGCGATCGGCCTCGGCCTCTTCACGTACGTACCGCTCCTGTGGAGCCTCTACCTCAGCTTCTTCGACGCGCACAACACCGTCTCCCCGACGGACTTCGTGGGCCTCGACAACTACACGGCGATGCTGGGCGACGAGTCGTTCACCAGCAGCCTCGGCACGTTCGCCCTGTTCACCGCCTTCATCGTCCCGGCGACGTACGCGCTCTCGCTCGCGCTGGCCCTGATGGTGAACCGGCTGCGCTTCGCGCAGGCCTTCTTCCGGTCGGTGTTCTTCCTCCCGGCGGCCTGCTCCTACGTGGTGGCCGCCCTGATCTGGAAGATGTCGATCTTCAACGGGGTGCGGTTCGGGCTGGCGAACACGGTGCTGGGCTGGTTCGGCGCGGACCAGACGGCGTGGCTGTCGACGACCTCGCCGCCCTGGTACTGGCTGGTCATCGTGACCGTACGGCTGTGGCTCCAGGCGGGGTTCTACATGGTGCTCTTCCTGGCGGGCCTGCAACGGATCTCGCCGACGCTGTACGAGGCGGCGGCCGTCGACGGCGCGCGTCCGGGCTGGCAGGTGTTCCGCAACATCACCTTCCCGCTGCTGCGGGCCACGTCGGTCGCCGTCGTCCTACTGCTGGTCATCAACGCCTTCCAGGCCTTCGACGAGTTCTACAACCTGCTCTCGGACTCGCGCGGCTACCCGCCGTACGCCCGCCCGCCGCTGGTCTACCTGTACTACACGGCGCTCGGCCAGGGGCAGAACCTCGGCATGGGCAGCGCGGGAGCGATCATCCTGGCCCTGATCATCGCGGTGGTGACGGTCTTCCAGGCCCGTTTCTTCGGCCTCGGCCGGAAGGAGGACTGAGCCCCGATGAACGACGCTCTCGTACGGGTGGGCCGCGCCCTGCGCGTGGTGCTGCTGGTCGCTCTGGCCCTGCTCTTCCTGATCCCCTTCTACCTGCTGGTCCGCAACGGGCTGGCCACCGACGCCGAGATCACCTCCCCCGACTGGACCTTCTTCCCCGCCACCCTCCAGTGGGGCAACGTCACCGAGCTCTTCGACGACACGGCGATCCCCTTCGCCCGCTCGCTCCTCAACTCGGCGCTGATCGCGGTGGCGACGACGCTGGGCACCCTGCTGCTCGCGGCGCTCGCCGGGTACGGGCTGGCCCGCATCCCCTACCGCCACGCGAACACGGTCTTCTACGCGATCCTCGGCACACTCATGGTCCCCGCCGCGGTGACCTTCGTGCCCAGCTTCGTGCTGGTCTCCTCACTGGGCTGGGTCTCCACCCTGCGAGGGCTGATCGTCCCGACGCTCTTCTCGGCCTTCGCGTGCTTCATCTTCCGGCAGTACTTCCTGGGCTTCCCGCGGGAGTTGGAGGACGCGGCGCGGGTGGACGGGCTCGGGTACTGGCGGACCTTCTGGCGGATCGTGGTGCCCAACTCCCGGCCGGTCTTCGCCGCCGTGGGCACCATCGTCTTCATCGGCGCGTGGAACGCCTTCCTGTGGCCGCTGGTCATCGGCCAGGACCAGAGCTCCTGGACGGTGCAGGTGGCCCTGTCCACGCTGAACACCGCCCAGACGGTCAACCTGCACGAGCTGTTCGTGGCGGCGGCGGTGTCGATCCTGCCGCTGCTGCTGGTGTTCCTCTTCTTCCAGCGGTGGATCGTGGCGGGGGTGGAGCGGTCGGGCATCGACGACTAGGTCCGCTGCTGGATCTGTTACGGGAAGGCCGCCAGGTCTGTCACGGGACGGCCGCCAGCCCTGTTACGGGAAGGCCGCGCCCCGCACCAGGGCCACCCCCAGCGGGGTGAGCGAGTGCAGCACCGCGCTCCCGTGCCGCAGCGTCACCACCAGCCCCGCCTCCCGCAGCACCCCAGCGTGCTGGCTCGCCGACGCCAGCGACACCCCGGCCCGGCGGGCCAGCTCGCTCGTCGTGCACCCGTGGTCGATGGCCCGCAGCACCGCCGCCCGGGTGTGCCCCACCAGCCTGCCCAGCGATGCCCCGGCCCGCTCCCCGGGCCGCCCCGGCGCGTGCGCCACCGGGTACACCAGCACGGGCGGGAGCCCCGGGTCGTACAGCATCACGGGCGCCCCCTGGCAGAAGAAGGACGGCTGGAGGCGCAGCCCCCGGCCGTGGAGCCACACCTCCCGCTCCACCGGGTAGTCCGCCTCCAGCACGGGCGCGTGCCAGCGCAGGCCCGGCGGCAGCGACGCGAGCAGGGCGTCGGCCCCGCCGTCCAGCAGCGCCCGCCCGCGCGCCGCCCGGTCCGCCTCGACCCGCGCCTGCACCTCACGCCACACGGGGACGACCGCCGCCCGGTGGTAGTCCGCGAGCGCGTCCACCAGCCCGGCCAGGGGTACGTCCAACGCGCCGCCCAGCACCGCCAGTTCGGCCCCGACGCGCCCCTCGGGGGTGCCGCGCACCGCCGCCAGGCCCTCGGCCCAGCCGGTCGCCCCCTCCTCGGGGGTGAGGAAGTCGGGGAAGTACCCGCGCGGCGGCACCACCGCCCGCAGGAGGTTGCGCCCGCCGCCCGCCCACCGGGCCCGGGTCTGCTCCCGCCAGCCCCCGTAGGCCCGCCCGCCCCTGCGGTCCCGCAGCCGGTGCAGGCTGAGGACCGTCTCCCAGAGGGCGTCCGGACGCGCGGCGAGCCGTACCCGCGCGAGGTCCTCCCCCGTGAAGTGGATGCGCAGCACCACCGGCCCAACTCCCCACCCTCGCCCCAAGGTTGCACCCGCAACCACCCCAGGGACTGAGTATGCATGCCCTCACACCCCGTCACCACGGCCTTTCGGCCACAGTTGAAACGCCTCGCCGGGGCGGTGCGGCAGGAGCGAAGCTGGGCCGTGTCGGACACCGGCCGCCCCGCACGCCCGAGGGGTTCGGCGAAGGCCGTGGGGGGCTTCGCCGCACTTGACGGCGGCGAGCGGGGCCGGCGGAGTCGGTGTCCGCCCGAGGCGCCGGGGCGCGGTCGGCAGGTGGGGATCTGCCGACCGTGCCCGGCGTCGCCGCCTCCGGTGCGCCGGAGAACGCGGGGGAAAGTCCCGGCGAACCCCGGACTGCGAAGGTCGACTTTTCAACTGCTCACTTCGCGCAGCTGGGCTGACCTTTACGCTCTGACCTCGAACCGCCACAGCGAGTACCCGTACGTGGACTGCCGTGCACGCCCCTGCATCCGGACGTACCGGGCCCGCGTCCCCTCGGGCAGTTCGATCGCGTCCTCCCCGGCGGTGGTCCGCCCGCGCCGCTCCACGACGGTGCGCCACACGGTCCCGTCGTCACAGACCTGGAGGTCGTAGTCCTTCCCGGCGGCGGCCTCCCAGTCCAGCAGCACCCGCCGGAAGCCTTGTACGGACCCGAGGTCCACCGCGATCCACTCGCCGTCGGTGTACTTCGACGCCCACCGCGTCCCCGGGTCCCCGTCGGTGGCGAGGGCGGCCCCCAGGTAGTCCACTTCCGCCGAGGAGGCCGTGGTCGCCTTCCCCCGTGCCAGGTCCGGTACGTCGAAGACCTGCACGGACCACAGGGTGCAGCGGACCGGCCGCCGCTCCCGGCCCCGCACCCGTACGTACCGGGCGTCGACCGCGTCGAAGGCCAGCTCGTCGCGGCCGGGCGCGCCGCGGTCCCGCCGCTCGGCGACCTTCGCCCACTTCTTCGCGTCGGCCGACACCTCGATGTCGTACGAACGCCCGTACTCCTGGCCCCAGTCGAGCCGCACCCTGCCCACCCCGCGCACCTTCCCGAGGTCGACGGCGAGCCAGGGCTCGCGCTCGTGGCGGCTGCTCCAGCGGGTCACGGGGCTGCCGTCCGTCGCGGCGGCGGGCTTCGTACCGTAGCCACTGGAGGAGGCGAACGCGGCGGCGCGGAAGGAGAGTTGGTCCGGCTCGGTGAGCGTCGGCCCGACGACCTGGAGCCCGGGACCGAGTGCGCCGCGCCGCATGGAGGCGGTGAAGGCGCTGTACGGCACTGCGGCCTTGGTGCCGCTCCACATCTTCTGGGCGAGGATGCCGAAGGTCTTCTCGATCAGGCCGTGGACGTCCTTCTCGGTGTACGTGGCGTGCACGAGGTCGTTCCACACGGCGGACATGGCGCCCCGCAGGACGGGGTCGAAGGGGGCGAGGCTCTCCTTGCCGGGGAAGACGTGCGGCTCCCAACTGTCGTACAGGTAACGGCCGTCGAGCCCGAGCGGGTGGTAGTACGTCGCGAACGGCACGACGTACAGCAGCCCGTCGTTGGTGTTGACGATGTCGGTGTAGCCGTCCCGCTTCGCGGCCTGCGGGCCGTACCAGCCGTTGTTCCAGCTGTGGATCGTGACCTGCTTGTCGTAGGCGGCGGGCTCCTTGGTGAGGCGGCTGAGGCTGCCCCAGGCGCGCGGCCGCTTCTTGAGACTGTCGCGCAGGTGGGCGGCCATCCCGTTGAAGTACGCCCGGTAGTGGGACTCCGGGCCCGTGTACTCGTCGGCCCCGTAATGCACCTCCGGGCTGCGGAACCATGGCGTGAACTCGTCGAAGACCTCCTTCATGAAGGCCAGGGTCGCCGGATTCCCCAGATCCAGGTGGTCGCTGTTGGGGCCGCCGAGCCCGATGTCGGGGCGGAACCGTACGAAGGAGCGGGAGTGCGCGGGGGCGTCGATCTCGGGGGTGAGCGTGACCGCGTGCGCGGCGGCGACGTCCTCGAAGGAATCCCAGTCCCGCCGGTCGTACGCCCCGTCCTTCGCGGCGAGCCCGTCCCACTTCTTCTTCTCGCTCTTCAGCCGGAAGGCGTCGTAGGCCTTGGACCAGTCCCCGCCGGGGGCCGTGATCTCGTTGTCGTTCAGGTGGAGTTGGAGCTCGTTGAGCTTGAACCAGCCCATGATGCGCAGGTAGTCGCGGAGGAACCCGGGGGTGAAGAAGCGCCGCCCGACGTCGAGCATGAAGCCGCGCAGCCGGTAGTGCGGCCAGTCCTGGGCGGTGCCGACGGGGACGCGGGTGCGGCGGTCGTCCTGGAGGAGGATCTGCAGGAGGGAGCGGGTGCCGTAGAAGACCCCTCGATAGCCGGGTGCGGTTACTCTCAACCCCCGTTCGGCGACCTGGAGTTCGTACCCCTCCCGCTCATACAGCTCCCCGCCCTTGGGGTGTACGGAGCGGGGGTCGACCCGCAGCACGATGTCCCCGCGCCGGGCCTGACCGCGCCGGGGCGCGGCCAGCCGGACCCCGGTGACCTCGCCGATCTCCTCGGTCAAGGTCCGGGCCAGGGCGAGGAGTTGGTGATCGGCCCGCCCCTCCACCACCACCCGGGTGTCGTCGTCGATCCGGTAGGTGCCCGTACCTCCGGTCCACTCCTGGAGGGCGGGGACGACGACCGGCCGGGCGTTGGTCCCGTCGGCGGCGAGCGCGGGCTCGGTGAGCGGCGGGGCGGGCTCGGCGGCGTAGGCCGGGGCGGAGAAGGGGAAGACGGTGGTCGCGGTGGCGACGGTGGCAGCGGCGACGAGGGCGCGGCGCGAGAAACGGGGCGGGGTGGATTCCTGGTGTGCGGTCGTTCCCTTGCTCATGCGGGGTCCTCCTGAGGACGTCCGGGGCGTACGAGCGATGAGTGACGCGATCTGATCCACAGTGGTCTATACCGGTACCCAAACCGTTACCGCAAGGACTGCGCACCCTCTCCTCTTGGACCCCCGCACGCCCGCCGGGACACCCGCACGCCCGCCCCGGTCCGCGCGCACGCCGAAGCGGCGGCACCCCCGCACGGGGTGCCGCCGCTTCGTATCGGGCCGAGCCCGTCGCCAGGGGTGAGGGTGGGGGTGGTGCAGTCCCGGCAACGGGATCGGTGGTCTCACACAGGCCCAGCAGCAGCGGGCCAGGAGCAGAAGGCCGAGTACGGCGTCAGCGGCTGTCGCTGCCCGCCGACTGGGCCGCCGCCCGGCCCGCTTCCAGGCGGGCGACCGGGATGCGGAACGGGGAGCAGGACACGTAGTCCAGGCCCACCTCGTGGAAGAAGTGGACGGACTCCGGGTCGCCGCCGTGCTCGCCGCAGACGCCCAGCTTGAGGTCGGGGCGGGTCTTGCGTCCCGCCTCGACGGCCTGCCGTACGAGCGAGCCGACGCCGTCCTTGTCGATGGTCTCGAAGGGGGAGACGCCGAAGATGCCCTTCTCCAGGTAGGCCGTGAAGAAGGAGGCCTCCACGTCGTCGCGGGAGAAGCCCCAGACCGTCTGGGTGAGGTCGTTCGTGCCGAAGGAGAAGAACTCGGCCGCCTCGGCGATCTGACCGGCGGTGATGGCGGCGCGCGGCAGCTCGATCATCGTGCCGAGCGCCAGCTTGAGGTCTATGCCGGTGGCCGCCTGGACCTCGGCGATGACCGCCTCGGCCTCATCGCGGACGATCTCCAGCTCCTGGACCGTGCCGACCAGCGGGATCATGATCTCGGCGCGCGGGTCGCCCTTGGCGTTGCGCCGCTCGGCGGCGGCCTCGGCGATGGCCCGCACCTGCATGGTGAACAGGCCCGGGATGACCAGGCCGAGGCGGACGCCGCGCAGGCCCAGCATCGGGTTCTGCTCGTGCAGGCGGTGCACGGCCTGGAGGAGGCGCAGGTCGTTCTCGTTGGCGTCCTTGCGGGACTCGGCGAGGGCGACGCGGACCGAGAGCTCGGTGATGTCGGGCAGGAACTCGTGCAGCGGCGGGTCGAGGAGACGGACGGTGACCGGCAGGCCGTCCATGGCCTCGAAAAGCTCTATGAAGTCCTGCTTCTGAAGCGGCAGAAGGCCCTTGAGGGCTTCCTCGCGCTCGTCGTCCGTGTCGGCGAGGATCAGCTTCTCGACCATCTCGCGGCGCTCACCGAGGAACATGTGCTCGGTGCGGCACAGGCCGATGCCCTGCGCCCCGAAGCGGCGTGCGCGCAGCGCGTCCTCGGCGTTGTCCGCGTTGGCGCGCACCCGCAGCCGGCGGCGGCGGTCGGCGTACGCCATGATCCGGTGCACGGCCTCGACCAGCTCGTCGGCGTCGTCGGCACCCGCGTGCATGCGGCCCTCGAAGTACTCCACGACCGGCGACGGGACGACCGGGACCTCGCCCAGGTAGACCTTGCCGGAGGAGCCGTCGATGGAGACGACGTCGCCCTCCTCGACCACCGTGTCGCCGACGGTGAGGCGGCGGCGCTTGGTGTCGACCTCGATCTCCTCGGCGCCGCAGACACAGGTCTTGCCCATGCCGCGCGCCACGACCGCCGCGTGGGACGTCTTGCCGCCGCGGCTGGTCAGGATGCCCTCGGCGGCGATCATGCCGTCCAGGTCGTCGGGGTTGGTCTCGCGGCGGATCAGGATGACCTTCTCGCCCGAGCGCGACCACTTCACGGCCGTGTACGAGTCGAAGACGGCCTTGCCGACCGCCGCACCCGGCGAGGCGGCGATGCCCCGGCCCAGCAGCGTCGTTTTCGCCTCGTCGTCGAAGCGGGGGAACATCAGCTGCGCGAGCTGCGCGCCGTTGACCCGCTGGAGGGCCTCGGCCTCGTCGATGAGGCCCTGGTCCACGAGCTGCGTGGCGATGCGGAAGGCGGCGCCCGCCGTGCGCTTGCCGACACGGGTCTGGAGCATCCACAGCTGGCCGCGCTCGATGGTGAACTCGATGTCGCAGAGATCCTTGTAGTGGGTTTCGAGGGTCTCCATGATCTGCATGAGCTGGTCGTACGACGCCTTGTCGATGTGCTCCAGGTCGGCGAGCGGGACCGTGTTGCGGATGCCCGCGACGACGTCCTCGCCCTGCGCGTTCTGGAGGTAGTCGCCGTACACGCCCTGGTGGCCGGAGGCGGGGTCGCGAGTGAAGGCGACGCCGGTGCCGGAGTCCGGGCCGAGGTTGCCGAAGACCATCGAGCACACGTTGACCGCGGTGCCCAGGTCGCCGGGGATGCGCTCCTGGCGGCGGTAGAGCTTGGCGCGGTCGGTGTTCCACGAGTCGAAGACCGCGTTGATCGCGAGGTCCATCTGCTCGCGCGGGTCCTGCGGGAAGTCCCGGCCGCACGCGTCGGAGACGATCTTCTTGAACTTCTTGACCAGCTTCTTGAGGTCGGCGGCCTCCAGGTCGGTGTCGACCTTGACCTTCTTGGCCGTCTTCGCCTCGTCGAGGGCGTCCTCGAACAGCTCGCCGTCCACGCCGAGGACGGTCTTGCCGAACATCTGGATCAGGCGGCGGTAGGAGTCCCACGCGAAGCGCTCGTCGCCGCCGACCTGCTGGGCGAGGCCGGTGACGGAGGCGTCGGAGAGGCCGATGTTGAGGACCGTGTCCATCATGCCGGGCATCGAGAACTTCGCGCCGGAGCGGACCGAGACGAGGAGCGGGTTGTCGGCCTGGCCGAGCTTCTTGCCCATCTTCGCCTCAAGGGCGTCCAGGTGGGCGCTGACCTCGTCGCGCAGCTCCTTGGGAGCGTCACCGCTGTCGAGGTAGACCTTGCAGGCCTCGGTCGTGATCGTGAACCCCGGGGGCACCGGCAGACCCAGGTTGGTCATCTCGGCGAGGTTGGCGCCCTTGCCACCGAGAAGGTCCTTGAGGTCCTTGTTGCCCTCGGTGAAGTCGTAGACGAACTTCTGCTCAGAAGTCGACGTACCTACGTGGGGTTCTTTGTTTTCCGACACGGTCTCGGCTCCTCGAAGACGCGTTGGCTGCCCTGACGGCGAGGAACATACCCAGATCGAAGGTGTCTGGGTACGTCCACTTAACCGTCATACGGCTTTAACCACCCGTCCGCCAGCAGATCGAAAGTGATCCGGGCTCACCGGGCCCGTGCGGTCAGCCTTCAGGTCTTGAACGGAAGATCACAAAGAGGCACGACAAGAGCGGCGCTGATCGACTCAGCGTTACGGATGATCTCGGAGATTGAAAAAAGAAAGGGTGGCACTGGGTGCCACCCTTTGAAAACTGCAGCCCGTCTCTTGATGCTCATCTGAGCGACTACACCATCAGGCGTGGCGAGAATCACTCATCCGTACGCTCATCAGAGCACCCCGGATCTCACCCTCCGGACGTGTCCAGCTCCGCCTCGTCACTGATCCCGGCACAGTCGTACGGGTCCTTCAGCCAGCCATCAGGCAGCACAACCCGCCCATTTCCGGACGTACGCCCCCGAGGCCCGTCCGCCCCCTCCGGCCACGGCTGGTCCAGATCAAGCTCGCTCAGATGAGCGTCCATTTCGGCGAGAGAAGACGCCACAGCCAGCTTCTTCCGCATCTCGCCGCCCGTGGAGAAGCCCTTCAGGTACCAGGCGACGTGCTTCCGGAAGTCGATGACACCCCGTGCCTCGTCGCCGATCCACTCGCCGAGCAGCTCCGCGTGCCGCCGCATCACCACCGCGACCTCGCGCAGCGTGGGCGTCGCCCGCCCCTCACGGCCCTCGAAGCCCGCCACCAGGTCGCCGAACAGCCACGGCCGCCCCAGGCACCCGCGGCCCACGACCACGCCGTCGCAGCCGGTCTCGCGGACCATCCGCAGCGCGTCGTCCGCCGACCAGATGTCGCCGTTGCCGAGCACCGGGATCTCCGGCACGTGCTCCTTCAAGCGTGCGATGGCGTCCCAGTCGGCGGTGCCGCCGTAGTGCTGGGCGGCCGTGCGGCCGTGCAGGGCGATCGCGGTGACGCCCTCGTCCACGGCGATGCGGCCCGCGTCCAGGAAGGTGATGTGGTCGTCGTCGATGCCCTTGCGCATCTTCATCGTGACCGGGAGGTCGCCCGCGTTGGTCACGGCCTCGTGCAGGATCGCGCGCAGCAGCGGCCGCTTGTACGGGAGGGCCGAGCCGCCGCCCTTGCGGGTCACCTTGGGCACCGGGCAGCCGAAGTTCAGGTCGATGTGGTCGGCCAGGTCCTCGTCCACGATCATGCGGACCGCCTTGCCGACGGTGACCGGGTCCACTCCGTACAGCTGGATCGAACGCGGCTGCTCGCTCGCGTCGAAGCGGATCAGCTGCATGGTCTTCTCATTGCGCTCCACCAGCGCCCGCGTCGTGATCATCTCGCTCACGAACAGGCCCTTCCCGCCGGAGAATTCGCGGCACAGGGTGCGGAAGGGGGCGTTCGTGATGCCTGCCATGGGTGCAAGGACCACGGGCGGCTGCACAAGATGGGGGCCGATGTTGAGCGAGGTCATTACCTCATTGTCGCGCACGCCCCGGACCCGATCGAGCGGTTTCTTTAGTTATCCGTACTATCGAAAGATGTCCGCCGACACCTCCCTCCCGCTCCCGCACCGCCGCCGGATGCTGATCCTCGGCATCTGCTGCATGAGCCTGCTGATCGTCAGCCTCGACAACACGGCGCTCAACGTCGCCCTCCCCTCCATGCAGCGCGAGCTGGACGCGAGCGTCGCCGGAATGCAGTGGTCGATCGACGCCTACACCCTGGTCCTGGCCTCGCTGCTCATGCTCGCGGGCTCGACGGCCGACCGGATCGGGCGGCGCAAGGTGTTCATGGCGGGCCTGGTGATGTTCACGCTCGGCTCGCTGCTGTGCTCGCTGGCCCCGAACCTGGGGTCCCTGGTCGCCTTCCGCGCGGTGCAGGCGATCGGCGGCTCGATGCTCAACCCGGTCGCGATGTCGATCATCACCAACACCTTCACCGACCCGCGCGAACGCGCCCGCGCCATCGGCGTCTGGGGCGGCGTCGTCGGCATATCCATGGCCGCCGGACCCCTGATCGGCGGGCTGCTCGTCGACTCGGTGGGCTGGCGGTCGATCTTCTGGGTCAACCTCCCGGTCGGGCTCGCGGCCCTGCTGCTGACGTTCCGGTACGTTCCCGAGTCGCGCGCCCCCAAGGCCCGCAGGGCGGATCCGGTGGGCCAGCTCCTGGTCATCGTGCTGCTCGCCGCCCTGACCTACGCGATCATCGAGGCCCCGGAGGCGGGCTGGGTCTCGCCGCTCACGCTGTCCCTGGCCGGGGTCGCGGTCCTCGCGCTCGTCGCCCTGGTGCTGTACGAACCCCGGCGCGCGGAACCCCTGATCGACCTGCGGTTCTTCCACAGCGCCCCGTTCAGCGGCGCGACCGTGATCGCCATCTGCGCCTTCGCCTCGCTGGCCGGGTTCCTCTTCCTCAACACCCTCTACCTGCAGAACGTGCGCGGCCTGTCCGCCCTGCACGCCGGGCTGTACATGCTGCCCATGGCCGCGCTGACCTTCGTCTGCGCACCGCTGTCCGGGCGGCTGGTCGGCACGCGCGGACCCCGGCTGTCGCTGCTGGTCGCGGGCACCGCGATGACGGCGAGCGCGGTGCTGTTCGCGGGCTTCCGGGCGGAGACGAACACCGCGCTGATGTTCACCGGGTACGTCCTGTTCGGCATCGGCTTCGGCGTGGTCAACGCGCCGATCACCAACACGGCGGTGTCCGGGATGCCGCGCGCCCAGGCGGGCGTGGCCGCCGCCGTCGCCTCCACCAGCCGCCAGGTCGGCTCCACCCTCGGGGTCGCCGTGATCGGGGCGGTGATCGCGGCGGGGATCAGCGGGACCTCGTACGCCGACGGCTTCGTGGCGGCGGCCGTCCCGGCGTGGTGGGTGATCGCCGGGTGCGGACTGGCCGTCCTCCTCGTCGGGGCGCTGACCAGCGGGACGTGGGCGAAGAAGACGGCGCTGCGGACGGCGGAGCGGCTGGCGGAGCCGGTGGCTCAGGAGGCGGCGCCCGCCAGGGCGTGAAGGCGCTCCAGCTTCTCGCGGGTCTCGGCGTCGACGGGCGGATAGCTGACCAGGCGGGGGCCCGTGCCGTGGCCGTTGCCCGGGCTCAGCCAGAGGTTGACGTGCTCGACGTGCAGGAGGCCCACCTCGGCGTTGCGCAGGAACTTGGTGTGGCCGGTGTGCTCGACGACCTCGTGCCGCTCCCACAGCTCCCGGAACTCCGCCGACTCGGCCTCCAGCCGCTTCAGCAGCGCCTTCCACGCGGGCTCCGCGAGGTGCCCGGCCATCGAGGCGCGGAACTTGGCGGCCATCGACCGGGTGACCCGGGGCAGGTCGTCCATGGAGGCGCGCCACTCCTCGTTGGTGAAGGCGAGCAGCATGCAGTTGCGGTCCTGGCGGGGCAGGGCGTCGAGGTCGCAGAGCAGACGGGCGTACGAGCGGTTGTACGCGAGGATGTCGTACCGGCTGTTCTGGACGCAGGCCGGGATCGGCTCCAGCTGCCGCAGCAGCGCCTGGTAGGCCGGAGTGACCGTCGGGCAGGGCCCGTTGGGGGCGGGGTCGGGGGTCCCGGCGAGCGCGAAGAGGTGGGAGCGCTCGACCCGGTCCATCCGCAGGGCGCGCGCGATGGCGTCCAGGACCTGCGGGGAGACCTGGATGTCGCGGGCCTGCTCCAACCACGTGTACCAGGTGACGCCGACAGCGGCGAGCTGTGCGACCTCCTCGCGGCGCAGGCCCGGCGTGCGGCGGCGGGCGCCCCGGACCAGGCCGACCTGCTCGGGGGTGATGCGCTCGCGGCGGCTGCGCAGGAAGGCGGCGAGTTCGGTGCGGCGGACGTCGGCCTCGGTGGGCTGTCGGGCGGCCGTCTCGTACTGCGTCGTCGTGAGCATGTGGTCAGCCTCTCCCGTCGGGCCGCCGTCGGGCCAGACCGTTGGCGGGTACTGCCACTACCAGGATAAGGAAGCTCTGGTACCCGTCTGGGGGCGCCGGGAGAGTGGCTGCCGTGACCACCACAACGACCGCACTCGCTCCTGTCCCTGTCCGTCCCTCCCCCGCTTCCCCCTCCTCCGCCCCGTCCTCGCTGGGGCCGCTCGCCCTGTTCACCGTGCTGCTCGGTGCGGCGCTCCCGCTCGTCGACTTCTTCATCGTCAACGTCGCCCTGCCGACCATCGACCGCGAACTGGCCGCGGGACCGGCCGTCCTGGAACTGGTCGTCGCCGGGTACGGGGTGGCGTACGCCGTCCTGCTGGTCCTCGGCGGGCGGCTCGGCGACATGTTCGGGCGTCGGCGGCTGTTCCTGTGGGGCATGGCCGCCTTCGGCCTCACCTCCCTGGCCTGCGGCCTCGCGCCCGACGCGGGGACGCTGGTCGCGGCACGGGTCGCCCAGGGTGCGGCCTCGGCCCTGATGCTGCCGCAGGTGCTGGCCACCATCCAGGCGTCGACGGCGGGTGAGCGCCGGGCGAAGGCGATGGGCCTGTACGGGGCGACGGCCGGGCTCGCCGGAGTCGCCGGGCAGATACTCGGCGGGGTCCTCGTCGCCGCCGACCTCGCCGGGACCGGCTGGCGGTCGATCTTCCTGGTCAACGTGCCCGTGGTGCTCCTCGGGCTGCTGCTCGCGGCGCGCTCGGTGCCGGAGAGCCGCTCGGAGCGGCCCGCGCCCGTCGACGTACCCGGAACGCTGCTCCTCGCCCTGTCCCTGCTCACGCTGCTGGTGCCGCTGACCGAGGGGCGGGCGGCGGGCTGGCCGCTGTGGACGTGGGTGTCGCTGGGGGCGTTTCCGTTCGTGGCGCTCGCGTTCTTCCTGGTGGAGCGGCGGGCGGACCGGGCCGGGCGGGTGCCGCTGGTGCCGCCGAGCATGTTCGCGGTGGCGTCGATGCGGCGGGGGCTGCCGCCGATCGTGCCGTTCTCGGTGAACTTCGGCGGGTACATGTTCGTGCTCGCGGTGGCTTTGCAGCAGGGGCTGGGGAAGGGGGCCGTTGCGGCTGGGATGACGCTGGTGCCGATGGCGCTCGCGTACTTCGGGGCTTCCCTGGCGGGGCCGAAGCTGATCGGGCGGTGGGGCGGCCGGGTCGCGGTGGCCGGGTCGCTGATCCAGGCGACGGGGTTTCTGGTGCTGGTGGGAGTGGTGTGGCGGGAGTGGCCCGAGTTGGGGTTCGGCGCGCTGCTTCCGGCGATGGTGCTGACGGGGCTGGGGCAGGGGCTTCAGCTGCCGGTGCTGATGCGGATCGTGCTGTCGGAGGTTCCGGCGGAGCGGGCCGGGGTGGGGAGTGGGGTGATGGTCACGGCGCAGCAGGCGGCGCTGGGGCTGGGGGTGGCGACCCTCGGGACGCTCTTTCTGGGGTTGGCGGAGGGGGTGGGGATGCGGGGGGCGCTGGTCTGGACCGTGCTGGTGCAGGTGGCTGTCGCGGGGGTGACGGGGCTGCTGAGCTTGCGGTTGCCGCGGGAGGTGGTCTGAGGCGCCTGGGGGGGGCGTGCGGGTGGAGTGGGGTTGCGGTTCGTGGGGGGGGGGGGGGGGGGGGGCGCCCCCCCGGGGGCCCCCCCCCCCCCCCCCCCCCCCCTGAACCGCAACCACCAACCCACCCGCCCAGCCCGCACAGCGCCTAAGCGTCCCGCCGCCCCCGCAGCCACAAAAGCCCCGTCACCGGCAAAATCACCGGAATCAGCAAATACCCCAACCCGAACTTCGACCACACGGTCGCGTCGGGGAACGACCCCGGCGACACCAGCGTCCACGTCCCCACCACCAGCACACCCACCAGCTCCACCGCACAGCACCCGAGCGCGACCCGCCGGGCCGTCTCCCCGCCCCGCACCAGCGTGTAGGTGATGAACGCGTACACGACCGCCGCCACCGCCGACAGCGTGTACGCCAGCGGCGCCCGGTCGTACTCCGTCGCGATCTGGTAGGCCGACCGCGACACGGCCCCCACCGACATCACCCCGTACAGCCACACGAGCAGCAGTCCGGGCCCCTTGACGAGCCTCTTGCGCCCGGGGGCGGTCTCCGCGCTCATCTCAGCCACTCCAGATGTCGTACAGCCGTACTTCCAGCACCGCGAGCACCACAGCGCCCGCCGCCACCGTGATCGACCCCCACTTGGTCCGTTCCGCGAGCGACATGAACCCCGCGGCGGGCACCGCCGCGAACGAGCCGATCAGGTACGACACGAAGATCACGTTCCCCTCGGCCGGCTTCTCGCCCCGCGCGAGCTGCACGATGCCGATCACCAACTGGGCGAGCGCGAGAACCGACACCACGGCCATGCCGATGAAGTGCCAGTCCTTGGTGGGCTGGTCGCGGAAGGCGGCGTAACCGCACCACGCGGCGAGGGCGAGCGCGGCCACGGCGACCGCGACCGTCAGGGCGTCAAGCATGGGAAGGAGCGTACTGGGCGCTTCCGGACGCTTCCCCTCGGACCCCCACCCCCGCGCACGGCGTGCCGCCCACCCCGCACCCACCCTCGCACCCGGCGTGGCGTTGGCCACACACCCCCGCCCCGCACCCTTGCCAGCACAGGGCGCCACGCCCCACGGCTGTCCATCCCTGGACACAACCTGTCCGCTATTCGGACAGAAGTGATCCGTCCGCACACCCGTCTGGTTTACTCGTTCCCATGACCACGACGAGCAGCCGCACCCTTGCGACCGAGGCGATGATGACGCCCGGTGCTCGTTGTATGTGTCGAATGTGCGACTTCTGAGGGCCCCCGCCTGAGCCTCGCGCCCCGAAGCGAGACCCGGTCCGGCCGCGTCGGCACGCCTCACCCGCGTACGACCGCGCCACCCGCCCCGCGCGCCCTCGGCTCCCCAGATCCACCCGAGCCGAGCTGAGCCTCGCCCCCGGACACCTGCCCCGTGCGTCCGGCGGACACGAACCGCCGCGCACTCGACAACAGTGATGGAAACCCTGTGATCACCACAACTGGCCTGACCAAGGTCTACGCCTCGCGCGGCCGTGAGGTCACCGCCCTCGACGGCGTCGACCTGCACGTCCGCGAGGGCGAGGTGTTCGGCGTGATCGGTCAGAGCGGCGCCGGCAAGTCCTCGCTCATCCGCTGCGTCAACCTGCTGGAGCGCCCCACCTCCGGCACCGTGACCGTCGACGGCGTCGACCTCACCGCGCTCGCCGGACGCGGCCAGCGCGCGAGCAAGGAACTGCGCGCCGCCCGCTCCCGCATCGGCATGGTCTTCCAGCACTTCAACCTGCTGTCCTCGCGCACCGTGCAGGGCAACATCGAGCTGCCCCTGGAGATCCTCGGCGTCTCCGGCAAGGAGCGCAGCCGCAAGGCCCTGGAGCTGCTCGACCTCGTAGGACTGGCCGACAAGGCCAAGTCGTACCCCGGACAGCTCTCCGGCGGTCAGAAGCAGCGCGTCGGCATCGCCCGCGCCCTGGCCGGAGACCCCAAGGTGCTGCTCTCCGACGAGGCCACCAGCGCCCTCGACCCGGAGACCACCCGCTCGATCCTCCAGCTGCTGCGCGACCTCAACCAGCAGCTCGGCCTGACCGTCCTGCTCATCACCCACGAGATGGACGTCGTCAAGACGATCTGCGACTCGGCCGCCCTCATGCAGCGCGGACGCGTCGTGGAGACCGGCACCGTCGCCGAACTGCTCGCCACCCCCGGCTCCGAGCTGGCCGCCGAACTGTTCCCGGTGACCGGCCACGCGACCGGCCCCGGCCGCACCGTCGTCGACGTCACCTTCCAGGGCGAGGCCGCCACCCAGCCGGTCATCTCCCAGCTGTCCCGGACGTACAACATCGACATCTCGATCCTGGGCGCCGCGATGGACACCGTCGGCGGCAAGCAGATCGGCCGGATGCGCATCGAGCTGCCCGGCCCGTACGAGGAGAACGTCGTCCCGATCGGCTTCCTGCGCGAGCAGGGCCTCCAGGTCGACCACGTCGAGGATGACGACGAGCCCACCGACGTACCGGCGCAACAGCCCGTCCTGGTGAACAAGGCCGCCCTGGTCAAGGAGAACGCGAAGTGACCTGGTCCGAAATGCAGCCGCTGCTCTCGCAGGGCATCATCGACACGCTCTACATGGTTCTGTGGGCCACGGTCGTCTCCGTGCTCGGCGGCCTGCCGCTCGGCCTGCTCCTCGTCCTCACCGACAAGGGCGGCCTGCTCCAGAACGCGGTCGTCAACAAGGTCGTCGGCGTGATCGTCAACATCGGCCGCTCGCTCCCCTTCATCGTGCTGCTGATCGCGCTGATCCCCTTCACGACCCTGGTGGTCGGCACCTTCATCGGCCCCAGCGCCATGGTCGTACCGCTCGCCATCGGCGCCATCCCCTTCTTCGCCCGGCTCGTCGAGACGGCCGTCCGCGAAGTGGACCACGGGCTGGTCGAAGCCGCCCAGGCGATGGGCGGCGGCGTGCCGACCGTCGTCTTCAAGGTGCTCCTCCCGCAGGCCCTGCCCACCCTGATCTCCGCCGTCACCACCACGGTGATCGTCCTTGTCGGCTACTCGGCGATGGCAGGAGCGGTCGGCGGCGGCGGACTCGGCAGCGTGGCCGTCAACTACGGCTACAACCGCTTCGAGACCAACTTCATGCTCATCACCGTGGCGGTCCTGATCGTCCTGGTGACGGTCGTCCAGCTGATCGGCGACGGCGCGGTGCGCCTGCTCGCCCGCCGGGGCCGCACCTCCTGAACCTTCCTCCCCTGAGCCCGCACTCCTTGTCCGGGCGATCCATCCGCAAGATCAAGAAAGAGGCACTTTTCGTGCGTAAGAACATCAAGATCTCCCTCGCCGCCGCCGCTGTCACCGCGCTCGCCCTGGGCGTCTCCGCCTGCGGCACGGCCTCCGACCCGGGCGCCAAGACCGAGGGCACCAAGGCCGACACCACCAAGCCGCTGACGGTCGCCGCGTCCCCGACGCCGCACGCCGACATCCTCAACTTCGTCAAGAAGAACCTGGCGGAGAAGGCCGGACTCAAGCTGGAGGTGCGGGAGTTCTCCGACTACGTCCTGCCGAACACCGCCACCCAGTCCGGCGAGGTCGACGCCAACTTCTTCCAGCACAAGCCCTACCTCGACGACTTCAACAAGAAGCGCGGCACGGACATCGTCCCCGTCGTCAATGTCGAGCTGGAGCCGCTGGCCCTCTACTCCAAGAAGATCGAGGACCTCAAGGGTCTCAAGCCCGGCCAGACCATCGCCGTGCCCAACGACACCACCAACGAGGGCCGCGCCCTGCACCTGCTCGCCGACAACGGCGTGATCGTCCTCAAGGACGGCGTGGGCATCGACGCCAAGCTGTCCGACATCAAGGACAAGAAGGGCCTGGAGTTCAAGGAGCTGGAGGCCGCCTCCGTGCCCCGCGCCCTGGACCAGGTCGACGCCGCCGTCATCAACGGCAACTACGCCATCCAGGCGAAGCTGAAGCCCGCCGACGACGCCCTCGCCACCGAGAAGGCCGACGGCAACCCGTACGCGAACTTCCTCGCCGTCAAGAAGGGCAACGAGAAGGACCCGCGCGTCGAGAAGCTCGCCAAGCTCCTCAACTCCGACGAGGTCAAGAAGTTCATCGAGGACAAGTACACCGGGCTGGTCGTCCCGTCCTTCGGCGCCGTCAAGTAACTCCGGCGCATCGCACCACCCGCCAAGTCACCGCCCTCGTACGACACTTGGCGACCGGGCCCCGTACTCCCGCGCGGAGTACGGGGCTTCGGGCATATGACCGGGCGTCACCCCCACCGCCGACCCGGCCATGCATGACGGCCGAGGCGTGCGGCATGCTGTGCGTTCACGCCCGTACGACCGCGGAATCGTTTCCCGTACGGACCCGGCCCGACGCCCCTTCGGTATGGAGCAGCGCATGACAACCACCTTCCCGGACGTCTCCATCAGCACGGACCGGCTGGTGCTGCGCCCCTACGAGGAGGCGGACATCCCCGCGCACATCGAGATGATGAACGACGAGGCGGTGACCGCCTGGACGACCGCCCCGCACCCCTACACCGCGCGCGACGCCGAACGCTGGGTGCGCCGCATCGCGCCCACCGAGCGCACCCAGGGCCGCGGCATCGTCTTCGCCGTCACCGAGTTCCTCACCCAGCGCCTGGTGGGCCTCATCCACCTCTCCCGCACCGACTGGCACATCCAGGCCGCCGAAATCTCGTACGTCACCGCCCCCTGGGCCCGCGGCGAGGGCTACGCCACCGAGGCCGTCCTCGCGGTCGCCCAGTGGCTCTTCCGCGACCAGCGCTTCGAGCGCATCGAACTGCGCACCCCCGCCGACAACACCGCAGCCCAGCAGGTCGCCCAGCGTGTCGGCTGCATCAGCGAGGGAGTCCTGCGCAACGCCTGGATAGCGCGTACGCGCACCGAGAACGGCACCGACGGCGGCTGGACGAACATCCGCACCGACCTCATCGTGTGGAGCCTGCTGCCCGAGGACCTGGAGGGCGTCTCCGACCAGATGGCCGACGCGGGCGGCTACGCGTCGGCGTACACCGACTGGAACTGACGCCCGCACGGCGGCGGCAGTGGTCTGGACCAGGTACTCTCAGCCTGCCCCGAACGCTCCGTGCCGCAGCCGGGCTCCGTGCCCCGGACGGGCCCCTTGCCCTCGGCGGCGGCGGAACCCCTTCCCTCCAGCCCTACCCCCTCAGGAGACAGACCACGATGGCCGACCGCGTCACGGTGATCGGCTGGGACGGCTCGCCCCTCACTGCCGCGGCCACCTCCGCCCTCGCGGCCGCCACCCTCGTCGCGGGCGCCCCGCACCACCTGGACCTCCCCGAGGTCCCCGCGGGCGCCGAGCGCATCCGGCTGGGCAGCGTCGACCTCGCCGCCCGTCGGATCGCGGGCCACCGGGGCACCGCCGTGGTCATGGCCGACGGCGACCCCGGCTTCTTCGGCGTCGTGCGCACCCTGCGCGCCCCCGAACACGGCCTGGAGGTCGAGGTCGTCCCGGCGGTCTCCTCCGTCGCCGCCGCCTTCGCCCGCGCCGGAATGCCCTGGGACGACGCCCAGGTCGTCGTCGCCCACCGCCGCACCCTGCGCCGCGCCGTCAACGTGATCCGCGCCCACACCAAGGTCGCCGTCCTCACCTCCCCGGGCGCGGGCCCCGCCGAACTCGCCCTGCTCCTCGACGGCGTGCACCGCACCTTCGTCATCTGCGAGGAACTCGGCACCGACCGCGAGCGCATCACCGTCCTCACCTCCGACAAGGCCGCCGACCACGCCTGGCGCGACCCCAACGTCGTCATCGCCGTCGGCGGCACCGCACCCCCCGCCCAGGGCGGTGGCTGGCTGCTCGGCCACGACAGCACCTATCCGGGCGAACTGCGCGGCTGGGCCCTGAACTCCGAGGAGTACGGGGAGGACCTGGCCGACGGCGAGACCCCCGGCCTGCGTGCCGCCCAGCTCGCCCGGCTCGGCCCGCGCACCGGCGACCTCGTCTGGGACATCGGCTCCGGCTGCGGCGCGCTCGCCGTGGAGGCCACCCGGTTCGGCGCGGCCGTCATCGCCGTCGACGAGAGCGCCGACGCGTGCGTACGGACGGCCGCCGCCGCCCGCCGCTTCGGCGTCCAGCTCCAGGTGGTGCGCGGCACCGCCCCGCACGTCCTGGAGGACCTCCCCGAACCGGACGTCGTACGCATCGGGGGCGGCGGCGTCCCCGTCGTCCAGGCCTGCGTCGACCGCCGCCCCGAACGCATCGTCACCCACGCCCAGACCCGGGACGCCGCCGAGGAGATCGGCCGCACCCTGGAGGAGGGCGGGTACACCGTCGAGTGCGCCCTCTTCCAGACCGTCGACCTGCACGCGGCGGGGGAGTGGGAGGAGCGCCGGCGCTCGGTGGTCTTCCTCCTCACCGGCCGCCGCCAGGAACGCACCACCCGCGACCCCCGCGTCTGACGCCCCATACCGCAGGACGCTTCCGCCCCGGGGCGATTCGGGACGGTCGTACCTGATCCGGCGGGACCATGTCCCCTTCTTCGCGCGGATGTTCTACGGATCGCTCCCCAGGGCGAGCGCTGTCGGTGGCGCGGGGTAGGCTGGCCGATCGTTGTACCGCAGATGGGCGGTTGGCGGATCGTTCGCCAATGTCCTGAAACGGGGCCCGCTTTGGGACCCCGGCGGTGCGGCGGACCCGGGACGTGCGCGACGTGGCGCAGCCCACAGTGGGCCGTGGCAGTTCTCCCTGCCCCGGCTCCGAAGGGCCGCGACAATGCTTGGTGTCCGCGGAACCTTTCGTGCCGCACGACACCCCCGCTCGTTCCATCAGGAACGGGTGCGGCCGTGTCGGGCGGTCGTTCCGGGCGACGGGGCCCTGCCGGCGGAAGGCGGCGCGGCCGAAGAAGCGTTGGCGGCACAGATGAGCGAGGGGTACGCATGACTGACACCGGCCAGGTCCCGGGCGAGGGACTGCCGGAGAACGCAGGCATGGTGGAGCAGCCGGGCGTCCCCGCCCCGGGTGCCTACACCTTCCTCGACCCCTCCGACCCCGCCGCCCACTCCGGCGACCTCGGCGACTCCGGCGATTCCGGCATGGAGGACGACGACCTCCTGCTGATGCCCGCCGCGCAGGGCGCCTGGAGCGACCCGCAGGTCGTCCCCGCGCAGCCGCCGCTCGCCCCGCAGCCCGAGGCGGGCACGCACGAGACCGGTGGCCGGGACTCCGGTTCGGTGGACTTCTCGGGTGTACGGATGCCCCCGCCGCCCGCGTCGATGACGCCGCCCCCCTCCCGCCGCCCGCTGCACATGGGCCCGCCGGTGCCGGACGCCTCCAGCGGTGTCGTACGTTCCCTGGCCGACCGGGGCCCGGCCGCCGCGCAGAGCCCGCTGCCCCTGCAGGGCATGACGCCGGTCGCGGCGCCCGCTCCCGGCCAGTTCCAGGCCCCCGCCCAGACCCCGGTCCCGGCGCCCGCCGCTGCCGCGCAGATGCGGCACGCGGGTCCGCCGACCACGGGCCCCGAGTACCTCGACATCCCGCGCGACGAGGCCGCGATGCTGCCCGGCCCGCAGCTCGGCGAGATCCCCTCGCAGGGGCCGACGCCGTGGGCGCAGCCGTCCCAGGCCGCCGCGCAGCCCGTGACGCAGCAGGTCCAGACGGCGCCCGTGCCGGTGCCCGCGCAGGGTGTTCCGGCGGACGGCTCCGCCCCGGTTCCCGCCACTCCTTCCGCTGCCGCCGCTTCGGCTGTTTCGCCCCCGCAGGCCGCTGTGCCCGCCCAGGCCGAGGCGGCGGAGACGCACGTCCAGGTGCCGAGTCCAGGCACTCCCGTGACCCCCGTAACCCCCGTGACTCCTGTGCCGGACGCTGCCGCGCAGCAGCCGGCCGAGTCCCAGGCGCCCCAGGAGCCTCAGAGCAGCACCGCAGAAACGGTCGTCCCGGAGCAGGCCGCTCCGGAGGCCGCCGCGCCCGCAGCCCCCGAGGCCGGGAGTGTCGCGCCCGCCGAGGAGCCGAAGGCCGCGCCTGTCGCTGCCGGTCCCCCTCTTACTGCTGTTCCCGCTCCCGCTTCTGCTCCCGCCGAGCAGCCGGTGGCCGCCGGGGGCACCGGGCCCGACGCCCCCGGGGCGACGCCGGACGCCGCCGCGCAGCCCGTGTTCCAGCCGGGCCCCGCGCACGCCACGCCGACGGCCCCGATCCCGGCCCAGGGCGCTCCCCGGGCGATGCCGCAGGGGCAGTTCGTCCAGGTCGAGGGCTCGGTGCCGGACGGCGCCCACCTGGCCCCGACGCCGATGGCGGCCGTGCCGGTCATGGCCCCTGCCCAGGCCCCTACTCCGGCCGAGGGGACTCCCGCTCCGGGCGTGCCGGTCCACGGCACTCCGGCCCAGGGCGTTCCGGCGGCCGTCGTTCCGGCGGGCGAAACCCCGGCCGATGGTGTGGTGGCCCCCGCCCCGGCGCAGGCGACCCCGGCCCAGGGCCTGCCCGTACAGGAGACTCCTGCCGACAACGACGCGACGTCGGCCGACGCGACTCCCGTGAACGGCACGCCGGTGAACGGCACGCCGGTGGACGGCACGCCGGTGGACGGCACCCCCGAGCAGCCCGCGACCCCGGAGCAGGCCCAGGCCGCCGCTCCGGCGGAAGCGCAGCCGGGCACGGCACCGCAGCCCGTTCCGGAGGCGCCCGACGCACCCGTGGCGGAGGCGCAGGCCGAGCCCGTGCCCGTACCGCAGGAGCCGGAAGCCGCACCGGCCGAGGCAGCGGCGGCCCCCGCCGAGCAGCCCGATGACGTACGGCCCGAACAGCCCGGCGACGTACGCGCCGAGCAGCCCGGTGACGTACCGGCGGAGCAGTCCGCGACGGTGCCCGCACCGCGCGACGGCGGCCCGGCCGTCCGGCTGGCCGCGCAGCCCGACCTGGAGCACACTGAGGTCCGGGTTCCGGCGGCGGACGACGTCCAGCCGCAGCCCGTGGCGGAGGAGGCCCCCGAGGGCCAGGCCGGACCGCAGGAGTCCGCGCCCGCCGCCGAGGGGGAGCCCGAGGCCCCCCAGCCCGTCCCGTCCGTACCGCAGGAATCCGTACAGCCCCGGCCCGAACCGCAGCCGGAACCCGTACAGCCCGCGCAGCCCATACAGGAGGAATCCGTGCTGTCCGCACAGCCGGAGCCCGCCGCCCACGCCGGGCCCGAAGCACCGCAGCCCCCGCAGGAATCCGTCGAGGCGCCCGAGGCGCCCGAAGGCCCGCAGATCATCGAGACGTCCGCGCTCCCGGAGTCCACCGAGCCCGCCGAGTCCTCCGACGTCCCGGCGACGCCCGCCGCCCCCGGCTACGACGACGCCGAGCGCGAGGCGGTCCTGCGCGTGATGCGCGAGCGCCGCGACATCCGCAACGGCTTCCGCAGCGACCCCATCCCGCACGAGGTCCTCCTCCGCGTCCTGGAGGCCGCGCACACGGCTCCCAGCGTCGGCCACTCCCAGCCCTGGGACTTCGTGGTCATCCGCTCCGCCGAGACGCGCCGCGCGATGCACGAACTGGCCGCCCGCCAGCGCGACGCGTACGCGAAGTCGCTGCCCAAGGGCCGGGCGAAGCAGTTCAAGGAACTGAAGATCGAGGCGATCCTCGACACCCCGGTGAACATCGTCGTCACCGCCGACCCGACGCGTGGCGGCCGCCACACCCTGGGCCGCCACACGCAGCCGCAGATGGCCCCGTACTCCTCGGCGCTCGCCGTCGAGAACCTCTGGCTCGCCGCGCGCGCCGAGGGCCTGGGCGTCGGCTGGGTCAGCTTCTTCGACGAGCGCGAGATGGTCCGCGCGCTGGGCCTGCCCGAACACCTCGAAGTCGTCGCCTACCTCTGCGTCGGTTACGTCGACGAGTTCCCCGAGGAGCCCGAACTCCTCCAGGCGGGCTGGTCCAAGCGCCGCCCGCTGTCCTGGGTCGTCCACGAGGAGACGTACGGTCGCCGGGCCCTCCCCGGTGAGGAGCCGCACGACCTCCTCCAGGAGACGATCGGCAATATCCGCCCGCTGGACGCGAAGGCGCTCGGCGAGGCGTGGGAGCGCCAGAAGCGCATGACCAAGCCCGCCGGGGCCCTGGGCATGCTGGAGATCATCTCCGCCCAGCTCAGCGGCCTGGCCCGGACCTGCCCGCCGCCGATCCCGGAGCCCGCCGCCGTCGCGATCTTCGCGGGCGACCACGGCGTGCACGCCCAGGGCGTCACCGCCTGGCCCCAGGAGGTCACCTCCCAGATGGTGGCCAACTTCCTCGGCGGGGGAGCGGTCTGCAACGCGTTCGCCAACCAGGTCGGCGCGGAGGTCTGCGTCATCGACGTCGGCGTCGCGGGCGACCTCCCGGCCACCCCCGGCCTCCTCCCGCGCAAGGTCCGCGCGGGCACGGCCGACTTCACCACGGGTCCGGCGATGTCCCGCGAGGACGTCCTCGCGGCCGTCGAGGTCGGCATCGAGACGGCCCGCGACCTGGTGGCGGCAGGCAACAAGGCCCTCCTCACCGGTGAGATGGGCATCGCCAACACCACCGCGTCGGCCGCCCTGATCTGCGTCTACACGGGCCAGGACCCGGCCGAGGTCACGGGCCGGGGGACGGGCATCAACGACGAGATGCACGCCCGCAAGGTGGACGTGGTCCGCCGCGCCCTGGACCTCCACAAGCCGGACCCGGCCGACCCGATCGGCGTCCTCGCCGCGGTGGGCGGCCTGGAGCACGCGGCCCTGGTCGGCCTCATCCTCGGCGGCGCATCCCTCCGTACGCCGGTCCTGCTGGACGGCGTGAGCACGGGCGCGGCGGCCCTGGTCGCCCGGGCCGTCGCCCCGGAAGCCCTCGCCGCCTGCATCGCGGGCCACCGCAGCGCGGAACCGGGCCACGTGGCCGCCCTGAACAAGCTGGGCCTGCGCCCGCTGGTCGACCTGGACCTGCGCCTGGGCGAGGGCACGGGCGCACTGCTGGCCCTCCCGGTGGTGCAGAGCGCGGCCCGTGCCATGCACGAGGTGGCGACGTTCGACTCGGCGGGGGTCACGGAGAAGTAGCCCGTGCTCGGCGAGCGCTTTGTGGTGGGTCGCTCGCGCAGCGCCCCTTCAGGGGCGCGGGGAACTGCGCGAGCAACCACGACGCACCCGCACGTAACCGTCCATTGCCCCGCGGGTTTAGGTGAAGGGGCGGGGCAGGGGCAGCGCCGCAGGCAACCGGGGTGCCGGGTGCGGCACAAACAGGGCCCCGCCGCAGCCGGGCCCCGCCGCCGGGAGGGTGCCCCGCAGCCAGGCTCCCGCGAACCCGGCCTCCCGGGTGCACCAGGCAGCCACCGCCCCCCGGGAAGGGGGACCCGAAAGCCCGGGCCCCCGGGGGCCCGAAGCGCCCCCCAACCCCCCCGCCCCGTAAAGTAACCCCCACACCCGAAACCCCTCCCCACCCCTCCCCACCAGCGCCGCTCCACCGCCGCAGCGGCCCACCGGCCCCGGCACCCCCTCCCCAGGCGGGGGCCCGCCAAGCCCCACCCTCCCGAGGAGCCGCACCCATGACCGCGCACGCCGCAGGCGCCCCGCACCAGGCCGGAGCGACGCACGAAGTCGAGCCCCCGGCATACCCCGTGGGCCTCCGCCTCTCCGGCCGCCGCACGATCGTGCTCGGCGGCGGCCAGGTCGCCCAGCGCCGCCTGCCCGCCCTCATAGCGGCCGGCGCGGACATCACCCTGATCTCCCCCTCCGCCACCCCCTCCGTCGAGGCGATGGCCGAAGCGGGCGAGATCACCTGGGAGCAGCGCCGCTACGCGGAGGGCGACCTGGCCGACGCCTGGTACGTCCTCATCTCCTCCAGCGACCCGGAGGCCAACGCCACCGCCTCCGCCGAGGCCGAGCGCAACCGCACCTGGTGCGTCCGCTCCGACGACGCGGACGCCGCCACCGCCTGGACCCCCGCCACCGGCCGCTGCGACGACGTCACCGTCGCCGTCCTCACCGGCCACGACCCCCGCCGCTCCGCCGCCCTGCGCGACGTGTTCGTCGAGGGCCTGCGCAACGGCACCCTCGCCGCCCCGCACCACCGCCCCCGTACCGCCGACGACGCCCCCCGCGTCCACCTGGTCGGCGGCGGACCCGGCGACCCCGACCTGATCACCGTCCGGGGCCGCCGCCTCCTCGCCGAGGCCGACGTCGTCATCGCCGACCGTCTCGGCCCCCGCGACCTCCTGGACGAACTTCCCCCGCACGTCGAGGTCATCGACGCGGCGAAGATCCCGTACGGCCGCTTCATGGCCCAGGAAGCCATCAACCAGGCCCTCATCGACCACGCCAAGCAGGGCAAGACGGTCGTACGCCTCAAGGGCGGCGACCCCTTCGTCTTCGGCCGCGGCATGGAAGAAGCGCAGGCCCTGGCCGCCGAGGGCATCCCCTGCACGGTCGTCCCCGGCATCTCCTCCACCATCAGCGTCCCCGGTGCGGCCGGCATCCCGGTCACGCACCGCGGGGTGGCCCACGAGTTCACCGTGGTCAGCGGCCACGTCGCCCCCGATGACCCGCGCTCCCTGGTCGACTGGGAAGCCCTGGCCCGCCTCCGCGGCACCCTCGTGCTCCTGATGGCCGTCGAGCGCATCGGCTCGATCGCCGAGGCCCTGGTCGCGTACGGCCGCTCGCCCGAAACCCCCGTGGCGATCATCCAGGAGGGCACGATGGCCACCCAGCGCCGCGTCGACGCGACGCTGGCCACGGTCGGCGCGCTCGCCAAGTCCGAGAACGTACGACCGCCCGCCGTCATCGTCATCGGCGACGTAGTCTCGGTGAACACCCCGCAGTAACCGGGGGTAACAACCGCTCCCGCCCCTTGGGCACCGCACCCACGACAAGGCAGTATCACCCTGTGGCCGATCTCCTCACCATCGACGACCCCGACGACCCGCGCCTGCGCGACTACACGGGCCTGACCGACGTCGAGCTCCGGCGCCGCCGCGAGCCCGCCGAGGGCCTGTTCATCGCGGAGGGCGAGAAGGTCATCCGCAGGGCCCGCCAGGCCGGTTACGAGATGCGCTCGATGCTGCTCTCCGCCAAGTGGGTCGACGTCATGCGCGACGTCATCGACGAGGTCCCCGCCCCGGTGTACGCGGTCAGCCCCGACCTCGCCGAGCAGGTCACCGGCTACCACGTGCACCGCGGCGCCCTCGCCTCCATGCAGCGCAAACCGCTGCCCACGGCCGCGGACCTCCTCACCACCGCCCGCCGCGTCGTCGTCATGGAGTCGGTCAACGACCACACCAACATCGGCGCGATCTTCCGCAGCGCGGCCGCCCTGGGCATGGACGCCGTCCTCCTCTCCCCGGACTGCGCCGACCCCCTCTACCGACGCTCCGTCAAGGTCTCGATGGGCGCGGTCTTCTCCGTACCGTACGCACGCCTGGAGTCCTGGCCCGCCGACCTGGAAACGGTGCGCGAGGCGGGCTTTACGCTCCTCGCCCTCACCCCCGCCGACAAGGCCCGCTCCCTCGACGAGGTCGCCCCGCACACCATGGACCGGGTCGCCCTCATGCTCGGCGCGGAGGGTGACGGCCTCTCCCGCCGCGCGCTGGTCGCCGCCGACGAATGGGTCCGCATCCCGATGGCCCACGGCGTGGACTCCCTGAACGTGGGCGCGGCCGCCGCCGTCTCCTTCTACGCCGTGACGACGGGCCGTCCCGCCTAGCCCTCTCCCGTACGACAAAGGCTCCGCCGCGCGGCCGATGCCACGCGACGGAGCTTTCGTACGTCACGCAGGGCACGTGCCCTCGCGAGTGTTACGCAGGGCACTCGCCGTCCGACGGCAGGCACGCGGCACCCACCGTGCCCGACACCACGACCCCCGCGCCCTTGGACTCCTTCGGCCCCTGGCACCCCTGTGCCGCCGCGATGCCCAGCGCGACCAGCAGCGTCACCACCACGAACACCACCAGCCGCTGCCGCAGCAGGCGCGGATTGGCGGGCCGCAGCTTCCCGCCGGAGGTGGGCCGGCCCCCCGGCCGCGTCCCCTTGCGGGCAGGCCCCGACCGGGTGGTGTTGCGCGGGGAGCCGTTCTTGCCGGGCCCGGAGGACGGCCCGGTGCGCCGGGCACCCGAACCGCCCCGCGAAGCCGCCTGGGCCGCCGGGGGAGCGGACGACCCGCGCGCCCCCTGACCGCCACCGCTGCCGCCCTCCGTCCGCTGCTGCACGCTCCGCTGCGTCCGCTGGTCGGCGTACGCGTCCCGATCGGCCCCGCGCTGTACGGGCGGACGCTTGTCGGAACCGCCCGAGGCGGAACCCCCCTGCGTCTCCCGGGCGGCGATCTCCTTGAGTCGCATCGACAGCTGGAGGGTGCTGGGACGTTCCTCCTGCTCCTTCGCCAGGCAGGCCCGCACCAGCGGAGCCAGTGCGTCCGGTACGCCGTCCAGCAGCGGCTCCTCGTGCACCACCCGGTAGAGCATGACCTCGGAGCTGCCCTGCCCGAACGGCGAGTCCGCCGTGGCCGCGTACGCCAGCGTCGCACCCAGCGCGAACACGTCCGTCGCGGGCGTCACAGCGGCACCGCGCACCTGCTCCGGCGCGAGGAAGCCGGGCGAACCCACGGCCGTCCCCACATGCGTCAGCGTGCTCGCGCCGGTCGCCCACGCGATGCCGAAGTCGATGATGCGGGGGCCCTTGGGGGAGAGGAGGATGTTCGACGGCTTCAGGTCGCGGTGCACGACCCCCGCCTCGTGAACGGCCACCAGCCCCTCCGCCAGCGCCGCCCCGATCGCCGCGACCTCGGCGGCGACCAGCGAGCCCTCCTCGGCCACCCGGTCGTGCAGGGACGGCCCGGGAACGTACTGCGTCGCGAACCACGGCCGATCGGCATCCAGATCCGCCGCCACCAGCCGCGCCGTACAACCGCCCCTGATCCGCCGCGCGGCGGACACCTCACGCGCGAACCGGGACCGGAACTCCTGATCCTCCGCCAGATCCGGCCGGATCACCTTCAGCGCGACCCGCTGGCCCCGCCGGTCCGAGCCCAGGTAGACGACACCCATGCCGCCCGCACCGAGCCGCCGGTGAATCCTGAACGAGCCGACGACACGCGGGTCCTCGCGCCGGAGCCGCATCATCGCCATGTCCGTCCCCTACCTCCGGTGGGGCCTCCCCCACCCCACTTCCGACCGGTCCGTTCGACGTGGCACAGCTTACGTATCCCTGGCGCGGTGTGCTCATAGGCCACACCCGCCCGAATCGATCGATTGTCAGTGCCGGGTGCGAAACTTGAGGAGTGGTCAGGGAACGTACGTTCCCATCTTCCTGACCCCTGCTCATTCCCAACGGGCAACAGCAGAAGGGGGATTGACTCCATGAAGGGTGATCGAGTCGAGATAGTGGTGGACGCCGGAGACACCACCCGGACGTACGAAATGGTGGCCAGCAGGGCAGGCCGAAGGGTCGAGACGGCGGTCCGCAGGGGGGTGGTGGAAGTGAGTGAAGTCACCCGCAACGGCAGCGTCGTGCGCACGGCACGCTTCATGGCCACCCGCGTGCTGGCCCTGGTGGAGCAGCCGGTCCCCAGGGAGGACGCCTCGGAACGGCGCAGCCAGGCGGAGTGAGCCGGGGGAGTGCCGGGGAGCGCTGGGGGGTCGTGCGGGGGCGGGCCCCCCCGCGACCCCTCGGGGAAGTCCCCGAGACCTCCACCCGGCTCTCCACCCAGGGGAGTACATCCTCACCCGGTAGGTCATCCTCCGGGAGGCCCACCAATCGGTACGAGGGCATGACGACCCGTCCGGCCCCCGCCCCTAATCTTGAACTCAAGCGGTGGGTGCAGCACTCGTCCCCCGAGGTCAGACACTCACCGCTTCCAAAACGACAGGGAGAGGACCATGGCGGACACGGCATCGCGGACGATGATCCGCAGCGCTTCGATCCGCGTCCGCGGACGCCGCGCCCTCGCGGTGTTCGGCGGTCGCAACTCCGGCCCGCGCCACCCCCTGGTGGCAACGGCCATGGCCCTCCCCCTGGTGGTCCTCCTCCTCTTCCTCTTCGGAGGCTGGGAGGCGGTGGCCACACAAGCGTCGTCCGTGGGCATGTTGCTGGGGCGCTGAGCGGCGCCCCTGACCCGGAAGAGCGGTCCGGGTCGGGACAACACCAAGCCCATCAGCCCCGTGGGGACGGGGGTGCGGCGGACGGCTGAGTTTGCCCGGACAGCTGGGGAGCTGTCCGGGCAAACGTGTTTCCGGGGCGGGTGCGGGGCGTGGTGTGGGTGAGCCGTGGTGCTGGCTCCGCGCTCCGTGCGGGCCGGGCGGTTGCCTGTACCTGTGCGGGTGCGGGTGCGGGTGTGTGGTGGTCTCTGTCCTGTGCGGGTGCGTCGTGGCTGGTCGCGCAGTTCCCCGCGCCCCTAATGGCATGCCCTCCGGGCAGCCATAGCCCCTGCGGCGAAGCCGCCCCCCGGGGGCGGGACGGGCGGGCAAGGGGGCGGCCCGCCCGACACGGGCCCCGCACGGTTCCGGCCCTCTCGCCTCTGGCCCGCCCCGCCACCGGCCCGAGGCCAAGCCCCCCCGCCGGACGCCCGTCCGCAGAGGCCCCGGCCCACCCCCGTACCGGACGCGCCCCGCGGCCTAAGCTCCGGAGGACCATGCCCCCACCCGACCCCGCCCCGGAACTCCTCGCCGACCGCCCCGACGGCACCGTCGTCCGCCACGGCCCCCTCGTCCTCAAGACCCACGCCCCCGACTCCGACCCCACCGCCCTCACCACCCGCATCGCCGTCGCCGCCCACCCCCTCCTCACCGGCATCCTCCTGCCCCCGCTCCCCACCCCCGCCACAGCCACCCCCGCCCACCCCGGCCGCCCTCTCTCCGCCTGGCCCTACGGCACGCCCGTCGCCCCGGACGACCCCGACGCCGCCCCCTGGGAGCAGACCGCCACCCTCCTCGCCCGCCTCCACCGCGCCGACCCCGCCGCCCTCCCCACCCCCCTCCCGCCCATGCGCGGCCCCGCCAAAGCCGCCCGGGCCGTCGCCCGCATGCACACCACCGCCCCGCACCCGGCCGCCCCCGACGCCCACCGCACCGTCCGCCACGCCTGGCACGGCCTCCCGGCCTGGGCCCGTGACGACCCCGACCCGGCCCGCCCCCTCACCACCCTCTGCCACGGCGACCTGCACCTGGGCCAGCTCGTCCGCCACCCCGCCCCCGACGGCCCCTGGCACCTCATCGACGTCGACGACCTCGGCCTCGGCGACCCCACCTGGGACCTGGCCCGCCCCGCCGCCTGGTACGCCGCAGGCCTCCTGCACCCCGACATCTGGCAGCGTTTCCTCACCGCCTACCGGGCGGCCGGCGGCCCCGCCGTACGCCCCGAGGGCGACCCGTGGCCCGAACTCGACGTCGCCGCCCGCGCCCTGACGGTCCAGACGGCGGCCCTCGCCCTCGCCAAGTCCACCACCGAGGCCCGCCCCCTCGACGAGGTCGAGCAGCTCATGCTCGACTCCTGCGCCCGAATCGCCTCCCTCCCGCCGGAGTTGGACGCGGCCCCTCCGCCGTAGGGTGAATCCCGGCCCACCGGGCATGCATCCCCGCGACGCAGGAGACCCGTACCGGACGACCCGACCACCGAGGAGCGAACGCCATGCACTGTCCCAAGTGCCACGCCCCCATGCACACCTTCAACCGCAACGGCGTCCAGATCGAGCAGTGCAGCAACTGCCGGGGCATCTTCCTGGACTACGGCGAGCTGGAGTCCCTCACCCGTCTCGAATCCCAGTGGTCCCAGCAGGCCCCGCCGCCCGCGGGCCCGCCGCCGCAGGCCTACCCGGCCGCCCCCGCCCCTGCCTGGGGTGCCCCCCAGCACGGCGGCCACGGCGCCCACTACGGCGGTCACCACGGCGGTCACCACCGCCAGAAGGGCTTCGGCCGCATGCTCTTCTCCTCCTGACCCCGGCCCGAAACCCGCAACGGTCCGGAGCGGTCAGGAACGGTCCGACACCCCAACGCCCGCGGCCGGGGAGCCGTCAACTCCCCGGCCCGCCGTCTGGTCAGACGGGTCCCATGATCCCTAGTGTTCGGCCCCATGACCTTCCTCGACAGGTCCCGGACCGTCGCCCCACCCGGCTGGAGCCGCTGGCTCGTCCCGCCCGCCGCCCTCGCCGTCCACCTCTCCATCGGCCAGGCCTACGCCTGGAGCGTCTTCAAGCCCCCGCTCGAAACCTCCCTCGGCCTCTCCGGCACCGCCAGCGCCCTCCCCTTCCAGCTCGGCATCGTCATGCTCGGCCTGTCCGCCGCGTTCGGCGGCACGCTGGTGGAGCGCAACGGGCCCCGCTGGGCCATGTTCGTCTCCCTCGTCTGCTTCTCCTCCGGCTTCCTGATCTCCGCCCTCGGCGCCGCCACCCACCAGTTCTGGCTGATCGTCCTCGGCTACGGCTTCGTCGGCGGCATCGGGCTCGGCATCGGGTACATCTCCCCGGTCTCCACCCTCATGAAGTGGTTCCCGGACAGGCCGGGCATGGCCACCGGCATCGCGATCATGGGTTTCGGCGGGGGAGCCCTCATCGCCTCGCCCTGGTCCTCCCAGCTGCTGGAGTCCTTCGGTGGCCTGAAGCCCGACGGGGACGGCGGCATCGCGCTCACCTTCCTGGTCATGGGCCTCGCGTATGCCGTCTTCATGACCCTCGGCGTCGTCCTGGTCCGCGTACCGCCCCCAGGATGGAAGCCGGAGGGGTGGCAGCCGGACGCCCAGAAGTCCCGGGCCCTGGTCACCACCGCCGACGTCTCTGCCCGCAACGCCCTGCGCACCCCGCAGTTCTGGTGCCTGTGGGTGGTCCTGTGCCTCAACGTCACCGCGGGCATCGGCATCCTCGAAAAGGCCGCCCCGATGATCAAGGACTACTTCGCGGACACCCCGGCCCCCGTCTCGGTCTCCGCCGCCGCCGGATTCGTCGCCCTGCTCTCCTTCGCGAACATGACCGGCCGCATCCTCTGGGCCTCCACCTCCGACCTCATCGGCCGCAAGTCCATGTACCGCGTCTACCTCGGCGTCGGCGCCCTCACCTATCTCGCCCTCGCCCACTTCGGCAACGACTCCAAGCCGCTCTTCATCGTCTGCGCCCTGGTGATCCTGTCCTTCTACGGCGGCGGCTTCGCCACGATCCCCGCCTACCTGAAGGATCTCTTCGGCACGTACCAGGTCGGCGCCATCCACGGGCGCCTGCTCACCGCCTGGTCCACGGCGGGCGTCCTCGGCCCCCTCATCGTCAACCGGGTCGCCGACGCCCAGGAACAGGCGGGCCACAGCGGCCCCAGCCTCTACACGACCTCGATGTACATCATGATCGGCCTGCTCCTGGTCGGCTTCGTCGCCAACGAACTCGTCCGCCCGGTGAACCCCCGCTTCCACGAGCCCCGCCCGAAGGCCCCCGAAGGGAACCCCGCCCATGCCGCCCCGCAGCAGTAGCCCCCGCGCTCTCGCCGTCGCCGTCTGGCTCTGGGTCCTGCTGCCCTTCGCCTACGGCCTGTACGAACTCATCCGCAAGGCCACCCAGCTCTTCACCGGTTGATCAGCACGCCGGACACACGAGCCGGACACACGAAGAAGCCCCCGACCGAGAACGGCCGGGGGCTTCAACTGCTGTGCGCGATACTGGGATTGAACCAGTGACCTCTTCCGTGTCAGGGAAGCGCTCTCCCGCTGAGCTAATCGCGCGGGACGGTCCTTGCGAACCTGATCTTGCAACGTACTGCTGGTGCTGCGTGCGCGATACTGGGATTGAACCAGTGACCTCTTCCGTGTCAGGGAAGCGCTCTCCCGCTGAGCTAATCGCGCGGGACGATCCATGCGGATCGTATCTGTTCAGTTGTTCTGCGTGCGCGATACTGGGATTGAACCAGTGACCTCTTCCGTGTCAGGGAAGCGCTCTCCCGCTGAGCTAATCGCGCTTGGAGGTGGAGACGGGATTTGAACCCGTGTAGACGGCTTTGCAGGCCGTTGCCTCGCCTCTCGGCCACTCCACCAGGAGTGCTAGTAAAGGGTATCGGGATGATTCCCCCACTATAGAGCGGACGACGAGACTCGAACTCGCGACATCCACCTTGGCAAGGTGGTGCTCTACCAACTGAGCTACGTCCGCTTGTCTGTTCCGTTTCACTTGCGTGTCCCGGCGACGTGTTGAACTCTAGCGGATTCCTGGGCCAGCACAAAAACGCGTTTGTGCAGCGTGCTGCGGTGTCCTCGCCACCGAGAGAGCCGCACACCCCCGCCCTAGACTCGACGGCGTGTCCGACCTCCCCTCTTTGGCCCGCTTCGGCGGCCTTGTCGCCTCCGATCTGCGCGACGTGACCAGCGATCCCGCGGCCCTCGACTCCGCGGGCTTCTGGGCCGTCGCGGCCGACTTCGAAGGCCGTCTCGTCTGTGCGCGCTTCGGAGACGTCCGTACGGAACCGGTGCCCGCCCCCGTCCCCGGCGCCTGGCGCGGCCCCTCGGCCGGCTCCTGGACGTCCTCCCTGGACCGCGCCGCCTACACGGCGGGCGTGCGCCGCATCCGCGAGCACATCGCGAAGGGGGAGGTCTACCAGGCCAACCTCTGCCGCGTACTGAGCGCGCCGGTGGAGGCCGGGGCGGACGTCGACGCCCTCACCGCCCTCCTGGCGCGGGGCAACCCCGCTCCGTACGCAGGAACGATCCGGCTGCCCGCGCACGGCGTGGAGATCGCCACCGCGTCCCCCGAGCTGTACCTGCGCCGGGAGGGACGCACGGTGGAGTCCGGGCCCATCAAGGGCACCGGGCGGACCGAGGCCGACCTCCTGGAGAAGGACCACGCCGAGAACGTGATGATCGTCGACCTGGTCCGCAACGACCTGGGCCGCGTCGCCGTCACCGGCTCCGTGACCGTCCCGCAGCTCTGCGAGGTCGAACCGCACCCCGGGCTCGTCCACCTCGTATCGACCGTACGGGCCGAGCTGGCCCCCGGGCAGGGCTGGGGCGGGCTGCTGCGCGCCACCTTCCCGCCCGGCTCCGTCACCGGAGCGCCCAAGGCCAGCGCCCTGGAGATCATCCGGGCGCTGGAGACCGCACCCCGCGGCCCCTACTGCGGCGGCATCGGCTGGGTCGACGCCGACCGGAGGACCGGGGAGCTGGCCGTCGGCATCCGTACGTTCTGGATCGACCGCACCGCGCCCGGCGGCCCTCTCCTGCGCTTCGGCACCGGAGCGGGCATCACCTGGGGCTCCGACCCCGAGCGCGAGTGGGCGGAGACCGAGCTGAAGGCGTCCCGACTGCTCGCGGTAGCGTCGGGTGCCTACGAGGTCACCGCGCGTACGGCATGAACAGCAGCACCACCGACAGCGCGGGCACGACGAACAGCGAGAGGAAAGGCCGCGTCATGCAGATTTGGGTCAACGGGGGACTGGTCGACGCCGACTCGGCCCGCGTCTCCGTCCTCGACCACGGGATCACCGTGGGCGACGGCGTCTTCGAGACCATGAAGGCGACCGACGGCCAGGCCTTCGCCCTCACCCGCCACCTGGACCGGCTCACCGCCTCCGCCCGGGGGCTGGGCCTGCCCGACCCCGACCACGACGAGGTCCGCCGGGCCTGCGCCGCCGTCCTGGACGCCAACCCGATGCCGCTGGGGCGGCTCCGGGTGACGTACACCGGGGGCGTCTCCCCGCTCGGCTCCGACCGGGGCGAGCACCCGCCCACGCTGGTCGTCGCGCTCGGCGAGTCCGCGCGCCGCCCCGACTCCACCGCCGTGATCACCGTCCCCTGGACGCGCAACGAGCGCAGCGCGCTGGCCGGGCTCAAGACCACCTCGTACGCGGAGAACGTCGTGGCCCTCGCCAGGGCGCGCGAGAACGGGGCGTCGGAGGCGCTGTTCGCCAACACCGTCGGGCAGCTCTGCGAGGGGACGGGCTCCAACGTCTTCGTCGTCCTCGACGGACAGCTCCTCACCCCGCCCGTCGCCTCCGGCTGCCTGGCCGGCATCACCCGCGCGCTCGCCGTCGAGTGGACCGGCGCCCAGGAGGCCGACCTGCCCTTCGACGTGCTGGAGCGGGCCGACGAGATCTTCCTGACCTCCACCCTGCGCGACGTGCAGGCCGTCCACCGCGTCGACGGCCGTGACCTGCCCGGGGCCCCCGGACCGGTGACCGCCAAGGCGATGCGGGTCTTCGAGGAGCACGCGCAGGACAATCCCGAACCGTAAAACGTGATGACGGGCGCTCCCCGCAGGGGTACAACTCCCGTGATGACGACGACCCTACGGCCGACCGGGCCGCTTTCGACCAGCGACGACGGCGCGCGCTCGCGCCCCTACGAAGTGTGCGTGAACAGCCGGCCCGTCGGCACCGCCCGCATCGAGACCGTGCCCGAGTTCGGCAGCAAGGTCGGCCGGATCGCCTCGCTGCACATCGAGGAGCCGGACCGCCGCCGGGGCCGCGGCACGGTCGCCGCCCTCGCCGCCGAGGAGGTCCTGCGCGGCTGGGGCTGCGACCAGGTGGTGATCTCCGTACCGGCGGACGCGGAGGCGGCCGGGCGCATGGCGACCGCGCTCGGCTACGTCGAGCGCAGCCGCAACATGCTCAAGGACCTCCCCGCCGAGCCCCCGCCGCTGCCCGCCGATGTGAGCTTCCGTCCCGTGACCCAGGAGGAATACGACGCCTGGCGGGCCCAGGACACCGCGCACTTCGCGCAGAGCTGGATCGACCGGGGCCTCACCCCCGCCCAGGCCCGCGCCAAGGCGGAGACCAGCGAACGCCGCTTCCTGCCCCGGGGTCTGGCCACCCCGCACACCTGGGTCAGCCGCCTGCTGCGCGACGGCGCGCCCGTCGGCCTGCTGTGGCTCGGCCGCAGCGAGACCGAGCCGGGCGAGTGGAGTGCCTTCGTGTACGCCGTCGAGGTCGACGAGGACCAGCGCGGCAGGGGGTACGGGCGGGCCCTGATGACGGCGGCGGAGCGGATCGCCCTCCAGGCCGGCGAACGCCGCATCGGCCTGCACGTCTTCGCCGGAAACACCCCGGCCCTGCGCCTGTACGACTCCCTCGGCTACCGCACGACCACTGTGAACAGCTTCAAGCAGCTGCTCTAGTACGCCTCAGCCCTGCTGCTCGGCGAGCAGCTTGTCCGCGATCTCCTCGATGCGCTCCCGCAGGCCCGACTGGTCCTTGCTGCCGTCGAGGAGCTGCCCGCCGATCTCGTACGTCGGCGTGCCCGTCACCTTGATCGCCTTGCCCTCGGCCTGGTCGGCGTCCACGATCAGCATGTGCCGCCCGTCGATCAGCGCGGTGTCGAACTCCTCGGCGTCCAGGCCGAGTTCGCCGGCCACCTCGATCAGCACCGGCTTCCCGCGCTCGCCCAGCTCCTCGGCGCGCGCCAGCACCGCCTCGACGTACGCCCAGCCCCGGCCCTGCTCGTACGCCTCCTCGGCGGCCTGCGCGGCGTCGTGGGCGTGGGCGTGCTTCTCCAGCGGGAAGTGCCGCAGCCGGACGTCGATCCGGTCGCCGTAGCGGGCCCGCAGCGCGTCCAGGTCGGCGAGCGCGGTCCGGCAGTCGGGGCACTGGAGCTCGCACCAGACGTCCAGGACGACGGGGGAGGCGGCGGGGGAGTCGAGGGGAGGCGTGTTGCTCATGGGGTCAGTCTCCCAGTCGTACGACCGCCGCCCCAACCGGGACCTGGGGAGGAGCCGCACCCCGGAGATCTCCCTGAGACCGGGGCCGGGGATGGCCGCGCGCGTGCGGGGCGGTGCAGGATGGAAGGGACCGTACTTTCCACCGCTGGAGGACCGATGCTGCTGGTTGAGACCGTCTGCTCCGCGGTGTCCGCCGCAGGACTGGGCATCGCCGCGATCACGGCGTACCGGAAGCGTTTCCTCACCGCGACCCGGCTGGCCGCCTACTCGCTGGTGCCGGTCGGCCTGGTGATGATCGGGGCGGTGGGCTGGCTCTCCGACATCGTCTTCAAGCCGGTCGTCTGGGCGGGCCTCGGCGTCCTGGGCGTGGCCTGGCTGCTCTTCGTCACCACCCGCTTCGTGGAACGCCGCAGCGGCGGCACCCGCAAGGAGCGCAAGGCCGCCAGGGCCGCGCAGCGGGACGCGGTCGCCCCGGCGGCCAGTGCCCCCTCGCTCGGCGCGGCACGCCCGGCGGGCGCACCCGCCGCCGCTCCCGCCCCGGCGCCCGCGCAGGCCAAGGGCAAGAAGGCGGACGACGACTTCTCCGACATCGAGGCGATCTTGAAGAAGCACGGGATCTGACGCGGTCGAGCACCTCACCGGGTTTCGCTCGGACCGGTCGAACGAACACACCGGAGCCGCCCAATCCGGTGAACTGCCGCCATTCGTGGGCGTGATGGTCATCCCGTACCACCGGGCTGCGTCATCATCAGCCCGAGATGCTCCAGACCTCCCCCGACGAGACCCCCCAGGTACCCGCGCCCGCCGAAGAAGCGCGCGGGTGCCTCTTCGCGCTCTCCCAGCCGCCGCTGATGATCTTCCTCGCGTTCATCGGCACGCTGCTCCTGATGGGAGCGGTCCATGACCTGTTCCTGGACTGACACGGCGTGGACCGGCACCGCCCGGACCGACCCGGCCCTGCGTCAGCCCGACGCTTCCTTACGCCGCGCCCGGTACGCCGCCACGTGCAGCCGGTTCCCGCAGGTGCGACTGTCGCAGTAGCGCCGGGAGCGGTTGCGCGAGAGGTCCACGAAGGCGTGCCGGCAGTCCGGCGCCTCGCAGCGCCGCAGCCGCTCCAGCTCCCCGGACACCAGGATGAACGACAGGGCCATCCCGCAGTCCGCCGCCAGGTGGTCCGCCATCGAGGCGCCGGGCGCGAAGTAGTGCACGTGCCAGTGGTAGCCGTCGTGGTCGGTGAGCCGGGGCGTGGTCCCGGCCGCGGCGATCAGCTGGTTGATCAGCTCGGCGGCCGTGTGCGGATCGGAGGCCCCGAACACGTCTGCGAAGCGGGCCCGTACCGCTCGTACGGCCCGGACGTCGTCCTCGGTCAGTTCGCCGACGTCGCTCACGTCGTAGCGCACCGCGAAGTCGGTCAGCGCCTCGACGTCCGTGAGGCGGTCCGTGGGCTCGCTCTCCGGCGCGGTGTTCACGAGGCCGACGACGACGTCGAGGGCTCGCCGGGTGTCGTGGGGGATCAGCACGCTTTGCTCCCTGGCCTGCGCGGGCCGTTGCCCGCCGATGCTCGCCGACTCTAGCCGCTCGTACCCAGAACGCTACGGACAGTTCCCCGCACCCGGTGCGATCGCGCTGCGTGCGGGCACGGCTGCGCCGCCGTCGCGGTGGATTCCGCGACGGCGGCGCAGTCGGCAAGGCTTATGAAGTTGTCCCTATGAGGTTGTCCGCTCCGCGCCGTCTCCCCGAGTCGGACGGCGAGGAGCGACTCTCGACCTGGCTCAGCTTTCGGCCAGGATGTGAGAGAGCTCCGTGTCGAGGTCGAAGTGCCGGTGTTCAGTGCCGGGTGGCACTGCGGCATCCGTCCTCTTCAGGAACGACTCAAGCGCCCGCGCCGGGGCTTCGAGCAGGGCCTCGCCCTCCGGTGAGCTCAGGGCGATGCAGACGACGCCCTGACCGTGGCTCCGGGACGGCCAGACTCGGACGTCGCCGGTTCCGGTGGGCCGGTGCAGGCCCTCGGCGAGGAGATCGCGGGCGAAGACCCACTCGACCGTTTCCTCGGCTCCGGTGTGGAAGGTGGCATGCACGGCATAGGGATCGGCCGTGTCGTACCGCAGGCCCGCGGGTACAGGCAGTGATGACTCGCTCGACACAACGAGGCGCAGGTGCAGCTCGCAGCTGACCGTGGTGTTCATAAGCGCCAGGGCCTTTCGCTCAGTGTGCGCTCGGGGATTCGCACGTCGGCGAAATCGACATGCCACCTCCAGGGCCGTTGTAAACCCTTATGAGTGTTTTGAGTCTCTTGATGTCGCTCGTACGGCCGAGTCCGGACTTGACTCGTACGGCCATTCCAGTGAAGGGGATCGGTCCGGTAAGTTGGCCCTCATGAATGCGGAGAGTGACGGGCGGGACGGGGGCGTCGCCGCGGCGACGACCGATCCCGAAACGGGGGGCGCCACCGACGAGCGAGGGCTCGGATCGCGGGCGCCGCAGTACATCCAGGCGCGCAGGACGCTCCACCTCAGCTGGCAGGTCGGCGTCTTCGTCGTGGGCCTCGCGGTCGTGATCGCGGGCATCATCATGCTTCCGCTGCCGGGGCCCGGCTGGGTGGTGATCTTCGGCGGCATGGCGATCTGGGCGACCGAGTTCGTCTGGGCCCAGCTGGTCATGCGCTGGACGAAGCGGAAGCTCACCGAGGCGGCCCAGAAGGCGCTCGACCCGAAGGTCCGGCGGCGGAACATCATCCTCACCACCATCGGCCTGGTGATCATCGCCGTGCTGGTCGGGATCTACGTCTGGAAGTTCGGCATCGTGATGCCGTGGAAGATCAACGAGTGACGATCGGCGGCCACCCGTAAAAGTGGTCGGGGGCACGCGCTGACATGCGGTAATGTTCTGTCTGTGCCCGGGCGATTAGCTCAGTGGGAGAGCACTTCGTTCACACCGAAGGGGTCACTGGTTCGAACCCAGTATCGCCCACCCGGGATCAGAGGCCCGAGAGACGTAAACCGTCTCTCGGGCCTCTGGCGTTTCCGGCGGGCCCTCCGCCGGGGTTACTGGAGGCGGCCGATGCGCTCGCGCAGGCGGCGGGCGTCGCGCAGCCGCTGTTCGTACGTCGCCCCCACGGCCAGCAGCAGCATCCCGGCCAGCGCGGGCGGCAGCCAGCGGGGGAGTGCGTCGACGACCTGGACGGCGTACGGAGCCAACTCGTGCAGCGAGACCAGGCTCAGCACGACCGCGCCGAGCAGCAGCGGAGCCCCGAGCCGGAACCTGGCCCCCAGCAGGGTCACCACCAGCGCGGCCACCCCCAGCAGCAGCGGGCGCAGCCAGTGCGGGTCCGCCCAGGCGGCGACCAGGCTCGGCACCAGGGTCATCGAGAGCCCCGGACCGTACGCCGTCCAGGACGAGGCCTGCGGGTCGCGGCGGCGGCGCAGGACGCCCACCGTCAGCGCCAGGACGCTCGCGGGGATCGTGTACGCCTCCGGATCGGCGATCTCAGAGGCCGCCAGCCGCGCCCAGGTCGCCGCGACGAACAGGCCCCCGGCCGCCCAGCCGACCGCCCGGCGCTCCGGCCGGACCGCCGTGGCGGCGGCGATCACACCGCACAGGGCCAGGGCGAGGGAGAACGTCGGCAGGTGAACCGCCGCGAGGGCCAGGGGCACCAGGGCCGAGGCCGCGCCCGCGATCTCCATCGGGACGCTGCGCACCCGGACCGCCAGCAGCGCCACCAGGGCGGGCACCGCCAGGGCCAGCAGCGCCGTGTGCCGCACCGGGAGGCCGAGGGCGGCCCCCGAGGCGCAGGCCAGGGCCAGGGCGTACGCGACACAGGCGACGGCGCCCAGGGGCCGGAGGGCAGGCGCCGTCGTCCGGACGGCCGGGGCGAGCCACAGCAGGAACAGGACACCGAGGACGGCGAAGGTGCTGCCCCGGCTCGCCACCGCCAGGAAGGACACCGTGACCGAGGCCACCGCGCCGGAGGCCAGCGCCGCGTGCGAGGCGGCCGACGGGGCGGACAGCGCGGCCAGGGTCAGGGCGGTGGCCGCCACGACGACGTACAGGGCGAGCCCGGCGACGTACGGCAGGTTCACGGCGAGCGGGACGGCGAGCAGCGCGGCGGCGGTCAGCAGGACGGCGCCGACGGCGGAGGCCGGGTGCGGGCGGCGGCGGTGGAACAGAGCGAGGGCGGCCGCCGAAGCCAGGAGGATCAGCGGCGCGGTCGACATGGCCTGCCAGGGCAGGTGCCACTCCTCGCCGTCGGCCAGGGGGGCCCGGAGGGTTCCGGGCAGGCCCCGCCACGGGGCGGCGAGGGCGGAGAGCGGGCCCGACATCAGCGTCAGCGTCAGCGCGGGCAGCGTGGAGAGGACCGCACCCGACGTGACGGCGGCCGACGACCAGGCCAGACCGTGCCGGACCGGCCGGGCCAGGCGCGGGGCGGCGAGCACGGCCAGCGCACACGCCAGGTACAGCGGAACCGTCCAGGCGAGCGGCAGGACGGGCCGCAGGAGACCGCCGACGGCGGCCGTGGCGGCCAGCCCCGCGACCACGGCGGTCGCGGTCTGCAGGCGGCGCAGGGAGGCGGAGAGGGCGAGGGCGCCGCCGGCCAGCAGCAGGGCGGAGGAACGCGGGGTGTCGGCGAGGGAGTCCGCGAGGCCGGACAGGAACAGCGCGGCCAGCAGGGCCACAGCTCCGGCCGCCCACGCGAGCACGGCCGCCAGGACGCGGAGGGCGGCACCCGGGACCGGCACTCCGCCCGGACGCGGGGTGCCCGGGGCCCCGGCGAAGGGAGCACCGGAGGCGGCGGCCGAGGGGCGGGCGTCGGGAGCCGGGAGGCCCTGGGCGGCGGCCGGGTGCGGGGCGCCGAGGGGCGCAGCGGTGGGCGCGGCGGGGCTTGCGGGTGCACCGGGGGTGGGTGCTGCGGGGGTGGATGCTGCGGGGCTTGCGGGCGAGCCGCCGGCGGAGGCCGGGGTCTGGTGCGGGGTGGCCGGGGTGGTTCCACGGGTGTTCGGGGTGGCGGCTGCGGGGGGCGGCGTGGGCCGTACGGGAGGTCGTGGCGGGAGACGGTGGAGGGCGACGATGGTGTCCAGGGCGGCGGTGGCGAGGAGGGCCCAGAGGACGGGGGTCGGGGTGGTGGAGTGGGACAGGGCCCAGAGGGAGAGCGGGAGTTGGGCGAGGAGGAGGGCGGCGGGGAGCGGGGTGCGCAGGCGGGGGAGGAGGAGGCCGTACGAGGCCCAGAGGGCGGTGAGGGCGGTCGCTGCCGCGGCGGTGTAGGAGGTGCCGTCCGCGTCGGGGAAGGCCACCTGGCGGAGGGCGTACGCGTCCAGCAGGGTCAGGACCAGGCCGAGCACCGCCACCGACTCCGCCGTCGCCACCAGCCCCCGGCGGATCAGCAGCACCGGGGCGGCGAGCGTCGCCGCGGTCACCAGGGCCAGCACGGCGGAGCGTCCGGCGATCCCCAACTGCCCCCAGCCCACCAGCGTGAACGCCAGCGCGGCGACGGCCAGCAGAATGCCGCCCAGGGTGAGCAGCACGTTCTGTGCGCTCGGACCGGGCTGCGGCGCAGCCTCCCGCACCGGCACACCGGGCCGGGCCGGCGGCGGGACCGGAGCGTTGAGGGCGCGCAGCAGCCAGGCGCGCCGCTGCAGCAACTGGGCGCGGTGCACGTCGAGGCGCAGCAACTCCTGGTCGAGCCTGCGCAGTTCCTCGGCGGGCGCGAGCGGCGGAACGTTCGTCATGGAGGGAGTGTGCGGCCGTACGCCCCGCCGGACATGGGCGCGGATACTCACTCCCGTACTCATGCGCGCACGCACAGGCATGCCGACGCGCAGGCGGAGCACACTGAGCCCATGGACTGGAGCCACTACCGCTTCCTCAGCATCTGGAAGGTGCCCGCCCCGCCCGCAGCAGTGTTCGCCGTCCTGGAGGACCCGGAGGGGTACCCGAGCTGGTGGCCCCAAGTGCGCGACGTCGCCCGCGTCGACGAGTGCAGCGGGACCGTGCGCTTCCGGTCCTTCCTCCCGTACGACCTGGTCGTCGGTGTCCACGAGGGGCGCGGCGACCGGGACGCCGGGTTCCTGGAAGTGCGGATGACGGGCGATCTGGAGGGCTGGGTGCGCTGGACGCTGCGCCCGCACGGCGCCGGGACCGTCGTCCGGTACGAGCAGGAGGTCGAGGTGAACAAGCCGCTCCTGCGCCGCCTCGCCGTGCCCGGGCGGCCCTTCTTCCTCGCCAACCACGCCCTGATGATGCGTGCCGGACGGCGTGGACTCGCCGCGCGGGCCACGATGCTGAGGGCGGCCGGGGGCGCGGTTTGAACGAAACCCGAAAAGCGCTGTATGGTTCAACCCGTTCCCGGGCGATTAGCTCAGTGGGAGAGCACTTCGTTCACACCGAAGGGGTCACTGGTTCGAACCCAGTATCGCCCACCTGGGAAAGGCCGGTCCGTCACAGACGGACCGGCTTTTTGCATGCCCCGAGCAGCTGCGAGAGGGCAGGGCGAAGCGCCGTGGTGGTGCTGACGACACCCCCGGTCCGGGTGCGAACGCCCTGTTCCGGCGCGAGCGGTCTTCCTAGTTTGGGGGGACGAGAACCGCCGTACCCACACACAGGAGAACCGCCCTGATGGACACCACCATGACCAAGACGATGCTCTGGACCCTGCTCGCCGTCGCCGTCGCCGCGAACGGACTCCTCAGCTCGCAGCTGGACGGCGTCTTCCAGGTCCTGCTCAGCGTGGTCGCCGGAGGCGTCGGACTCGCCGCGATCGCCGGGCTGGTCGCCCTCAAGCGGACCTCGTCCGACTGATCAGGCCGCCTGGGCCCGCACCTCGGGGCGCAGCGGCCACGCCGGGTCGACCGCCTCGTCCGAACCGTTGCGGGCGAACCAGGCCTGCAGGCCACGCGCCTGCGCCGCATGCCACACCGCCTGGAGCGTGTGCAGTTCGGCGGGGGACAGGCGCTCCAGACGGGCCGAGAAACGCCGGCCCACCGCCCGTACCAACTCCAGCGACGCCGTCGCGTCCGCCACCGCGTCGTGCGCCCCGGCCAGCTCCACGCCGTAGTGCGCGCACAGATCGGTGAGGGTGCGGCGGCCCTTGCGGTAGCGGTCCAGGTGCTTGTCCAGGACCCGCGGGTCCAGGACGTGCAGCGGCCGCGCCTCCAGGTAGCGGCCCAGCGACGACGCCCGGTGCCGCCGCAACTCCCGGTCCAGCAGCGTCAGATCGAACGGCGCATTCATGATCACCAGCGGGCGGCCCGCCGCGCACTGCTCGGCCAGCGCCCGCGCTATCTCCTCCATCACCGGCGACGGCCACCGGCCGTTGCGCTGGAGGTGCTCGTCCGTCAGCCCGTGGATCTCGGTGGCCCCCGCGGGCACCGGCACACCCGGGTTCACCAGCCACTTGGTGGCCCGGATGCGCGACCCCGCGGCGTCCTGCACGACGAGGGCGGCCGAAACTATCCGGTCACCCTCCACGTCCACACCCGTGGTCTCCGTGTCGAAGGCCGCCAGCGGCCCCTCGTACCAGCACGTCATGTCCCCAACTCCTCATGCTCCGACGGCAGACGGCGTGCTCACGGAACGGACCCGGTGCGCTTTCTGCCCGAAGCGGTGATACCCGGGCCGTTTACGCCATAAGCCGTACGGAGACAACACAGGTGACGGGGAGGGAAGTTGACGCTCCGTCGCGAAAGCGCAGCTCCCGCCGGGGCCGCGCGCACGAGCAGCACACGCTCAGCACACCAGCCATCGATTCGGCACGGCCCGGAAGGCACACGTCAGCCATGGCGCTCACGCAGCCCGAACCGGGCGGGCTGCTGCCCGAGCGGACCACCCCGCTCCGCGGCGCGCTCGCCACCACCGCCTGCATGGAGACACTCCAGGTGGGCTATCTGCACGCCGTCGCGGCAGCCGCGGGCTGCTCGCTCTCCCAGCCGTTTCCGGACAACGGGATCGACTGGCACGTCAGCCACGGATCGCCCGTGCACACCATCGACGACGAAGTGACCATCAAGGTCCAGCTCAAGTGCACGTACCAGATCGCCCCGCGCCCGCCGGGCTCCGCCTTCTCCTTCACCCTCGACAACGACCACCTGGTGAAGCTGGCGCGCACCCCCGTCTCGGTGCACAAGATCCTGGTCGTGATGCTCGTGCCGCGCAGCCGCGACGACTGGCTGCGCGCCGGGCACGACCGGCTCGACCTGCGGCACTGCTGCTACTGGATCAACCTGGCCGGACACCCGGTGACCGGCCGGAACAGGACCAACGTGCGGGTCCCCACCTCGCGGATATTCGACGACCGAGCCCTCTGCGAGATCATGACCCGCGTCGGGGCGGGAGGGAAACCCTGATGCACCGGTACCGGCCCATCGACGACCCCGGACGACCGCACCCCGGGGAACCCGCCGGCAGCTGGGACGGCGGCGGCCCCGAACCCGCCCAGGTCGACCCCGCCGTCCTCGGCACCCTCCTCGCCCGGCACGGCTGGCGGCGGCGCGGGGGAGCCGCGGGCCGCTACGCCCGCTGGACACCGCCGGGGCCCTCGGCAGGGGGCATGAGTCTGCTCGTACCGGAATCGAGGGCGTTCCCCGACAGCGAGGACCTGCTCGGGGAGGCGCTGTACGCCCTGGAACGCTGCCCCGCGCCGTCCGCGCGGGAGGTGCTGGTGCAGCTCGCCGTGCCCAGCGACGAGATCCGCTGGTCCCGGGACGTGCCCGAGGACGTGACCGGGGCGGCGGCCTGGCCCGCGCAGGAGAAGCTGCGCTCGGCGGCCCGGCAGATGCTGCTCGCCGGGGCGCTCGCCGCGCGCGGGCGCGCCGGGTACTACGGGGCGCGGCACCGGCGGCAGGCGCAGGCCTCGCTGGAGGGTGTGCTGGTGGGGGCCGCGACGGGCGGGCGGAAGCTGACGGCCTTCGTGCCGGTCGCGGGCGGGCGCGGCACCGTCGTACGGCTGCACCACGCGCTGCACGCGGCGCGGGAAGCCACGGACTACCAGCGGGCCACCGGGGGGATGGAGGCGTTCGACGCGGCCGTCGAGGCGGGGGTCAGCCATGAACTGACGGAGGCCGTCGTCGCGTTGGTGCAGGGTGCGGAGGGTGCGCGGATCGCTTTGGACTGGGCGCCGGCGGCCGGGGCGCCGCCCGGGTGCGCGGTGCGGCCGGAGGTCGTGGAGTTCTCGCCCGGGGACCTGCCCGCGCTCCGCTCGGCGGGGGCGCGCTATCTGCGGGACGAGCCGTCGGTGCCGGTGCGGATCACCGGGGCGGTGGTACGGATGCGCAGGTCGGACCCGCGGGGCGGCGGGACGGTGCGGCTGCGGGTGCTGGCCGGGGCGGAGGTGCCGCACGTACGGCTCGTACTGGACGAGGAGGCGTACCGGATCGCCGGGCACGCGCATCTGGTGGGGCTGCCCATTCAAGTGGGCGGGCGGCTGGAGCGCAGGGGCGGGTTCCGGCGGCTGACCGGGGCGGTCGGGGTGGCTCCCGTACAGGTGGAGGAGGCGGAGCGGGACCGGCTGATGAAGGCGCTGCACGAGAACCTGGACTTCTTCGAGGAGGCGTGCAGCGGGGAGGAGTGAGGGGTCGGCGAATACCGTTTCGCGAGAGGGGCCGGTGGCTCGGTACGATTCGGGGGCGTGCCGCTTCCGAGGCCCGCACCCCCCTCAGTCAGGAGAGACCGGTGTCAGACGTCCGTGTGATCATCCAACGCGATTCCGAGCGGGAAGAGCGCGTGGTGACGACGGGCACTACGGCAGCCGAGCTCTTCGCCGGCGAGCGCTCGATCGTCGCCGCCCGCGTCGCGGGTGAGCTGAAGGACCTCAGCCACGCGGTGCAGGACGGCGAGGAGGTGGAGCCGGTCGAGATCACCTCCGAGGACGGCCTCAACATCCTGCGCCACTCCACCGCGCACGTCATGGCGCAGGCTGTGCAGGAGCTCTTCCCCGAGGCCAAGCTGGGCATCGGCCCGCCGGTCAAGGACGGGTTCTACTACGACTTCGACGTCGAGAAGCCCTTCACCCCGGAGGACCTCAAGGCGATCGAGAAGAAGATGCAGGAGATCCAGAAGCGGGGCCAGAAGTTCGCCCGCCGCGTGGTCTCCGACGAGGCGGCCCGCGAGGAGCTCGCCGACGAGCCGTACAAGCTGGAGCTCATCGGTATCAAGGGCTCCGCGTCCAGCGACGACGGCGCGGACGTCGAGGTGGGCGGCGGCGAGCTGACCATCTACGACAACCTCGACGCGAAGACCGGCGACCTGTGCTGGAAGGACCTCTGCCGGGGCCCGCACCTGCCGTCGACCCGGAACATCCCCGCCTTCAAGCTCATGCGGAACGCCGCCGCGTACTGGCGCGGCAGCGAGAAGAACCCGATGCTCCAGCGCATCTACGGCACCGCGTGGCCGTCGAAGGACGAGCTGAAGGCGTACCTGGAGTTCCTCGCCGAGGCCGAGAAGCGCGACCACCGCAAGCTGGGCAACGAGCTGGACCTGTTCTCCATTCCGGAGCAGATCGGGTCGGGCCTCGCGGTCTTCCACCCCAAGGGCGGCATCATCCGCCGGGTCATGGAGGACTACTCGCGCCGCCGCCACGAGGAGGAGGGCTACGAGTTCGTCTACACCCCGCACGCGACGAAGGGGAAGCTCTTCGAGCAGTCGGGCCACCTGGACTGGTACGCCGACGGCATGTACCCGCCCATGCAGCTCGACGAGGGCACGGACTACTACCTCAAGCCCATGAACTGCCCGATGCACAACCTGATCTTCGATGCGCGCGGGCGTTCCTACCGTGAACTGCCGCTGCGCCTCTTCGAGTTCGGCACCGTGTACCGGTACGAGAAGTCGGGCGTCGTGCACGGTCTGACCCGTGCCCGGGGCTTCACGCAGGACGACGCGCACATCTACTGCACCAAGGAGCAGATGGCGGAGGAGCTCGACAAGACGCTCACCTTCGTCCTCGGGCTGCTGCGCGACTACGGCCTGACCGACTTCTACCTGGAGCTGTCCACCAAGGACCCGGAGAAGTTCGTCGGCTCCGACGAGATCTGGGAAGAGGCCACCGCCACCCTTCAGCAGGTCGCCGAGAAGCAGGGGCTGCCCCTGGTTCCGGACCCGGGCGGCGCCGCCTTCTACGGCCCGAAGATCTCCGTCCAGTGCAAGGACGCCATCGGCCGCACCTGGCAGATGTCGACCGTGCAGCTCGACTTCAACCTCCCGGAGCGCTTCAACCTGGAGTACACCGGCCCGGACGGGACCAAGCAGCAGCCGGTCATGATCCACCGGGCGCTGTTCGGCTCGATCGAGCGCTTCTTCGCAGTGCTGCTGGAGCACTACGCGGGTGCGTTCCCGGCGTGGCTGGCGCCCGTGCAGGCGGTCGGCATCCCGATCGGCGACGGCCACATCCCGTACCTCCAGGAGTTTGCCGCCGAGGCGAAGAAGAAGGGGCTGCGGGTCGAGGTGGACGCCTCCTCCGACCGCATGCAGAAGAAGATCAGGAACCACCAGAAGCTCAAGGTGCCGTTCATGATCATCGTCGGTGACGAGGACATGGCCGCCGGTACGGTCTCCTTCCGCTACCGCGACGGTTCGCAGGAGAACGGCATCCCGAAGGCCGACGCCATCGCGAAGCTGGTCGACGTGGTGGAGCGCCGCGTCCAGGTCTGACCGTAAAGAGCGCGGATGAGGGCGGTTCCCTTCGGGGAGCCGCCCTCTCTGCCATCCCCCCAGGTCGTACGCCTATGCTTTCCGCATGACGACTGAGCCGGAGCAGCAGAGTGGACCGGTGGGTGAGCCGGACGGGTTCGGGCGGCTGTGGACGCCCCACCGGATCGCGTACATCCAGGGTGAGAACAAGCCGACCGGACCCGGGTCCGGCGACGGCTGTCCCTTCTGCATCGCTCCGGCGCACAGTGACGAGGAGTCGCTGATCGTGGCGCGGGGGACGAGCGTCTTCGCGATCATGAATCTGTACCCCTACAACGGCGGCCACATGATGGTCATGCCGTACCGGCACGTCGCCGACTACACCGAGCTGGACGACGCCGAGACCGCCGAGCTCGCCCTCTTCACGAAGAAGGCGATGACGGCGCTGCGGAAGGCGTCGGGGGCGCACGGGTTCAATCTCGGGATGAACCAGGGCTCCGCCGCCGGGGCCGGGATCGCCGCGCACCTGCACCAGCACGTGGTGCCCCGCTGGGGCGGGGACACCAACTTCATGCCGGTCGTCGGGCACACCAAGGTGCTGCCGCAGCTCCTCGCGGACACCCGGAAGATGCTCGCCGACGTGTGGCCCGAGCAGCCGTAGGCGTCACGCGTCGTACAGGTCGGCCTTGCGCGGGGACGGGTCCTGGATCATGCCGCTGAGGAACGTCGAACGGCCGTTGAAGCGTTCGGTGTCGACTCCGTGGTCCTCCAGGACCTTGATCGCGGCGCTGTGCACGACCCGCAGGACGGGCGTGGCCGTACGCATCGCGTCGTCGGCCATGAACCGGTGCCGCCAGGGCTTCTCCGCCCACACGTGCCGCAGGCCGAACGGCTCGGGCAGCGTGAGCTTGCCGCCGAGGAAGTCCAGGACGTTCGGGAACCAGGTGAACGGGGCGCGCACGCTCAGGCGGACGACGTCGCTGGTCTCCATGAGGGGCAGCTGACGGTCCTTGGTCTCCCAGAACTTGACCGTCTTGCTGACGGTGACCGTCTTGGCCTTGGGTTTCGTGGTGAACAGGGAGTGCACCGGGCCCAGTGCGTGACCGGTGACCTCGATGCGCAGGGTCTCGTGCAGGACGGTCACCGTGATGAGCATGGTGATGACCAACTGGCCGTCCCACAGGGTGAACTGGACACCCAGATAGTGCCGGTTGCCCGCGCCGAACTGCTGCTCGTTGCAGATGCGCTGTATCTCGTGGTTCTTGATGAGGTACTGGTCCACGTCCTGGCCGTCGGGGCGGCTGACCTCGCCCGCGTTCTCGCCCACCGGGGCGACGATCCAGTGCTTGACCGAGGGGGTCGGGAAACCGTTGGTGTGCAGGGTGCTGCGCTCCAGCATGCGGAGCTGGTCGTGGATGGCGCGGATGACGTCCCAGCTGCGGAAGCCGTGGATCTCCTTGCCGGGGTCGGCGGGGGCGAGTTCCTCGGCGAGCTGCCAGCTGCCCCAGCGGGTGCCCATGCCGAGTATGCCCTTGGGGCCTGCGTAGAAGACCGAGTTGGACTGCTGCTCGGCGGTGAGCCGGGCGAGGCCCTGGCGGAGTTCTTCGGCGTTGCTCTGGCTGGGGTCGCGGGGGACGGCCTCGGGGATCTTGGGGCCGATGCCGCCGCCTCCGCCGAGGAGGGAGGACCAGCGGTCGCGCAGGTCCTTGGCGGTGGATTCGCAGACCTGCTTGGCCCAGAGCCAGCCGATCACCGGGGCGATCACCATGGCGCGCAGGTAGATGCCGAGTATCCCGTCGAACGGCAGCTTGATGAGGAAGATCACGGCGAGGCCGCCGACGGCGACCAGCAGGGCCGTGCCGAGTGCGCCGGACTTCTTGTCCTTGGCGCCCGCGATGGTGCGGCGCAGCTGGAAGATGGCCAGCCAGATGAGGAGTCCGGGCAGGAAGAGCAGGCCGAAGACGACCATGATGAGGGTGAGTTTGGTGTCGCGGGCCTTGCGGATGTTGGTGGCGGCGAGGCAGTGCTCGACGACGGTCTGCGGTTCCGTGCCGAAGGACTGGATGAGGGCCTTGCGGGCGCCGCCGAGCATCCGGACCCGTACCGCGCGGGAGAAGGCCTCGCCGAGGTCCGGTTCGAAGAGGGACAGCTTGCCCTTCTTCACGGCGGACTTGTGCCACTCGCTGTTCGCGTCGAGCAGGACGGTCACCGGGCTGTCCCGGTACGCGGCCGAGGCGAGCGCGTTGGTCGCCGCGGTCTGTCCGGCCGCGCCCTGGAGCGGTACCTGTGCACCGGGTGAGAAATCGAATCCCGAGTCCGCCACTACCGCCCCCATCGACCGTCCGCGTCCGTGGAGCCCTGTGCTCTCCACGTCGTTCCCGCACTGCGGCGTTGTTCCCAACCGCCGCGCCCCGCACACCTTCTGAGCTGGGGTCACAGCGTATCGACGTGGGGTCCTCTTCGTCATGGGAGCGCGGAATGCCGCCCACCGCAAGGGAATTGGGCGGGCGGCATTGCCGCAAATCGGTCAACTAGCCGCCGTTTTGCTCCCGTTCGCGGAATTTGCCTGCGATCTGGGGAGGCATGGGTTCGTGCCGGGCGTACGTGCGGTGGAAGCGGCCGGTGCCGTGGGACACGGAGCGCAGGTCGACGGCGTACCGGCCGATCTCGATCTCGGGGACCTCGGCCCGCACCAGGGTGCGGCCGTGGCCCGCCTGTTCGGTGCCGACGACGCGGCCGCGCCTGCCGGACAGGTCGCTCATCACGGGCCCGACGTAGTCGTCGGGGACCAGGACGGTGACGGCGGCGACGGGTTCGAGGAGGTCGATGCGGGCGTCGGCGGCGGCTTCGCGCAGGGCGAGGGCCCCGGCGGTCTGGAAGGCGGCGTCGGAGGAGTCCACCGAGTGGGCCTTGCCGTCCCGCAGGGTGATACGTACGTCGACGAGCGGATACCCGGTGGCCAGGCCCCGGGCGGCCTGGGCGCGTACGCCCTTCTCGACGGAGGGGATGAACTGGCGTGGCACCGCACCGCCGACCACCTTGTCGACGAATTCGATGCCGGTACCGGGCGGCAGCGGCTCCACGTCGATCTCGCAGATGGCGTACTGGCCGTGGCCGCCGGACTGTTTGACGTGCCGGCCGCGCCCGGCGGTCTTCTCGCCGAAGGTCTCGCGCAGGGACACCTTGTGGTCGACGGCGTCGACCTGGACCCCGTACCGGGAGCGCAGCCGTTCGAGGGCGACGTCGCGGTGGGCCTCGCCCAGGCACCACAGGACGAGTTGGTGGGTGGCCTGGTTCTGCTCCAGGCGCATCGTGGGGTCCTCGGCGACCAGGCGGGCGAGGCCCTGGGAGAGCTTGTCCTCGTCGGCCTTGCTGTGGGCCTGGATGGCGAGCGGGAGGAGCGGGTCGGGCATCTGCCAGGGCTCCATGAGCAGCGGGTTGTCCCGCGCGGAGAGGGTGTCGCCGGTTTCCGCGCGGGTGAGTTTGGCCACGCAGGCGAGGTCGCCCGCGATGACGTGGGAGAGGGTGCGCTGCTGTTTGCCGAAGGGGGCGGAGAGGGCGCCGACGCGCTCGTCGACATCGTGGTCCTCGTGACCCCGGTCGGCCATGCCGTGCCCGGAGACGTGGACGGTCTCGTCGGGGCGGAGCGTCCCGGAGAAGACGCGGACCAGGGAGATCCGGCCGACGTACGGGTCGGAGGCGGTCTTGACCACCTCGGCGACCAGCGGGCCCGCCGGGTCGCAGGTCAGCGGGGGTGCGGGGCGGCCCTGCGGGGTGGTGACGGCGGGCAGTTCGTGTTCGGCGGGGGTCGGGAAGCCGCCGGTGATCAGCTCCAGGATCTCGACCGTGCCCAGGCCCTGGCGGCTGCCCTCGGGGGCGGGCGCGGCGGCGAGCACGGGGTGGAAGGTGCCGCGGGCGACGGCCCGTTCGAGGTCGTCGATCAGGGTCTTGAGGTCGATGTCCTCGCCGTCGAGGTAGCGGTCCATGAGGGACTCGTCCTCGCTCTCGGCGATGATGCCCTCGATCAGCCGGTTGCGGGCCGCCTCGATGCGGGGGAGCTGGGCGGGGTCGGGGGCGAGCTCCTTGCGTTCGCCCGAGGAGTAGTCGTAGATCTGCTGCGAGAGCAGACCGAGGAGTCCGGCGACGGGGGCGTGCCCGTCGGGGCCGTGGTCCCCGTACAGCGGCAGATAGAGCGGGAGCACGGCGTCGGGGTCGTCGTTGCCGAAGGCCGTGGCGCAGAAGTCGGTCATGGACTCGAAGTTGGCGCGGGCGGCCTCCAGGTGGGTCACCACGATGGCGCGCGGCATGCCGACGGCGGCGCACTCCTCCCACACCATGCGGGTCGCGCCGTCGACGCCGTCGGAGGCCGAGACGACGAAGAGGGCCGCGTCCGCAGCCCGCAGACCGGCCCTCAGTTCCCCGACGAAGTCGGCGTAGCCGGGGGTGTCGATGAGATTGACCTTGATGCCGTCCCACTCGACGGGGACGAGGGAGAGCTGTACGGACCGTTGCTGGCGGTGCTCGATCTCGTCGTGGTCGGAGACGGTCGTCCCGTCCTCGACCCGGCCCGCCCGGTTCACTGCCCCCGCGGCGAGCGCGAGGGCTTCCACCAGGGTGGTCTTGCCCGATCCGCTGTGGCCGACCAGCACCACGTTCCGTACGGATGCGGGGCGGTCGGCCAATGGAGCCCTGCCGGCGGCTCCGGGGTGTGCGCTCGTGTGTGTCTTGTCGCCCATGGTTTCCGGCCTCCCGAGGAGAAGTGCACGGTGAAGGGCGCGGGCACGGGGAGCCGCAGCGGCGTGGCGGCACCGGTGACGCCCGCGGTCATTCGAGCTTTCCACTCGGGTCACTGTGCGTCCATACCCCGGTCCGTTGCGTGTTCGGCCGCTCCGCGAGGGCCCGATTGCGGCCATCTGTCGTACGGACACGGCGGCGGGCGGGTGCCCGGCGGTGCGGCGGGGCGGTCGTGGCTACGATGGGCCAGCCGGTGGCCATAGGGGCCGCTCGGCGATCCGACCCCTCGGGAAGGCCATGCTGAACAAGTACGCGCGTGCATTCTTCACGCGTGTCCTCACACCGTTTGCCGCATTTCTGCTCCGCCGCGGAGTCAGTCCGGATGCGGTCACCCTCATCGGTACTGCCGGGGTGATGGCGGGTGCGCTGGTCTTCTTCCCCCGCGGGGAGTTCTTCTGGGGCACCATCGTCATCACCCTCTTCGTCTTCTCCGACCTCGTCGACGGCAACATGGCCCGGCAGGCCGGAGTCTCCAGCCGGTGGGGCGCGTTCCTCGACTCGACGCTGGACCGGGTGGCCGACGCGGGCATCTTCGGCGGGCTCGCCCTCTGGTACGCGGGCAACGGCGACGACAACGTGCTGTGCGCGGTGTCCATCTTCTGCCTCGCGAGCGGCCAGGTCGTCTCGTACACGAAGGCCCGCGGCGAGGCGATCGGCCTGCCGGTCGCCGTCAACGGGCTGGTCGAGCGGGCGGAACGCCTGGTCATCACGCTGGTCGCGGCCGGTGTCGCGGGGCTGCACACGTTCGGGCTGCCCGGCGTGGAGATCCTGCTGCCGATCGCGCTGTGGGTCGTCGCCGTGGGGTCCCTGGTGACCCTGGGGCAACGGGTGGTGACGGTGCGCCGGGAGTCCGCCGAGGCGGACGCGGCGACCGGGAACGGAGCCGCGACGTGAGCACCCTCGAACGCATGACGCCCCAGGACCGGCTGGTCGACGGGTTGTACGGGCTCGGCTGGGCCGGTGTGAAGAAGCTCCCGGAGCCGCTCGTCGCGCGGCTCGGCCGCACCATCGCCGACCAGACCTGGAAGCGGCGCGGCAAGAGCGTGCTGCGCCTGGAGTCCAACCTCGCCCGGGTCGTCCCCGACGCGAGCGAGGCCCGGCTGCGGGCGCTGTCCCGGGCGGGCATGCGCTCGTACATGCGCTACTGGATGGAGTCCTTCCGGCTGCCCTCGTGGACGCCGGAGCGGATCGCCGCCGATGTGCGCATCCAGGACGCGCACCGGATAACCGATGCGCTGGAGAGCGGCCGGGGCGTGGTGCTGGCGCTGCCGCACATGGGGAACTGGGACCTGGCGGGAGTCTGGGTGACCAGCCACCTCGGCCACCCCTTCACGACGGTCGCCGAGCGGCTGAAGCCGGAGTCCCTGTACGACAGGTTCGTGGCGTACCGCGAGAGCCTGGGCATGGAGGTCCTGCCGCACACGGGCGGTTCGGCCTTCGGGACGCTGGCGCGCAGGCTGCGGGGCGGCGGACTGGTGTGCCTGGTCGCCGACCGGGACCTGTCCGCGTCCGGTGTCGAGGTCAAGTACTTCGGCGAGAGCGCGAAGATGCCCGCCGGGCCCGCGATACTCGCCCAGCAGACGGGGGCGCTGCTGCTGCCCGTGACGCTCTGGTACGACGGGCCGAAGGTGATGCGGGGGCGGGTGCACCCGCCGGTCGACGTGCCCGAGACAGGTACGCGGGGCGAGAAGACGTCCACGATGACACAGGCGCTGGCCGATGCCTTCGCCACCGGGATCGCCGAGCATCCGGAGGACTGGCACATGCTGCAAAGGCTGTGGACGGTGGATCTGGAACCCCGGACGGCGGATCTGGAACCCCGGACGGAGGACCGGGCGTGAAGGTCGGGATCGTCTGCCCGTACTCGTGGGACGTGCCGGGCGGCGTCCAGTTCCACATCCGGGACCTCGCCGAGCACCTGATCGGGCTCGGGCACGAGATCTCCGTGCTGGCTCCGGCGGACGACGACACGCCGCTGCCGCCGTACGTGGTGTCGGCGGGGCGGGCGGTCCCGGTCCGGTACAACGGGTCGGTCGCGCGGCTGAGCTTCGGCGTCCTGTCGGCCGCCCGGGTGCGCAAGTGGCTGCACGACGGGGCCTTTGACGTGGTGCACATCCACGAGCCGGCCGCTCCGTCGCTGGGGCTGCTGACCTGCTGGGCGGCGCAGGGGCCGATCGTGGCGACCTTCCACACGTCGACCGCGCGCTCGCGGGTGATGCTGGCGGCGTACCCGATCCTGCAGCCCGCGCTGGAGAAGATCAGCGCGCGGATCGCGGTGAGCGAGTACGCGCGGCGCACGCTGGTGGAGCACCTCGGCGGTGACGCGGTCACCATTCCCAACGGGGTGGATGTCGACTTCTTCGCCAAGGCCGAGCCCAAGGAGGAGTGGCAGGGGGAGACCCTCGGCTTCATCGGGCGGATCGACGAGCCGCGCAAGGGGCTGCCCGTGCTGATGCGGGCGCTGCCGCGCGTCTTCGCCGAGCGGCCCGGGGCGAGGCTGCTGGTCGCGGGGCGCGGCGACGAGAAGGAGGCCGTCGCCTCCCTCCCGGAGGAGCTGCGCTCGCGGGTGGAGTTCCTCGGCATGGTCAGCGACGAGGACAAGGCGCGGCTGCTGCGCAGTGTCGATGTGTACGTCGCTCCCAACACCGGTGGGGAGTCCTTCGGGATCATCCTGGTCGAGGCGATGTCCGCGGGCGCGCCAGTGCTGGCCAGCGACCTGGACGCGTTCGCGCAGGTGCTGGACCAGGGGGCGGCCGGTGACCTGTTCGCCAACGAGGACGCGGACGCGCTGGCCGGGGCGGCGGTGCGGCTGCTGGAGGACGCGGAGCGGCGCAAGGGGCTGAGCGAGCGGGGGGCGGCGCATGTGCGGCGCTTCGACTGGTCGACGGTGGCCGCCGACATCCTGGCCGTGTACGAGACGGTGACGGACGGCGCGAACGCGGTGGCGGCGGAGGACGTGGGGGAGCGGGGCGGACTGCGGGCGCGGGCGCGGGCCCGGATGGGGCGGGAGTAGGCAGGGGGAAGGGGCGGGCTGCGGGGGCGGTGTGCCCCCGCAGCCCGTTGTTCGTTCACGGGGGGCTTGAGATGCCTGCGGTGCTTGTGGTGCTTGCAGGGTGCTTGCGCGGGGTGTTTACGGGGTCAGGTGCCGCCAGACGTCCTGGTCCGCCGTGTCGCTCCACACGGGGTCCGCGTGTCCGTAGTCGGGGACGACCCGGAAGGTCACCCGCCGGTTGCCCCCGGCCCGGATCAGCTCCGCGCCGTGCGGTTCGTCGCCCCGGCCCAGTGCCGCGTTGACCCAGACGACCTCCGTGCGGATGCCGGACCAGTCGAAGGGGTACGTCGCGGTGTCCCCCGCCCAGATCGCGGCGAGGTCGCGGAGCAGTGCGTTGGGGACCAGGCCGCTGCCGAGGGCCCGGGTGGCCTCGCCCCAGGTGGCGAGCGGGGTGTGGGTGAGGGAGTAGCGGTCGTCGAGCGGGGTCGCGCCGAACGTGAACGTGCCCGCGCTGTAGCCCTGCTGGTAGATCCAGTTGGTGGCGCTGGGGAGCGCGCGCGTGCGGATCAGCGCGAAGTGGGCGAAGGCCGCGTTCGTGAAGAAGGTGGCCGGGTCCGTCGGGCGGGGGACGGGCGAGGCGCCGTTCGGGTCGGTCAGCGCGCGGGAGACCAGGCCCTTCAGGCCGGTGTCCCCGTACAGGACGCCCGCGTCGATCTGGCCCTGGATCGCGGCCTGCATCTGTACGGCCCGGGCCTGTTGCGCACCCGTGTACGGGCCCGTGGTGTCGATCGCGACCGCCCTGCGCAGTCTCGGTGAGCGGTCCGTCGAGGCCAGGTCGAGGGCGAGGGCCGCTCCCGCCGAATGGCCGACGAACTGGTACGGCAGGCACAGGGCGCGGTCGACGGCGGTGATCACCTTCGCCGCGTCGGCCTTGTGCGCGGCCTGGCCCCAGGAGGCCGTCAGGTCGGTGGGCTTCGCGAGGTCCTCGCGGGGGCTGATGCCGATGACCAACAGGCCCTGGGAGCGCAGGTGGTGGGCGAGGTTGCGGGCGCGCGGGGTGAAGAAGTTCGCGGCGAAGTTGAGGCCGCCGCCGGGGAGGAGGTAGGCGATCCCCTGCGGGGGCCGACGGGTGTCGGCGAGGACGTCGACGCCGAGGGGGACGGGGGCGTCGGGGAGGGTGAGACGGAGGTGGGTCCAGCCGTCGCCGTGGACCGTCCGGGCGAGAGAGGCGCCGAGGGTGTGGGCGATGCGGGGGAGGGGGTCGGGGGTGGTGGGTGCGGCGTGGGCGGTGGAGGTGGGCAGGGTGCCTGCCAGCGCTCCGGCAGCGGCGGCTGCCAGTAAGGTCCGTCTGTCCATGGGTGGTCGTCCCCCTGGGAAGTGCTCGCGCGCCCCTGTGGCGCGGTGGGGTCGCAGTCTTGCGGAAGGGGGCGGGGGTTCCAAGGGGCCCACTTCTGCCGGGCCCGGCTCGCCTTCCGGTGCTTGAAGCGTTCTGCTCTGCCCCGCGCGGGCAAGCGGTCCCCAGCCCCGCCCCTTCACCTAAATCCGCGGGAGCATGCACGGTTCTCGTGCGGGTGCGTCGTGGTTGCTCGCGCAGTTCCCCGCGCCCCTGACGGGGCGCCGTCTGTTCGCCGGTAGCCTTGCGGGCCGTGACCACCCTCATTTGGATCGTTGTCGGCCTGTTCGCGATCGGGCTCTACCTCAGTTGGACCGCCGGGCGGCTGGACCGCCTGCACGCCCGTATCGACGCCTCGCGTGCCGCCCTCGACGCGCAGTTGCTGCGCCGGGCGTCCGTGGCGCAGGAGTTGGCGACCTCCGGGGTGCTCGACCCCGCCTCGTCGATCGTGCTGTACCAGGCCGCCCACGACGCCCGCCAGGCCGAGGAGGAGCAGCGGGAGGTCGCCGAGAGCGAGCTGAGCCAGGCGCTGCGGGCCGTGTTCGGGGAACCGGAGCAGGTGGAGGCGCTCAAGCTGGCCCCGGGCGGCGAGGAAGCTGCCGGGGAGCTGGCGGCCGCCGTGCGGCGGGTGCCGATGGCGCGGCGGTTCCACAACGACTCCGTACGGGCCGCCCGCGCCCTGCGCCGGCACCGCAAGGTGCGGTGGTTCCGGCTGGCCGGGCACGCCCCGTTCCCGCTGGCCTTCGAAATGGACGACGAGGCTCCGGTGGCACTGGCCGACCGTCCCGGAACGTAACGCCGGTTCCACTTCGTACGCCTTCGTGGGATGAAAACGATCCACCGGCTCCCCATTGGCCCTTGCAGTGGACTGGTCGCAGGGCGTTTCCTCGGCTGTGCGGGCAGCGTGCGCCACCCGAAGGCGCGCCCGTATCGCTAAAAACGCCTGTCTTTCGTCATCGAGCGAGGTCGAACATGTCCAGCACCCCCACTCCCCAGTCCCCGGCCACCGGCACCGACCGCGTCAAGCGCGGCATGGCCGAGCAGCTCAAGGGCGGCGTGATCATGGACGTCGTCAACGCCGAGCAGGCGAAGATCGCCGAGGACGCGGGCGCGGTCGCCGTCATGGCGCTGGAGCGGGTGCCCGCCGACATCCGCAAGGACGGCGGTGTGGCCCGGATGTCCGACCCCAACATGATCGAAGAGATCATCGCGGCCGTGTCCATCCCGGTCATGGCGAAGTCCCGGATCGGCCACTTCGTCGAGGCCCAGGTGCTCCAGTCGCTGGGCGTCGACTACATCGACGAGTCCGAGGTCCTCACCCCGGCCGACGAGGTCAACCACTCCGACAAGTGGGCCTTCACCACCCCCTTCGTGTGCGGTGCCACCAACCTGGGCGAGGCCCTGCGCCGCATCGCCGAGGGTGCGGCCATGATCCGCTCCAAGGGCGAGGCCGGCACCGGCAACGTCGTCGAGGCCGTCCGCCACCTGCGCCAGATCAAGAACGAGATCGCCAAGCTGCGCGGCTTCGACAACAACGAGCTGTTCGCCGCCGCCAAGGAGCTCCGCGCCCCGTACGAGCTGGTCAAGGAGGTCGCCGAGCTCGGCAAGCTCCCCGTGGTGCTGTTCTCCGCCGGTGGTGTGGCCACCCCCGCCGACGCCGCGCTGATGCGCCAGCTCGGTGCCGAGGGCGTCTTCGTCGGCTCCGGCATCTTCAAGTCCGGCGACCCGGCCAAGCGTGCCGCCGCCATCGTCCGCGCCACCACCTTCTTCGACGACCCGAAGATCATCGCGGACGCCTCCCGCAACCTCGGCGAGGCCATGGTCGGCATCAACTGCGACACCCTCCCCGAGTCCGAGCGCTACGCCAACCGGGGCTGGTAAGCAGCATGAAGAGCAACCCCGTTGTCGGCGTCCTGGCCCTCCAGGGCGACGTCCGGGAGCACCTGATCGCCCTGGCCGTGGCCGACGCCACGGCCCGGGAGGTCCGGCGCCCCGAGGAACTGGCGGAGGTCGACGGCCTGGTGATTCCGGGCGGCGAGTCCACCACCATCTCCAAGCTGGCGTCCCTCTTCGGGCTCCTGGAGCCGCTGCGCGAGCGCATCGCCGCCGGGATGCCGGTCTACGGCACCTGCGCCGGGATGATCCTCCTCGCGGACAAGATCCTCGACCCCCGGTCCGGCCAGGAGACCCTGGGCGGCATCGACATGATCGTCCGCCGCAACGCCTTCGGCCGGCAGAACGAGTCCTTCGAGACGACCGTCGAGGTCACGGGCGTCGAGGGCGGCCCCGTCGAGGGCGTCTTCATCCGCGCACCGTGGGTGGAATCGGTCGGCGCGGAGGTCGAGGTGCTCGCCGAGCACGGCGACCACATCGTGGCCGTACGGCAGAAGAACGCGCTCGCGACGTCCTTCCATCCGGAGCTCACCGGCGACCACCGGATGCACGCGATGTTCGTCGACATGGTGCGTGCTGCCGCCTGAGCGCAGTCATCGGCGGGGATCCCGGTAGGATCTCTGCCGAACGCAGCAGAATTGGTTACGCGAAGGAGACAGGCAGATGTCCGGCCACTCTAAATGGGCTACGACGAAGCACAAGAAGGCCGTGATTGACGCCAAGCGCGGCAAGCTCTTCGCGAAGATGATCAAGAATATCGAGGTCGCGGCGCGCACGGGCGGCGCCGACCCGGCGGGCAACCCGACCCTCTTCGACGCCATCCAGAAGGCCAAGAAGAGCTCGGTCCCGAACAAGAACATCGACTCCGCGGTCAAGCGCGGCGCCGGTCTCGAAGCCGGTGGCGCCGACTACGAGACGATCATGTACGAGGGCTACGGCCCGAACGGTGTCGCGGTGCTCATCGAGTGCCTCACCGACAACCGCAACCGTGCCGCCTCCGACGTGCGTGTCGCCATGACCCGCAACGGCGGCTCCATGGCCGACCCGGGCTCCGTGTCGTACCTCTTCCACCGCAAGGGCGTCATCGTCGTCCCCAAGGGTGAGCTCACCGAGGACGACGTGCTGGGCGCGGTCCTCGACGCGGGTGCCGAAGAGGTCAACGACCTCGGCGACAGCTTCGAGGTGCTCAGCGAGGCCACCGACCTGGTCGCGGTCCGCACCGCGCTCCAGGAGGCGGGCATCGACTACGACTCCGCCGACGCCAACTTCGTCCCGACCATGCAGGTCGAGCTGGAGGAAGAGGGCGCGCGCAAGATCTTCAAGCTGATCGACGCGCTGGAGGACAGCGACGACGTGCAGAACGTCTTCGCCAACTTCGACGTCAGCGACAAGGTCATGGCGGCGATCGACGGCGAGTGATCGCCGGTTGCCGGTGCACCGCCAGTTGCCGGTACGACGACGGGCCGACGGGAGACCTTCCCGTCGGCCCGTCGCGTTGCCCGGCCCGGGACGGCGGGGCTGTGTTGGCGGGCCTGATTGTCAGTGCGAGCCGATAGCCTGCACAAACAGGTGAGCGAAGGAGGGGTGCGATGCGGGTGCTTGGGGTGGACCCCGGTCTGACCCGGTGCGGTGTCGGCGTGGTCGAAGGCGTCGCCGGGCGTCCGCTGACCATGTGCGGAGTGGGTGTCGTACGCACGCCCCCCGAAGCCGAGTTGGGGCTGCGGCTGGTCGCCATCGAGCAGGGCATCGAGCAGTGGCTCGACGACTACCGCCCCGAAGTCCTCGCCGTGGAACGCGTCTTCAGCCAGCACAACGTCAGTACGGTGATGGGCACCGCCCAGGCCAGCGCCGTGGCCATGCTGTGCGCGTCCCGGCGCGGCATCCCCGTCGCCCTGCACACCCCCAGCGAGGTCAAGGCCGCCGTCAGCGGCAGCGGCCGCGCCGACAAGGCGCAGGTCGGAGCCATGGTGACCCGGCTGCTGCGGCTCGACGCCCCGCCGAAACCCGCCGACGCCGCCGACGCGCTGGCCCTCGCCATCTGCCACATCTGGCGGGCCCCCGCGCAGAACCGCCTCCAGCAGGCGGTGGCCGCACACAAGTCCCGTACCGCACCCGTTCGTACCGCCGTCAGGAAAGGCCGCACCTCATGATCGCCTTCGTCAGTGGCCCGGTGGCCGCCCTCGCCCCCACCACCGCGGTGATCGAGGTCGGCGGCGTCGGCATGGCCGTCCAGTGCACCCCCAACACCCTGTCCACCCTGCGCATGGGCCAGGAGGCGAAGCTCGCCACCTCGCTGGTCGTACGGGAGGACTCGCTCACCCTGTACGGCTTCGCCGACGACGACGAGCGGCAGGTCTTCGAGCTGCTCCAGACCGCCAGCGGCGTCGGCCCCCGCCTCGCCCAGGCCATGCTCGCCGTGCACAGCCCCGACGCCCTGCGCCTCGCGGTGTCCACCGGCGACGAGAAGGCCCTCACCGCCGTCCCCGGCATCGGGAAGAAGGGTGCGCAGAAGCTGCTGCTGGAGCTGAAGGACCGGCTCGGGGCCCCGCTCGGCACCGGTGCACAGCTCGGCGCCCAGCGCGTCGCGTCGGGCCCCGCCCCCTGGACCGAGCAGCTCAGCGCCGCGCTCATCGGCCTCGGCTACGCCTCCCGGGAGGCCGAGGAAGCGGTCGCCGCCGTCACCCCGCAGGCCGAGGCAGCCCTCGCCGAAGGCACCCAGCCGCCGGTGCCGCAGCTGCTGCGGGCCGCCCTGCAGACCCTCAACCGCACCCGCTGACCCGCACGGCCCCGACGTAGAGCCGCAGCACCCGACCCGAGAGCGATCCGCACATGAACTGGGACGAGACCGGACCCGACACCCCCGCCGACGCGAGGCTGGTCGACTCCTCCGCCGACGGCGAGGACCAGGCCGTCGAGGCCGCCCTGCGCCCCAAGGACCTGGAGGAGTTCATCGGCCAGGAGAAGGTGCGCGAGCAGCTCGACCTGGTGCTGAAGGCCGCCCGCGCCCGGGGCGCGACCGCCGACCACGTCCTGCTCTCCGGCGCCCCCGGTCTCGGCAAGACCACCCTCTCGATGATCATCGCCGCCGAGATGGGCGCCCCGATCCGCATCACCAGCGGCCCGGCCATCCAGCACGCGGGCGACCTCGCCGCGATCCTCTCCTCCCTCCAGGAGGGTGAGGTCCTCTTCCTCGACGAGATCCACCGGATGTCCCGCCCGGCGGAGGAAATGCTGTACATGGCGATGGAGGACTTCCGGGTCGACGTCATCGTCGGCAAGGGCCCCGGCGCCACCGCGATTCCGCTGGAGCTGCCGCCCTTCACCCTGGTCGGCGCGACCACCCGGGCCGGTCTCCTGCCGCCGCCGCTGCGCGACCGCTTCGGCTTCACCGGACACATGGAGTTCTACGAACCCGCCGAGCTGGAGCGCGTCGTCCACCGCTCCGCCCGCCTCCTCGACGTCGAGATCGGCGCCGACGGAGCCGCCGAGATCGCCGGACGCTCCCGGGGCACCCCCCGCATCGCCAACCGGCTGCTGCGCCGGGTCCGTGACTACGCCCAGGTCAAGACCGACGGCGGAATCATCGACAAGGACATCGCCGCCGCCGCCCTCAAGGTGTACGAAGTGGACGCACGCGGACTGGACCGGCTCGACCGGGCCGTCCTGGAGGCGCTCCTGAAGCTCTTCGGCGGCGGACCCGTCGGCCTGTCCACGCTCGCCGTCGCGGTCGGGGAGGAGCGCGAGACCGTCGAGGAAGTGGCCGAGCCGTTCCTCGTACGAGAAGGTCTTCTGGCCAGAACACCGCGCGGGCGGGTCGCCACGCCCGCCGCGTGGGCGCACCTGGGGCTCGTGCCGCCCCAGCAGGGCCTGGGGAAAGGCGGACAACCGGGTCTGTTCGGGACGTGACGGCGCGGAGGCTCGCACGCTCAGGAACCCCAGTGCGATGCTGGACGTTGTTCCAGATACGCGGACTCGCTTAGACTCCGCCGATGCCGACCTTCCCGTCGGCATGCCCACCCCCGTATATACAGGCCGCCCTCGACGCGGTCGTGCGAAGGAAGTTCCGTCCCGTGAGTCTCATGACCTTCCTCCCCTTCATCGTGCTCATCGGGGCCATGTTCCTGATGACCCGGTCCGCCAAGAAGAAGCAGCAGGCCGCTGCGCAGATGCGCAACGACATGCAGCCCGGCACCGGCGTGCGCACCATCGGCGGCATGTACGCCACGGTCAAGGAGGTTCACGACGACACGGTCCTTCTTGAGGTCGCCCCGGGCGTCCACGCCGTCTACGCGAAGAACGCCATCGGCGCGGTCCTCGCGGACGAGGAGTACAACCGCATCGTGCACGGCGAGCAGGCTGCCGCCGACCTCGAGTCCGACACCCCCGTCGTCCCGGACGACGCGTCGTCGCTGACCGGTTCGGACTCCGCCGACGACGCCGACGTGGCGCGCATCGACCTCGGCAAGAAGCCCGAGTCCGCGTCCGGCGACGCCGACGCCGACACCGAGCCGAAGGACAAGAAGACCGACGGCGAGGGCGACGCGAAGTAGCCACCTCCGCGGACCGCGGCGCACCCCACCGGGAGCGCCGCGGTCCGCGGATTGTGCATTCCTCTGCGGGGGCAGGCCCCCACAACACTTCGTGGCCGCATCGACGCACATCCCGGCGCATGCGGTTGGACAGGGAGAAACGAGAAGGTGGCAGCACCGAAGAAGGGCCGCAAGGTCTCGGGGGCCCCGGGCAGGCCGGGGCGCGCCCTGGCACTGATCACGATCGTCATCCTCGCCCTCGCGGGCGGGATGTTCGCGTCCGGGCACACCACCCCCCGCCTGGGCATCGACCTCGCCGGCGGTACGAGCATCACGCTCAAGGCGCAGAACGAGCCGGGCCAGCCCAACGCGATCAACAAGACGAACATGGACACGGCCGTCGCCATCATGGAGCGACGCGTCAACGGCATGGGTGTCTCCGAGTCCGAGGTGCAGACCCAGGGCACGGACAACATCATCGTCAACATCCCCAAGGGCACGAACTCCAAGCAGGCCCGCGAGCAGGTCGGTACCACGGCCAAGCTCTACTTCCGGCCCGTGCTGGCGGTCACCAACGGCACGCCGCTGCCCGACCCGGGCAAGACCCCCAAGCCGGACCCGACGTCCACCGGCAAGCCGGACGAGGCCAAGGACCCGAAGGACAAGGGCAAGGACAAGGACGACAAGAAGTCCTCGCCGACCCCCGACCCGACCAAGACCTCGCAGGGCCGTGCCGTCACCGACGCCCTGAAGGCGCCGACGCCCACGCCGACGCCGGGCGCCTCCAAGACGCCCGACCCGAAGAAGACCCCGCCCGCGCCGGACCCGGCCACCGCGAAGCTGGAGAAGGCGTTCGCCGCCCTCGACTGCACCAAGCCCGACCAGCGTGAGAAGGCCGGCGACGGCTTCAAGCCGAGCGAGACGACGATCGGCTGCGGCAAGGCCATCACCGGCAAGGTCTGGGACGGCAAGAGCTGGGAGAAGTACCTCCTGGGCCCGGCCGAGCTGGAGGGCACGGACGTCAAGAAGGCGGCCGGCACCTTCGACACCCAGCGTGCGCTGTGGAAGGTCGACATGGAGTTCACCAAGGGTGGCTCCGACAAGTTCGCCAAGACCACCGGCAAGCTGATGAAGCAGCAGGACCCGATGAACCGGTTCGGCATCGTCCTCGACGGCAACGTCGTCTCGGCGCCCTCGGTCTCCACGGTCCTCAGCGGCAACGCCGAGATCACCGGCAGCTTCACCCAGGAGACCGCGCAGGAGCTCGGCAACATCCTCTCCTACGGTTCCCTGCCCCTGACCTTCAAGGAAGAGACCGTCACCACGGTCACCCCGGCGCTCGGCAGCGACCAGCTGGAGGCCGGCCTGATCGCCGGCGCCATCGGTCTCGCCCTCGTCGTGATCTACCTGGTGCTGTACTACCGCGGCCTGTCCTTCGTGGCGCTCCTCAGCCTCCTGGTCTCGGGCATCCTGACGTACACGATCATGGCCCTGCTCGGCCCGGCCATCGGCTTCGCGCTGAACCTCCCGGCCGTCTGTGGTGCCATCGTCGCGATCGGCATCACCGCCGACTCCTTCATCGTGTACTTCGAACGCATCCGGGACGAGATCCGCGACGGCCGCACGCTGCGCCCCGCGGTCGAGCGGGCCTGGCCGCGCGCCCGGCGCACCATCCTGGTGTCCGACTTCGTGTCGCTGCTGTCCGCCGTGGTGCTGTACATCGTCACCGTCGGCAAGGTGCAGGGCTTCGCGTTCACGCTGGGCCTGACCACCCTGCTCGACGTCGTCGTGGTGTTCCTCTTCACCAAGCCGCTGATGACGCTGCTCGCCTCGAAGACGAAGTTCTTCGGCAACGGCCACAAGTGGTCCGGTCTGGACCCGAAGCGGCTCGGCGTGCAGCCCCCGCTGCGTCGCACCCGCCGTTCTGTCGTTTCCACCGAACCGAAGGAGGCGTGAGATGTCGCGACTCGGCAGCATCGGCGCCCGGCTGTACCGCGGCGAGGTCGGTTACGACTTCGTCGGGAAGCGGATGATCTGGTACGGGATCTCCGTACTGATCACCGTCATCGCCATCGCGGGGCTCGCCTTCAAGGGCCTCAACATGGGCATCGAGTTCCAGGGCGGCGCGCTCTTCACCACGCCCCCCACCTCGGTCTCCGTCGAGAAGGCGAAGGAGGACGCCGAGAAGGCGTCCGGCCACGACGCCATCGTCCAGAAGCTGGGCAACAACACCCTGCGCATCCAGGTCGGCGGTCTCGACACCAAGACCGCCGCCCCGGTCACCGAGAAGCTCGCGCAGGACCTCGGCGTTCCGTCCGAGAAGATCAACACCGAGCTGGTCGGCCCCAGTTGGGGCGAGCAGATCGCCAACAAGGCCTGGACCGGCCTCGCGGTCTTCATGATCCTGGTGGTGATCTACCTGGCCATCGCCTTCGAGTGGCGGATGGCCGTCGCCGCCCTCATCGCCCTCATCCACGACCTCACGATCACCGTGGGCATCTACGCCCTGGTGGGCTTCGAGGTCACCCCGGGCACCGTGATCGGTCTGCTGACGATCCTCGGTTACTCCCTCTACGACACCGTCGTCGTCTTCGACGGTCTCAAGGAGGGCGCGAAGGACATCACCAAGCAGACCCGCTTCACCTACAGCGAGATCGCCAACCGCAGCCTCAACGGCACCCTGGTGCGTTCCATCAACACCACGGTCGTCGCGCTGCTGCCGGTCGCCGGTCTGCTGTTCATCGGTGGCGGTGTGCTGGGCGCGGGCATGCTCAACGACATCTCGCTGTCGCTGTTCGTCGGCCTCGCGGCCGGTGCGTACTCCTCGATCTTCATCGCCACTCCGCTGGTCGCCGACCTGAAGGAGCGCGACCCGGCGATGAAGGCCCTGAAGAAGCGCATCCTCGCCAAGCGCGCGTCCGAGGCCAAGAACGGGCCCGCCGACGACGAGGCACCGCAGGACGCCGTTGCGGCCGCCGTGGTCGGGCCCCGGCCCAGCCGTGGCCGCCCCGCGTCGGGGAAGCGCCGATGACGGACGCCGACACCACCCGGGAGCTGCTGCTCAGCCGCATCCGGGACGTGCAGGACTACCCGAAGCCCGGCGTCGTCTTCAAGGACATCACGCCCCTGCTCGCCGACCCGGAGGCCTTCACGGCCCTCACCGACGCCCTCGCGGAGCTGTGCGTGAAGCACGGCGCCACGAAGATCGTCGGCCTGGAGGCGCGCGGCTTCATCCTGGCCGCCCCGGTGGCGATTCGTGCGGGCCTCGGGTTCATCCCGGTCCGCAAGGCGGGCAAGCTGCCCGGCGCGACGCTCTCGCAGGCGTACGAGCTGGAGTACGGCACCGCCGAGATCGAGGTGCACGCCGAGGACCTGAACGCGGGCGACCGCGTCCTCGTCATCGACGACGTCCTGGCCACCGGCGGCACCGCGGGCGCGGCCCTGGAGCTGATCCGCCGGGCCGGGGCCGAGGTCGCCGGGGTCGCCGTGCTCATGGAGCTCGGCTTCCTGGGCGGCCGCGCCAAGCTGGAGCCCGCGCTCCAGGGGGCACCGCTGGACACCCTGATCGCGATCTGATCGCAGACGGTACGCACGGACGGGCGGGCCACCGGGACACCCCGGGGCCCGCCTTTCCCGTACCTCCACTCCCGGCCCAGGAAGAACGGGCGGCCAAGGGTCGATACCATGGGCGTTCCGGACCCGACCGGGAGAGAACCTGAACCGGGCCGCCCCACACGGGGGAGCCCCGGAGCCCAGGCCCGTACGAGGAGCGCCCTTGCCTGACGAGGCCCAGCCAGTCGCCACCCCGCAGCCGGACAAGGCCGCGGCGGGCGCCACGCCCCCGACGCCGCCGGTCGACAAGGCCAAGCCGCCCGTCGCCCCGGAGCGCGCCAACGGCCCCGCTCCCGCCCCCGCGGTACGCCCCGCCGCCCCCACGGGCCCCACGGCCCGCACCGGAGGCTCCTCCAACCGCGTACGCGCCCGGCTCGCCCGCCTCGGCGTGCAGCGGCAGTCCCCGTACAACCCGGTCCTGGAGCCGCTGCTGCGGATAGTGCGCAGCAACGACCCGAAGATCGAGACGGCGACGCTGCGCACCATCGAGCGCGCCTACCAGGTGGCCGAGCGCTGGCACCGGGGCCAGAAGCGCAAGAGCGGCGACCCGTACATCACGCACCCGCTCGCCGTGACGACCATCCTGGCCGAGCTGGGCATGGACCCGGCGACGCTCATGGCGGGCCTGCTGCACGACACCGTCGAGGACACCGAGTACGGCCTGGACACCCTGCGCCGCGACTTCGGCGACCAGGTGGCGCTCCTCGTCGACGGCGTGACCAAGCTCGACAAGGTCAAGTTCGGCGAGGCCGCGCAGGCCGAGACCGTACGCAAGATGGTCGTCGCGATGGCCAAGGACCCGCGCGTCCTGGTCATCAAGCTCGCCGACCGCCTGCACAACATGCGCACCATGCGGTACTTGAAGCGCGAGAAGCAGGAGAAGAAGGCGCGCGAGACCCTGGAGATCTACGCGCCGCTCGCCCACCGCCTGGGCATGAACACCATCAAGTGGGAGCTGGAGGACCTCGCCTTCGCGATCCTCTACCCCAAGATGTACGACGAGATCGTGCGCCTGGTCGCCGAGCGCGCCCCCAAGCGCGACGAGTACCTGGCCATAGTGACCGACGAGGTGCAGAGCGACCTGCGGGCCGCGCGCATCAAGGCCACCGTCACCGGGCGACCGAAGCACTACTACAGCGTCTACCAGAAGATGATCGTCCGGGGCCGGGACTTCGCGGAGATCTACGACCTGGTGGGCATCCGTGTCCTCGTCGACACGGTCCGGGACTGCTACGCGGCCCTGGGCACCGTGCACGCGCGCTGGAACCCGGTTCCGGGGCGCTTCAAGGACTACATCGCGATGCCCAAGTTCAACATGTACCAGTCGTTGCACACGACGGTCATCGGGCCCAGCGGCAAGCCGGTCGAGCTCCAGATCCGTACGTTCGACATGCACCGCCGCGCCGAGTACGGCATCGCCGCGCACTGGAAGTACAAGCAGGAGGCCGTGGCCGGCGCCTCCAAGGTCCGCACCGACGTCCCCCGGCACAAGGACGACGCCGTCAACGACATGGCGTGGCTGCGGCAGTTGCTGGACTGGCAGAAGGAGACCGAGGACCCCAGCGAGTTCCTGGAGTCCCTGCGCTTCGACCTGTCGCGCAACGAGGTCTTCGTCTTCACGCCCAAGGGCGACGTCATAGCGCTCCCGGCGGGCGCGACCCCGGTCGACTTCTCGTACGCGGTGCACACCGAGGTCGGGCACCGGACGATAGGAGCGCGGGTCAACGGGCGGCTCGTACCGCTCGAATCGACCCTGGACAACGGTGACTTGGTGGAGGTCTTCACCTCCAAGGCGGACGGTGCGGGGCCCTCGCGGGACTGGCTCGGGTTCGTCAAGTCGCCGCGTGCGCGCAACAAGATCCGGGCCTGGTTCTCCAAGGAGCGCCGCGACGAGGCCATCGAGCAGGGCAAGGACGCCATCGCGCGTGCCATGCGCAAGCAGAACCTGCCGATCCAGCGGATCCTGACGGGGGACTCGCTCGTCACGCTCGCGCACGAGATGCGCTACCCGGACATCTCGTCGCTGTACGCGGCGATCGGCGAGAGCCATGTCACCGCGCAGTCCGTGGTGCAGAAGCTCGTGCAGTCGCTGGGTGGCGAGGACGCGGCCAACGAGGACATCGCGGAGAGCTCGCCGCCCTCGCACAGCCGCGGCAAGCGCCGGTCCAACGCCGACCCCGGTGTCGTCGTCAAGGGCACCGACGACGTGTGGGTCAAGCTGGCGCGGTGCTGCACGCCCGTGCCCGGCGACCCGATCATCGGCTTCGTGACGCGCGGCAGCGGCGTCTCCGTGCACCGCGCGGACTGCGTGAACGTCGACTCGCTGTCGCAGCAGCCCGAGCGCATCCTCGAAGTCGAGTGGGCGCCCACCCAGTCCTCGGTCTTCCTGGTCGCCATCCAGGTCGAGGCCCTCGACCGGTCCCGGCTGCTCTCGGACGTCACCCGCGTCCTGTCCGACCAGCACGTCAACATCCTGTCGGCGGCCGTCCAGACGTCCCGCGACCGGGTGGCCACCTCGCGCTTCACCTTCGAGATGGGCGACCCGAAGCACCTCGGGCACGTCCTGAAGGCGGTCCGGGGAGTGGAGGGCGTGTACGACGTGTACCGGGTGACGTCGGCACGCAGGCCGTAGTACGGCGGTACGTGGAAGGGGCCCCCGGCGCAATGCCGGGGGCCCCTTCCACGTACCTGAGACGGTGAGAATCAGCCGCCGAACTCCTCCAGGCCCTTCATGGCCTGGTCGAGCAGGGCCTGGCGGCCCTCCAGCTCACGCGCCAGCTTGTCGGCCTTGGCGTTGTTGCCGGCCGAGCGGGCGGCGTCGATCTGCTTCTGGAGCTTCTCGACGGCGTCCTGGAGCTGACCGGTGAGGCCCGCGGCACGGGCGCGCGCCTCCGGGTTGGTCCGCTTCCACTCGTTCTCCTCCTGCTCCTGGAGGGCGCGCTCGACGGCCTGCATGCGGCCCTCGACCTTGGGACGGGCGTCCCGCGGCACGTGGCCGATGGCCTCCCAGCGCTCGTTCAGGGCCCGGAACGCGGCGCGCGCGCTCTTGAGGTCCTTGACCGGCACCAGCTTCTCGGCCTCGGCGGCGAGCTCCTCCTTCAGCTTGAGGTTCTCGCCCTGCTCCGCGTCCCGCTCGGCGAAGGTCTCGCCGCGGGCGGCGAAGAAGACGTCCTGGGCGCCGCGGAAGCGGTTCCACAGGTCGTCCTCGAACTCGCGCTGGGCGCGGCCCGCCGCCTTCCACTCCGTCATCAGGTCGCGGTAGCGCGCCGCCGTGCCGCCCCAGTCTGTCGACTTCGACAGCGACTCGGCCTCGGCGACCAGCTTCTCCTTGGCCTTGCGGGCCTCCTCGCGCTGCGCGTCCAGCGACGCGAAGTGCGCCTTGCGGCGCTTGGAGAACGCCGAGCGGGCGTGCGAGAAGCGGTGCCAGAGCTCGTCGTCGGCCTTGCGGTCGAGGCGGGGCAGACCCTTCCAGGTGTCCACCAGGGCCCGCAGCCGCTCGCCCGCCGAACGCCACTGGTCGCTCTGCGCCAGCTCCTCGGCCTCGGCGACCAGCTTCTCCTTGGCGTCCTTCGCCTCGTCGGCCTGCTTGGCCTTCTCCGCCTTGCGCTCCTCGCGGCGCGCCTCGACCGTCGTGACGAGCGCGTCCAGGCGCTTGGTCAGCGCCGCCAGGTCGCCCACCGCGTGATGCTCGTCGACCTGCGTACGCAGGTGGTCGATCGCGGTCTGGGCGTCCTTCGCCGACAGGTCGGTGGTCTTCACCCGGCGCTCGAGAAGCCCGATCTCGACGACCAGCCCCTCGTACTTGCGCTCGAAGTAGGCCAGCGCCTCCTCGGGAGAGCCCGCCTGCCAGGAACCGACGACCTTCTCACCGTCGGCCGTCCGCACGTACACGGTGCCCGTCTCGTCGACACGGCCCCACGGGTCGCTGCTCACAGCGCCTCCTCCACATGATGCCCGCCGAGGCTCGTGAGCCCCCGGACATCGTCCACACGTCTTTCAACGTCCACAGTTGATCGCGGGGCGACAGACGCCCTGCACACCGCCAACATAGGCGACGTGCAGGGCGGCTGTCCGCATCCCGCACATCTGGGTTTGGCCGACCGCCCGCAGGGGGCTACTTGGTCACGGTCGCCTTGTCGATGACCACGGTGGCGTTCGGGGCCCCGTCGCCGGTCCCGGCCGACTCACCCGCACCAGCGATCTTCTCCAGCACGTCCTGACCCGCCTTGATGGTGCCGAACGGGGTGTAGTTCGGCGGCAGCGGGCTGTCCTTGTAGACCAGGAAGAACTGGCTGCCGCCGGTGTTCGGGCCCGAGTTGGCCATCGCGACCGTGCCCGCCGGGTAGGTGCCGCCCTTGACCTTCGGGTCCTTCAGGTTCTCGTCGGGCAGCTTGTAGCCGGGGGTGCCGCTGCCCGCCGCGGTCGGGTCGCCGCACTGGAGGACGTAGATGCCCCGGGTGGTCAGGCGGTGGCACTTGGTGTGGTCGAAGTAGCCCTTGTTCGCGAGGAAGTTGAAGGAGTTCACCGTGCGCGGGGCGTTCTTGGCGTCCAGGTCGAGAGCGATGTCGCCGCAGGTGGTGGCCAGCTTCATCGAGTACGTCGCGGACGTGTCGACGTCGAGCTTCGGCTCCTTGTCGAAGGAGAGCTTGGCTATCTGGCCCGGGGCGGGCTTCTTGCACGGGTCGGGCTTCTTGGCGGGAGTCGTCGGGGCGTCCGCGACGTTGGCCCCGTCGTCCTTGTCCTTGGCGGACTTGCTGTCGAAGGCGCCCGTGGCGAACGCCGTCGCCGCGGCCGCGACGACCACGGCCACCGCCGCGCCGATCACGGCCGCGCGGCGACGCGCCCTGCGCTGCTTCTCGGCACGCCGCTGCTGCTGGCGCTCGAACTTCTCCCTGGCGAGCTGCCGCCGCCGCTGATCGCTGGTGACCACCGGGTGTTCTCCTCGTACGTGTCGTCGTATGTCGGACATGTGTCCGATCGGCCCGAGCTTGCCCGTACCGTATACGGGTTACCTGTGGGACGAGGAGCGCCGGTAGGCTCTCATCTATTGCACGTGCAATAGATAACGGCTGGCTGGACGACCACGAAGAGGACGATCGTGCTTATTGCCGGGTTCCCCGCTGGGGCCTGGGGGACCAACTGCTACCTGGTCGCCCCCGCCGCAGGCGAGGAGTGCGTCATCATCGACCCGGGCCACCAGGCCACCCAGGGTGTCGAGGAGACGCTGAAGAAGCATCGGCTGAAGCCCGTCGCCGTCGTGCTCACCCACGGCCACATCGACCACGTCGCCTCCGTCGTCCCCGTGTGCGGCGCGAAGAACGTGCCCGCCTGGATCCACCCCGAGGACCGCTTCATGATGAGCGACCCGGAGAAGGCCCTCGGCCGCTCCCTGGGCGCCCAGCTCATGGGCGAGCTGACCGTGGGCGAGCCGGACGACGTCAAGGAGCTGCACGACGGGGCCGAGCTGAAGCTCGCCGGTCTGGACCTGACCGTGTCGCACGCGCCCGGCCATACGAAGGGGTCGGTGACCTTCGGGCTGCCCGAGGCGGCGGACATTCCGTCGATCCTCTTCTCGGGCGACCTGCTGTTCGCCGGCTCCGTCGGACGCACGGACTTTCCCGGCGGCTCCCACGCCGATCTCCTCAAGTCGCTGGCCCGCGTGTGCCTGCCGCTTGAGGACTCGACCGTGGTGCTGTCCGGGCACGGCCCCCAGACGACCATCGGCCAGGAGCGCGCGACCAACCCGTACCTGCGGGGCATGGACGCCGCGCCCGCCCCTCGACGAGGAATGTGAACCCCCTCCCGTGAGCACCTTCAAGGCCCCCAAGGGCACCTACGACCTGCTTCCCCCGGACTCCGCGACGTTCCTCGCGGTGCGCGAGGCCATCGCCGCGCCGCTGAAGAACTCCGGCTACGGCTACATCGAGACCCCCGGCTTCGAGAACGTCGAGCTCTTCGCGCGCGGTGTCGGCGAGTCCACCGACATCGTGACCAAGGAGATGTACACCCTCACCACGAAGGGCGGCGACGAGCTCGCCCTGCGTCCCGAGGGCACCGCCTCCGTGCTGCGCGCCGCCCTGGAGGCCAACCTCCACAAGGTCGGCAACCTGCCCGTCAAGCTCTGGTACTCCGGCTCGTACTACCGCTACGAGCGCCCGCAGAAGGGCCGCTACCGCCACTTCTCGCAGGTCGGCGCGGAGGCCATCGGCGCGGAGGACCCGGCACTCGACGCCGAGATGATCATCCTGGCGGACCAGGCGTACCGCTCCCTCGGCCTCCAGAACTTCCGCATCCTGCTGAACTCGCTGGGCGACAAGGAGTGCCGCCCCGTCTACCGGGAGGCCCTCCAGACCTTCCTGCGCGGCCTCGACCTCGACGAGGAGACGATCCGCCGCGCCGAGATCAACCCGCTGCGCGTCCTCGACGACAAGCGCCCGGACGTGCAGAAGCAGCTCGTCGGCGCCCCGGTGCTGCGCGACTACCTCTGCGACGGCTGCAAGGCGTACCACGAGGAGGTGCGCGCCCTGATCACCGCAGCGGGCGTCGCCTTCGAGGACGACGAGAAGCTGGTGCGCGGCCTGGACTACTACACCCGCACCACCTTCGAGTTCGTCCACGACGGTCTCGGCTCGCAGTCCGCGGTGGGCGGCGGCGGCCGCTACGACGGCCTCTCCGAGATGATCGGCGGCCCCGCACTGCCGTCGGTGGGCTGGGCGCTCGGCGTCGACCGCACGGTCCTCGCGCTGGAGGCCGAGGGCATCGCCCTCGACATCCCCGCCTCGACCTCCGTGTACGCGGTGCCGCTCGGCGAGGAGGCCCGCCGGGTGCTCTTCGCCAAGGTCGTCGAGCTGCGCAGGGCGGGGGTCGCCACCGACTTCTCCTTCACCGGGCGCGGTCTGAAGTCGGCCATGAAGAACGCCCACCGCAGTGGCGCGCGCTACGTCGTCGTCGCCGGTGAGCGCGACCTCGCCGAGGGCCAGGTCCAGATCAAGGACATGGAGTCCGGCGAGCAGGAGCCGGTCGCGCTGGACGCGGTCGTCACGGAGCTGCAGCGCCGACTGGGCTGAGTGCTTTTCGGCTCGTACGGTGCGCAGGGGCGCCCGGAATCATCGATTCCGGGCGCCCCTCGCCCGTACCGTCACCCGTCCTGCTTGTTCTTCCACCGGAACGTCAGCAGGCACAGCACCAGGCCGCCGATCACCCACGCCCCGAGCACCAGCGCGGTCCGGCCGAACTCCCACGCCCCCGCGTGCTCCAGGCTCGCCGCCGACTCCGGCAGGAACACTCCGCGCAGGCCCTGGCACATCCACTTCAGCGGGAACGCCGACCCGATCGTCAGCATCCAGTCGGGCAGTTCCTTGGACGGGATGTACACCCCGGAGATGAACTGGAGCAGCAGGAACGGCAGGACCACCACCGAGGTCGCGCTCCTGCCCGACCTCGGCAGGCTGCTGACCGCGATGCCCAGCAGCGCGCAGCCCGTCAGCCCCAGCGTGAAGATCCACCCGAAGGTCAGCCACTTGCCCGCGGTCGCCGGCAGATCCACGTCGAACAGCGTGGCGCCGACCGCCAGCAGGATCACCGCCTCGGCGACCCCGGTGACCAGCACCAGCCAGATCTTCCCGAAGAAGTAAGCGGCCGGGGGCATCGGTGTGCCGCGCAGCCGCCGCAACACCTTCTCGTCGCGCTCGATGGCGATCGAGATGCCCAGCGACTGGAAGCTGACCGACATCAGACCGGAGGCCAGCATCGTCGGCACGTACATCTGGGAGGCGGTGATGCCCGTGCCCTCCATGTCGTCCCGGAAGATCGACGCGAACAGCGCCAGGAAGACGATCGGGAAGGCGAAGGTGAAGATCGCCTGGTCGCGCTGGCGGAAGAACTGCTTGATCTCCACCGCACCCCGGTGCAGGCCGATCGCCCACACGCCGGGGAGCGGGGGCCGCTCGGCCGTTGCGTTCTTCGTCGCCGTGCTCGGGTCCGTGCTCGGGTCCGTGCTCGGGTCCGTGCTCGGGTCCGTGGTCACGGGGCCACCTCCTGTCCCGTGAGGCGCAGATAGACGTCCTCCAGGGTGGGTCGGGTGATCCGGAGCCCCGGGATCTCGCCGTCGAAGCGGCCGGTCAGCTCGGCGACCGTACGGGTCGGGGTCTGCGTGCGCTCCGAGCGGGGCGAGCCGTCGGCCTCCCGCCACTCCACCGTCGCGTACGTCCCGTACTCGGCGCGCAGATCGGCGGGAACGCCCTCCGCGACCACCTTGCCCGCCGCGATCACCGCCAGCCGGTCGGCGAGGGCCTCGGCCTCCTCCAGGTAGTGCGTGGTCAGCACGATCGTCGTGCCCTCGGCCGCCAGCATCCGGATCAGGTCCCAGAACTGCCGCCGCGCCCCCGGGTCGAAGCCGGTCGTCGGCTCGTCGAGCAGCAGCAGCTCAGGGCCGCCGATCACCCCGAGCGCCACGTCGAGCCGCCGCCGCTGACCGCCGGACAGGCTCTTGACCCGGGCCTTCGCCTTCGCCTCCAGGCCGACCAGGGCGATCACCGCGTCGGGGTCGCGGGGGCGGGGGTAGTAGCGGGCGAAGTGCGTCACGGTCTCCCGTACGGTCAGCTCCGCGGGCGCGGACTCGTCCTGCCAGACGATGCCGACCCGTGCGTGCCAGGCGCGGTCGGCGGTGGCGGGGTCCGCGCCCAGGACCTTCACGTCGCCGCCGTCGCGGGTGCGGTGGCCCTGGAGGATCTCCACCGTGGTGCTCTTGCCGGCTCCGTTCGGGCCGAGCAGGCCGAACACTTCGCCGTACCGGATGCCGAGGTCGAGGCCGTCGACGGCGGTGACGTCGCCGTAGCGTTTGCGCAGGGCGCGGACTTCCACTGCGTGGGCTGTCATGGCTTATGAGGATGACGGAGAACCGGGTATTCCGCGCCGCCCGTGCAGCACCGGCCGCCACGGCTGCGGTGCGGTCAGCCCCCGAGGAACTCCGCCCACGGCCCGTACATCGGACTGCCCGCCGGCGCCGAGATGCTCAGCGCGATCCCACCCAGCACCGCGATCCAGAACAGATGGGCGAACGTCATGGGCCGCCCCGCCCGGCGCGGATCGCGGGGGTCGTAGCGCACCCGGACCGCTCCGGGCGGGCCGTCGAGCCGGCGGCCGACGCACGAGCGCGTCTCCTGGACCGTGCCCTCGGCCGTGGTGAAGCGCAGCTCCGGGTAGTACAGCGCGTTGTCCCCGGCGTTGCGGCGGTGCCGGAGCACCGTGCCGGGCACGCTGACGCCGCGCCGGAGCAGGATCAGCGGGTCGCGGACCAGCAGCTGCCACCAGAAGCGGACCAGCAGGTGGGCGAGCGGCCACAGCACCGCGCTCAGCACCAGCATGGCGGACGTGTCCTCGGGTGTCGGGCCCAGCAGGAGCGGCAGCGTCACCAGGCCCAGCAGCGCCCACACCGCGAGCACCCGCCCCGTCCAGCCGTGGAACAGGAAGTCCGGCCGCAGCCTGCTCTCCACCCGGGCCAGGCCGCCCGGGCGCGGCTGCGTGCGGGCGAGCGCGGACGTCACGGCCTCGGCGAAGGCCCGCGCCTCGGCGGGCGAGTGGTAGCGGATCTGCTGGGGTGCCCCGGTGTCGGGCTCGGTGGCCCGGTCGCCGGTGACCATGATCATGAGGGTTTGCGGCGAGACGTCCACCGAGTGCACCGCGGACAACGGAATCCGCAGCACGTGGCGGCCCGTGGTGACCTCGACCGCCGTCCCGTCGAAGGAGGCGCGGGACCCCTCGCCGGGCGCTCCGGCAACGGTCAGGACGGAAGGGGTGGTCGTGGCCAAGGCAGCTCCTGGATCATGCCGGGGAGCGGCCAACGTACGACGACGGATGACTACGCGTCAGACGCATGTCCGAATCGACGGCGACGGCCCGCAGCCCCGGGCCCCGCCCGAGCCTCTCCTTATCCCCGCCCAACGGCATCCGCCGCCCCCCGTGCGGCAGAATGAGGCTGCCCAGCAAAGGCCCAGCAGCGACGGAACGGCGATATGACTTCGACAGCGGTTGACGACGTGTCAGAGGGCGCGTCTGCGGACACGGACGAACGGGACGGCACCGGCCTCATCGGGGCGGGCAAGGCCTTCGCCTGGATGCTGATCATCACCGGGGCGGCCGGGCTCCTCGCCGCCTGGGTGATCACGATCGACAAGTTCAAGCTGCTCGAAGACCCGAACTTCACCCCCGGGTGCAGCCTCAACCCCGTCGTCGCCTGCGGCAACATCATGAAGAGCGAGCAGGCGTCCTTCTTCGGGTTCCCGAACCCGATGCTCGGACTGGTCACCTACGCGATGGTGATCGCGATCGGCGTCGCGCTCCTCGCGGGGGCCCGTTACAAGCGCTGGTACTGGCTCGGGCTCAACGCCGGCACCCTCTTCGGCGTCGCGTTCTGCACCTACCTCCAGTACCAGTCGCTGTACACGATCCGCTCGCTGTGCCTGTGGTGCTGCCTGGCCTGGGTCGCCACCATCTTCATGTTCTGCTACGTCACCGTCCACAACCTCAAGCACCGCGTGCTGCCCGCCCCGCGCGCCCTGCGCAACGGGCTGGTGGAGTTCCACTGGGTGGTGCCGGTGCTGTGGATCGGGGTCATCGGCATCCTGATCCTCACCAACTGGTGGAGCTTCTGGACCAGCTGATCCGGCGGCCGGACCCGGCGTTGTCAGTGGGCTGACCTAGGCTTCAGGTTGTGGAGCCCGATCTCTTTACCGCAGCCGCAGAAGAACGCCAGGCGAGCGACCCGTCCAGCAGCCCCCTGGCCGTCCGGATGCGCCCGCGCACCCTCGACGAGGTCTTCGGGCAGAAGCACCTGCTCAAGCCGGGTTCCCCGCTGCGCCGCCTGGTGGGCGAGGGCGGCGGCGGCCCGGCCGGGGCGTCGTCCGTGATCCTCTGGGGGCCGCCGGGCATCGGCAAGACGACCCTCGCGTACGTCGTCAGTCAGGCCACCCAGAAGCGGTTCGTGGAGCTGTCCGCGATCACGGCGGGGGTGAAGGAGGTCCGGGCCGTGATCGAGGGGGCCCGGCGGGCCTCCGGGGGGTACGGCAAGGAGACCGTGCTCTTCCTCGACGAGATCCACCGCTTCAGCAAGGCCCAGCAGGACTCCCTGCTGCCCGCCGTGGAGAACCGCTGGGTGACGCTCATCGCGGCGACCACCGAGAACCCGTACTTCTCGATCATCTCGCCGCTGCTGTCCCGCTCCCTGCTGCTCACCCTCGAATCCCTCACCGACGAGGACCTGCGCGGACTCCTGCACCGGGCGCTCACCGAGGAGCGCGGCCTCGGCGGGGCGGTCACCCTGTCCCAGGACGCCGAGGAGCACCTCCTGCGGATCTCGGGGGGCGACGCCCGCCGTGCGCTGACTGCTCTGGAGGCGGCCGCCGGAGCGGCGATCTCCAAGGGGGACGAGGAGATCTCCCTGGAGACGGTCGAGGAGGCCGTCAACCGGGCCGCCGTGCGCTACGACCGCGACGGCGACCAGCACTACGACGTCGCCAGCGCCCTCATCAAGTCCATCCGGGGCTCCGACGTGGACGCCGCCCTGCACTACCTGGCGCGGATGATCGAGGCGGGGGAGGACCCCCGGTTCATCGCCCGGCGGCTCATGATCTCCGCCAGCGAGGACATCGGCCTGGCCGATCCCACCGCCCTGCCGACCGCCGTCGCCGCCGCCCAGGCCGTCGCCCTGATCGGCTTCCCCGAGGCCGCCCTGACCCTGAGCCACGCCACCATCGCCCTCGCGCTGGCTCCCAAGTCCAACGCCGCGACCCTCGCCATCCAGGCCGCCCAGGCCGACGTACGCAACGGACTGGCCGGTGCCGTCCCGCCGCACCTGCGCGACGGGCACTACAAGGGCGCCGCCAAGCTGGGGCACGCCCAGGGGTACGTCTACCCGCACGACGTGCCGGGCGGAATCGCCGCCCAGCAGTACGCCCCCGACGAGGTCAAGGACAAGGAGTACTACCGGCCCACCCGGTACGGCGCCGAGGCCCGGTACGCAGACGTGGTGGAGAAGGTGCGGGAGAGGCTGGGCGGGAAGGGGTGAGCGCAACGGGCGGGAGCGTGCCCGCGCGACTACGCTCCGGAACATGGCCCGACGAACGGCGGTACTCCTCGTCTGCCTCGCGGCGGCCACCGCCTGCCACCAGGCCGAGACCCCGCCCGAGCGCCCCTCGCCCGTGCCCCTCACCGGCCACGGCTTCCCGCCCGACGCCGACCGCGCCCGCCGCGAGCTCGCCGGGCTCACCGTCGCCTGGGGCAAGAACTGGGAGACGTACAAGAGGGCGGAGTTCGGCGAGACCTGGAGCGACGAGACCGATGCCCCGGGCGGGCGCAACGGCTGCGACACCCGGGACGACGTCCTGCACCGCGACCTCACCGTGACCGAGCAGGGCGACCCGGACGCCTGCGTGCCGCTCGCCGGGGTGCTCCACGACCCGTACACCGGCCAGGACCTCCCGTACGCCTACCGTCGCGCCTCCCGGATCCAGACCGACCACGTCGTCCCGCTCGGCGCGGCCTGGCGGGCCGGGGCCTGGGCGTGGACCCCGGAGAAGCGGCTCACGTACGCCAACGACCTGGATGTGCTGCTCGCCGTCGACAAGCAGGCGAACTACGACAAGAGCAGCAAGACCCCCGACAAGTGGAAGCCCCGGCGTGAATACTGGTGCGAGTACGCACGCCGCTGGACCGGCATCAAGGCCAAGTACGCGCTGACGGTGACCCCGCCCGAGAAGGGCGCGCTGTACGAGATGCTCGGGGCCTGCGCCTGACCGGCGGCCCGGTCCGCACCATCGCGCGCGACCCCGTACAATCGACCGAAGCGCTGCGTCCCGTGTCCGGTCTCGTACCGGCATCACCAGAACGGGACAGGCAGCCGGAACCCCTTTCGAGGGTGTTCCAGGAGCGTCGCGCACCGTTGAAGGTGTCGCGGGCAGCCCATCATCCCGGGGATTCCCGACGGATCGGTGGGCCTCTCGCGTGCTGCACATAGTGCCCAGACCAGGGAGCGGCTGCCCGTCCAGAAGTCATGGAGGGGTTTCCCCGGCTGCGGATGCGACCTCCCTTAACCCTGGTGAAGCCGTTTTCCACACAGATAGAGAGGTTGGTTCGTGCCGAACCAGTCCCGCCCCAAGGTCAAGAAGAGCCGCGCGCTCGGCATTGCGCTGACGCCGAAGGCCGTCAAGTACTTCGAGTCGCGCCCCTACCCGCCGGGCGAGCACGGCCGTGGCCGCAAGCAGAACTCGGACTACAAGGTCCGTCTGCTCGAGAAGCAGCGTCTGCGCGCCCAGTACGACATCAGCGAGCGCCAGATGGCGCGCGCCTACGACCGCGCCAAGAAGGCCGAAGGCAAGACGGGCGAGGCGCTGGTCGTCGAGCTCGAGCGTCGCCTCGACGCCCTGGTCCTGCGTTCGGGCATCGCCCGCACCATCTACCAGGCCCGCCAGATGGTCGTGCACGGCCACATCGAGGTCAACGGTGGCAAGGTCGACAAGCCGTCGTTCCGCGTCCGTCCCGACGACGTCGTGATGGTCCGCGAGCGCAGCCGCGAGAAGGTCCCCTTCCAGGTCGCCCGCGAGGGTGGCTACGACACCGAGGGTGAGACCCCGCGCTACCTCCAGGTGAACCTGAAGGCCCTGGCCTTCCGCCTGGACCGCGACCCGAACCGCAAGGAAATCCCGGTCATCTGCGACGAGCAGCTGGTCGTCGAGTACTACGCCCGCTGATTCGGCGTAGCACTTACGCACGTGCGTGCACTGCCCGTCGTCTTCCCGCTCCCTCACCGGAGCGGGGAGCGGCGGGTTTGCGCGTTGTGGGGCCGCCTCGGCGGGGCGTGCGATATCCGGTACGGAGCGCTCGCCCCGGCGCGATAGGCTCGCGGAACGACTTTTCGTCCCGCAAACGTCTCGATCACAAGGGAGCGCATCGTGTCCGGTGGAGAGGTGGCCGGCATCCTGGTGGCCGTCTTCTGGGCGATCCTCGTCTCCTTCCTGGCCCTGGTGCTGGTGAGGCTGGCGCAGACGCTCAAGGCGACGACCCGCATGGTGGCCGACGTGACGGACCAGGCGGTTCCGCTGCTGGCCGACGCCTCCGCGACCGTCCGCTCCGCGCAGACGCAGCTGGACCGGGTCGACGCGATCGCCTCCGACGTCCAGGAAGTCACCTCGAACGCCTCGGCGCTCTCCACCACCGTCGCCTCCACCTTCGGCGGCCCCCTGGTCAAGGTCGCCGCCTTCGGGTACGGGGTGCGCCGGGCGATCGGCCGCCGCAAGGCCCCGGAGCCCCCGGCTGCCGAACGCACCGTGATCGTCGGACGGACCCTGCCCGCAGCGCGCCGCCGGGCCCGGGGATCGCGCGGAAACAAGAACTGAGGCTGCGATGTTCCGCCGTACATTCTGGTTCACCGCAGGCGCCGCAGCAGGCGTGTGGGCCACCCAGAAGGTCAACCGCAAGATCAAGGCGCTGAGCCCCGAGAGCCTCGCCGCGCAGGCCGCCGACAAGGCCGTCGAAGCGGGCCACCGGCTCAAGGACTTCGCGCTCGACGTCCGGGCCGGCATGGTCCAGCGCGAGGCCGAACTGGGCGACGCGCTCGGCCTCGACGCGGCGCCCGACGACGTACGAGCACTTCCCCCGCAGCGGTACGCCGTTGCCCTCGACAACCCCAAGCCCCCGTACACCAACGGGACTTCGTACAACCGGAATGAGGACCACTGATGGAGTCGGCAGAAATTCGTCGCCGCTGGCTGAGCTTCTTCGAGGAGCGCGGTCACACCGTTGTCCCTTCGGCGTCGCTCATCGCGGACGACCCGACTCTGCTCCTGGTCCCGGCGGGCATGGTGCCCTTCAAGCCGTACTTCCTGGGTGAGGTCAAGCCCCCCTGGCAGCGCGCCACCAGCGTCCAGAAGTGCGTCCGTACCCCGGACATCGAAGAGGTCGGCAAGACCACTCGGCACGGCACGTTCTTCCAGATGTGCGGCAACTTCTCCTTCGGGGACTACTTCAAGGAAGGGGCCATCCGCTTCGCCTGGGAGATCCTGACGAAGTCCGTCGACGACGGCGGTTACGGCCTCGACCCCGAGCGCCTGTGGATCACCGTCTACCTCGACGACGACGAGGCCGAGGAGATCTGGCGGGAGAAGATCGGCGTCCCCGCCGAGCGCATCCAGCGCCTGGGCAAGAAGGACAACTACTGGTCGATGGGCGTCCCCGGACCCTGCGGCCCGTGCTCGGAGATCAACTACGACCGCGGCCCCGAGTTCGGCGTCGAGGGCGGCCCGGCCGTCAACGACGAGCGCTACGTGGAGATCTGGAACCTGGTCTTCATGCAGTACGAGCGCGGCGCCGGCATCGGCAAGGAGGACTTCGAGATCCTCGGCGAGCTGCCGTCCAAGAACATCGACACGGGTCTGGGTCTTGAGCGTCTCGCCATGATCCTCCAGGGCGTACAGAACATGTACGAGACCGACACCCTGCGCGTCGTCATGGACACCGCCACCGAGCTGACCGGCGTCCGCTACGGCGCCGCCCAGAACAGCGACGTCTCGATGCGCGTGGTCGCCGACCACATGCGCACCTCCGTCATGCTCATCGGCGACGGCGTCACCCCCGGCAACGAGGGCCGCGGCTACGTGCTGCGCCGCATCATGCGCCGCGCGATCCGCAACATGCGCCTCATGGGCGCCACCGGAGCCGTCGTCCAGGACCTGGTCACCACGGTCATCGACACGATGGGCCAGCAGTACCCCGAGCTCATCACCGACCGTCAGCGCATCCTGGGCGTCGCCCTCGCCGAAGAGGCCGCCTTCCTTAAGGCCCTCAAGGGCGGCACCAACATCCTGGACACCGCCGTCACCGAGACCAAGGCCGCCGGCGGCCAGGTCCTCTCCGGCGACAAGGCGTTCCTGCTCCACGACACCTGGGGCTTCCCGATCGACCTCACCCTCGAAATGGCCGCCGAGCAGGGCCTTTCGGTGGACGAGGACGGCTTCCGCCGCCTGATGAAGGAGCAGCGGGACCGCGCCAAGGCCGACGCCCAGGCCAAGAAGCACGGCCACGCCGACATGTCCGGCTACCGCGAGATCGCGGACGCCTCCGGCGAGACCGACTTCATCGGCTACACCTCCACGGTCGGCGAGTCCCGCGTGGTCGGCATCCTGGTCGACGGCGTGCCGTCGCCGGTCGCCACCGAGGGCGACGACGTCGAGATCGTCCTGGACCGCACCCCCTTCTACGCCGAGGGCGGCGGCCAGATCGGCGACACCGGCCGCATCAAGCTGGACAGCGGCGCCATCATCGAGGTCCGCGACTGCCAGAAGCCGGTTCCCGGCGTGTACGTCCACAAGGGCGTCGTCCAGGTCGGCGAGGTCACCGTCGGCGCCCAGGCCCAGGCGATCATCGACGTGCACCGTCGCAACGCCATCGCCCGCGCCCACTCCGCCACGCACCTCACCCACCAGGCGCTGCGCGACGCTCTCGGCCCCACGGCCGCCCAGGCCGGTTCCGAGAACCAGCCCGGCCGCTTCCGCTTCGACTTCGGCTCCCCGGCCGCGGTGCCCGGCAACGTCCTCATCGACGTCGAGCAGCGCATCAACGAGGTCCTCTCGCACGAGATGGACGTCCACGCCGAGGTCATGTCGATCGACGAGGCCAAGAAGCAGGGCGCCATCGCCGAGTTCGGCGAGAAGTACGGCGAGCGGGTCCGCGTCGTCACCATCGGCGACTTCTCCAAGGAGCTGTGCGGCGGCACGCACGTCCACAACACCGCCCAGCTGGGTCTGGTCAAGCTGCTCGGCGAGTCGTCCATCGGCTCCGGCGTGCGCCGCATCGAGGCCCTGGTCGGCGTCGACGCGTACAAGTTCCTGGCCCGCGAGCACACGGTCGTCGCCCAGCTCCAGGAGCTGGTCAAGGGCCGCCCCGAGGAACTCCCGGAGAAGATCTCCTCCATGCTCGGCAAGCTGAAGGACGCCGAGAAGGAGATCGAGAAGTTCCGCGCGGAGAAGGTCCTCCAGGCCGCCGCCGGACTCGTCGCCGGAGCCAAGGACGTCAAGGGCGTCGCCCTGGTCACCGGCCAGGTGCCCGACGGCACCTCCGCCGACGACCTGCGCAAGCTCGTCCTCGACGTGCGCGGCCGCATCCAGGGCGACCGGGCCGCCGTCGTGGCCCTGTTCACCACGGCCAACGGCCGCCCGCTGACCGTCATCGCCACCAATGAGACGGCCCGTCAGCGCGGCCTGAAGGCAGGCGACTTGGTGCGCACCGCCGCCAAGACCCTCGGCGGAGGCGGCGGCGGCAAGCCGGACGTCGCCCAGGGCGGCGGTACCAGCGTCGAGGCCATCGGCGACGCCATCGACGCCGTCGAGCGCCTGGTTGGGGAAACGGCCTGATGCGACGCGGACGCCGTCTCGCGATCGACGTCGGGGACGCCCGGATCGGGGTCGCCTCGTGCGACCCCGACGGGGTCCTCGCCACGCCGGTGGAGACCGTGCCGGGACGTGACGTCCCGGCCGCCCACCGGCGGCTGCGCCAGCTGGTCGAGGAGTACGAACCCCTCGAAGTCGTCGTCGGACTCCCTCGCTCCCTCAACGGGGGCGAGGGCCCGGCCGCGGCCAAGGTCAGGAAGTTCGCCCAGGAGCTCGCCAAGGGCATTGCCCCGATCGGCGTACGACTGGTCGACGAGAGGATGACCACGGTGACGGCCACTCAGGGGCTGCGCGCTTCGGGCGTGAAGTCCAAGAAGGGGCGGTCCGTCATCGACCAGGCCGCTGCGATCGTCATTCTTCAGAACGCCTTGGAGTCCGAACGGGTGTCGGGAGAGCTTCCCGGCGAAGGCGTCGAAGTGGTTGTCTGATCGCGATACGGTAACGTTCCGCGCCGTGGCGGCGTTCGAACAGCTGCCGCACAGGATTTGAGGCGGGACGGATGCCGTGCCCCACGCGCGCCACACCCGCCGCCTCGCGGCTCTAGGGGACCGATGACTGAGTATGGCCGGGGTCAGGGCTCCGAACAATGGCACCCTCAGGACCCGTTGTACGGGGACCAGGGAGACCAGGGTTGGGCCGGACAGCAGGCCGCACAGGGCCAGGTCCCCTACGACCCGACCTACGCGGGCCAGCAGCAGTACCCGCAGCAGGGCCAGCCCCAGCAGCCGTACTACGACAACGGTGGCCCGTACCAGCAGGCCCCCCAGCACGACGGCCCGTACGTCCAGGGGCACGACAGCGGTCAGTACCCGCAGGCGCAGCAGCACACGGGGCAGTACGGCCAGGGCTACGACAGCGGCCAGTACCCGCAGGGTTCCTACGACGGCGGCCAGTACGCGCAGGCCCAGCAGGGCGGCCAGTACCCGCAGCAGCAGGGGCACGGTCAGCAGCAGGGCGACTGGGACACCGGCCAGGGCCAGGCGATTCCGTACGGGATGAACGCGGCCGACCCCTACAGCGGCCAGCAGCCCGGCTACGGCGCCGAGAACCACGACCACTACGGCACCCCCGACGCCTACCCCCCGCCGCAGCCCCCCGCCCAGCGGCGCGCCGCGCCCGAGCCGGAGACCGACTGGGACGCGGACGCCCCGGTGCAGGAGGAGCACCCCTTCTTCACCGGCGCCGACGACAACCGGGCGGGGCGGGGCGGCGGTGACGACGACGGCCACGACGACGAGCCCGCCTCCCGCCGCGGCAAGGGCGGCGGCAAGGGCAAGAAGAAGGGCCGCAACGGTGTTGCGTGCCTGGTGGTTTCGCTGGTCATCCTCGGGGGACTCGGAGGGGTCGGGTACGTCGCCTACTCCTTCTGGAAGGACCGTTTCGGCCCGGCGGAGGACTTCGCGGGCGAGGGGTCGGGCCAGGTCGAGGTCGAGATCAAGGACGACGCCGGTCTCAACGAGATCGGCAACGCGCTGAAGAAGGCGGGCGTCGTCAAGAGCGTCGACGCCTTCACGTCCGCGGCCGAGAAGAACCCCAAGGGCCGCACCCTGCAGCCCGGTGCGTACACCCTGCGGCAGGGCATGTCCGCGGACAGCGCGGTGACGCTGATGCTGGACCCCAAGAGCCGCAGCAACCTCATGGTGCGGCCGGGCCAGCGGAACATCGCCGTCTACAAGGACATCGACAAGCGGCTCGGTCTCGCCGAGGGCACCACGAAGAAGATCGCCAAGGAGAAGGTCGGCGAGCTGGGCCTGCCTGCCTGGGTGCCCAAGGACCCGAAGATCAAGGACCGGCTGGAAGGCTTCCTGTACCCCGCGACCTACTCCGCGCCCAAGGGGACCAAGCCCGAGACGATCCTCAAGAAGATGGTCTCGCAGGCCACCTCCCACTACGAGGCGCAGAACATCACGGAGGAGGCGGCGAAGATGAAGCTCAAGCCCTTCGACCTGCTCATCGTGGCGAGCCTCGTCGAGGCCGAGGGCAAGACGCACGACGACTACCGCAAGATCGCCGAGGTCGTCTACAACCGCCGCACGTACAACCCGCAGACCGTGGGACGCCTCCAGTTCGACTCGACGTACAACTACGCCAAGGGCCAGAGCAACATCAACATTGGCGAAAACGCGATCAACAAGGACAAGGACCCGTACAACACGTACACGAACGACGGTCTGCCGCCCGGCCCCATCAACAACCCCAGCAACGACGCCTTCACCGCGGCGGTGACCCCGACGCACGACGGCTGGCTCTACTTCGTGGCGACCGACGGCCTGAACAAGACCGAGTTCGCCAAGACGCACGACGAGTTCCTCAAGCTGAAGGACAAGTTCAATGACAGTCAGAAGGGCCGCTGAGGAGCGGCGGGCCGCCGTCCTCGGCAAGCCCATCGCCCACTCCCTGTCCCCGGTCCTGCACCGCGCCGCCTACGCGGAACTGGGCCTCGACGGCTGGTCGTACGACCGCTTCGAGGTGGACGAGGCCCAACTCCCCGCATTCGTGCGGGAGTTGGGGCCGGAGTGGGCGGGCCTCTCGCTGACCATGCCGCTCAAGCGGGCGATCATGCCGCTGCTCGACGAGGTCAGCGAGACGGCGGCCTCAGTGGCGGCGGTCAACACCGTCGTCCTCACCGAGGACGGCCGCAGGCTCGGCGACAACACCGACATCCCCGGCATGGTCGCCGCCCTGCGCGAGCGCGGGGTCGAGAAGGTCGAGTCCGCCGCGATCCTCGGTGCGGGAGCCACCGCCTCCTCCGCGCTGGCCGCCCTGCGCCGGATATGCACCGGCCCGGTCACCGCGTACGTACGCAGTGCAGCACGCGCGGCCGAGATGCGGACCTGGGGCGAGCGGCTGGAAGTCGACGTCCGCACCGCCGACTGGAACGACGCCCGCGAGGCCTTCACCGCACCGCTGGTGATCGCGACCACACCCGCCGGAACGACGGACGCGCTGGCAAGGGACGTGCCGGAGTCCGTCGGAACGCTTTTCGACGTGCTGTACGAGCCGTGGCCGACCCCCCTCGCGAGCGCCTGGACGGCGCGCGGGGGAGCGGTGGTCGGTGGGCTGGATCTCCTGGTCCACCAGGCGGTGTTGCAGGTGGAGCAGATGACGGGTGTGCCTGTCGGACCGCTCGCTGCGATGCGGGCCGCGGGCGAGCGGGCCCTCGCCGCGAGGTAGCTCCCCGGTGTCCGAAAGATGACCACCGGGTCCGAGTGCTGGACCGGGGGCAGGGGCGTACCGCCGGACGTGGGAGGATCGGGGGTGGCGGGTCCGGGCCGCGCATCCGGGCTGCGTCATTGCAGTTCCAGGCGCGAGCATGAGGAGCACCGTTGAGCAGGTTGCGCTGGCTGACCGCGGGAGAATCCCACGGACCCGCACTCGTCGCGACGCTGGAGGGACTTCCCGCCGGCGTGCCGATCACCACGGAGATGGTGGCGGACGCGCTGGCCAGGCGACGGCTCGGCTATGGCCGCGGCGCGCGGATGAAGTTCGAGAAGGACGAGGTCACCTTCCTCGGCGGCGTACGGCACGGCCTCACCATGGGCGGCCCCGTCGCGATCATGGTGGGCAACACCGAGTGGCCCAAGTGGGAGAAGGTCATGTCGGCCGACCCGGTCGACCCCGACGAGCTGGCCACGATGGCGCGCAACGCGCCGCTGACCCGCCCCCGCCCCGGCCACGCCGACCTCGCGGGCATGCAGAAGTACGCCCTGGACGAGGCCCGTCCGGTCCTGGAGCGCGCGAGCGCCCGCGAGACCGCGGCGCGGGTGGCCCTGGGCACCGTGGCCCGTTCGTACCTCCAGCAGACCACCGGCATCGAGATCGTCTCGCACGTCGTGGAGCTGGCCGCCGCCAAGGCTCCGTACGGTGTGCTGCCCGTCCCCGCCGACGAGGCGAAGCTGGACGAGGACCCGGTGCGCTGCCTGGACGCCGACGCGTCGAAGGCGATGGTCGCGGAGATCGACCAGGCCCACAAGGACGGCGACACCCTCGGCGGTGTGGTCGAGGTGCTGGCGTACAACGTGCCGGTCGGCCTCGGCTCCTTCACGCACTGGGACCGGCGGCTTGACTCCCGTCTGGCCGGTGCGCTCATGGGAATTCAGGCCATCAAGGGCGTCGAGGTCGGCGACGGCTTCGACTTGGCGCGGGTGCCGGGCTCGAAGGCGCACGACGAGATCGTCCCGACCGCCGAGGGCGTGAAGCGCACCACCGGGCGCGCGGGCGGCACCGAGGGCGGCATGTCCACCGGTGAGCTGCTGCGGGTACGGGCCGCGATGAAGCCGATCGCGACGGTGCCGCGTGCGCTGGCCACGATCGACGTCGCCACCGGCGAGGTCGCCGCCGCCCACCACCAGCGCTCCGACGTGTGTGCCGTCCCGGCGGCGGGCATCGTGGCCGAGGCCATGGTGGCGCTGGTGCTGGCGGACGCGGTCGCCGAGAAGTTCGGCGGGGACAGCGTGGGCGAGACGCGGCGCAACGTGCAGTCGTACCTCGACAACCTCCAGATCCGGTGACCGGCCGCGAGGCAGATCCGGTGACCGGCCCGAAGGTCGTTCTGGTCGGACCGATGGGGGTCGGCAAGACCACCGTCGGCGCGCTGCTCGCCGAGCGGCTCGGTGTCCCGCACCGGGACACCGACGCGGACATCGTCGCAGCTCAGGGCCGTGAGATCGCCGACATCTTTGTCGACGACGGTGAGGAGCACTTCCGCGAGCTGGAGCGGGAGGCCGTCTCGGCGGCCGTCGCCGAGCACACGGGCGTGCTCGCCCTCGGCGGCGGGGCGATCCTCGACGCGTCGACGCGGGAGCTGCTCTCGGCACACCCGGTCGTCTACTTGTCGATGGACGTCGAGGAGGCCGTGAAGCGCACCGGGCTGAACCAGGCCCGCCCGCTGCTCGCCGTCAACCCGCGCAAGCAGTGGCGCGAGCTGATGGAGGCCCGCCGCACCCTGTACACCGAAGTCGCCCGGGTGGTCGTCGCCACCGACGGGCGCACCCCCGAAGAGGTCGCCCAGGCGGTCCTGGACGCACTGGAGTTGAAGGACGCATGACGGAGCAGGCAGGAGCGCCGACGCGGATCACCGTCGGCGGCACGGACGGCACCGAGGCGTACGACGTCCTGGTGGGGCGGCAGTTGCTGGGCGAGCTTCCCGCTCTGATCGGGAAGAAGGCCAAGCGGGTCGCCGTACTGCACCCCGAAGCCCTCGCCGAGACCGGTGAGGCGCTGCGGGCGGACCTCGCTGACCAGGGCTACGAGGTCGTCGCGATCCAGCTGCCCAACGCCGAGGAGTCCAAGACCGTCGAGGTCGCGGCGTACTGCTGGAAGGCGCTCGGGCAGACCAACTTCACCCGCACCGACGTGATCGTCGGCGTCGGCGGCGGGGCCACCACGGACGTCGCGGGCTTCGTCGCGGCGACCTGGCTGCGCGGGGTGCGCTGGATCGCCGTACCGACGACCGTGCTCGGCATGGTGGACGCGGCCGTCGGCGGCAAGACCGGCATCAACACCGCCGAGGGCAAGAATCTGGTGGGGGCCTTCCACCCGCCCGCCGGGGTGCTCTGCGACCTCGCGGCGCTGGACTCGCTGCCGGTCAACGACTACGTGTCGGGGCTCGCGGAGATCATCAAGGCCGGTTTCATCGTCGACCCGGTGATCCTGGACCTGATCGAGGAGGACCCGCAGGCGGCGCGCACGCCCGCCGGGCCGCACACCGCCGAGTTGATCGAGCGTTCCATCCGGGTCAAGGCGGAGGTGGTGTCCGGGGACCTCAAGGAGGCCGGACGCCGCGAGATCCTCAACTACGGCCACACGCTCGGCCACGCGATCGAGAAGAACGAACGCTACAACTGGCGGCACGGCGCGGCCGTCTCGGTCGGCATGGTCTTCGCCGCCGAACTCGGGCGGATCGCCGGACGGCTGGACGACGCGACCGCCGACCGGCACCGCTCCATCCTGGAGTCGGTCGGGCTGCCGCTCACCTACCGGGGCGACCAGTGGCCCAAGCTGGTCGAGAACATGAAGGTCGACAAGAAGTCGCGCGGTGACCTCCTGCGCTTCATCGTCCTGGACGGGCTGGGCAAGCCCGTCGTGCTGGAGGGCCCGGACCCGGCGATGCTGCTGGCGGCACACGCGGAGATCGCGTCGTGAGCGGCGGCCGCCAGGTGCAGGGGACCGGGCACACGCCCCGGGTCTTCGTGCTCAACGGGCCGAACCTGGGGCGGCTCGGCTCCCGCGAGCCGGACGTGTACGGGGCGACCTCGTACGCGGGGCTGGTCGAGGAGTGCCGGCGGCTCGGCAAGGAACTCGGCTTCGCCGTCGAGGTCCGCGAGACCAACGACGAGGGCGAGCTGATCCGCTGGCTGCACGAGGCGGCGGACGGCTCCATTCCGGTCGTGCTCAACCCGGGGGCCTTCACCCACTACTCGTACGGGATGCGGGACGCGGCGGCCCAGCGCACCGCCCCGCTGATCGAGGTGCACATCTCGAACCCGTACACCCGTGAGGAATTCCGCCACACCTCGGTGGTCGCGGCCGTCGCGAGCGGCACGATCGCGGGCTTCGGGATCGGGTCGTACCGGCTCGCACTGCGGGCGCTCGCGGAGGAACTCGACGGCTGAGACCGCCGTCTGACAGGGCAGGGCACGTATCGTTCGCCCCCGTCGTTCACCTGGTGAACGACGGGGGCGGTACCGTTCGAGGGTTCGACCCGGTCCTTTCGGGTCAGCATCACCACGGTTCCGATGTATCGATCGGCCCGGCAACAGTCGCCTGTACGAGACGGAGTGGCACCGGATGCAGCACGTAGTGGGGGCGCCGCTGCCACCGCCGCACGATTCTGGCCAGAGCTGGGCGGGAGCCCCGGGAGCCTCTGGGCCCGCGGGGGCCGCCCCGCACCCGCCCGTCGGTCCGCCGGCGCCGCAGGGGCCGCCGCTTCCGCCGCACACGCCGCCGCAGGCGCCCGCGCCTCCGCACGCTCCTGCGCCCGCGCCGGGATTCAACGGGAACGGGCAGGGGCCGGTCGCCCCGCAGCCGCAGCCCTACTCCGGGCCCGGTCCCGGGGCAGGTCCCGGTCCGCAGCACGCCCCGGTGCCGTCCGGGGCGCGGGACACCACCGGGCACATCCAGCTGCCGCCGGGCGGCCCCGTACCGCTGCCGCAGGCGCCGGGAGCGCCCGGGCACGCCGGCACGGGCACCACCACGCTCGCCGTGCTGCTGATAGGCCCCGCGGGGGCGGGCAAGACCACCGTGGCCAAGTACTGGGCGCAGAGCCGCCGGGTGCCGACGGCGCACATCAGCCTGGACGACGTGCGCGAGTGGGTGTGCTCCGGGTTCGCCGACCCGCAGGGCGGGTGGAACGACCACTCCGAGGCCCAGTACCGGCTGGCACGGCGCACGTGCGGATTCGCGGCGCGCAACTTCCTGGCCAACAACATCTCCTGCATCGTCGACGACGCGGTCTTCCCCGACTGGCCCGTGGTGGGACTCGGCGGGTGGAAGCGGCACGTGGGCCCCGGGCTGCTCCCGGTGGTGCTGCTGCCGGGGCTTGAGGTCGTCCTGGAGCGCAACGCCAAGCGCAGCGGCAACCGACGGCTCAGCGACGAGGAAGTCGCCCGGATCCACGGGCGGATGGCCGGTTGGTACGGGTCGGGGCTGCCCATCATCGACAACTCGCAGTTCGACGTGCCGACCACCGCGCGGCTGCTGGACGAGACCCTCGCCCGGGCCATGGCGAGCCCGCCGACCTGGTAGCCGGGGCTCCCGCCCCCGGTCGGACGCGCTCGGGCGGCGGGCGGTGGCGGGCGTACCTACGTTGAGGGCATGTCCGATGCCCATGGAATTCGTCGTGGGCGGCTGCGCGACCGTGCGGCCGCCGCGGGCAGTGAGGCGGCGCTCGTCTCCCGGCCCGCCAACGTCCGCTACCTCGCGGGGAGCGCCCCGCCCGGGGCCGTGCTGCTCATAGGGCCCGGGGGACCCGAGAGCGACGTACTGCTGTGTCCCCGCACGCCCGAGGGGACGCCCGTGGAGGGGCGGCCCGACGAGGCGCTCAGGGTCAGCGTGCTGCCCGTTCCCGGGGCGGACGCGGCCGTGGCGGCGGCGGGCTTCGCCGCGGCGGCGGGGGCCGGGTCGCTGGCCGTGGAGGAGCACCACCTGACGGTGGCCCGGTACCGGGCCCTCGGGTCGGTCGCGCCGCGCATGCGGCTCGCGGAGCTGGGCTCCGCCGTCGAGCAGCAGCGCATCGTGAAGGACCAGGAGGAGATCGCGTGCCTGCGGACGGCCGCGGAGATCACCGACCAGGCGCTGGGGGAGCTGCTGGAGTCGATCCTGGTGGGCAGGACGGAACGGCATCTCGCGCTGGAGCTGGAGCGGCGGCTCGTCGACCACGGGGCGGACGCCCCCGCCTTCGCCACCTCGGTCGGCACCGGGCCGCATTCGGGTCGAAGCGGACACCGGCCGACGGACCGTCGGGTCGAGGAGGGCGATTTCCTGTCGGTGTGCCTCGGCGCGAACTTCCGGGGATATCGGTGCGAGATCGGGCGGACCTTCGTGATCGGGACCGCCCCTGCGGACTGGCAGATCGAGCTGTACGACCTGGTCTTCGCCGCCCAGCGGGCGGGCCGGGAGTCCCTCGCGCCCGGCGTCGAGTACCGCGAAGTGGACCGCGCGGCACGGCAGTCACTGGAGGCGGCAGGGTACGGCGAAGCCCTTCCGGCGGCCACCGGACACGGCGTGGGGCTCGAAATCGTGGAGGACCCGCAGTTGGCACCGTCGGCCATGGGTAAACTGGACGCTTGTGTGCCGGTCACCGTCGAACCGGGGGTTCACCTCCCAGGTCGGGGCGGAGTCCGGATTGACGACACTCTCGTCGTACGCCCCGAGGCGGACGGCGGACCCGAGCTACTCACCATTACGACCAAGGAGCTCCTCGCGCTCTAGCCGAGGGCGTTCCGTCGGTCGTTCCACCAGTCCAGGAGATTCCGCAACCGTGGCTTCCACGAACGACCTCAAGAACGGCATGGTGCTCAAGCTCGACGGAGGCCAGCTCTGGTCCGTCGTCGAGTTCCAGCACGTCAAGCCCGGCAAGGGCCCTGCCTTCGTGCGCACCAAGCTGAAGAGCGTCATGTCCGGCAAGGTCGTCGACAAGACGTTCAACGCCGGCACGAAGGTCGACACGGCCACCATCGACCGTCGCGACATGCAGTTCTCGTACATGGACGGCGACTACTTCGTCTTCATGGACATGGACACGTACGACCAGCTCATGGTCGACCGCAAGTCCGTCGGCAACACCGCCAACTTCCTGATCGAGGGCTTCACCGCCTCGGTCGCGCAGCACGAGGGCGAGGTGCTCTACGTCGAGCTCCCGGCCGCCGTCGAGCTGACGATCAAGCACACCGACCCGGGTGTGCAGGGCGACCGCTCCACCGGTGGCACCAAGCCCGCCATCCTGGAGACCGATTACGAGATCGGCGTCCCGCTGTTCATCACGACCGGCGAGAAGATCAAGGTCGACACCCGCACGGGCGACTACCTCGGCCGGGTGAACAGCTAACCGTGGCCGCTCGCAACAACGCCCGCAAGCGCGCGTTCCAGATCCTCTTCGAGGCCGATCAGCGCGGCACGTCCGTGCAGAATGTCCTCGCGGACTGGGTCCGGCACTCGCGGAGCGACGAGCGACAGCCGCCGGTGACCGAATACACGATGGAGCTGGTCGAGGGGTACGCCCAGTACGCGCCCCGCATCGACGAGCTCATCGAGACCTATGCCGAGGGCTGGGACCTCGACCGCATGCCGGTCGTGGACCGCAACATCGTCCGGCTCGGTACGTACGAGCTGGTGTGGGTGGACGGGACCCCGGACGCCGTGGTGATCGACGAGGCGGTTCAGCTCGCCAAGGAGTTTTCCACCGACGAGTCCCCGTCGTTCGTGAACGGCCTCCTCGGCCGCTTCAAGGATTTGAAGCCGAAGCTGCGCCGCGAGGAGAGCTGACGCTCTCGACGCGGGGTGTGCGCCGCTGACGAAGGGCCTGCGGTACGGGTGATCCCGTACCGCAGGCCCTTCGGCGCGTCGGGGGCCCTGTGCGGGGCCTTCCGTCGGGCTCGTGCGGTCCCGTGCGGGCGTGTCGTGGGTCTCGGTCTTGTGCGGGTGCGTCGTGGCTGGTCGCGCAGTTCCCCGCGCCCCTGACGGCATGCCCTCCGGGCAGCCGTCCCCCTCAGCGAAAACCGCCGGGGGCGGTGGGAACCACATGGTTCCCACCGCCCCCGGCGGTACGTTTCTTCTCTTGTGGCACCCGGGGTGACGGGGCCGAGGGTCAGACCTCTTCGTGGCCGACCGCGCGACGCGCGTCCGCGTCCAGGACGCCCCAGCTGATGAGCTGTTCGGTCAGGACCGAGGGCGACTGGTCGTAGATCACGGCCAGGGTGCGCAGGTCGTCCTGACGGATCGACAGCACCTTGCCGTTGTAGTCGCCGCGCTGCGACTGGATGGTGGCCGCGTACCGCTGGAGCGGGCCGGCCTTCTCCGCCGGAACGTGCGCGAGACGCTCCAGGTCGAGACGGAGCTTCGGCGGCGGCTCGGCCGCTCCGCCGGGCGTGGTGCCGGGCAGGAGCTCCTGGACGGGGACCCCGTAGAAGTCCGCCAGCTCGGCGAGGCGCTGCACGGTCACGGCACGGTCGCCGCGCTCGTACGAACCCACCACGACCGCCTTCCAACGGCCCTGGGACTTCTCCTCGACACCGTGGAGGGAAAGGCCCTGCTGGGTGCGGATCGCGCGGAGCTTGGCCCCGAGCTGCTTGGCGTATTCGCTGGACATAAAGCTCCCCGGACGCTGGAACATTGCGGCTCCGCCGCGTGGCTGGTAACTCACTGTGAGGTTACGCAGCGTTACTTGGCTGCGTCAAGCCGAACGGGTGGGAGCCCCGTGGGACAAGGGGTCCGAGGGGTTCCCCACCCTGGGGGAGAGGCATTACGGGGCCCCTGGTACCGTGGAACACGCACATCTCGACGTCCTTTAAGAACCGTCCCGTGAGGCGGAGAAGGAGGTCCGTTTTTATGGACGCCAGTAACACAGCCAATTCCGGAATTTCCGGCGAAGGCGATGCGGCCCGGCCCGTTCTCGAAGGCCCCGACATCGCCCGGGTACTGACCCGTATCGCCCATGAAATCGTCGAACGCGCCAAGGGCGCCGACGACGTGGTTCTCCTCGGCATTCCGACCCGCGGCGTTTTCCTCGCCCGCCGGCTCGCGGCCAAGCTCGAAGAGATCACCGGCCGCCCGATGCCGGTCGGCTCCCTCGACATCACGATGTACCGCGACGACCTGCGGATGCGCCCCGCGCGCGCCCTCGCTCGTACGGAAATCCCCGGCGACGGCCTCGACGGCCGCCTGGTGGTCCTCGTCGACGACGTCCTCTTCTCCGGCCGCACCATCCGCGCCGCTCTCGACGCCCTGGGCGACCTCGGCCGCCCGCGCGCGGTCCAGCTCGCGGTCCTCGTCGACCGGGGCCACCGCGAACTGCCGATCCGCGCCGACTACGTCGGCAAGAACCTCCCCACGTCCCTGCGGGAGACGGTCAAGGTCCAGCTCGCCGAGGAGGACGGTCGCGACACCGTGCTGCTCGGTGTCAAGCAGACCGCCCCGGCCGACAGCAAGTAGCCCCAGCCGCCTCGTACGGCCCGCGATCCGGGTCGTACGGACGCTGCTGCCTGCCGTCATGCCTTCCCACCTCCTCCGTACACCTGGAGAGAACCCAAGATGATGCGTCACCTCATCTCGGCCGCCGACCTCACCCGCGACGACGCCGTCCTGATCCTCGACACCGCCGAGGAGATGGCCCGGGTCGCCGACCGGCCGATCAAGAAGCTGCCCACGCTGCGCGGGCGGACCGTCGTCAACCTCTTCTTCGAGGACTCGACCCGGACCCGGATCTCCTTCGAGGCGGCCGAGAAGCGCCTGTCGGCGGACGTCATCAACTTCACCGCCAAGGGGTCGTCCGTCTCCAAGGGCGAGTCGCTCAAGGACACCGCGCAGACGCTGGAGGCCATGGGCGTCGACGCGGTCGTCATCCGGCACGGCGCGAGCGGGGCCCCGTACCGCCTCGCCACCTCCGACTGGATCGACGCGACCGTCATCAACGCCGGTGACGGCACCCACCAGCACCCCACGCAGGCCCTGCTGGACGCCTTCACCATGCGCCGCCGCCTCGTCGGCCGCGACGCCGGGCTCGGCCAGGACCTCGAAGGCAAGCGGATCACGCTCGTCGGCGACGTCCTGCACAGCCGGGTCGCCCGCTCCAACGTCGACCTGCTGCACACCCTCGGCGCCGAGGTCACCCTCGTCGCGCCGCCCACCCTGCTGCCGATCGGCGTCGAGAACTGGCCTGCCGAGGTGTCGTACGACATCGACAGCGTCCTCGCCAAGTCCGACGCGGTGATGATGCTCCGCGTCCAGCGCGAGCGCATGAACGCCGCCTTCTTCCCCACCGAGCGCGAGTACTCGCGCCGGTACGGCCTGGACGGCGAGCGGATGGCGAAGATGCCCGAGCACGCCATCGTCATGCACCCCGGCCCGATGGTCCGCGGCATGGAGATCACCGCCGAGGTCGCCGACTCCGACCGCTGCACGGTCGTCGAGCAGGTCGCCAACGGCGTCTCCGTGCGGATGGCCGTCCTCTATCTGCTTCTCGGCGGCAACGAGTCCGCCGCCGCCCAGTAAGACCCTTCGTACCGAGGAGAGCAAGAAATCATGAGCAAGACCCTGATCCGTGGTGCGAAGGTGCTGGGCGGCGAGGTCCAGGACGTCCTGATCGACGGCGAGACCATCGTCGAGGTCGGCACCGGTCTTTCCGCAGAGGGCGCCGAGGTCGTCGAGGCCGACGGCAAGGTCCTCCTGCCGGGCCTGGTCGACCTGCACACCCACCTGCGCGAGCCGGGCCGCGAGGACTCCGAGACCGTTCTGACGGGTACGCGGGCCGCCGCCTCCGGTGGTTACACCGCCGTGTTCGCCATGGCTAACACCTTCCCGGTCGCCGACACCGCCGGTGTCGTCGAGCAGGTCTACCGGCTCGGCAAGGAGTCCGGCTACTGCGACGTGCAGCCCATCGGCGCCGTCACCGTCGGCCTGGAGGGCAAGAAGCTCGCCGAGCTGGGCGCGATGCACGACTCGGCCGCCGGGGTGAAGGTCTTCTCCGACGACGGCAAGTGCGTCGACGACGCGGTCATCATGCGCCGCGCCCTGGAGTACGTGAAGGCCTTCGGCGGCGTCGTCGCCCAGCACGCCCAGGAGCCCCGCCTCACCGAGGGCGCCCAGATGAACGAGGGCGTCGTCTCGGCCGAGCTCGGTCTCGGCGGCTGGCCGGCCGTCGCCGAGGAGTCGATCATCGCCCGGGACGTGCTGCTGGCCGAGCACGTCGGCTCCCGCGTGCACATCTGCCACCTGTCGACCGCCGGATCGGTGGAGATCGTACGGTGGGCCAAGTCGCGCGGCATCGACGTCACCGCCGAGGTCACGCCGCACCACCTGCTGCTCACCGACGAGCTGGTCCGCTCGTACAACCCGGTCTACAAGGTGAACCCGCCGCTGCGCACCGAGAAGGACGTCCTGGCGCTCCGCGAGGCCCTGGCCGACGGCACGATCGACATCGTCGCCACCGACCACGCCCCGCACCCGCACGAGGACAAGGACTGCGAGTGGGCCGCCGCCGCCATGGGCATGGTGGGCCTGGAGACCGCGCTGTCCGTCGTCCAGCAGACGATGGTCGAGACGGGCCTCCTGGACTGGGCCGGTGTCGCCGAGCGCATGTCCGCCAAGCCCGCCGCCATCGGCCGCCTGGAGGGCCACGGCCGTCCGATCGCCGCCGGGGAGCCCGCGAACCTCACCCTCGTGGACGCCGCTTACCGTGGACAGGTGGACCCCGCGGGCTTCGCCTCCCGCAGCCGCAACACCCCCTACGAGGGTCGTGAGCTGCCGGGACGCGTCACCCACACCTTCCTGCGGGGCCGGGCAACGGTCGTGGACGGGAAACTCGCGTGACAACTCACCTGGTAATGGCGGCAAGCCTGGCAGCCGAGCAGAAGTCGGCGGAGGTGACGAACTGGTCGGGACGCATCGGCTGGGTCGTCGGACTCGGTCTCTTCGTCGCCCTCGTCTACTGGCTGATGCGCCAGGGCTGGAAGTGGCGCGGCACCCTCCAGTCGGACCTGCCCGAGCTCCCCGAATCGCCGTCGGAGCCGGGTGCGGCGAAGCTGAGGATGAGCGGCCGGTACCACGGCTCCACCACCGCCGGGCAGTGGCTCGACCGGATCGTGGCCCACGGCCTGGGCACGCGCAGCCGGGCCGAGCTCACCCTGACCGACCAGGGGCTGGACGTCGTACGCCCCGGCGCGGACGACTTCTTCATCCCGCGCGCGCAGCTCGTCGAGGCCCGCCTCGACAAGGGCATCGCGGGCAAGGTCCTCGCGGAGGGCGGCCTCCTGGTCGTCACCTGGGAGCACGGCGGCAAGCAGCTGGACTCCGGCTTCCGCTCCGACAGGGCGGCGGAGCACGCGGCCTGGGTCGAGGCGATCAACACCATGAACAACGCAGTTACTACGGAAGGCACCGCACGATGACGATCTCCACCCGGGGAGCCGGACAGGCTCCCGCCGTACTCGTCCTGGAGGACGGCCGCAGCTTCCGCGGCCGCGCCTACGGGGCCGTGGGGGAGACCTTCGGCGAGGCGGTGTTCAACACCGGCATGACCGGTTACCAGGAAACCCTCACCGACCCCTCGTACCACCGTCAGGTCGTCGTGATGACCGCCCCGCACGTGGGCAACACCGGCGTCAACGACGAGGACGACGAGTCGGCGAAGATCTGGGTCGCCGGATACGTGGTCCGCGACCCCGCCCGCATCCCGTCCAACTGGCGCTCGCAGCGCTCCCTGGACGACGAGCTGAGCAAGCAGGGCGTCGTCGGGATCTCCGGCATCGACACCCGCGCCCTCACCCGCCACCTGCGCGAGCGCGGCGCCATGCGCGTCGGCATCTTCTCCGGCGAGGCGCTGGCCGACGAGGCCACCCTGCTGGAGCGGGTCAAGCAGGCCCCCCAGATGAAGGGCGCCGACCTCTCCGCGGAGGTCGCCACCAAGGAGACGTACGTCGTCCCCGCGGTCGGCGAGAAGCGCTTCACCGTCGCCGCCATCGACCTCGGCATCAAGGGCATGACCCCGGCGCTGATGGCCGAGCGCGGCATCGAGGTCCACGTGATGCCCGCCACGGCCACCGCCGAGGACCTGTACGCCGTCGGCCCCGACGGTGTCTTCCTCTCCAACGGCCCCGGCGACCCGGCCACCGTCGACCTGACCGTCATCAAGGAGGTCCTCGCCAAGAAGACCCCCCTGTTCGGCATCTGCTTCGGCAACCAGATCCTCGGCCGCGCGCTCGGCTTCGGCACGTACAAGCTGAAGTACGGCCACCGCGGCATCAACCAGCCGGTGCAGGACCGCACCACCGGCAAGGTCGAGGTCACCGCGCACAACCACGGCTTCGCCGTCGACGCGCCCCTCGACAAGGTCTCGGACACGCCCTACGGCCGCGCCGAGGTCTCCCACGTCTGCCTGAACGACAACGTGGTGGAGGGCCTCCAGCTCCTCGACCAGCCCGCGTTCAGCGTCCAGTACCACCCCGAGGCAGCGGCAGGGCCGCACGACGCCGCGTACCTGTTCGACCGCTTCGTACAGCTCATGGAGGGCCAGCGTGCCTAAGCGCACCGATATCCAGTCCGTCCTGGTCATCGGCTCCGGCCCGATCGTCATCGGCCAGGCCGCGGAGTTCGACTACTCCGGCACCCAGGCCTGCCGCATCCTCAAGGCCGAGGGCCTGCGGGTCATCCTGGTCAACTCGAACCCCGCGACGATCATGACCGACCCGGAGATCGCCGACGCCACGTACGTCGAGCCGATCACCCCGGAGTACGTCGAGAAGATCATCGCCAAGGAGCGCCCCGACGCCCTCCTGCCGACCCTCGGCGGTCAGACCGCGCTCAACACCGCGATCTCCATGCACGAGCAGGGTGTGCTGGAGAAGTACGGCGTGGAGCTGATCGGCGCCAACGTCGAGGCCATCAACAAGGGCGAGGACCGCGACCTCTTCAAGGGCGTCGTCGAAGAGGTCCGCAAGAAGATCGGGCACGGCGAGTCCGCCCGCTCGGTCATCTGCCACACGATGGAAGACGTGATCAAGGGCGTCGACACCCTCGGCGGCTACCCCGTCGTCGTGCGCCCCTCCTTCACCATGGGCGGCGCCGGCTCCGGCTTCGCGCACGACGAGGAGGAGCTGCGCCGCATCGCCGGACAGGGCCTCACGCTCTCCCCGACCACCGAGGTGCTCCTGGAGGAGTCCATCCTCGGCTGGAAGGAGTACGAGCTGGAGCTGATGCGCGACAAGAACGACAACGTCGTGGTCGTCTGCTCCATCGAGAACTTCGACCCGATGGGCGTCCACACCGGCGACTCGATCACCGTCGCCCCCGCGATGACGCTGACCGACCGCGAGTACCAGCGCCTGCGCGACATCGGCATCGCGATCATCCGCGAGGTCGGCGTCGACACCGGCGGCTGCAACATCCAGTTCGCGGTCAACCCCGACGACGGCCGCATCATCGTCATCGAGATGAACCCCCGCGTCTCGCGCTCCTCGGCGCTGGCGTCGAAGGCGACCGGCTTCCCGATCGCCAAGATCGCCGCCCGCCTGGCCGTCGGCTACACGCTGGACGAGATCCCCAACGACATCACCGAGAAGACGCCGGCCTCCTTCGAGCCGACCCTCGACTACGTCGTCGTCAAGGTCCCGCGCTTCGCCTTCGAGAAGTTCCCGGCCGCCGACGCCACCCTCACCACCACCATGAAGTCGGTCGGCGAGGCCATGGCCATCGGCCGCAACTTCACCGAGGCCCTCAACAAGGCGCTGCGCTCCCTGGAGAAGAAGGGCAGCCAGTTCACCTTCGTCGGCGAGCCCGGCGACAAGGCCGAACTCCTGGAGATCGCCAAGGTCCCCACCGACGGCCGCATCAACACCGTCATGCAGGCCATCCGGGCCGGCGCCACCCAGGAAGAAGTCTTCGACGCCACGAAGATCGACCCCTGGTTCGTCGACCAGCTGTTCCTGATCAAGGAGTACGCGGACGAGCTGGCCGCCGCCGACAAGCTGGAGCCCCAGCTGCTGGCCGACGCCAAGCGTCACGGCTTCTCCGACGTGCAGATCGCCGAGATCCGCGACCTGCGCGAGGACGTCGTCCGCGAGGTCCGGCACGCGCTGGGCGTCCGCCCGGTCTACAAGACGGTCGACACCTGCGCCGCCGAGTTCGCCGCCAAGACCCCGTACTTCTACTCCTCGTACGACGAGGAGAGCGAGGTCGCGCCGCGCGAGAAGCCCGCCGTGATCATCCTGGGCTCCGGCCCGAACCGCATCGGCCAGGGCATCGAGTTCGACTACTCCTGCGTCCACGCCTCCTTCGCGCTCAGCGACGCGGGCTACGAGACCGTGATGGTCAACTGCAACCCGGAGACCGTCTCCACCGACTACGACACCTCCGACCGCCTGTACTTCGAGCCGCTGACGCTCGAAGACGTGCTGGAGATCGTCCACGCGGAGTCCCTCGCGGGCCCCATCGCCGGTGTCATCGTCCAGCTCGGCGGCCAGACCCCGCTGGGTCTCGCCCAGGCGCTCAAGGACAACGGCGTGCCCGTCGTCGGCACCTCCCCGGAGGCCATCCACGCCGCCGAGGACCGCGGCGCGTTCGGCCGGGTGCTCGCCGAGGCCGGTCTCCCGGCCCCCAAGCACGGCACCGCCACCACGTTCTCCGAGGCCAAGGCCATCGCCGACGAGATCGGCTACCCCGTCCTCGTACGCCCGTCGTACGTGCTCGGCGGCCGCGGCATGGAGATCGTCTACGACGAGACCCGCCTCTCCTCCTACATCGAGGAGTCCACCGAGATCAGCCCGGACCGCCCGGTCCTGGTCGACCGCTTCCTCGACGACGCGATCGAGATCGACGTCGACGCCCTCTACGACGGCACCGAGCTCTACCTCGGCGGCGTCATGGAGCACATCGAGGAAGCCGGCATCCACTCCGGCGACTCCGCCTGCGCGCTGCCCCCGATCACCCTCGGCGGCCACGACATAAAGCGCCTGCGCGCCTCGACCGAGGCCATCGCTCGCGGTGTCGGGGTCCGTGGCCTGATCAACATCCAGTTCGCCATGGCCGGGGACATCCTCTACGTCCTCGAAGCCAACCCGCGCGCCTCGCGCACCGTCCCCTTCACCTCGAAGGCGACCGCGGTGCCGCTGGCCAAGGCCGCCGCCCGCATCTCGCTGGGCGCCACCGTCGCCGAGCTGCGCGCCGAGGGCATGCTCCCGGCCACCGGCGACGGCGGCACGCTGCCGCAGGACGCGCCGATCTCCGTCAAGGAGGCCGTGATGCCGTGGAGCCGCTTCCGCGACATGCACGGACGAGGCGTCGACACGGTGCTCGGCCCGGAGATGCGCTCCACCGGCGAGGTCATGGGCATCGACTCGGTCTTCGGCACGGCGTACGCCAAGTCGCAGGCCGGTGCGTACGGCCCGCTGCCCACCAAGGGCCGCACCTTCATCTCGGTCGCCAACCGCGACAAGCGCTCGATGATCTTCCCGGCCCGCGAGCTGGTCGCCCACGGCTTCGAGCTGCTGGCCACCTCCGGCACCGCCGAGGTCCTCAAGCGCAACGGCATCAACGCCACCGTCGTGCGCAAGCAGTCCGAGGGCGAGGGCCCGGGCGGTGAGAAGACCATCGTCCAGCTGATCCACGACGGCGAGGTCGACCTCATCATCAACACCCCGTACGGCACGGGCGGCCGCCTCGACGGCTACGAGATCCGTACGGCGGCGGTCTCCCGCTCCGTCCCCTGCCTCACCACGGTCCAGGCGCTCGCCGCCGCCGTGCAGGGCATCGACGCGCTCAACCGCGGCGACGTGGGGGTCCGCTCCCTCCAGGAACACGCGGAACATCTGACCGCGGCCCGCGAGGACTGAGCGGCCAGGGAGGGGGACACCGGAAGCATCCGGTGTCCCCCTCTTCGCGAGCCCCCTCACCCAGACTTCTGCGAAGGCACCCATGTACAAGTTCTTCTTCAACCTCGTCTTCAAGCGGATGGACCCCGAGAAGGCCCACTACCTGGCCTTCCGCTGGATCCGCCTGGCCGCCCGCGTCCCCGTCCTGCGTACGTTCGTGGCCGCCGCCCTCGCTCCGCGCTTCACGGAGCTCCGTACGGAGGCCCTCGGCCTGCGCATGCACGGCCCGTTCGGCCTGGCCGCCGGGTTCGACAAGAACGCCGTGGCCATCGACGGCATGACCATGCTCGGCTTCGACCACATCGAGATCGGCACCGTCACCGCCCAGCCGCAGCCCGGCAACCCCAAGAAGCGCCTCTTCCGCCTGATCGCGGACCGCGCGCTCATCAACCGCATGGGTTTCAACAACGAGGGCTCGGAGGCCGTGGCCGCCCGCCTGGCGGCCCGCAACCCGGTCTTCAAGGCGACCGTCGGCGTCAACATCGGCAAGACCAAGGTCGTCCCGGAGGAGGAAGCGGTCGGCGACTACGTGGCGTCCACCGAACGCCTCGCCGCCCACGCCGACTACCTCGTGGTCAACGTGTCCTCCCCGAACACCCCGGGCCTGCGCAACCTCCAGGCCACCGAGTCGCTGCGCCCGCTGCTCACCGCCGTACGCGAGGCGGCCGACCGCACGGTCACCGACCGCCGCGTCCCGCTCCTGGTCAAGATCGCCCCGGACCTCGCGGACGAGGACGTCGACGCGGTCGCCGACCTGGCCCTGGAGCTGGGCCTCGACGGCATCATCGCCACCAACACCACCATCGCCCGCGAGAGCCTGGGCCTGAAGTCCTCCCCGGAGCTGTACGGCGAGACCGGCGGCCTCTCCGGCGCCCCCGTCAAGGCGCGCTCCCTGGAGGTCCTGCGCCGCCTGTACGCCCGTGTGGGCGACGACCTCACCCTCATCGGGGTGGGCGGCATCGAGAACGCCGAGGACGCCTGGCAGCGCATCCTCGCGGGCGCCACCCTCATCCAGGGCTACAGCGCCTTCATCTACGAGGGCCCCTTCTACGCCCGCGCGATCCACAAGGGCCTGGCCGCGCGCCTCGCCAACAGCCCGTACCAGACCCTCGCCGAGGCCGTCGGCGCAGACACCCGGAAGAAGGCCTCCGCATGACCCCGTTCGGTACGCGTCTTCGCGCCGCCATGGACACCCGCGGCCCCCTCTGCGTCGGCATCGACCCGCACGCCTCGCTGCTGCAGGCCTGGGGCCTGGACGACGACATCAAGGGCCTGGAGACCTTCACCCGGACCGTCGTGGAGGCGCTGGCCGACCGGGTCGCCGTCCTCAAGCCGCAGTCCGCGTTCTTCGAGCGCTTCGGCTCGCGCGGCGTCGCCGTCCTGGAGAAGGCCGTCGAGGAGTCCCGCGCCGCCGGGGCCCTGGTCCTGATGGACGCCAAGCGCGGCGACATCGGCTCCACCATGGGCGCGTACGCCGCCACCTACCTGGACCCGGCCTCCCCGCTCTTCTCCGACGCGGTGACCGTCTCCCCGTACCTCGGCTTCGGCTCGCTGCGCCCCGCGCTCGACCTGGCCGCCGCGAACGGCGCGGGCGTTTTCGTCCTCGCCCTCACCTCCAACCCGGAGGGCGCCGAGGTGCAGCGCGCCACCGCCGCCGACGGACGCTCGCTGGCCCAGCTGATGCTGGACCACATGGCCGCCGAGAACGCGGGCGCCGACCCGATGGGCTCCGTCGGCGCGGTCGTCGGCGCGACCCTGGGCGACGCGGGCGCGGACCTCGCGATCAACGGCCCGCTGCTCGCCCCCGGCATCGGCGCGCAGGGCGCGACCCCGGCCGACCTTCCCGGCGTCTTCGGCTCCGCCGTCGGCAACGTCGTACCGAGCGTGAGCCGGGGCGTCCTGCGCCACGGCCCCGACAAGACCGGACTGAGGGATTCCGCACAGCGCTTCGCGGACGAGGTGCGCGAGGCGGTCGCCGGGGCCTGAGAGGCCTGTCGGAAGACCTGACGCAGCACGGAGGGCGCGGACCGGAGACGGGTTCGTGCCCTCCGTGCGTCGGGCCGGGGCGCGATGTTGACGCATTCCTTACCCAAAACCAGGGCGATATGGGGCAAATGTCCTGGTCGTCTGAGGCTGACCAGGACTTTTAGTCCGTTCTCACTGACGGGAGCGGCCAACCCCGCTAGTCTCCGACGAGAGCAAACGCACAGCTCCACCGTGTGTTTGGTCACCGCGTGCGGGGTTACTAGCTCTGCGCCGGTCCGTATCCGACAGTTCGACATCCGAGGTGACGTAGGCGTGGCTCTTCCGCCCCTTACCCCTGAACAGCGCGCAGCCGCGCTCGAAAAGGCCGCCGCGGCTCGCCGGGAGCGGGCCGAGGTCAAGAATCGACTCAAGCACTCCGGCGCTTCCCTCCACGAGGTCATCAAGCAGGGCCAGGAGAACGACGTCATCGGGAAGATGAAGGTCTCCGCCCTCCTTGAGTCCCTGCCCGGCGTGGGCAAGGTCCGCGCCAAGCAGATCATGGAGCGGCTCGGCATCTCCGAGAGCCGCCGGGTGCGCGGTCTCGGCTCCAACCAGATCGCATCCCTGGAGCGCGAGTTCGGCGGCAGCCCGGCCTGATCGTCCCTCCAGGACGACCGGGCCGTACTCCCCGTCCACGCACACGGCGATTGACTCGCGGTCCGGGCACGCCCGGGAAGCTGGAATAATCGCTCCATGGCTGCAACATCCCGGGGGACGTCCCCCGTACCCCCGGACGCACGTCCGCGGCTGACCGTGCTCTCCGGCCCCTCCGGGGTCGGCAAGAGCACGGTCGTGTCGCACATGCGCAAGGTCCACCCCGAGGTCTGGCTCTCCGTGTCGGCCACCACCCGCAAGCCGCGGCCCGGTGAGAAGCACGGTGTGCACTACTTCTTCGTCACCGACGAGGAGATGGACAAGCTGATCGCCAACGGCGAGCTGCTGGAGTGGGCCGAGTTCGCGGGCAACCGCTACGGCACCCCGCGCAACGCGGTCGTCGAGCGCCTGGAGGCGGGCGAGCCCGTCCTCCTGGAGATCGAGCTGGAGGGCGCCCGCCAGGTCAAGGAGTCGATGTCGGACTCCCAGCTGGTGTTCCTCGCGCCGCCGAACTGGGACGAGCTGGTCCGCCGCCTCACCGGGCGCGGCACCGAATCGCCCGAGGTCATCGAGCGTCGGCTCGCCGCCGCCAAGATCGAACTGGCCGCCGAGTCCGAGTTCGACACCACCCTTGTCAACACCTCCGTCGAGGACGTAGCACGTGAGCTGCTAACGTTGATGGAAGTTGTTTGATCTTTGTCCACTTTTTCGGGCGCCCCAGAAGACCGGTCCTCCGGGAAGCCGGGTATCCCGGAAGTTTTCGGAAGGTAGAGCGTGTCCTCTTCCATCACCACGCCCGAGGGCATCATCAACCCGCCGATCGATGAGCTGCTCGAGGCCACGGACTCGAAGTACAGCCTCGTGATCTACGCGGCCAAGCGCGCGCGCCAGATCAACGCGTACTACTCCCAGCTCGGCGAGGGCCTGCTGGAGTACGTCGGTCCGCTGGTGGACACCCACGTCCACGAGAAGCCCCTCTCGATCGCCCTGCGTGAGATCAACGCGGGCCTGCTGACCTCCGAGGCCATCGAGGGTCCGGCCCAGTAGCCAGTAGTCAGTACGAAAATTTGGCAGCACCAGCACCTTCACCACAGGCCCGACGGGACTCCCGTCGGGCCTGTGGTGTGTGATGGTCCTGTACGCATCCGAAGAGCGCGGGGAGCGGTAGTGGTGGAGAAGCCGAAGGTCGTCCTGGGAGTCAGCGGTGGCATCGCCGCCTACAAGGCGTGCGAGCTGCTGCGCCGGCTGACCGAGTCCGGCCACGACGTACGGGTCGTGCCGACCGAGGCGTCCCTGCACTTCGTGGGCGCGGCCACCTGGTCGGCGCTGTCGGGCAACCCGGTCTCCACCGAGGTCTGGGACTCCGTCCACGAGGTCCCGCACGTGCGCATCGGCCAGCACGCCGACCTCGTCGTCGTCGCCCCCGCCACCGCCGACATGCTCGCCAAGGCGGCGCACGGCCTCGCCGACGACCTCCTGACCAACACCCTCCTCACGGCCCGCTGTCCGGTGCTCTTCGCCCCGGCCATGCACACCGAGATGTGGGAGCACCCGGCCACCCAGGAGAACGTCGCCACGCTGCGCCGCCGGGGCGCGGTCGTCCTGGAGCCCGCCGTGGGCCGCCTGACCGGCGTGGACACCGGCAAGGGCCGCTTCCCGGACCCGGTGGAGATCTTCGAGACCTGCCGCCGGGTCCTGGCGCGCGGTGTCGCTGCCCCCGACCTGACCGGCCGCCACGTCGTCATCAGCGCGGGCGGCACCCGCGAGCCGCTGGACCCGGTCCGCTACCTGGGGAACCGTTCCTCCGGCAAGCAGGGGTACGCGCTCGCGCGCACCGCCCTGGCGCGCGGCGCGCGGGTCACGCTCATCGAGGCGAACACCGGCCTGCCCGACCCGGCGGGCGCCGACATCGTGCGCGTGGGCACCGCCGTGCAGCTCCGCGAGGCGGTCCTGAAGGCCGCCGCGGACGCGGACGCGGTGGTGATGGCCGCCGCGGTGGCCGACTTCCGCCCCGAGACGTACGCCACAGGAAAGATCAAGAAGCAGGACGGCCAGGAGCCCGCGCCGGTCGCCCTCGTCCGCAATCCGGACATCCTCGCCGAGGTCGCGGGCGGCGGCACGGGTGCCCGGCTGCGGCCCGGTCAGGTGGTGGTCGGATTCGCCGCCGAGACCGACGACGTACTCGCCAACGGGCGCAAGAAGCTCCGGCGCAAGGGCTGTGACCTGCTCGTCGTCAACGAGGTGGGGGAGCGCAAGACCTTCGGCTCCGAGGAGAACGAGGCGGTCGTGCTCGCGGCGGACGGCGCGGAGACGCCCGTTCCGCACGGTCCGAAGGAAGCTCTGGCGGATGTCGTGTGGGACTTGGTCGTCCCTCGTCTGGGATCTGAGTCCGCCTAGAGCCTGCCTCACTCCTTCAGGGGTCGGAAATACGGTCAAAACAGCATTTTCGACCCCGTTCCCCGGCGTTTTGTCGTACTGCACGAGGCAGTGCCTCGGATCACACAATTGCCATTCGGTGAGACACGTGGTCCGACAGGCGGGAGCGACCGATAAAGTGGTCGCGGACCGACGCCGGGCGCAGCTCCCGGCAGGTCCGCCAATGATCAGCCAGCAGCCGCTGCAACCCCAGGGAGCGTTGTGTCCCGTCGTCTCTTCACCTCGGAGTCTGTGACCGAGGGCCACCCCGACAAGATCGCTGACCAGATCAGCGACACGATTCTCGACGCGCTCCTGCGGGAGGACCCGACCTCCCGGGTCGCCGTGGAGACCCTGATCACGACGGGCCTCGTGCACGTCGCCGGTGAGGTCACCACGAAGGCGTACGCGCCGATCGCCCAGCTCGTGCGCGAGAAGATCCTCGACATCGGCTACGACTCGTCCAAGAAGGGCTTCGACGGCGCCTCCTGCGGCGTCTCGGTGTCCATCGGCGCGCAGTCCCCGGACATCGCGCAGGGCGTCGACACCGCCTACGAGAAGCGCGTCGAAGGTGACGAGGACGAGCTCGACAAGCAGGGCGCGGGCGACCAGGGCCTGATGTTCGGCTACGCCTGCGACGAGACCCCGGAGCTGATGCCGCTCCCGATCCACCTCGCGCACCGTCTGTCGCGCCGCCTGTCCGAGGTCCGCAAGAACGGGACGATCCCGTACCTGCGCCCCGACGGCAAGACCCAGGTCACCATCGAGTACGACGGCGACAAGGCCGTCCGCCTCGACACGGTCGTCGTCTCCTCGCAGCACGCCTCGGACATCGACCTGGACTCGCTCCTGGCCCCCGACATCCGCGAGTTCGTCGTCGAGCACGTCCTCAAGCAGCTCGTCGAGGACGGCATCAAGCTCGACACCGAGGGCTACCGCCTCCTCGTCAACCCGACCGGCCGCTTCGAGATCGGCGGCCCGATGGGCGACGCCGGCCTCACCGGCCGCAAGATCATCATCGACACGTACGGCGGCATGGCCCGCCACGGCGGCGGCGCCTTCTCGGGCAAGGACCCGTCCAAGGTCGACCGCTCGGCCGCGTACGCGATGCGCTGGGTCGCCAAGAACGTCGTGGCCGCCGGTCTCGCCGCGCGCTGCGAGGTCCAGGTCGCGTACGCGATCGGAAAGGCCGAGCCGGTCGGTCTCTTCGTGGAGACCTTCGGCACCGCCACCATCGACACCGACCGCATCGAGCACGCCATCGCGGACGTCTTCGACCTCCGCCCGGCCGCGATCATCCGCGACCTCGACCTGCTGCGCCCGATCTACGCGCAGACGGCCGCGTACGGCCACTTCGGCCGCGAGCTGCCCGACTTCACGTGGGAGCGCACGGACCGTGTGGAGGCGCTGAAGAAGGCCGCCGGCCTGTAGGCCCTCGTACTTCGTACGGCTCTCGCTTGCGCGACGGCCCCGCATCCGCCCTTCGGCGGTGTGCGGGGCCGTCGCGCGTTGCGTGGCGTCGTACGCAATTGCCGCGACCGGGACGGTGGTTGGGCCCTGGGCTGGGCCGCAGCCCGGTGCGCGGGCGAGCGGCTACTTCCTGGGTGATCGCACCCTCGCGGGTTCGAATCCCGCCGCCGGTTCCCTCGGGGGCCGGTGTGGCCGAGTGGGCCATGGCACCAGGCGCCCTTGGGGCGTTTGCTGCTTGTCGTTGTGATCTCGGGCGCTCTCCTGCCGCATTTCAGGACGGGGCGTCGACGGTCGGCCCCGACTCGTTGACGCTGTCAGCTCGGCCAGATCGGGCAGCACGGTCGAGGCGGCCGTGCCCGCTGTCATCACTTGGCGGCGGGCAGGTCCGGACGGCGGCGTGACACCGGGCAGCAGCGCCAGCAGGGCCCCGCGCGCACGGAGCTCCGCGCGGCAGAGGCGGGCCGCCAGCCCGGCCACGGTCAGGCGTGCCGCCTGCCTGGTGCGGCGCAGCTCGCTGCCGAACGCGGACGTCTCTTCCGGCACTTCGTCCCCCCGGGGCCGTCGGTGTCCGGGCGTGGGTCGCGCCCGTCGTCGCCGGTCAGGTTCGGCCCGGTGCGGTGGGCCGGACAAGACGGTCGGCGGAGTTTCCCGTTTCCCGAAGTGGAGGGAACCCGATCTCTTCGGAGCTGTCGAGACGGCGATTTCGGGCGGTCCGGGGCAGCCTCGGACAGGTCGGTTGTCAGAGGGGGATGGTAGGTATGGGGCTGTGAGCAGCAAGGACGAGCAGTCGCAGGAGCAGGGGGCGGTGGAGGGGCCGCCCGAGCAGCTGGCGCTGATGCGGGAGTTCCTCCGGCACGAGAAGCAGGTGCCGAAGGCGAAGCCGCGTACGTGGCGGGGGGCGCCGCTGGCCAAGGAGCTGCCCGTCGCCCGGGTGATGGTGAACAAGGGCGTGCTGCATCTCGACCGGTACTTCGACTACGCGGTGACCGAGGAGCTGGACGCCGAGGCGCAGCCCGGGGTGCGGGTGCGGGTGCGGTTCGGCGCCGGGGCGCACCGGGTGCGGGACGGACGGCGGGAGGGGGGCGGGCTGATCGACGGGTTCATCGTCGAGCGGGTCGCCGAGTCGGATTATCACGGGCCGCTGGCCGCGCTCGCGCAGGTGGTGTCGCCGGAGCCGGTGCTGAGCGCGGAGCTGCTGGGGCTGGCGCGGGCGGTCGCCGACCGGTACGCGGGGAGCCTGGCGGACGTGCTGCAACTGGCCGTTCCGCCGAGGAACGCGCGGGCGGAGAAGAAGGACTTCCCGCCGCCGCTGCCCGCACCCGGGGTTCCCGAGGTGGGGAGTTGGGGGCGGTACGAGCAGGGGGCGGCCTTTCTGGAGGCGCTGGCCGGGGGTGGTGCCCCGCGGGCCGTGTGGACTGCGCTCCCGGGGCCCCTGTGGGCCGAGGAGATCGCCCGGGCGGTGCGTGCGACGCTCGCGTCCGGGCGCGGGGCGGTCGTGGTGGTGCCCGACGGGCGGAGCGTGGAGCGGGTGGACGCCGCGCTGACCTCGGTGCTGGGGGAAGGGCGGCACGCGGTGCTCACCGCGGACGCCGGGCCCGAGAAGCGGTACCGGGAGTGGCTGGCCGTGCGGCGGGGCGCCGTGCGGGCGGTGGTGGGGACCAGGTCGGCGATGTTCGCGCCGGTCAGGGACCTGGGGCTGGTCGTGGTCTGGGACGACGGGGACATGAACCTGAGCGAGCTGCACGCCCCGCTGCCGCATGCGCGGGAAGTGCTGGAACTGCGGGCGACGCTCGACAAGTGCGCCTTCCTGCTGGGCAGTACGAGCTGCACGGTGGAGGCCGCGCAGCTGGTGGCCAGCGGGTGGGCGCGCCCGTTGGCGGCCTCGCGGGAGCAGGTGCGCAGGGCCGCTCCTCTCGTACGGACCGTGGGCGACCAGGAGTTGGCGCGGGACGAGGCGGCGCGGGCGGCACGGCTGCCGAGCCTCGCCTGGCAGACCGTACGGGAGGGGCTGAAAACCGGTCCCGTACTGGTGCAGGTGCCCCGGCGCGGGTATGTCCCGAGGTTGGCGTGCGAGCGGTGCCGGACGCCCGCGCGGTGCCGGCACTGTGCCGGACCCCTGGAGGCCCCCGACGCACGGGATTTGCAGTGCGGGTGGTGCGGGCGCACCGAGGCCGAGTGGCGGTGCGCGGAGTGCGGGTTCAACCGGCTGCGGGCGCAGATCGTGGGCGCGCGGCGCACGGCGGAGGAGCTGGGGCGGGCGTTCCCGGCGGTGCCGGTGCGGACGTCGGGGCGTGACCATGTCCTCGATGTGGTGCCGGGCGCACCTGCCCTGGTGGTGAGCACACCCGGGGCCGAGCCGGTCGCCGAGGGCGGGTACGCGGCGGCGCTGCTGCTCGACGGCTGGGCCATGCTCGGGCGGCCCGACCTGCGGGCCGGGGAGGACGCGCTGCGCCGCTGGATCGCGGCGGCCTCGCTGGTCCGGGGCCAGGAGGCGGGCGGGGTCGTGGTCGTCGTCGCCGAGCCGACGCTGCGGCCGGTGCAGGCGCTGGTGCGCTGGGACCCCGTGGGCAACGCGCAGCGGGAGCTGGCGGAGCGGGCTGAGCTGGGCTTTCCGCCAGTGTCGCGGATGGCGGCGGTCAGCGGGCGGGCGGAGGACCTGGAGGAGTTCCTGCGGGTGGCGGAACTGCCGGTGGAGGCGGAGGTGTTGGGCCCGATCCCGCTGCCGGTGACGGAGCCGGGACGGCCGCGCAGGCCGCAGGACCCGCCGGTGGGGGAGCGGTGGGAGCGGGCGCTGGTGAGGGTGCCGCAGGGGAAGGGGGCGGCGTTGGCGGGGGCGTTGAAGGTGGCACAGGCGGCGCGGATGGCGAAGGGGGGTGGGGGAGAGGGGGTGCGGATTCGGGTGGATCCGCCGGACATTGGGTGAGGGGGTGTGCGGTACGGGGGTGGGCTGGGGGTTCTGTGGACGGGCGTCCGGCGGGGGGCTTGGCCGGGGGCGGTGTGGGGGTGGGCCGGTACCGGGCGGGGCCGGTGTCGGGTGGGCCGCCCCCTTGCCCGCCCGTTCCGCCCCCCTGGGGCGGCCCCGTCGCCCAAGGGGGCTCAGGGGAAGGGGGGCGGCTTCGGCGCAGGGCGGGGCCGGGGCAGCGCCGCAGGCATCGGGGGGCCGGGTGCGGCACGTACAGGGGAAGGCCCCCGCCATGGGGGTGGCGAGGGCCTGGAGAGGGCCTGGAGGGGGCCCTGGAAGGGGGTCAGCCGTTGCGGGGGCTGGGGAAAGGGGGAGGCGTAGGGCGGGATTCCTCGCGGAGCGACTGGCTGGAGGCCGTCGGCTGCGGCGGCATCGACCGCGCCGCAGGCACCGCCGGAAGCATCCCCGGCATCGTGCGCGTCACGGCCGGGGCCGGTGCGGTGGTGACCGCCCCGTTCGCCGCCGCGGCAGGGGAGACGGGAGCGATCGAACCCCCGGAGGACGGAGCGGAGGAGGTCGCGGAGTCCGCACCGTGGGACTCCGCGGCCGCCCCGGCGGCGGACTGCGCGGCCGCCCGGCGTGCGCCGTACCGGCGGTGCACCGCCTGCTTGGTGACCCCGAGCGCCGACCCCACCGCGTCCCACGAGAATCCGAGCGAGCGGTCGAAGTCCACGGCGGCGGTCACCAGGGTCTCGACGCTGTCCCGCAGTTCCTGTGCGAGGCGGACGGTCGGGGCGGGGGCCCGCCCGTACACGACGAAGCCCGTGGAGGGACCCGATCGGCGCGGGCGGTAGACGTTGCCCAACTGGGCGGTGAGGGTACGCAGTGCGTCCACCTGCCGGCGGACCCGCTCGATGTCCCGTACCAACAGGTGCAGGCTGGCCCGCGCTTGGGCGTCATGGGTTGCGTGGTCGGCCATGAAAAAGCCTCTCGAACCGGCGTTGAATGAAGAAGGACGAAGAAGGACGGGGCCGTCAGGTTGACGACCCGTTTCGGTCAATCTCTTTTGACCAACGCGCCACCCGGTGTTGTGGTCACGCTCCAGGGGCGTGTCCGCATATGCGCGGGGCGCACGGACATGCGTACGCCCCCGACCTCCGGAGCGTTCGAAGCCGCCGGAGCGCGGGTCGGTCCGCTGCCGTTGACGCCCGCCGGGGCGGCCCGGGGGCCACGCCCATAGACTGGTGCGCTGCCCGCGTCCGCACGTCCGGCGGGCCGTTCCTTCGCCCGAACGACCCGAACGAGAGGCTCGTACCCCCATGAAGCTCGTCTTCGCCGGCACCCCCGAGGTCGCCGTCCCCGCCCTGGACGCCCTGATCGCCTCGCGGCACGAGGTCGTCGCCGTCGTCACCCGGCCCGACGCCCCGGCCGGGCGCGGCCGCCGCCTGGTCGCGAGCCCCGTCGCGGAGCGCGCGGAGGAGGCGGGCATCGAGGTGCTCAAGCCGGTGAAGCCGCGTGACGAGGAGTTCCAGGCACGGCTGCGCGAGATCGGCCCGGACTGCTGCCCGGTCGTCGCGTACGGCGCGCTGCTGCCCAAGTCCGCCCTGGAGATCCCCGCCCACGGCTGGGTCAACCTGCACTTCTCGCTGCTCCCCGCCTGGCGCGGCGCGGCCCCCGTGCAGCACGCGGTGATGGCGGGCGACGAGGTCACCGGCGCGTCGACCTTCCAGATCGAGCAGGGCCTGGACTCGGGTCCGGTCTACGGGGTGATCACCGAGGACGTACGGCCCACGGACACCAGCGGCGACCTGCTGACGCGACTGGCCTTCGCCGGGTCCGGGCTGCTCGTGGCGACCATGGACGGCATCGAGGACGGCTCGCTGAAGCCCGTTCCGCAGCCCGCCGACGGCATCACCCTCGCCCCGAAGATCACCGTCGAGGACGCACAGGTCGACTGGGCGGCCCCGGCGCTGCGCGTCGACCGGGTCGTGCGCGGCTGCACGCCCGCTCCCGGCGCGTGGACCGTCTTCCGCGGCGAGCGCCTGAAGCTGGTGCAGACGGGCCTCGTCACGGACCGCACCGACCTCGCCCCCGGTGAGCTGTCCGCGGGCAAGAACAACGTGTACGTCGGCACCGGCTCGCACGCCGTCGAGCTGCTCTGGGTGCAGCCGCAGGGCAAGAAGCCGATGAAGGCCGCCGACTGGGCGCGCGGCGTGCGCATCACCGCGGGAGAACTCCTGACCAGGGCCGCGACGGCCTGACCCCCGCCCGGGGGCCCGGCGGCCCGGGCGGGCCGCCCACCGAGACAGACGTAACCTGAGGGGGAACACCCTTCACATACGCGGAGCACCTTTTGAGCGACCAGAAGTCCCAGCAGAGCCGCCCCCGCAAGCAGGGCGCACCGAGCAAGGGCAAGCAGCCGTACAAGCCGCATCGCAAGCCGGAGAAGGACCCCGTCCGCTTCCTCGCCTTCGAGGCCCTGCGCGCCGTCGACGAGCGGGACGCGTACGCCAACCTGGTGCTGCCGCCGCTGCTGAAGAAGGCCCGCGAGAAGAATGAGGGCTTCGACGGCCGCGACGCCGCGCTCGCCACCGAGCTGGTCTACGGGACGCTGCGCCGCCAGGGAACGTACGACTCGATCATCGCGGCCTGCATCGACCGGCCGCTGCGCGAGGTCGACCCGCCGGTCCTCGACGTGCTCGCACTCGGCGCGCACCAGCTCCTGGGCACCCGCATCCCCACCCACGCGGCCGTCTCGGCCAGCGTGGACCTGGCGCGGCTGGTGCTGGGCGAGGGGCGGGCGAAGTTCGTCAACGCGGTGCTCCGCAAGATCTCCAAGCAGGACCTGGACGCGTGGGTGGAGCAGGTCGCTCCGCCGTACGACGAGGACGCCGAGCAGCACCTCGCCGTCGTGCACTCGCACCCGCGCTGGATCGTCTCGGCGCTCTGGGACGCGCTGGGCGGCGGCCGGGCGGGCATCGAGGACCTCCTCGAAGCGGACAACGAGCGACCCGAGGTGACGCTGGTCGCCCGTCCGGGGCGCTCCACGACCGATGAGCTGCTGGACGTGCTGGGCGAGGAGTCCGGACTGCCGGGGCGCTGGTCGCCGTACGCGGTACGGATGGCCGAGGGCGGCGAACCGGGTGCGCTGGACGCCGTACGGGACGGGCGCGCCGGAGTCCAGGACGAGGGCAGCCAGCTCGTCGCGGCGGCCCTCGCGAACGCGCCCGTCGAGGGCCGCGACGAACGGTGGCTCGACGGCTGTGCGGGCCCCGGCGGAAAGGCGGCGCTGCTCGCGGCGCTGGCCTCCGAGCGGGGGGCGGTGCTGCTCGCCTCCGAGAAGCAGCCGCACCGGGCCCGCCTGGTCGAGCAGGCGCTGGCCGGGAACCCGGGGCCGTACCAGGTGATCGCGGCCGACGGCACGAGGCCGCCGTGGCTGCCGGGGACCTTCGACCGGGTGCTGATGGACGTGCCGTGCTCGGGGCTGGGGGCGCTGCGGCGGCGGCCGGAGGCGCGGTGGCGTCGTCGGCCGGAGGACCTGGAGGGGTTCGCGCCGTTGCAGCGGGGGCTGCTGCGGGAAGCGCTGAAGGCCGTACGGGTCGGGGGTGTGGTCGGGTACGCGACGTGCTCGCCGCACCTGGCGGAGACGCGGACCGTCGTGGACGACGTGATCCGGGGGCGCGGGGCGGGGAACGAGCCCTTCGAGGTGGAGTGGGTGGACGCGAGGGCGCTGATGCCGGGGGTTTCGGCGTTGGGGGAGGGGCCTGATGTGCAGTTGTGGCCGCATGTGCATGGGACGGATGCGATGTACCTGGCGGTGCTGAGGCGGGTGGCGTAGGGGGACTTGGGCTCGCCCTTTCCCCGCTTCCCCGTAGCCGCCTTGGGCGGCGGGGCCGCCCCCCGGGGGCGGGACGGGCGGGCAAGGGGGCGGCCCCTCCCGCTCCCGGCCCACCCGGGTGCCGCCCCTGGCTCCGCCCCGACACCGGGTGCACGTCACCACCAGGGCCCTGGGGTCGCCTCCCGGCGTTGGACAGGCGCAGCTCTGCCCCGCCGGGGCAAGGGGGTCCCCAGCCCCGCCCCTTCACCTAAACCCGCGGGGCCATTGCACGGTTACCGTGCGGGTGAGTGGGTGGCTGGTCGCGCAGTTCCCCGCGCCCCTGACGGGGCGCCCAGCGTGGCGGAGCCGCAGATCGGGTACGGCCCCGCGCCCCTGACGGGGCGCGTCTGAGCGGTAGGGCGAGTGCAGACCCGCACCCCTGAAGAGGCGCGCCCGAGCGGCAGATCGAGTGCGGCCCCGCGTGCCCAACGGGCCCGCCCCGTCCGTGAAGTGGTGGGCGGCATGGCAGTCTTGGGGCATGGCAGCGCAGATCAATCCCAGCATCCTGTCCGCGGACTTCGCCCGGCTCGCCGACGAGGCCAAAGCCGTCGAGGGCGCCGACTGGCTCCATGTCGACGTCATGGACAACCACTTCGTCCCGAACCTCACCCTCGGCGTCCCGATCGTGGAGTCGCTCAGCCGGGCCACGGACATTCCGCTGGACTGCCACCTGATGATCGAGGACCCGGACCGCTGGGCTCCGCAGTATGTGGAGGCGGGTGCGGGGTCCGTGACGTTCCACGCGGAGGCGGCCGCGGCGCCCGTGCGTACGGCCCGTGAGATCCGCGCCAAGGGCGCCCGCGCCTCCATGGCGCTCAAGCCCGCCACGCCCATCGAGCCGTACGAGGACCTGCTTCCCGAGCTGGACATGCTGCTGATCATGACGGTTGAGCCGGGATTCGGGGGGCAGTCGTTCCTCGACATCATGCTGCCGAAGATCCGCCGTACGCGGCAGCTGATCGCCAAGCACGGGCTCCAGCTGTGGCTCCAGGTGGACGGCGGGGTCTCCGCGTCGACCATCGAGCGCTGCGCCGAGGCCGGGGCCGATGTGTTCGTGGCCGGGTCCGCCGTGTACAACACCGACGACCCGGCCGCCGCCGTCCGCATGCTGCGCCACCAGGCCGACGAGGCCACCGCGAAGGCTCCCTGGGCCTGCGCCCACTGAGAGTCCGTTGAGAGTCCGCGCAGCATCGGGGCGGGCACAGTAATAAGACGGCAAAATGAACGTGGGCCCACAGGGCTGATCAAGGTCCGTCACATCTGACAGGATGAACGACGAACCATTGTGTGAAAGTGAACCAAGGTTAAGGAGATCGCGGTGTCTGCGATGTCAGCGGGCCGGTCGGCCATGCGGATGGGACCCGCTGAACTGGTGCAGGCGGCGGCCATGGCCCGCCGCTTCTACCTGGAGGGCAAGTCCAAGATCCAGATCGCCGAGGAGTTCGGCGTCAGCCGCTTCAAGGTGGCCCGGGTGCTGGAGACCGCCCTGGAGCGCGATCTCGTACGGATCGAGATCCGCGTCCCGGCCGAACTGGACGCGGAGCGTTCCGACGCCCTGCGCGCCCGGTACGGGCTGCGGCACGCGGTCGTGGTGGAGTCCCCGGCGGATGCGGCCGACGATGCTCCCGATCCGGAGAATCTGGGTGAGGTCGCCGCCGACCTGCTCGGTGAGCTGGTGAATGAAGGGGACGTGCTGGGGTTGGCGTGGGGTCGGTCGACGATCCACATGGCCGCCGCCCTGCATCACCTGCCGCCGTGCACGGTCGTACAGCTCACCGGTGTGTACGACGCGGGGACCGCCGAGCGCGGTTCGGTCGAGGCGGTCCGGCGGGCCGCGCAGGTGTCCGGCGGCGAGGCCCACCCCATCTACGCGCCGATGCTGCTGCCCGATCCGGCGACGGCCGCCGCCCTGCGCAACCAGACGGGCATCGCCCGCGCCTTCGAGTACTTCGACAAGGTGACCGTGGCGTGCGTGTCCATCGGGTCGTGGGAGCCGGGGATCTCCACGGTGCACGACATGCTGACGGACGAGGAGCGTGCGCACTACGCGTCTCTCGGCGTCGCCGCCGAGACGTCCGCGCACCTCTTCGACGCCCAGGGGCGTCGGGTCGGCCGTGACCTCGGCGAGCGCTGCATCACCGTCGAGGCCGACCGGCTCCGCCGCATACCCGAAGTCGTCGCCATCGCGGGCGGACTGCGCAAGGCCGCGGCCATCGACGCGGTGCTCCGCTCCGGGCTCGTGACCAGCCTCGTCACCGACACGGCCGCCGCGGACTACCTGCTGAGCGCGGGCGGCCCGCCGCCGCGCCCCGCCCTGGACCGGGCGGACCCGGACGACTGAGTCCGTCCGGCCGGGTTGCGGGCGGACGAGGAAGGGGGCGACCGGCGTGATGCCGGTCGCCCCCTTCCTCGTACCGGTAGTGGGAACGGCTTTGGAGCATTGGCCAGGGGGAGGGGGTGGTGACTGGAGGATCGGCCGAGGGGGCAAAACCGGACGTTCGTGGGACAATCAAGTACGTGCGTTTTCCCCCGGGCTGAAATGCCCCGGGGCCAACACCGAACGACTGGATGTTCCGCGCGTGCGTTTCCTCAACGATCTCAAGCCGCCGTACGACCTCACGTACGACGACGTCTTCATGGTGCCGAGCCGCTCCGCGGTCGGTTCCCGCCAGGGTGTGGACCTCTCCGCCCCCGACGGCACCGGCACCACGATCCCGCTGGTCGTCGCCAACATGACCGCCATCGCGGGCCGCCGCATGGCGGAGACGCTGGCCCGCCGCGGCGGCCTCGTCGTCATCCCGCAGGACATCCCGATCGAGGTCGTCACCGAGGTCGTGGCCTGGGTCAAGACCCGCCACCTCGTCCTCGACACGCCGATCGTGCTGGCCCCGACCCAGACCGTCGCCGACGCCCTGTCGCTGCTGCCGAAGCGGGCGCACAACGCCGGTGTCGTCGTGGACGACGAACAGCGGCCGATCGGTGTCGTGACGGACCAGGACCTCGCCGGGGTGGACCGCTTCACCCAGCTGTCCGAGGTCATGTCCAAGGACCTGGTGCTGCTGGACGCGGAGATCGACCCGCGGGAGGCGTTCAACAAGCTGGACGCGGCCAACCGCCGCTACGCCCCGGCCGTGGACGCCGAGGGCCGCCTCGCGGGCATCCTGACCCGCAAGGGCGCGCTCCGCGCCACCCTGTACACCCCCGCCGTCGACGCCAACGGCAAGCTGCGCATCGCCGCCGCCGTCGGTATCAACGGCGACGTCGCGGGCAAGGCCAAGCAGCTCCTCGACGCCGGTGTCGACACCCTCGTCGTGGACACCGCGCACGGGCACCAGGAGTCGATGATCGCCGCGGTCAAGGCCGTGCGCGCCCTCGACCCGCAGGTCCCGATCGTGGCGGGCAACATCGTCGCCGCCGAGGGCGTCAAGGACCTCATCGAGGCCGGCGCCGACATCATCAAGGTCGGTGTGGGTCCGGGTGCCATGTGCACGACGCGGATGATGACCGGCGTCGGCCGGCCGCAGTTCTCCGCCGTCATGGAGTGCGCCGCCGAGGCCAAGAAGCACGGCAAGCACGTCTGGGCCGACGGTGGCGTCCGCCACCCGCGCGACGTCGCGATGGCGCTCGCCGCCGGTGCGTCGAACGTGATGGTCGGCTCCTGGTTCGCCGGTACGTACGAGAGCCCCGGCGACCTCCAGCAGAGCGCCGACGGCCGCTGGTACAAGGAGTCCTTCGGCATGGCCTCCGCCCGCGCGGTCAAGAACCGCACCAGCGAGGAGTCGGCGTACGACCGGGCCCGCAAGGCGATCTTCGAGGAGGGCATCTCCACCTCGCGGATGTTCCTGGACCCGGCCCGCCCCGGTGTCGAGGACCTGATCGACTCGATCGTGGCCGGTGTGCGGTCCTCCTGCACCTACGCCGGTGCCGCCTCCCTGGAGGAGTTCGCCGAGAAGGCCATCGTCGGTGTGCAGAGCGCCGCCGGTTACGCCGAGGGCAAGCCCCTGCACGCCAGCTGGAGCTGACGCGTCCCACCCGTGTACGGGCCCGCTTCCCCCTCGCAGGGGAGGCGGGCCCGTTCCGTTCTCCGGGGGCGGTTAGCGTTCCGGTGACACAGACACGTGATGCGGGGGAGCCGAAGTGATCCGGGTGCTGCTGGCCGACGACGAAGCGATGATGCGCGCCGGAGTGCGGGCCATCCTCTCCTCGGCGGACGACATCGAGACCGTGGCCGAGGCAGGCGACGGGCACGAGGCCGTCGAGCTCGCCCTCAAGCACCGGCCCGACGTGTGCCTGCTCGACATCCGGATGCCCCGGGTCGACGGGCTGCGGGCCGCCGAGGAACTGCGCACGCTCCTTCCGGAGGCGGCCGTCGTGATGCTGACGACGTTCTCCGAGGACGAGTACATCGCGAGCGCGCTGGGCTCGGGAGCCGCCGGGTTCGTCCTCAAGTCCGGGGACCCGCGCGAACTCATCTCCGGGGTGCGGGCCGTCGCCGAAGGCGGCGCGTACCTCTCCCCGACGGTCGCCCGGCGCGTCCTGGCCCACTTCGGCACCGGGCAGCTCGGCAGGCGGACCGCCGCCCGCGCCCGCACCGCCGAACTCACCGCCCGGGAGCAGGAGGTGCTCGCCCTCGTCGGGGCCGGGCACTCCAACGCCGAGATCGCCCGGCGGCTGCACGTCGTCGAGGGCACGGTGAAGACGTACGTCAGTCAGATCCTCGCCCGGCTCGACGTCAGGAACCGCGTGCAGGCGGCGATCCTCGCGTACGAAGCGGGACTTGTCCCCGAGGAGTGACGCGGGCCCCCATCCGTGACACGCTGGGGGGAAAGGCCGCTGTGGGCGGTTTGGGGCGACTTGATGGGGGGAGGAGGTGGTAAATCCGCGATGTGAAGGTGGTGTTGAATAAATTAGCGGTGCGTGACCATGCATGGTGGGCTGCCCTCCGGGTACACGCGCCCTTGCGCTGATACACCGATGAAGGGGAGGACACCGTGTCCATGGCGACCGCAGTCCCGACGGATACCACGCGGGGAGTGACCGAGACCGCACCGGCGGAGCAGGAACTTCCGTATGTGGCGAACCCGTCGGAGGTAGCCCCGAAGGACGCCCGTGAGCTGTCGAGGCTTTTCTTCGCCCGGCTCGCAGTCCTCGAAGAGGGCACGCACGAATACCAGTACGCCCGCAACACCCTGATCGAGCTGAACCTGGCCCTGGTCAAGTACGCGGCGACCCGCTTCCGCAACCGCGCCGACCAGATGGAGGACATCGTCCAGGTCGGCACGATCGGGCTGATCAAGGCGATCGACCGGTTCGAGCTGACCCGAGAGGTCGAGTTCGCCACCTTCGCCATGCCGTGCATCGTCGGCGAGATCAAGCGGTTCTTCCGCGACACCAGCTGGTCCGTGCACGTGCCGCGGCGCCTCCAGGAGCTGCGGATAGACCTCGCGAAGGCGTCCGACGTGCTGTTCCAGCAGCTCGACCGGGCCCCGACGACCAGCGAACTCGCCTCTTACCTCGACATGGAGGAGGACGAGATCGTCGAGGGTCTCGTCGCCTCCAACGGCTACACGGCGGGTTCCATCGACATCCCGCTCGACGACGGCGCGGACTCCGGTGCGCAGACCCTCGCCGACCGGCTCGGCGACACCGACGCCGACATGGAGATCGTCGAGAACGTCCAGGCGCTCAAGCCCCTCATCGACGAACTCGACGAGCGCGACAAGCGCATCCTGAGCATGAGGTACGGCGCGGAGATGACGCAGTCGCAGATCGGAGCCGAACTGGGCGTGTCCCAGATGCAGGTGTCCCGGCTGCTGACGCGCATCACCAAGCGGCTGCGCGAAGGACTGCTCACCCAGGAGTGAGTGCAGGAGAAGGGCCCGGACCCCCTGGTGGGGTCCGGGCCCTTCTTGCGTTGTGTGCGTGCTGCTCTCGCGTTGTGTGCGCACTGCGGTCAGGACAGTGCGGTACGGTCCCGGGCCGCCCGCGTCAGCAGGTCGCGTCCGCCGGGCGGAACCAGGTTGCCCGCACCTGCTTGCCGTCCGGCAGGGGGCGTACCTCCACCTGGCCCGCGAGCCGCTGCACCATGTGCCAGCCGAAGCCGCCGCCGCCCGCGAAGTCCGGCTCCCGGGGGACCGGCGGCTCCCGGCTGGAGTCCTCCATGTCGACCACCAGCTGCTCCTTGCCGACGCGCAGCCGCAGCCGCCACCAGCCGGTCGTGTGCCGCACGGCATTGGTGACCAGCTCGCTCACGACCAGCAGCACCGCGTCGAGATCGACCCAGGGACAGTGCTGGGCGAGATACACGGCGGCGGCGTCTCGGGCGGATGCGCTGTCTCCTTGCGCTCCTTGCGGTGAATCCAGGACAACCACGGGCGGCTCCTCAGTCATCAACCGCTCGCCTACCCCGAGATCTCCCGCTCATGGCCTCCGCCCTCGCTCAGTTGTGCACGCTGTCGGCGAACGCGGCCGCGGGGTCGGCGTAGGTGCGGAAGACCTCGTCCAGGCCGGTGATGCGGAATATCTTCGCCACCATCGGCGTGACCCCGGTGACGACGATCTCCGCACTCGCGGCCTGCGCCACCTTCCGGGCGATGACCAGCATCGTCACGCCGCTGGAGTCGAAGAAGGTCACCTCGGAGAGGTCCATCACCAGCAGGTCGCCGGGGGCCAGTGCGAGCCGGTTCAGCGCCGTGCGCAGCCGGGGCGAGTTGTCGAAGTCCAGGTCGCCCGCGACGGCCAGCACCACGCCGGCGTCGCGGCCCCGGACCTCCGTGGCGGTGACGGCGACGGTCAGTTCACGGGCCGGGGAGAGGTCGTGGGAGGGGGCGGTGGGGGAGGAGGGGTCGTGAGCGGGGGTGAGGTCACGGTTCATGCGCTGTCCTCGCGAGTTCTGCGTACGGTCAGGGCCACGGTGTCGTCGGGGTGCAGGATCACCGTGTGCATGTCGGCGGCGATCGCGCCGGGGATCTTCTCTATGGGCAGGTGGCGGTGGGCGCGGGCGGCCTCCAGGAGACGCTGCTCGCCCTCACGGGGGTCCCGGCGGCTTTCGGTGAGGCCGTCGGTGTAGAGGACCAGGAGGTCGCCGGGGGCCAGTTCGTCGTACACGAGCTGTTCGCTGCCCGGCAGCGGGTAGCCGATGCCCCGCCCGCGCACCTCCCGGAATTCGGCGCTGCCGTCCTCGCGGACCAGCAGGGCGGGCGGGTGGCTGCCGTTGGCCAGCGAGAAGGTGCCGCCCGCCGGATCGATCCTGGCCAGCAGGACGGTCGCCATCAGCTCCCGGTCGAAGGGCAGCAGGATCTCGTCCGTACGGGCCACGATCGACTCCAGCGGGTGGCCCTCCAGCGCCAGGGTGCGCACCGCGTGGGTGACGTTGAGGGCGCTGCGGGTGCTGGTGACGCCGTGGCCGAGGGCGTCGACGAGGGTGATGTGGACGCGGCCGTCGGGGAGCAGGAACCAGTCGTAGAGGTCGCCGCCGGTCGGCGCGTCGGTGCCGGCGGGCTCGTAGTGCACCGCCATCTCCAGGCCCGGCACGTGCACCGGGGACGGGCGCAGTGCGTCCTCCAGCTCGCGCAGCATCTGTCCGTGCGCGCGCCGCAACTGCTCGTCCCGTTCCTCCAGTTGTACGTAGAGGGCCAGCACCCCGCTGTTGGTCTCGGCCAGCTCGTGCTTGAGGCGCTTGTGGTCCTCGGCGAGCGTGTCCGCCCGGGCGACGGCGGCCCGCAGCTCCTCCTCCAGGAGTTCCGTCGTCCCGGGAGTCCCGCTGTCCGGTGTGCTGTCCGGTGTGCTGTTCCGCGCCGGAAGCGGGGGCTGGGGGTGCGGCAGGCGCCACACCGCCGCCGTGCCCGGCAGCCGTTCGGCGGGCAGCGGGAGGTCCTGCAGCGAGGGCGGGCGGGGGGCGAGCGGGGTGCGCAGCCGCACGGTGAGCACCGACCCGCCGTCCTCCTTCGGGTCGTCCTCCTGGGCGGCGTGCAGGGTGACGGAGCGGCCCGCGCCCAGTTCCCCCGCGGCCACCTGCGTCACCGCCAGCGCGAGCCGGGCACGCTGCTCCACCGGCAGGTCCAGCTGATGGGCGAGCCGGCGCAGCGTGGTGCGCAGCCCGGGCAGGGAGTGGTGGGTGGTGCTGTGGGGGATCATGCGTCTCTCTTCGGAGCGGGGGTGGGGCCGCTCTGCGGGGGCGGGGCGTCGGTCGGGGTCGGGGTACCGGTCGTTGGCCGTGCATCGGTCGTTGCCTGTGCACCGGTCGCGAGGACCGTGGCGTCGTCGCGGATGTGACGGAAGTCGTGGGCGAGGGCCGCCACCAGCAGGGGCGGCGGCAGCCGCAGCAGGAACGGGGACGGGTCGTGCGTCCAGCGCGGGTCGATGCCGTCGCTGTGCAGGACCAGCGTCGAGCCCGGCGGCACCGCGATCCGCCGTACCCTCGGGCCCGGCATGTTCCATCCGACCACCCCCGGCTGCCCGGTCACCCGGGAGCGCACCCCGTCGAAGCCGACCGTCTGGGCCCGTACATTGCCCACCGAGCAGTGGTCGGCGTCCCCGTCGGGCCGCAGCCGCAGCAGCCCCACCGCCGCGCCCCGGGTGTGCCGCAGCGCCCGGTCCAGGGCGAACAGCAGCTCGGGCAGCGGCAGTTCGGGGTCGCGGCGGAACGCGCGCAGCGCGACGTCGGCGGCCTCCGCGGCGCTCTCGCCGTGCCCGAGGCCGTCCACCACCACGACCGTGCGCAGCCCGTCCTCGGCGTCGGCGACCGCCCAGCCGTCGCCGCAGCCGCGCTCGCCCTCCAGCGCCAGGCAGAGGGCCGCCAGGTCGGGGCCCGGGGGCGGCGGGGCCCCGGGGGCGGCGATGCGGGCGCAGATCAGGGTGCCCGCGCCCGGCTTCGTACGCAGAGCGACGTCGGAGGCGATGCGGCGGACCGCGCCGAGGCCCGAGCCCAGGGTCCTCGTGGTGGTCCAGCCGTCGGTGAGGGCCGCGTCCAGGTCGGGGATGCCGGGTCCCCGGTCGACGGCGGTGATCTCCACGCCGGGGCGCAGCGGCAGCGGCTGCACGAACACCGAGCCGTCCTGCGCGTGCTTGGCGATGTTGCTGGCCAGTTCGCTGGCGAGGACCGCCGCCCGGTCGGGCAGCGCCCCCGGCAGCCCGCTGTCCACGGCGATCCGGCGGGCGGTGGCGGCGGCCAGGTGGACCGCGCTGTAGTGGTCGATCCGGATGCGGACGGCGGCGGGGGAGGGCGGCGCGGCGCGGCCCCCGGTCGGGCCGGGGGTGCCGCGATCCGGCGTTCCGGGGGCCGGGCCGGGCGATGCGGCCGCGTCGCCGCCGCGCATCAGCGGCCGTTCCAGCGGGTGGCGACGACGGTGGTGCCCTCGCCCTCGTGACTGTGCACCGAGAACTCGTGCATCAGCCGCCGCGCCCCGCCCAGGCCGTGGCCCAGGCCCGCGCCGGTGGTGTAGCCGTCGGTCAGGGCCGCCTCCAGGTCCGGGATGCCGGGGCCCTCGTCGCGCATGGTGAGCCGCAGACCGGTGCGCCCGCCGTCGCGCACCTGCTCCACGCTGAGGCTGCCGCCCCCGCCGTGGATGTAGGCGTTGCGGGCCAGTTCGCTGGCGGCGGTGACGATGCGGGTCTGGTCGACCAGGCCGAAGCCCGCCTCGACGGTGGCCGCCCGCACCGCATGACGGACCGTCAGGAGGTCTTCCTCGGTGGCGACTTGGTACGTCGCCGAGTCGCCCGCGGCACCCTGCTCGGGGTGCGCGCCTCGGGTGAGCTGTTCATCGTAGAGCGTCACGAGAGGCCTCCCCAGAGGGCTGGGGCATGCGCTGCCAGCCCAGCGCGACGAGACCCGCCTCCGCGTTGAGGGCCGTCTCCACGCCGGTCAGTCGCAGGCCGAGTTCGACCAGGGTGATCGCCACGGCGGGCCGCATGCCCGCCACGATCACCCGGGCGCCCAACAGCCGTGCCGTGGTGGTGAGTTCCATCAGCGTACGGGCCACGAACGAGTCGATGAGTTCGAGTCGTGAGATGTCGATCAGTACGCCGCGTGCCGCGTCGGCGACGATCCGCTCCGTCAGCTCGTCGGTGAAGGCCAGCGCCGACTTGTCGTCCAGCTCGTTCAGCAGACCCGTCACCAGGACGTCGCCGAGCCGCAGGATCGGCACCCCGCCGTCCCGCGGGTAGGGGGTACTCACGGACCCGCCGGTGCGTACGGCGTCGGGACCGGGGTCCGGTCGGTCAGGCGGACCGCGGCGGCCAGTGCGTCGGCCAGCGTGGAGCGGGTCAGGATGGTGGACAGGTCGATGCCGAGCTGGGCGATGGTCTGCGCGATCGGCGGCCGGATGCCGGAGACGACGCAGTCCGCGCCCATCAGCCGTACCGCGTACACCGTGTGCATCAGGTGCTGGGCGACGGCGGTGTCGACGGTCGGGACGCCTGTGATGTCGATGATGGCGACCTGGGCCTCGTTGTCCTGGATGGCCTGAAGGAGGTTCTCCATCACCACCTGGGTGCGGGCCGTGTCCAGGGTGCCGATCAGCGGGACCGCGAGGACGTGGTGCCACAGCCGCACGACCGGCGTGGACAGCTCCATCAGCTGCCGCGACTGCCGCTGGATGATCTCCTCGCGGCCCTCCACGTACGTCTCGAAGGACAGTGCGCCCGCCGCGTCCAGCAGCCGGTTGACCAGCACCGCCGCCCGGAACAGCTCGTTCGCGTCGCGGGTGGTGTGCTGCACCGCCTCCAGGAGCGCCTCCTTGAGGGAGAGCACCGCGAGCGAGGTCGCCGTGGGCGTGGCGCCCGCGCGGGCCCGGCGCAGTGACAGTTCTATGACCGTTCTGCGCAGCTCGTGCTGGGAGGCCACGAGCCGCTCGACCGGCAGGTCACTGGCGAGACCCGCGCCGAGGGCGGCGATCAGCAGGCCCGCCTCCTCGCGCAGTTCGCGCTCGCCCAGGTCGGCGCCCGGGGCCGACTGCTCCCGCTGAAGCCGGACCCAGCGATCCGCGATCTCCTGCTCCCGTTCGCGCAGGGCGTCCCGAAGACGGTCCCGCACGGTGGTCTCGCTGGTACTCAACCCTCACCTCTCGCCGTTGGCATCGCTGACCGGGCGGCAGCCTGCCCGGGCTGCCCGCTGTCCGGCCCTCGACCGAACCTGTCCGGCTCTTCGGCCGAACGATGCTAGTCCCCTCGGCCGAACGGCCCGAACCACGCAGCCCACGGGGCCCCGGTTACCCCGCCCGTCGCGAACCATGCGTCGGCAGCCCGGCGTCCGCCAGCAGCTTGGTCAGCGCCTCGGCCACCGCCGCCGCGATCAGCGCGTGCCCCGCGTCGTCGGGGTGCAGCCCGTCGGCGAGGCGGTCGGGGCCGAGCAGTCCGAGCCCCGGCAGCAGGGCCAGCCGCCCGTCCCCGGCAGCCGCCTCCTCCCGTACGACGTCCTCCAGCGCGGTGCGCAGCGCGCCCAGGGTCGCGCCGGCCGTGTTCGGGGCGTCCTCGGCGGCGGGGCGCAGCACGGGGGAGACGACGAGGAGCGGGGTGTCCGGGTGGCCACGGCGCACGAGGGCGAGGAAGGAGCGCATCGTCGCGCGCAGCAGCGGGACGTCGAAGGGGGCGCGCCCCCAGCAGTTGGTGCCGAACGCGAGGGTGAGGACGTCCGCCGGGAGTGCGGCGATCTGCTGTGCCACCGCGAGCTCGGCGCGCCCCGCGCCCGCGTGCCCCAGGTTCACCGGCTCCAGGCCGAGCAGGCGCCCGGCGGCGGCGGGCCAGGCGTGCGCGGGCCGCGTCGACCACCAGCCCTCGGTGATGGAGTCGCCGTGCACCACCCAGCGGGGGCGCGGCGGGGCGGGGGCGATGCGACCGCCCAGGGCCCGTATCCCGAGCAGGCGGGGTGACTGGGTCTCGGGCGGGTGGACGGTGAACGGGCCCCGGCCGGGCGGGAGCGGGACGGTCACCGTCGTCTCGCCCGGCACCGGGTCGGCGAGCACCTCGGTGAGCTGCTCGCCTCCCGCCCAGAGCCCGAAGGCGTGCGGGACTTCTCCGGGCTCGGCGCGGAAACGTATCTCCACGGCCTGCGTCCTGGACTTCGTGCCGGCCTGCGTTCCGGTCTTCGTGCCGGCCTGCGTTCCGGTCTTCGTGCCGGCCTGCGTCCCGGTCTTCGTGCCGGATTCCGTCCCGTCCTCCGTCTCGTACGCGAGGAACTCCAGGGTGACGCCGACCGGCACCCGGGCGCGCTCCAGGACGTCCCAGGGCAGCCGGTCCAGGTCGGCGGGGTTCGCCCGCAGCGGGAAACCGTCCTCGTCGCGCCAGGCCACCCCGCGCAGAAACGGCCCGGCGTCCAGCCAGGTCATCGGCGCCTCCCTCGGTTCGCGCCCCGGGGTGTTCCCTCGGTTCGTTCCTGACACCCTGCCCAGGCAAAGCCCCGAACATGAGTGCGCAAAGGGTTCTCGCGGAGGCTCCCTCCGGGTCCGGACGACGTACCGGACAAAAGGGAAATCGAAAAAGGGGGCGCAACGAACCGCCGCCACCGGCCGTTGCACGCAATGATCATCCGTGGATGCGCAAGGTTGCTGCATTACGACCGGGAACTGACACCTCATAGGCTTCACCGCTGTACGTGGAGTGGCGGGGACCGCCTGCTCGGCGGTCCCCGAGCTCTCGGCTGCTTCGCCGTGCCTTTCGGGGGTACCGCCGCGGTCGCCCGCCGCCCGATGAGGCAGCAGAAGGAGCCACCCCCGTGTTGGACCAAGGCGCACCGCCAACCGCCGTCCCCCCGGCGTCCCCCGGCAACCCGTTGTGGCGGCGCAAGCCGGTCGAGCGGCTGGTCAGCGAGGGTGGCCAGGGTGAGGGCGGCTCGCTGCGGCGCACGCTCTCCATGTGGCAGCTGACGATGATCAGCATCGGTGCCACCCTCGGCACCGGCATCTTCGTCGTGCTCGGCACGGCCGTCCCCGAGGCCGGTCCCGCCGTCACGATCTCGTTCGTGATCGCCGGTCTCACCGCACTCTTCTCGGCCCTCTCGTACGCCGAGCTCGCGGGGAGCATCCCGGTCTCCGGGTCCTCGTACTCGTATGCGTACGCAACGATGGGCGAATTCATCGCCTGGATCTGCGGCTGGTGCCTGGTCCTGGAGTACGGCGTCTCGGTGGCGGCGGTGGCCGTCGGCTGGGGCGAGTACCTCAACGAGTTCCTCGACGGGACGATCGGCGTCACCATCCCCGCCGCCCTGTCCGCACCGCCCGGCGACGGCGGCGTCTTCAACCTCCCCGCGCTGATCGTCGTGCTCCTCGCCATGTTCCTCCTGCTCGGCGGGGCCAAGGAGTCGGCCCGCGCCAACACGATCATGGTCGCGGTGAAGATCTGCACGCTGCTGCTCTTCTGCGTGATCGGCTTCCTCGGCTTCAAGTCCGGCAACTACGCCGACTTCATGCCGCTGGGCATGACGGGCGTCGGCGCCGCCGGTGCCACGCTCTTCTTCTCCTACATCGGCTTCGACGCCGCCTCCACTGCCGGTGAGGAGGCGAAGAACCCGCAGCGCGACCTGCCGCGCGCGATCATGCTCTCGCTGCTCATCGTCACCGTGCTGTACGTCCTGGTCGCGGCCGTCGCCGTCGGCGCCCGCAACTGGAAGGGCTTCGAGGGCTCGGAGGCCGCGCTCGCCGGGATCATGAAGGACGTCACGGGGCAGGCCTTCTGGGGCACCCTGCTCGCCGCCGGTGCGGTCATCGCCATCGCGAGCGTCGTGCTGGCCGTGATGTACGGCCAGACCCGTGTGCTCTTCGCGATGTCCCGCGACGGGCTGGTCCCGAAGGCCTTCTCGAAGGTCAACGCCAAGAGTGGCACGCCGAGGATCAACACGATCATCGTGTCCCTCTTCTGCGGGATCCTGGCGGCGGCGATCCCGCTCGGGAACCTGGTGGACGCCACCAGCATCGGTACGCTCTTCGCGTTCGGGCTGGTCAACATCGCGGTGATCATCCTGCGCCGGACGCGCCCGGACATGAAGCGCACCTTCAAGGTGCCGCTCGGCCCGGTCTTCCCGATCCTGGGCTTCATCTTCTGCGTCTACAACATGTTCGGGCTCGGAACCGCCACCTGGGTGTACTTCGGAATCTGGATGGTCGTCGGTCTCGTGTTCTACTTCGGGTACGGCATTCGTCACTCGCAGCTGGCGAAGGGCGCGCCGGAGAAGGTTTCCGCAGACGCGTAGAAAAGTGAACGACCCGCAGTGCGACTCAACGATCTCGACGAGCGAATCGTCCACGCCCTGGCGGCGGACGCCCGCCGTTCGTATGCCGACATCGGCTCCCTGGTCGGGCTCTCCGCTCCCGCAGTGAAGCGGAGGGTCGACCGGCTGCGCGCCGAAGGGGCCATCACGGGCTTCACGGTCCGGGTGGACCCGGCGGCGCTGGGGTGGGAGACCGAGGGGTTCATCGAGATCTACTGCCGTCGCAATACGTCGCCGGAGGCCATCAACCGTGGCCTGGAGCGGTATCCCGAGATCGCGTCCGCCTCCACCGTGACCGGTGAGGCGGACGCGATCGTTCAGGTTTTCGCCTCGGACATGCGGCACTTCGAGCGGGTGCTGGAGCGGATTGCGGGCGAGCCGTTTGTGGAGCGGACGAAGTCGGTGCTGGTGCTGTCGCCGCTGCTGCGGAGGTACTCCTCGGGTTCCCCGGCGTAGCCGGCCCCCCTGGGGCTCCGCCCTCCGTTCCCACAGCCCCCTTGGGCGGCGGGGCCGCCCACTCCCCACTTCCCCCCAGCCCCCCCCGGGCGGCGGGGCCGCCCTCCTCCCCTTCCCGCAGCCCCCTTGGGCGGCGGGGCCGCCCCCCCCGGGGGCGGGACGGGCGGGCAAGGGGGCGGCCCCTCCCGCTCCCGGCCCAGCCCGGTGCCGCCCCCGGCTCCGCCCCGACACCGGGTGCGCGTCCAAGGGGGCTCCGGCCCGCCTCCCGGCGTTGGACAGGCGCAGCTCTGCCCCGCCGGGGCAAGGGGTCCCCAGCCCCGCCCCTTCACCTAAACCCGCGGGGCAATTGCACGGTTCCGTTCGGGCGAGTCGTGGTTGCTCGCGCAGTTCCCCGCGCCCCTGACGGGGCACGGCCCTCCAGGGGCCCCGGTCTCCCGCCCCCCCCGGTCCCCCCCCGCGCCCCTGAAGGGCCCCGCCCCGCATCAAAGCCCCTACGCAACGAATCGCCGCCGCAAGGCCCCCGTACGCAATGGATCAACGGTTGGTCCGCAACGGTCGTGCCTTGTCCGGGGTGATCGACGGACCGTACCGTCATTACGTCCTCCCCACCCCCCTTCCGCACCCGCCCGAGGTCCCCCATGCCGTCGTCCCCGCCCGCGCAGCCCCTGCGCATCGCCCTGCTCCAGAGCTCCGGGCGTCCCGGCTCCGTGGCCACGAACCTGAAGGTCCTCGACGAGGCCGCCGGGCGGGCCGCCGAGGCCGGAGCAGGGCTGCTGGTCTGCCCGGAGATGTTCCTGACCGGGTACGCGATCGGCAAGGACGCCGTCCACCGGCTGGCGGAGAGCGCCGACGGCGAGGGCGCCGACGCCGTCGCGGAGATCGCCGCCCGGCATGACGTGGCCATCCACTACGGCTATCCCGAGCGCGACGGCGACCGCGTCTTCAACTCCGCCCAGCTCATCGACGCTACCGGCACCCGCCGCGCCAACTACCGCAAGACCCACCTCTTCGGCGGGTTCGAGCAGGACGTGTTTGTCGCTGGTGAGCAGCCCGTCGTGCAGACGGAGCTGGACGGGCTGAAGCTCGGGCTGATGATCTGCTACGACGTGGAGTTCCCGGAGAACGTCCGGGCGCACGCCCTCGCCGGTACCGACCTCCTGCTGGTGCCGACCGCGCAGATGCACCCCTTCGAGTTCGTCGCCGAGTCCCTCGTGCCGGTCCGCGCCTTCGAGAGCCAGATGTACATCGCGTACGTCAACCGGACGGGTCCGGAGGGGGAGGGGGACGAGGCCTTCGAGTTCGTCGGGCTGAGCTGCCTGGCCAGTCCCGACGGGGCCACCCGCGTGCGTGCCGGGCGCGGTGAGGAGCTCGTCCTCGGCGAGGTCGACGCCGCCCTGCTGCGCGATTCGCGCGAGACCAATCCGTACCTCCGCGACCGCCGCCCGGGCCTCTACGGCTCGCTGGCCTGACCGGTCCGCCCCCCGCTCTTCTTCCCCCGTTCCGCCCCCGCAAGGAGTCCGTACCCCATGACGTCCACGGTGCCCACCGCCGTCCAGCACACCGACGCGCAGCCGCCGATCACCATGTTCGGTCCGGACTTCCCGTACGCGTACGACGACTTCCTCGCCCACCCGGCGGGCCTCGGCCAGATACCCGCGGCCGAGCACGGCAGTGAGGTCGCGGTGATCGGCGGCGGGCTGTCCGGCATCGTCGCGGCGTACGAGCTGATGAAGATGGGCCTCAAGCCCGTCGTGTACGAGGCCGACCAGATCGGCGGCCGCCTGCGCACCGTCGGCTTCGACGGGCCCAGCACGGAGGGGCTGACGGCGGAGATGGGCGCGATGCGCTTCCCGCCGTCGTCCACCGCCCTCCAGCACTACATCGACCTGGTGGGGCTCACCACCAAGCCGTTCCCGAACCCGCTCGCCCCCGAGACGCCGTCCACCGTCGTCGACCTCAAGGGCGAGTCGCACTACGCGGAGACCGTCGCCGACCTCCCGCAGGTCTACCGCGACGTCGCCGCCGCCTGGAACGCCTGCCTGGAGGAGGGCGCCGACTTCTCCGACATGAACCAGGCCATGCGCGAGCGCGACGTCCCGCGCATCCGCGAGATCTGGGCCCGGCTCGTCGAGAAGCTCGACAACCAGACCTTCTACGGCTTCCTCTGCGACTCCGACGCCTTCAAGTCCTTCCGGCACCGCGAGATCTTCGGCCAGGTCGGCTTCGGCACGGGCGGCTGGGACACCGACTTCCCGAACTCCATCCTCGAGATCCTGCGCGTCGTCTACACCGAGGCCGACGACCACCACCGCGGCATCGAGGGCGGCAGCCAGCAGCTGCCGGTCCGGCTGTGGGAACGCGAACCGCAGAAGCTGGTGCACTGGCCGCTCGGCACCTCGCTGAAGTCGCTGCACGGCGGCGACCCGAAGCCCGCCGTGACCCGCCTGAACCGCACGGCCGGGAACCGGATCACGGTCACGGACTCCTCCGGCGACATCCGCACCTACCGGGCGGCGATCTTCACCGCCCAGTCCTGGCTGCTGCTCTCCAAGATCGACTGTGACGACTCGCTGTTCCCCATCGACCACTGGACGGCGATGGAGCGGACCCACTACATGGAGTCGAGCAAGCTCTTCGTGCCCGTCGACCGGCCGTTCTGGCTGGACAAGGACGAGGAGACCGGGCGCGACGTGATGTCGATGACGTTGACGGACCGGATGACCCGGGGCACGTACCTCCTGGACGACGGCCCGGACAAGCCCGCCACCATCTGCCTCTCCTACACCTGGTGCGACGACAGCCTCAAGTGGCTGCCGCTGACCGCGCAGGAGCGGATGGAGGTCATGCTCAAGTCGCTCGGCGAGATCTACCCGAAGGTCGACATCCGCAAGCACATCATCGGCAACCCGGTGACCGTGTCCTGGGAGAACGAGCCCTGGTTCATGGGCGCGTTCAAGGCCAACCTGCCGGGCCACTACCGCTACCAGCGCCGCCTGTTCACCCACTTCATGCAGGACCGCCTCCCCGAGGACAAGCGCGGCATCTTCCTCGCGGGCGACGACATCTCCTGGACGGCGGGCTGGGCCGAGGGCGCCGTGCAGACCGCGCTGAACGCGGTCTGGGGCGTCATGCACCACTTCGGCGGCACCACGGACGGCACGAACCCGGGTCCGGGCGACGTGTACGACGAGATCGCCCCGGTGGAGCTGCCGGAGGACTGAGTCCCCGTACGGCCGGGCCTCCCCCGGCGGCTACCGCAGCGGGGTCAGCAGGCACCTCCCCACCAGCCCGACCCCCGCGTCCATCCGCTGCGCGAACTCCCGCCCCAGATCCGGGAGTTCGCGCAGCCCCCAGAGCACCCGGGCCGCCGCCCACGCCGCGTCCCGGGCCCGCTCCAGGCTCCACGTACCGATCAGATGGGTGAGCGGGTCCGCGATCTCCAGCAGGTCCGGGCCCGGCATCAGCTCCTCCCTGATCCGCTCCTCCAGCGCCACCAGCGTCTCGCCGACCCGGTCGAAGGCCGCCTCCACCTCGGCGGGCCCGCACTCCAGCGCCTCACAGGTGTCGACGACCGCCAGCGCCAGGTCGTGCCCGATGTGCGCGTTGATCCCCGCGAGCGCGAACTGCAGGGGCCGCACCCCCGGGTGTCTGCGGTACTGGAACAGCGGCCGCCAGCACGCGGGCGGCCGCCGTCCCGCGGCCGTCGCGTCGACCGCCGCCAGATAACGTTCCGCGAACAACACGTCGAGGGTGGCCGCGGCACCCGGATCGGGGAAGCGTCCGGCATCGATCTGCCGGGAGACCTCCTCCGTCACTGTGAGATACACCCGGTTGAAGACCGCGACCCCGTCGCTCGCGGGCCACTCTTCACGGACCGTCCGCATCCGCTCCATCACGGAGTGCACGGACCCCGGGATTCCTGGGGTTTTTGGGGCCGACCGTGCGGTGCGCGGGTGCGTGGGCCGTGTACGGTCCCTCTCAACTGTGAAGTGTGTGAAGTGCTCGATCTGTGACATGGGGGCAGCGTCCCAGTCGCGGAGCGTGCACGAGGCAGCCGGGCCGGGGCTTCCCCAGAACGAGGGAACGGAACGCCTCCGGTGCCGGGGGAAAGGGGGAGAGTCACGGTGTCAGGCATACCGGGCCAGCGCCGCAGGGGTCGTGCCGAAGGACGGCACGGGGCCCACGGCAGTAGGAGTGGCGGCGGTACCGACAGCGGTACGAGCAGCCCGGCGGGCGAGACGCCCGCAGCAGACGTCACGGAGGTGTCCGGCGGTACGCGGGACGCCGGCGGTGCGGACGGTACGGAACCGGTGGTCACCGTCGGCCGGGCGGCCTCCCGCAGGGCCGCTCGCCGGGGCGGCCGGGGTACCCGGGGCGCCCAGGACGACAAACGTGTGAACACTTCCGCGCTGCGCGGCGCGATGGCCGTGGTCGCCTCCGCCGTGGTCGCCGTCGGCGGCGTCGCCGGAGTGGTCTCCGCGACCTCCGGCGAGGGCGAGCGCTCCACCGCGATACCCGACGTGACACGGGCACCCGTGGTACCGCCCCTGCCCGCGGTGCCCAGCCCGTCCGCCACCTCGCCGTCGCCCAGCCCGTCGGCGACCAAGAAGGCGGCGAAGAAACCCGCGAAGAAGGCCAAGCCGCCGCGCAGCCAGAGCGCCGCCGTCTCCGGCAACCTCTACCTGCACCCGGACTCCCAGGTCCTGGACTGGGTACGCGCCAACCGGGGCGACCCGCGCCAGCAGCTCATCCAGTCGAAGATCGCCGCCCAGCCCGCCGCGGTCTGGTTCGCCGAGTACAACCCGGGCACCATCACCAGCAGGGTGCGCGATGTCACCTCGGGCGCGGCGGCCGCCGGACGCGTCCCCGTGGTCGTCCCGTACGCGATCCCCGAGCGGGACTGCGGCGGGGCCTCGCAGGGCGGTGCGCCCAGCTTTGACGCGTACGACTCCTGGATAGCCAAGTTCGCCGCAGGGCTGGGCAAGGGCGACGTCATCGTCATCCTCGAACCCGACTCCATCGCCCAGACCGACTGCCTCGACGACGGCCAGCGCGCCAACCGCTTCGGGGCGCTGTCCCGGGCGGGCAAGGCCATCCACGCGGCCAACCCCAACGCCCGCGTGTACTTCGACGCGGGGCACTCCGGGTGGCACGCGGCCTCCAAGATGGCGGGCTTCCTGCGCCAGGCCGACGCCGCGACCAGCAGCGACGGCATCTTCACCAACGTCTCCAACTTCCACCGCACGGCCGACGAGGTCGCCTACGCGCGCCGGGTCCTCGCGGCACTCGGCGGGCCGTCCTCCCTCGGCGCGGTGATCGACACCAGCCGCAACGGGAACGGGGCGCCGGAGGCGGGGAAGTGGTGCGACCCCGACGGGCGGGCGCTGGGCCGTCCGCCGACGACGCGTACCGGGGAGGCGCGGATCGACGCCTACCTGTGGGTCAAGCTTCCCGGTGAGTCGGACGGGTGCAAGGGGGCGGCGGGGAGCTTCACGCCCGACTACGCGGCCGAGCTGGCGCGCGGCTGACGCCTTCTCGTACGTTCACGGGCCCGTCCCCGGCAGCCTTGGCCGCCGGGGGCGGGCCCGATTCGTGTCGCCCCCGGCACCGGGGTTTTTCCGCCCCGGCCCCGCCCCTTCACCTAAAGCGCTCGGCCGCGCGGCTGGGTGTTTGGCTGGCGTTTTGCGCAGTTCCCCGCGCCCCTTTCAGGGGCGCGACCAGCCACGACGCATGGAAGCCCGTCCCGCCCCGCGGGGGCTCAGCGGTCTTCGTCGTACGACGACGTCCCCGAGTCCAGCAGCGGCTCCCGCTGCCCAGGGCCGCCAGCAGCCTCCTTCATGTGTGCCGGCGCCAAAGCCCTCAGCACGTGATATCCCGTGATCACCACGATCGTCCCCAGCGCGATCCCACTCAGCTCGAAGCTGTCCGTGAACTTCAGGCTCACCCCGCCGACCCCGATGATGATTCCCGCCGCCGCAGGCACCAGGTTCAGCGGATTGCGCAGATCCACCTTCGCGTTGATCCAGATCTGGGCGCCCAGCAGGCCGATCATGCCGTACAGGATCACGGTGATCCCGCCCAGCACACCCCCGGGAATCGCCGCCACGACCGCCCCGAACTTCGGGCACAGTCCGAACAGCAAGGCGAAGAAGGCGGCAGCCCAGTAGGCCGCTGTCGAGTAGACCCGCGTCGCCGCCATCACCCCGATGTTCTCGGAGTACGTCGTGTTGGGCGGCCCGCCCACCGCGGTGGAGAGCATCGACGCCGCACCGTCCGCGGCGATCGCCGTGCCCAGCTTGTCGTCGATGTTGTCGCCGGTCATCTCCCCGACGGCCTTCACATGACCCGCGTTCTCCGCGATCAGCGCGATGACGACCGGCAGCGCGACCAGGATCGCCGACCATTCGAAGCTGGGCCCGTGGAAGGACGGCAGCCCGATCCAGTCGGCCTTCGCCACACCCGACAGGTCCAGTCGCCAGTGGTCGACCGCCGCGCCCCCGCCCATCGGCGAGTTGATCTTGCCGAAGACCTGGTCGAAGAGCCAGGAGATCCCGTACCCGAAGATCAGCCCGAGGAAGATCGCGATGCGGGAGAGGAAACCGCGCAGCGCCACCACGGCCAAACCGGTGAAGAGCATCACCAGCAGCGCCGTCCACTGGTCCTGCGGCCAGTACGTGGAGGCCGTCACCGGCGCCAGGTTGAAGCCGATCAGCATCACCACCGCGCCCGTCACCACCGGCGGCATCGCCGCGTGGATGATCCGCGCCCCGAACCGCTGGACGGCCAGACCCGCGAGGAAGAGCGCGGCGCCGACCACCAGCACCGCACCGGTGACCGTCGCGCTGTCGCCGCCGGTCGCCCGGATCGCCGCCGCCACGCCCACGAAGGACAGCGAACAACCCAGGTAGGAGGGGACCTTGCCCTTGGTGGCCAGCAGGAAGATGGCGGTCGCGACACCCGACATCATGATGGCCAGATTCGGGTCAAGACCCATCAGGACGGGCGCAACAAAACTCGCGCCGAACATGGCCACCACATGCTGCGCGCCCAGCCCCGCCGTGCGCGGCCACGACAGCCGTTCATCGGGTCGGACGACGGCTCCGGGGGCGGGTGTGCGCCCGTCGCCGTGCAAGGTCCAGCGGACGCCGAGGCCCATGGGTGCTCCCGTTCAGCTCTGTTCTGATGCAGCTGTGCAAGTGATCCTGCCCGGTCGGGATCGATCGAGCAGGATCAAATGTTATGGCTGAAAACGGGCCCCCACTCCCCGGAAAGGGTCCCGGAACGGCCGCCGGAAGGTCCCTACTTCGCGGCGGGCTCCAGCGGCGCCGTCTCCCGGCCCGCCCCGCGCAGCACCTGCGCACCGACCACCAGGCCGAACGCCAGCACCGTGACCAGCCCGAACGACACCACCAGCGACGTCGCGTCCGCGACCGCACCGATCGCCGACGGCGCGATCAGGCCCGAGGTGTACGTGATGGTGGCGACGCCCGCGATGGCCTGGCTCGGGTTCGGGCCGCTGCGACCCGCCGCCGCGAACGCCAGCGGGACCACGACCGCCACCCCGAGCCCGATCAGCGCGAACCCGGCCAGCGCCAGCGGGACGTTCGGGGCGAAGACCACCAGCAGGCCGCCCATCGTCGCCGCCACACCGCCGACCCGTACCGTCGGCACCGCGCCGAACCGGTCCACCACCTTGTCGCCCGCGATCCGCGCGATCGCCATGGTGAGGGCGAACGCGGTCGTGGAGGCGGCCGCGAGACCGGGGTCGGTCGACAGGACGTCCTTGAGGTAGACGGCCGACCAGTCCAGGCTCGCGCCCTCCGCGAACACCGCGCAGAAGCCCACCGCACCGATGATCAGCGCCGACTTCGGCGGCAGCGTGAAGTGCGGCGGCGCCTCCGCGTCCGGCGCGCTGCGCAGGTCCAGCACGCCCTGGCAGGCGGCCAGGCCGAGCGCGGTCAGGACCAGCGCGGCCAGCAGGTGGTGCAGCCGTGCGTCGCTGCCCAGGTGCGCGGCCAGCGTGCCGCCCGCCGAACCGATCAGCGCGCCCAGGCTCCACATGCCGTGCAGCCCCGACATGATCGACTTGCCGAGCCGGTTCTCCACCTCCACACCCAGCGCGTTCATCGCCACGTCCGACATCCCGGCCGAGGCCCCGTACACGAAGAGCGCCACGCACAGGGTCCAGATGTTGGGCGCGAGGGACGGCAGGATCAGCGCCAGCGTCCACAGTGCGAGCAGCCCGCGCAGCGCGTTGCGCGCTCCGAACCGGTGGGTGATCGCCCCCGCCAGCGGCATCGCCACCGCCGCGCCGAGCGCCGGGAAGGCCAGCGCCAGACCGAGCTGGCCCGCACTGATCGACGCGTGGTCCTGGATCCACGGGATGCGCGTGGCGAAGCTGCCGGTCACCGCCCCGTGCACGCAGAAGACGGCGGCGATGGCGTACCGCGCCCGCTTCACCCGTTCCGTACCGAATTCCATGATTCCCCTTCGCCCCCGGACGCCTTCTGTTCCCGTACGTCTCCGTATCGCGCCGTAAACTATCAGGAAGCCTGCCTGATAAATAGTGCGGGAAGTCGTCCGCGATCTGAAAGGATCTGGCCATGCCCGCCTCACCGAGCACCGCCCGCGCCATCAACGACCGGCGCGCCCTGCACCTGCTCCAGGAGGAGGGTCCGCTCACGGCGGGACAGCTCAAGGCGCTCACCGGCCTCTCCAGGCCCTCCGTCGCCGACCTCGTCGAGCGGCTCCAGGGCGCGGGCCTGATCGCGGTCGTCGGCGAGCGGGGCGCCGAGCGGCGCGGGCCCAACGCCCGGGTGTACGGGATCGTCGCCGACCGCGCCCACCTGGCCGCACTGGACGTCCGTACCGACAGCGTCGGCGTGGGTGTCGCCGACCTCCTCGGCAACCCGCTCGCCGAGAAGACCCTCGCGGTGCCCGAGGACATGCCCACCGACCAGGCGGTGGAGGCGGCCGTCGCCCTGCTGGAGCGCACCGCCCGCGAGGCGGGGTCCGCGCCGCTGCACACCGTCGCCATCGGCGCGCCCGGCCTCATCGACCCCGCCACCGGAGACCTGCGTGACTCCGCCAAGCTGCCGCTCTGGCACCGCAGACTGGTCGCCGTCCTCCAGGAGCGCCTTCCGGCCACCGTCCTCGTCGAGAACGAGACCAACCTCGCCGCCGTCGCCGAACAGCGCCTCGGCGCCGCGCGAGCCCACGACACGTTTGTCTTCCTGTGGCTGGGGGAGGGCGTGGGCGCGGCCGTCGTACTCGACGGGAAGGTACGGCGAGGGGCCTCCGGCGGCGCGGGCGAGGTGGGCTTCCTGCCCGTGCCCGGAACGGCCGGACTGCCCTCCGCCACCGGCTGCGAGGGCGGCTTCCACTCCCTGGTGGGCGGCGGCGCGATCTGCCGGCTGGCGGCCGAACACGGCCTGCCTGGCGGGCCCGACGGACCGGCGGTCATCGCCTCGGCCCTGGACGCGGGCGAGCGGGCCGAACCCTTCCTCGACGCCCTCGCCGAACGCCTCGCCCTCGGGGCGGCGGCCGTGGCGGCCGTCATCGACCCCGGCTGCGTCGTCCTCGGCGGCGACATGGGCCTCGCGGGCGGCAAGGCCCTCGCCGCCCGCGTCGAGGCCCGCCTCGCGGAACTCTCCCCGCTGCACACGGAGGTGCGGGCCGGGGAACTCGGCGGCTCAGCGGTGCTCAGCGGTGCCCTGCTCATCGCCCGCGAGGCCGCGCAGGACGACCTCTTCGCACCCCGGTAGAACAGCCCTTCGCCCCGGCTCCCCAGGAGGGGAAGGGGCCGGGGCGAAGGGTGGGGGCGCGGTCCGGTACGCAGGACCTCAGCGGTGCCTCAGCAGGCGCCCAGGTCCTGCCACACGCCCCATTCGCCGGTGGTGCCGGGCTCAGCGCCCTGCGTCCACCACTTGGCCTTCCACTGGTGACCCTTGTGCGACACGGTCGCCCCGCCGCTGTACGCGGTGGCCGCGACGTACGCGGGCGCGGTGCACGCACCCGGGGTCGGCGTGGGCGTCGGCGTCGGGTCGGGGCCGGGGCCCGTGCCCGGCTCCACCGTCTCGGTGCCGCGCGCCAGGTCACCGGCGAGCGCGTACGTCGTACCGCCGATGTTCACCGTCCAGTTCCACGGGGTGGAGACCGGCAGGTAGTAGTTGAAGGACAGGTCCACCGACGCGCCCGGGGCCAGCGACTGCCAGGCCGGGAGCTTCAGCGAGGCCCGGTGGAAGTCGCCCTTCAGTCCGCCGACGTTGCTGCCGGTGTGGTCGCTGCTGATCACCTTGGTGCCGAAGCCCGACTGGTCGGAGGCGTTGTTCGGAGCGGCCGTGGAGTAGTCGAACTGGAACTCCGTGCCGCCCGGCAGCGCCGTCTTGGTGTTGTTGGTGATCTTCAGCTTCGGGGTGATCGGGTAGTTGGAGTCGCCCAGCTTGAAGTCGCCGAACTCCACACCGATGTTCACGGCCTTCTTCGGCAGCGCCTTGTTCGAGACCGTGGCCCCGTACGGCTTCGCGGCCTTGAACTTGTCGTACATCAGCGAGGTCAGCGTGGACCCCATCTCGTACTGGCCCTTGGCCGCGTTCCAGCCGTAGTCGCCCGCCAGCTCCCAGATCATCGTGCCGCCGATGCCCCGGTCCACCACGTAGTCGGCCTTGGCGCCGACCGACTGGTCGTCCTCCGTCGACAGGAAGACCTTCTTCTCGGCGTTCCACAGCCACGGCGCGACCAGCGAGGAGTCGTACTTGCGGACGTAGGTGCCGGTCAGCTTGGTGCCCGCCGGGAAGCCGTACTTCGCCGTGTAGTCGCCGACGATCCCCTTCTCCAGGTTCTTCGCGTGCCACATCGGGTTGGAGCCCGCCGGGGACTCCTTGCCGTTGTCGTCCTTGTCGTGCCACAGGTTGTCGATGCCGACCGCGCCGTCACCGCACTTGGTCAGACCGGACCCGGCCGGGCAGGTGGTCGCGGCCGCCTTGCCCCACAGGCCGTCGGTGCCGCCCTGCACGTTCTTGTGGCCGCGCGTGTAGTACGGCAGGCCCACGTTGATGCGTCCCGACGGCATCGAGCCGCGGAAGTAGTGGTACGCCCAGTCGGTGTTGAGGTAGCCGATGCCCCCGTACTGCGCGCTGCCGTAGACGTTGGCGGCGGCCAGCTCGCCGTCCTTGCCGTTGTCGAAGAGCGCCGCGTTCGGGCCGACGTGCTCGTTCCAGGCGCCGTGCAGGTCGTACGACATGATGTTGACGTAGTCCAGGTACTTCTGGACCTGGAAGGTCTCCATGCCGCGCAGCAGGTAGCCGGAGGAGGGGGCGGCGACGGTGAGCAGGTAGTGCTTGCCGTCGGCGGCGCCCGCGCGGTCCAGCTTCTCGCGCAGGGACTTCATCAGGGCCGCGTAGCCCTTGACCAGCCCGGCGCGGCGGGCGTTGGAGAGGGACCAGTCGAGCGGGTTGCCCGCGTCCTTCATGGTGGTCGGGTACTCGTAGTCGATGTCGACGCCGTTGAAGCCGTACTTCTTGATGAAGTCGACGGTGGAGGCGGCGAAGGTGTCGATGCCCGCCTGGTTGACCGAGCCGTCGGCGTTGGTGGCCATGGAGTAGAAGCCGCCGGAGTTCACGCGCTTGCCGTCGTCGCCGAAGTAGCCGCCGGTCTCCGCCCAGCCGCCCACCGAGACGAGCGTCTTGACGTTCGGGTGCTGCTTCTTGAACTTGTTCAGCAGGTTGAAGTGGCCCTTGTACGGGAGCCCGGGGTCCATCTCCGCGCCCGCCACGCCCGGCCAGGTCATGCCGGTGGCGGCGTTCTTCTCGCCGTCCGTGCCGACCGAGATCTTGTTGTCGCCGCCGATGTGCGCGAAGGCGTAGTTGAGGTGGGTGACCTTGTCCCAGGGGATGTCGGACGCCAGGTAGGAGGGCAGACCGTCCTTGCCGGTGCGCCAGCCGGTGAAGTAGCCGATGATCCGGCGCTGGTGGTCGGCGCCCATCTTCTCGCGGCCCTCGGTGTCGTAGACCGAGCAGTACGGGACGTCCACGCCCGGCGTCTTGTAGAGCCCGTCGGGCCGACAGGACTCGTTGTCCGCGGCGGCGGGGGAGGGGGCCGCCGGGGCGGCGGTGGCGGAGAGGGTGCCGACGAGGAGCGCGGCGAGAGCGGTGGCCGCGGTCGTGGCGGCGAGCAGGGAAGCCCGGGTGCGAGAAGGCGCAGGTCGGGTGGGTCTGGTGGGGGACAGCACGTCAGGTCCTCCTGGGGAGGCTCAGCGTCACACGGCGACGGTACGGGGATGGTCCGTGGTGCGTGCCCGGGGTGTGCGCACACCGGCGGGCTGTCTCCTGGGAGGTGACGCAGACGTTAAAAGGACTAGACCAAGTCGTCAATAGGTCTGGACCAGTTAAAGGTGACCCCGCCCACACCGATGCCGGGATGTGACCCCGCCCACACCGCTGTGAGTCAGCCCACAGGCGGTCCCTGGTATAGCCACCGATCAGTCGTGGCACACTGGCCCTGTACCAGCAGCAGCGCACTCCGGGGTCGGTGTAATTCCGAACCGGCGGTTATAGTCCGCGACCCGGTCACCTCCAGTGACCGGTTGACCAGGTGTAATTCCTGGACCGACGGTGAAAGTCCGGATGGGAGGCAGTGCGCGGCGGGCCGTCACAGGCTTTTTCGGTACGCCGCCGTCGGCGGGCCCGTACCCGGATTCTCCCGGGCGGAGCCCTCTCTTCCGGCTCGGCGTCGCCGTTGTCGTACCCCCGTGACGCACCCGTTTTCTCTGTCGACATCGACAGGCCCCGGAGTCCGTGCCCGAAGAGGCAGGAGGACCCGGTGGCAACCGCCGCAGCCGAGCAGCCCGGTCGACACGACCAGGCCGACGAGAACGCCATGCGCCGAGCGATCGCGCTCGCCGCCCGCGCGCTCGGCGCCACCAGCCCCAACCCGGTCGTCGGATGCGTCATCACCGACGCCACGGGCACCGTCGTCGGCGAGGGCTTCCACCAGCGCGCCGGCGGCCCGCACGCCGAGGTCCACGCCCTGCGCGACGCGGGCGACCGGGCCCGGGGCGGCACCGCCTACGTCACCCTGGAGCCCTGCAACCACACCGGCCGCACCGGCCCCTGCGCACAGGCCCTCGTCGACGCCGGAATCGCCCGCGTCCACTACGCCGTCGGCGACCCGAACCCGCAGGCCACCGGGGGAGCGGACACCCTCCGCGCCGCCGGGATCGAGGTCGCCCAAGGCCTCCTCGAAGCGGAGGCCGCCGAGGGCAACGCCGCCTGGCTCACCTCCGTACGACGGCACCGTCCGTACGTCCTGTGGAAGTACGCCGCCACCCTCGACGGGCGGATCGCCGCAGCCGACGGCACCAGCCGCTGGATCTCCTCGGCCGAGTCCCGCGCCGACGTGCACCGCCTGCGCGCCGAGGCCGACGCGGTCGTGGTCGGCTCCGGCACCCTGCGCGCCGACGACCCGCACCTCGCCGCACGCGGCATCGCGGGCGCGGTCCAGCCGCTGCGGGTCGTCCTCGACACCCACGCCACCATCGAGCCCGGGGCCCGCGTCCTGGACGACGCCGCGCCCACCCTGATCGCGGTCGCCGAAGACGCCACGACCGACCTCCCCGACGTCGTACGACTGCCCCGCTCGGCCACCGGACTCGACGTGAACGCCCTGCTCGGCGAGTTGTACGCACGCGGCATCCGCTCCGTGCTGCTCGAGGGCGGGCCCACCCTCGCGGGTGCGTTCGTCGCCGCAGGAGCCGTCGACAAGGTCGTCGGCTACCTGGCCCCCGTACTCCTCGGCGCGGGCCCCGCCGCCCTCGCCGACGCAGGAATCACCACCATCGCGCAGGCGTTGCGCCTCGATGTGACCGAGACGGTCCGCATCGGCCCCGACCTCCGCATCACCGCCGTCCCCACTGCCCTCCCGAAGGAGCGCTGAGCGTGTTCACCGGAATCGTCGAAGAACTGGGTGAGATCACCGCCGTCGAGAACCTCGGCGACTCCTCCCGCTTCCGCCTGCGCGGCCCCCTGGTCACCGAGGGCGCGAAACACGGCGACTCGATCGCCGTCAACGGCGTCTGCCTGACCGTCGTCGACACCGCCGACGGCGAATTCACCGCCGACGTCATGGCCGAGACCCTGAACCGCTCCAGCCTCGGCGCCCTCGCCGTCGGCTCGCGGGTCAACCTGGAGCGCCCCATGGCGCTCGGCGGACGCCTCGGCGGCCACCTCGTCCAGGGCCACGTCGACGGCACCGGCACCATCGTGGAGCGCACGCCCTCCGAGCACTGGGAGATCGTCAAGGTCGCCCTCCCGGACGGCCTTTCCCGGTACGTCGTGGAGAAGGGCTCCATCACGGTCGACGGCGTCAGCCTCACCGTGGTCGACGCGGCCGACGACCACTTCACCATCAGCCTCATCCCCACCACCCTCGCGCTGACCACGCTCGGCATCAAGCAGGCCGGGGACCCGGTCAACCTCGAAGTGGACGTCCTCGCCAAGTACGTCGAGCGGCTGCTCGGCACCCGCAATGACACCGACAAGGAGACCGTGAAGTGAGCGCCCTGTCCTGGCTCAACTCCGAAGCCTTCACGGCCTTCGGCCAGCACATCCTCTGGTCCGACATGATCGGCAACACGGTCGGCCTGCTCGCCCTCGCCCTGGGCTGGCGGCGCTCCATATGGACCTGGCCCGCCCAGTTCGCCTCCGGCGTCATCCTGGTCGCCGCCTACGCCTCCGTGCACCTCAGCGGCGGTGTCGGCAAGCAGCTCCTGGTCATCGGCGTCGCCCTGTGGGGCTGGCGGCAGTGGCAGCGCGGCAAGCAGCAGGCCCAGGACGGCACCATCGCCGTCCGCTTCGCCACCTGGCGCGAGCGCGGCCTGCTCCTCGGCGGCGCGGCGCTCGGCACCCTCGCCGTCGGCGGGATCTTCACCCTCTACCCGTCGCTGTCCTGGAGCCCCTGGGCCGACGCGTACATCTTCGTCGGCACTCTCGCCGCGATGGTGGCCCAGGCCCGCGGCCTGGTCGAGTTCTGGTTCGCCTGGCTGCTGGTCGACCTGGTCGGCGTCCCGCTCGCCTTCTCCAGCGGCCTCGCCTTCTCCGGTTTCGTGTACGTCATCTACCTCGCCCTCGTCCTGTGGGGGATGCGGGACTGGTGGCTGCGCTCCCGCGCCGCCGCAGCGCCCGCACTGGAAGGAGCCACGGCATGACCACCGCCCTGACCCCCGCCCCGTACGACAGCCGGGAGGCACACATGGACCTCCACGAAGACTTTGTCCTCGACCCCGTCGAGCAGGCGATCCGCGACATCGCAAACGGCCGCCCCATCGTGGTCGTCGACGACGAGGACCGCGAGAACGAGGGCGACCTGATCGTCGCCGCCGAGCTCATCACGCCCGAGATCGTCGCGTTCATGATGAGCGAGTGCCGCGGCCTGATCTGCGCCCCCATGGAGGGCCCGGAGCTGGAGCGCCTCGCGCTGCCGCAGATGGTCGAGCACAACACCGAGTCGATGCGCACCGCCTTCACGGTCTCCGTCGACGCCTGTGCCGAGCACGGCGTCACCACCGGCATCTCCGCCGCCGACCGCGCCACCACACTGCGGCTGCTGGCCTCCGGCGGGAGCACGGCAGGGGACTTCGTCCGCCCCGGCCACATCTTCCCGCTGCGCGCCCGCGCCGGTGGCGTCCTGGTCCGCAACGGCCACACCGAGGCCGCCGTCGACCTCGCCCGCCTGGCCGGACTGCGCCCCGCCGGGGCCATCGTGGAGATCGCCGACGAGAACGGCGTCATGCTGCGCCTCCCGGAGCTGATCCCCTTCGCCCGCAAGCACGGCCTGACGATCATCTCCATCGAGGACCTGATCGCCTACCGCCGCGCCACCGAGACCCCCGCCGCCACCCCGGCCCCCGCCCCCGCCGTCCTGCGCGAGGCCGAGGTCCACCTCCCCACCTCCTTCGGCGAGTTCACCGCGTTCGGCTACCGCGCCCCCGACGGCGTCGAGCACGTCGCGCTCGTCCACGGCGACCTCGGCGACGGCGAGGACGTCCTGGTCCGGCTGCACTCCGAGTGCCTGACCGGCGACATCTTCCACTCGCTGCGCTGCGACTGCGGCCCCCAGCTCGACGCCTCGCTGCGCAAGGTCACCGAGGCGGGCCGGGGCGTCGTCGTCTACCTGCGCGGCCACGAGGGCCGGGGCATCGGCCTGCTGTCCAAGCTGCGTGCGTACGAACTCCAGGAGCGCGGCGTCGACACCCTCGACGCCAACCTCGAACTCGGCCTGCCCGCCGACGCCCGCGACTACGCGGCCGGTGCCCAGATCCTCACCGACCTCGGCGTCCGCAGCCTGCGTTTGATGACGAACAACCCGGACAAAATCACCGCGCTGGTACGCAACGGACTCACGGTCTCCGCACGCGAGGCCATGCCCGTCACGGCCGGCGAGCACAACCTGCGCTACCTGCGCACCAAGCGGGACCGCATGGGCCACGACCTGCCCTGGCTGGACGGCGCAGCCGCCCCCACCTGCGGCAACCAGTAACCACACTCAGCAAGCACTCAAGAAGAGAGAACCAGCGTGAGCGGCAAGGGTGCACCCGAACTGACCGTCAAGAACTGCAACGACCTGCGCGTGGCGGTGATCGCGGCCCAGTGGCACGAGAAGATCATGGACGGCCTCGTCGACGGCGCCCTGCGCGCCCTGCACGAGCTGGGCATCGACGAGCCCACCCTGCTGCGCGTCCCCGGCAGCTTCGAGCTCCCCGTCGTCGCCAAGGTCCTCGCGGGCCGCGGCTACGACGCGATCGTCGCCCTCGGGGTCGTCATCCGGGGCGGCACCCCCCACTTCGAGTACGTGTGCCAGGGCGTCACCAACGGGCTCACCCAGGTCTCCGTCGACACCGGCGTCCCCATCGGCTTCGGCGTGCTGACCTGCGACACCGAGGAGCAGGCCCTCGACCGCGCCGGACTCCTCGGTTCCACCGAGGACAAGGGCCACGAGGCGGTCACCGCCGCCGTCGCCACCGCCACCACGCTGCGCACGGTCGCCGAACCCTGGCGCTGAGCGGCCGCCCCCTGGCGCCCAGTGCCGGAGGCCGACCCCGTACTCTAAGGACCATCATGGCCAACAAGACTTTCGAAGAGCTCTTCACCGAGCTCCAGCAGAAGGCCGCCAACGGCGACCCCTCCACCTCCCGCACCGCCGAGCTGGTGGACAAGGGCGTGCATGCCATCGGCAAGAAGGTCGTCGAGGAGGCCGCCGAAGTCTGGATGGCCGCCGAGTACGAGGGCAAGGAAGCCGCCGCCGAGGAGATCTCGCAGCTGCTGTACCACGTCCAGGTGATGATGGTCGCCCGCGGGATCTCGCTCGACGACGTCTACGCCCACCTCTGAGCACGCCTCTCCCTCCACCCCGCTGTTCCCTTCGCATCAAAGGAAGCTGACCTCATGCTGCGCATCGCCATCCCGAACAAGGGCTCCCTCTCCGGACCTGCGTCGGCGATGCTCCATGAGGCCGGCTACCAGCAGCGCAAGGAGTCCAAGGAACTCGTCCTGGTCGACCCGGCCAACGAGGTGGAGTTCTTCTACCTCCGCCCCAAGGACATCGCGATCTACGTCTCGGCCGGCCGCCTCGACATCGGCATCACCGGCGAAGACCTCCTGGTCGACTCCGGGGCCGGCGCCGAGCCGATCCTGCCGCTCGGCTTCGCCCGCTCCACCTTCCGCTTCGCCGCCAAGCCGGGCACCGCAACCTCGGTGGAGGACCTGGCGGGCAAGACGATCGCCACCTCCTACGAGGGCATCGTCGCGAAGTTCCTCGCCGAGCGCGGCATCGACGCCTCCGTCGTCCACCTGGACGGCGCCGTCGAGACCGCCATCGAACTGGGCGTCGCCCAGGTCATCGCCGACGTCGTGGAGACCGGCACCTCGCTGCGCAACGCCGGTCTTGAGGTCTTCGGCGAGCCGATCATGACCTCCGAGGCCGTCGTCATCCGCCGTACCGGCGCCGAGGCCGACGACCCCAAGGTCCAGCAGTTCCTGCGCCGCCTCCAGGGCGTCCTGGTGGCCCGGTCGTACGTGATGATGGACTACGACTGCCGGGTCGAGCACCTGGAGAAGGCCGTCGCGCTGACCCCCGGTCTGGAGTCCCCGACCATCTCCCCCCTGCACCACGAGGGCTGGGTCGCGGTCCGCTCCATGGTCGCCGCCAAGGAGGCCCAGCGGATCATGGACGACCTCTACGAGCTGGGCGCGCGCGCCATCCTCACCACGGCCATCCACGCCTGCCGTCTCTGACCCGCCGCCTTTCTCTGTACGTACGAAGGATGCCGCCCGCCGTGTCGCAGCCCCAGCTCCCCGCCCTCCCGGTCACCTTCCGGCCGAACCGGACCAGGGCGGTGCTGCTGACCGTGGGCACCGCGATGTTCGTGGTCGTCTCGGCGATCGGGTTCCTGCTGGAGGGGCTCGGCCCCGGCGAGCGGCTCACCTTCGTGTTCACCGGCGCGCTGTTCTTCGGCGTCCTGCTGCTGCTCAGCCGCCCCAAGGTGGTCGCCGACGAGGACGGCGTCACCGTCGTGAACCTCACCACCAGGCGGCGGCTCGCCTGGGCGGAGATCCTCAAGGTCAACCTGCGCCCCGGCGACGCCTGGGTCTTCCTGGACCTCAGCGACGGCACCAGCCTCCCGGCGCTCGGCATCCAGCCGGGCATCGCCAAGGAGAAGGCCATCCGCGACGCCCGCGCACTGCGCGACCTGGTCGAGGCGCGCGGTACGCACGCGGGCTGAGCCCCTTCCCGTACCCGCGGGCCGAGCCCTCCTCCGTACACACGCGGGCTGTGCACCTGCCCATGCGGGTGCCTTGTTGATTACTCTGGGGGGTGGTGCGCCAAGTGCGCGCCGCCCCGCCACTTCCGGCCCTCCGGGGCCCCGCGGGGTCGTACCTTCGACCCAAGGAGTGACTCCCTCCAGCAATGGACGGATCGTCCGGTAGTACCTGCGCCGCCCCCTCTTCTCCTGATGAGGCGGCGGCATGACCATCCCGCTTCTGCTGCTCGCCGCAGCGTTCCTCCTGATCCTCGCCAACGGCTTCTTCGTGGCGGCCGAGTTCGGCCTCGTCACGGTGGAGCGGCCCGACGCCGAACGTGCCGCCGCCGCAGGCGACAAGCGCGCCCGCACGGTCGTGAACTCCCTGCGCGAGCTGTCCTTCCAACTCTCCGGCACCCAGCTCGGCATCACCCTCACCTCGCTCGTCGTGGGCATGCTCGCCGAGCCCGCCCTCGCCCAGCTCCTCGACGGACCGCTGACCGCCGTCGGCATCCCGACGGGCGCCGTCTCCGGCGTCAGCGTCGTCATCGGCATGCTGCTGGCGTCCGCCGTGCAGATGGTGATCGGCGAACTGGTGCCGAAGAACTGGGCGGTGTCCAAACCGCTCCAGGTCGCCCGCTTCGTGGCAGGGCCCCAGCACCGCTTCTCCACCCTGTTCCGCCCGGTGATCACCCTGCTCAACGCCACCGCCAACCGTCTCGTACGGATGCTGGGCGTCGAGCCGACGGACGAGCTGGCCTCCGCCCGCACGCCCGGCGAACTGGTCTCCCTGGCCCGCCACTCGGCGCAGGCCGGGACGCTGGAGCAGGACACGGCCGACCTCTTCGTACGGACCCTGTCCCTGGGCCACCTCACCGCGCAGCACGTGATGACGCCGCGCGTGAAGGTCGCCTCGCTCCAGTCGACCGCGACCGCCGCCGACGTCCTCAACCTGACCCGGGCCACCGGGCTTTCGCGCTTCCCCGTCTACCGGGAGCGCATCGACGAGATCGTCGGCATGGTGCACCTCAAGGACGCCCTCGCGGTGCCGGTGCACGAACGCATCCGGGTCCCGGTCGGCCGGATCGCCGTCGCACCCCTCCTCGTACCGGAGACCCTGCCCGTGCAGCAGCTGCTGGAGCGGCTGCGCAGCGAGCAGCCGATAGCGGTCGTCGTCGACGAGTACGGCGGCACGGCCGGGGTGGTCACCCTGGAGGACATCGTCGAGGAACTCGTCGGCGAGGTCCGCGACGAACACGACGCGGAGGGCGCGGACCGGCCCGAACTCGCGGCCGTGGCCCCCGCCGAGGACGGCAGCCCGTCCTGGGAGGCCGACGGCAGCTGCCGGGTCCTCACCCTGCGCCGGATAGGACTCGACGTCCCCGACGGCCCGTACGAAACGGTGGCCGGCCTCGTCGCCGACCTCCTCGGCCGCATCCCCGCCCCCGGCGACCGGGCCGAACTCCCCGGCTGGAAGCTGTCCGTCCGCCAGGTCGACCGCTACCGGGCGGAACGCGTCCGCCTGGTGCGCACCACTGCTGCGGCGGGCGCGAAGCAGCTCACGGAGGCGGTCCGATGAGCGCGCTGCAACTCCTCTTCGCCCTCCTCCTGGTCCTCGCCAACGGCTTCTTCGTCGGCGCGGAGTTCGCCCTCGTCTCGGTGCGCCGCAGCCAGATCGAACCGCTCGCCGCGGAGGGCTCGTCGCGGGCCAAGCAGGTCATGTACGGGCTGGAGCACCTCCCGCAGATGATGGCGGCGGCCCAATTCGGCATCACCGTCTGCTCGTTGACGCTGGGCGCGGTCGCCGAACCGACGGTCGCCCACCTCCTGGAGCCGGTCTTCCACGCCGCCCACGTGCCGGACGCCCTCGTCCATCCGCTGGGCTACGCGATCGCCCTCGCGGTCGTCGTCGCCCTGCACCTGGTCATCGGCGAGATGGTGCCGAAGAACCTGGCGATGGCGGCCCCGGAGAAGACCGCCCTGTGGTTCAGCCCGGGCCTGGTGGCCTTCGCCCGCCTGTGCCGACCGGTGACGGCGGCGCTGGGCTGGTGCGCCCGCATGGTCCTCAAGCTCTTCCGGGTCGAACCCAAGGAAGAGGTCGAGTCCGTCTTCACCAGCGAGCAGCTCAACCGTCTGGTGGAGGACTCCGGACAGGCGGGCCTGCTGGAACCGGGCGCGCAGGAGCGCCTGGAGGACGCGCTGGAACTGGGCAGCCGCCCGATCACCGACGTCCTGCTGCGCAGGCCCTCGCTGGTGACGGTCGATCCGTCCGTCACGCCCCGACAGATCGAGGAGCTGACGGTCCGCACGGGCTACTCGCGCTTCCCGGTCTGCGCGCCCGGCCCGCTCGGGGCCTTCATGGGGTACGTCCACGTCAAGGACGTCCTGGACCTCGACGAGGCCGAACGGGCGGTGCCGCAGCAGGTGTGGCGCGCGCTGCCGACGCTGCGGGCCGAGCTCCCGCTCGACGACGCGCTGTCCGTCATGCGGCGGGCGGCCACCCACCTGGCGCAGGTGGCGGACGCGTCGGGGCGGGTGCTGGGGCTGGTGGCCCTGGAGGACGTCCTGGAGAAGCTGGTGGGCGAGGTCCGGGACCCGGCCCACCGGGATGCTCCGGTGTCCCCTCAGGTCCCGCGCCCGGCGGAGCGCCGGGGGGCGAGGCTGCCGGAGGCGATGGCGGGGTAGGTGCCGCTGCGGGCGCGTCGCGGCTGGCGTTTTTGCGCAGTTCCCCGCGCCCCTTTCAGGGGCGCGGGGAACTGCGCGAGCAACCCACCACAAGCCGCGCGGCCGAGCGCTTTAGGTGAAGGGGCGGGGCCGGGGCGAAAACACCCCGGTACTGGGGAAGGTACGCAGCACAGGGGACAGGTGCCGCCCCCTCGGCGGGACACGGCGTCAGGGCCTGCCTCCCCCCCGGGCCTACAGCCCGCCCCCCGGCGGCTCCGCCGTGCGGGGCCCGCGCCCCGACAGAACCTCCCCGTAGGCCTGCATCAGATCCGGCAACCGCAGGGTCGACAAATCGTCACGGGTCGGCGTCGCCGCGTACCCCGACAGCCTCAAGTCCCGATACGCACAGCTCTTCTCGTACAGCGTCCGCAGGAAACGCCCATTCCCCAGCTCGTCGATCCACCCCTGGTCGACCACGTGACCGCTGATGCTCCGCAGCTCCTCCAACGCCTCCTCGTCCCACACGTCCCCGTTGTCCCCGGCCAGCACCTCCCCGATGCTGGTCAGCTCCAGCGGCCGGTAGCTCGGGAAGTCGACCCGGGTCGTGAAGCGCGACGACAGCCCCGGATTCGCCGCCAGCAGCCGGTCCATGCCCTCCGGGTACCCGGCCAGGATGACCACCAGGTGGTCCCGGTTGTCCTCCGCCCGCTTCAGCAGCACCTGAAGCGCCTCGTCCCCGTACGCGTCGCCCTTGCTGTAGCCGGAGTTGGCGAGGCTGTACGCCTCGTCCACGAAGAGCACGCCGCCCATCGCGGAGTCGATCAGCTCGTTCGCCTTGACCGCCGTCTGGCCGAGGAACTCGCCGACCAGGTCCGCCCGTTGGGCCTCCACCAGGTGATCCCCGCCCAGCAGCCCGAGCGCGTAGAAGACCCGCCCCAGAATCCGCGCCACCGTCGTCTTGCCGGTGCCCGAGGGGCCGGAGAAGACAAAGTGACGTTTCGGCGGCTGCACCGGAAGCCCCTGTCCCGCCCGCAGCCGCGCCATGTTCAGCTGCGCCGACAGCGCCCGCACCTGCCGCTTCACCGGCTCCATGCCGACCATCCGGTCCAGTTCCCCGAGTGCCTGCTCCAGGAGCGCCGGGTCGGAGGGCCCGGCGGGGAAGGGCGGCAGCCCGGTGGGCCGGGGCGGTCCGGCCTTCTCGCGTACGCCGCTGCGCGGACCCGGCGGCACCGCGCCCCCGAACGGCAGGTTCCCGTCGCCGCTGAGGCGCAGGTCCCCGCCGCCCTCCAGGGTGTCCAGCTCGCCCTGCGACTCCACGGAGTCCTGACTGGCCAGCGATACGGTCGCCAGCCCGGCCGCCGACTCGTCGTAGCCGTCGAGGCCGTCGCCCTCGGAGATCGCGGCGAGTCGCGCCGCGGTGTCCATGAAGGCCGGGTCGACCCGGTGCACGGCCCGGTACAGCGGCAGCGCGGCCGCCGAGCGCCCGGTGCCTTCGTGGGCCCGCGCCAGCCAGTACCGCAGCTCCTTGCGCTGCGGCTGCTCACTGCGGCAGCGCATCAGCGAGGCCGACAGCAGCGGCTCGGCCTGCCCGAACATCTCCAGTCGTACGCGCGCCATTCCGCCGAAGAGCCCCGACTCGATGCCCAGCAGCGGATCGTCCACCAGTGAGTCCGTGTGCCGGACCAACTGCTCCCAGTCCTTGACCAGATACGCCCGGCACGCGTGCAGGAAGCGCACCTGGTTGTCCGTGTCCACGGGCGGCAGTCCCGCCAACGCCCGGTCGAGCTCCGGCACATGGCGGCCGTCCAGCCAGTGCGAGGCGTGCGCGAGGAGCAGGTCGCGCGGGCTTTCGAGGACCGGCTGTACCCACCAGCCCAGCCAGTACCAGGAGTTGAGCGTCCTGCGGTGCCGGGCGCGCTGCTCGCCGAACCGCTCCCGGTGCCGGTACATCCGTAACAGCGCCGTCGTCGTGTCGATGCGCAGGGCGTGCAGGCCGAGCCAGCCGTCCGCCATGCCCGGATCGAGTCGTACCGCCGCCCGGAATTCCTCCTCCGCCTGCGGATACGCCCCCATCGTGTAGGCGTCCACGCCGCGCAGCCAGGCGAGGTCGGCCGGGGCGTGCGTGCCCTGCGTGCCGAAGTCCATCACGTCCCCCACAGACCGTGCCCCCCGTGATGTGCGCCGGGCGTGTGCCAGTGACCCTTTGTCGTTGGCATATGCCCGAACCGCTGTGTCCCGGACGGGAATTGACCGCACCGAAGGGCATCGTACCTGGGCAGGGGGCACCTGAATAAGGGTGGCGCGAGGGGTGCGGTGATGGTGACCCTGGGTGAGCGGAGTGGCTCCGAAAGCACCCGAGTGAAGGGGGCGAGGGCAGAACGAAGCCCCCGATCACGGGGGAACAACCGGGGGCTTCGTGTCTGCGGGCGACTTCGGAAAGCCGCACATTGAGAACGTAAGACCTGTACGCCCCCCGGGTCAAGCGGAGTTGGGGCACTCGCGGGGGCGGTTTTCCGGCCGTTCCGCAAGCCCCGGACGGGTGGTCACGGTGCGTGATGGATCGGTTCGCTCACGCGGTCGCGGGGGTCCCCTCACGCCACTCGTACCCCTCACGCACCTGACGTATCAGGGTGTCGGCGAACGGACGGGACGGGTCCGCCGAGAAATGCCGCGTCTCGGCCCGGGTCCAGCCGTCCCAGAAGGCGGACTGTGCCGTTCCGTCCCGTTCGCGCCCGCGCGCCCAGGAGCGCTCGGCGTCCAGATCCATCCAGAGGAGGTGCGCCAGCAGTGGCCGGAGCTCGCTGCGCCCCGCTCCGACGCCCTCCATGACGACGACGGGCGCGGGCGGCAGCTCGTACCGCTCGGGTCCGAAGCGCCGGTGCGTCCAGTCGTACGGCGCGTACCGCGCACGCTCGCCCCGGGAGAGGGGCTCCAGGACCTGTGCGCGCAGCCGGTCGGTCCATGCGAACAGGGCGTCGTGGCTGGCGAGATCGTCGAGGTGCAGTACGGGAGCACCGCCGAGCGCGTCGGCCAGGCGCCCGGCGAAGGTGCTCTTGCCGGAGCCCGCGTGCCCGTCGACGGCGATCAGCCGGACCGGGCCGAGGGACGGGGGGAGGGCGCTCAGCCGGGCGGCGAGCGGGGCGATGCTGTTCACGCTGGCCACCCTACGAGTCCTCCGAGCCCCGTGCTCCGCGCGCCGCCGCAGGTCAGGGGGGTGGACGGTCGCAGTATGGGGCGCGGCCCGGATACGGGAGGGGGTGGCGGGGTAGCCATGTCGCCCGGCCGGGGCCGTGCGGGTGTGGTGCGCGTCGTTCCGGAACGGCTCCGGAGTCCGTCCGGGGCGGTTCCCGTGTCCGTGCCCGCTCGTGTCCGCCGTATCCGCTTCACGCGCCCGTCCCCACCCGTCCGTCCGACCGGGAGTCCTCGCCCATGACCGCACCCGCACCGCGTCCCGATCCCTCCGTCCGGCCGAGCCCCGGCAGCACCTCGCGCCGGGCCGTGCTCGCCGCCGTCCTCGCGACCGCCGCCGTCCCCGCCCTGCCCGCCTCGGCCACCGTTCCCCCGGGCACCATGAACACCGTGGACAACCGCTTCTGGACCACCCCCGACGACTGGCGCTCCGGCACCGGCCCCGGCACCCGGGTCTCCGACGGCCCGCGCCCCGGGCTGACGATCGGCACGCCGGACGGCGTGACGACCTACCTCGACCCGCACACCGGCCGCACCGGCTCCTACGAGTACGCGGTCTGGACCTCGCCGCTGCACCGCAGCCGGGTCCCCGCCACCGAGATCGTCCCCTCCTGGAACGCCGCCACCCCGCCCGGCACCTGGCTCGCCGTCGAACTGTGCGGGGCGTACGAGGACGGCTCCCGCACGCCCTGGTACGTCATGGGGCGCTGGGCGTCGGGGGAGAGCGAGATCCGGCGCACCTCCGTGGACGGCCAGGGCGACGGGCGCAGCAGCGTCTCCACGGACACCGTCGGGGTGACCGACCCGGCGACCGGGAAGAACCGGCTGATCGGCCACCAGCTCCGGGTCATCCTGTACCGGCTGCCCGGCAGCGGTGCGACCCCGCTCCTGTGGCGCGTCGGGGCGATGTCCTCCGCCGTGCCGGACCGCTTCACGGTCCCCGCTTCGGCGCCCCGGCGCGCGGGGGAGGTGAAGGTGCCGCGCCACTCCCAGGAGATCCACCTCGGCCAGTACCCGGAGTACGACAACGGGGGAGAGGCGTGGTGCAGCCCCACCTCCTCGACGATGGTCCTGGAGCGCTGGGGACGCGGCCCGAGTGCCGCGGACCTGGCCTGGGTGAACCCCGCGTACGCCGACCCCCAGGTGTGCCACGCGGCCCGGTACACCTACGACCACCAGTACGAGGGCTGTGGGAACTGGCCCTTCAACGCGGCCTATGCCGCCACCTACCGCGACATGAACGCCGTGATCACCCGGTTGGGATCGTTGAACGATCTGGAGAACCTGATCCGTGCGGGCATCCCCGCCATAACGTCGCAGTCCTTCCTCAAGGGCGAACTCACCGGCGCCGGCTACGGCACCTCCGGCCACCTGATGGCCGTCGTCGGATTCACCGGCACCGGTGACGTGATCGTCCACGACCCGGCGGCCCCCACCAACGACGCCGTGCGCCGTGTCTACAAGAGGCGCGAGTTCGAGAACGTCTGGCTGCGCACCAAGCGCCGCAGCACGGACGGCAAGGTGGCGTCCGCCGCAGGAGGCGTCTGCTACCTGTACTGGCCCCTGGCGGCGACCCCCGCCCAGCACAGGGCACTTGGGTCGCTCGGCGTGCGCTGACACGGTCTTCCGGCCCCGGGGCGGTGACCTATGTCATCTGTTCCGGGGCCGGTCCCGCTGGCACTGTGAAGGGGGGGCGCGGGCACCCGCGCCCCCCTTCCGCCGCCTCCCCGTACTGCGAGCTCCCTGATGACTGCCGCCTCCGCCGCCCTGTTCTCCCGCCTGCACGCCCGTACCGGCGGCCCCGACGACCAGGACGGGCCGAAGCTCCTGGAGCACGTGCTCGGCTGGACGCTGGTCGTCGTCGTGGCGATGTTCGTCACGGGCGCGGGGCTGATGTGACGCCGCAGGAGGGCGCGGTGCCGGCGGTCAGGACGCGCCGAGCGTCAGCCCGCGGGTGACGATCACGTCCGAGGTGACCATGGCCTGCTCCGCGCTGACGTCCGTCATGTAGACGAACGGCGGCACCACCGGGGGCACCGGCAGCCCGTCCGGGGTGAAGGTCAGGCACAGCAGTCCCTCCAGGCAGCCGCTGAACTTCGTCAGGTAGAGCGTGACGTCGCCGCTGAGGTCCAGGCTGTCGGCGCCCAGAGCGAGTTCGTCGCGGCCGTCGCGGGTCCGCAGCCGGTAGTCGGTGAGGGACGCCGCCTTCATCCGCAGCACCATCACCTTCAGCGGCCCGTCGGCGGTCCGCACCTGGGTCACCCCGGCGATCAGGAAGCCCTGGGGTGCGAAGCGGGTCGTGGTCACCGTCGGCGGCACGCGTGGTGCGAGGGTGTCCGGTGCGGCCTGCGCCCGGTGCGCCGGTGCGGCGACGGACGCCAGCAGGGCGACGGGGAGGGCGACCGCGAGGGTGCGAGGGCCGCGGTGGTCGCGCACCCGGGGCGGCGTGCGGGTGCCGTCGGCGTTGCTCCCCGGGGAGTCGTCTCCCGTACGGTCGGCCCGGCCGTCGTTCTCGGGTTCCTGGACCGGTGACCAGCCGAACCCCATGGCGCTGCCCGCGATGCCGAGGAGGGTGCCCACCAGGAACCCGCCCAGGTTGGTCGCCGCGAACGACAGCACCGACAGGATCAGCGCGTTGATGCTCACGTAGTGGCGGGTGTGCGGCAGGAACCACAGGAAGAGGGCCGCCGCGATGAGCGCGAGGCCGATGCCGATGGCCGCGACGCCCCCGAGCCCCAGGCTCACCAGCACCGTCAGCGGCGACAGGGGGACGAGCAGCAGCTCGGTGCCCGCGAGCACCAGCAGGAGGCCCGCCCAGAACGGCCTGCGCCGCCGCCAGGCCCGGAAGCGGTGCCGGTGCCGGGGCCAGGGGAGGCGGGCGTCGAGCCGACCGCGCCAGAGGCGGCCGCCCCTGTCACCGGTGCCGGTGCTCGCCCGGTCACCGGCACCGGTGCTCGTTTCCCGACGCGCACCGGTGCCGGTGCCGCGCGCCTGCGGCCGTCCGGCGTCTCCGCCCCACCGGCCCGGCCACCGGGGGTTTCGGCCCCACCGGCCCGGTCGTCCGGTGTTCCCGCCCCACCGGCCCGGTCGCCCGGTGTTCCCGCCCCACCGGCCCGGTCGCCCGGTGCTCTCGCCCCACCGGCTCAGAAGCACTGCTTGCCGTCCAGGCTCACATTCAGCTTGAGCCCCTTCAGCCGGAAGTTGCCGCCCGTCGCCGACCAGGCGTGCGACCGCACTCCCGCGACCTCGATGTTCCCCGCCTGGAGCCCGAACTTGCCCGGCTCGCCCCGCACTCCCTGCACGGCGTCCAGCGTGGAGGCGTCCCGGCCGATCTGCGCCGTGCCGAAGCGGGCGTCGCCGGTCAGGTCCTCACCGTCGATGATGAGGTTGCTGGCGGTCACCTCGCCCGCTTCTCCGCCCGCCATCAGCTTGAACACCACCGTGCCGACCGGGGTCTTCACCCGCGCCGACTGGCAGATGTCGGAGAGCCGGGCGTTCCCGATGCCCAGCAGGGCCACCGGGTGCCCCTTGCCGTCCACGGAGCGGTCGGTCTGGACGTACGACGACAGACCGCTGCTCGTCAGCTTCCCCGAGGAGACCTGGAAGCTGGTGCCCGAGACGGCGAACGACGCGGCCAGTGCCCCCTGGCCCATCAGCACCGCCATCGCCCCGACCGCGAGGACGGCCGGAACGGCGATCACGGCGCTCCTGCGCCACCCCGTTCTGCCCTCCGGGAGCGGTGCTCGCTTCTCCGGCTTCCTGGCTGCTGCGCTCACTGGGTCCTCCCGTACGTCGCAGAGATTGCGCAGGGAACGTGCATGCGGTGCATCCGTGGCGGAAGGCGAACAGGGCCGTGGAATACTGCGGCGGCGATCCTTCCGGACTGGGAGAGTAGGACGTAATTTGAATATGAGTCAACAGCGCGGAACGACCGGGAAATCCCAGGCGCGCAGAGCCGAACTCATCGCAACTGGCCGGAAGTTGTTCGCCGACACCTCCTACGACGCCCTCTCCATGGACGACATCGCGCGCCACGCGGGCGTCGCCAAGGGATTGATCTACTACTACTTCACCAACAAGCGCGGCTACTACCTGGCCATCGTCGAGGAGTCCGTCGCCGAACTCGTCGCCAGGGCCGGCAGCCACCGCGAACTCCCGCGCGCGCAACGGGTCCAGCACACCGTCGACGGCTATCTGCACTACGCCCGCCACCACCAGGCCGCGTACCGCACCATCGTCACCGGGGGCGTCGGTTTCGACGTCCAGGTGCAGTCGATCCGCGACTCCGTGCGCACCCAGCTCCTGGCCACCCTCGCGGAGGGCGCGTACGGGCACACGGACATCCCCGCCACGGCGCGACTGGCGCTGCTCGGCTGGATGGCCGCCGTGGAGGGCGTCACGCTGGACTGGATCGGCGACCCCGCGCAGCCGCCGCAGGAGGAGGTGCGCACCCTGCTCGTACGACTGTTGCGGGCCACCCTGGAGACCATCGGCGAACTCGTGCCCCAGTGCCCCGCCCCGCCGCCGGACGACACGGTCGCGTAACACCCCGCCGCCCTGCCCGGCCTGCGGCTTTTCGACCCGTGACGGAACGGGTGCGATCGGGCATACTCAGCCGCCACAGCCCCGGACAGTCCGCTTCCGTAACCCGGAGCGGTGGTTCAGGCTGGGATCGAGTCACCTTCGGCGGCGCCGCCCACACCCTGCGCGCGCGCCCGCCGCCGCGCCCGACAGGGCCCGACGCAAGGAGAGCGCCGCAATGGCCGACCGCGCCCCGCAGCCGGTGGAACGTCAGCTGCCCACCGAGGAGTCCCGCGACCTGCTCGCGCTCGTACGCGACATGATCCAGCGGGAGATCGCCCCGCAGGCGGCCGAGGAGGAGGAAGCCGGGCGCTTCCCCCGCGAGGTCTTCGCGCTCCTCTCCGAGTCCGGGCTGCTCGGTCTGCCGTACGACTCCGAGCACGGCGGCGGCGACCAGCCGTACGAGGTCTACCTCCAGGTCCTCGAAGAGCTCGCGGCGGCCCGGCTGACCGTGGGCCTCGGCGTCAGCGTGCACAGCCTCGCCTGCCACGGGCTCGCCGGGTACGGCACCAAGGAGCAGAAGGCCGCGCACCTGCCCGCCATGCTCGGCGGCGGCCTGCTCGGCGCGTACTGCCTCTCCGAGCCCGCCTCCGGCTCCGACGCGGCGTCCCTGCGCACCAAGGCCGTGCGGGACGGCGACGACTGGGTGATCACCGGTACGAAGGCATGGATCACGCACGGCGGCGTGGCCGATTTCTACACGGTGCTCGCCCGCACCGGAGGCGAGGGCCCGCGCGGCATCACCGCCTTCCTGGTGCCCGGCGACGCACCCGGTCTGTCGGCGGCCGCCCCCGAGAAGAAGATGGGCATGAAGGGCTCGCCCACCGCCCAGCTCCACTTCGACGGCGTACGGGTGCCGGATTCGCGCCGCATCGGCGACGAGGGCCAGGGCTTCGCGATCGCCCTGTCCGCACTGGACTCCGGCCGCCTCGGCATCGCGGCGTGCGCCATTGGCGTGGCGCAGGCGGCCCTGGCCGAGGCGCTCTCCTACGCCACCGGGCGCGAACAGTTCGGCCGCCCCATCGCCGACTTCCAGGGCCTGCGCTTCATGCTGGCCGACATGGCGACGCAGATCGAGGCGGGCCGCGCGCTCTACCTCGCGGCGGCTCGGCTGCGGGACGCCGGCCGTCCCTTCTCCCGCGAAGCGGCCATGGCGAAGCTCTTCTGCACGGACACGGCGATGAAGGTCGCGACGGATGCGGTGCAGGTGCTCGGCGGATACGGCTACACGGTCGACTTCCCGGTCGAGCGGTACATGCGCGAGGCGAAGGTCCTCCAGATCGTGGAGGGCACGAACCAGATCCAGCGGATGGTGATCGCGCGGCACCTCGCGGGCCCCGAGTCCCGCTGATCCGGCCCGGGGGCGGTGCTGGGCTGCTGTCCCAGAGGGGGCTCCGCCCCTCGCCCCCTGCACGGGCTGCGCCCGCGCGTCCTCAAACGCCGGACGGGCTGATATGCCTGGCGCGCCCCTGAATGCCGCCCGAAGGGCAGGCATGTCAGGGGCGCGGGGAACTGCGCGACCAGCCACCCACCCACCCGCACGGACCCGTTCACAGCCCCGCAGGGTTACGGGAAGGGGCGGGGAGGGGAAGAACCCACCCCGGCACCGGGTGCCCACCACCCACCCTGCCGCGCCCCGCACCGCATGCCCCCCGCCCAAGCGACCCGCCCCAACTCTGGCCCACCCCACACCTCCTGACGTACCGTCAGACTCCGCCGAAGCGGGGACCGGGGCCGGAGCAGGCCCCGGGGTCCCGGCCCGGCGTGCCGTCCCAGCCGCCAGGAGGCCCCGTGTCCCAGGACCGCCCCATCCCCCTCGACGAATACCCCGTCCACCAGACCCCCCTCTCGATGAAGCACGTCGCGACCGGCGACCGCAACGCCTACGACCGCTGCATCTTCCACCTCGTCGACCACACCGGCCGCGCCCTCCTCATCCTCGGCCTCGGCGTCTACCCCAACACCGGTGTCATCGACGCCTACGCCACCCTCCGCCTCGGCGACACCCTGCACGCCGTCCGGGCCTCCGACGCCCTCACCGACGACCGGATGAACATGTCCGTCGGGCCGCTGCGCATCACCGTCGACGAGCCGCTGCGCCGCTTCACCCTCACCTGCGACGCCGATCCCACCGACCCCGACTCCCTCTCGTACGAGATCAGTTGGACGGCCGACTTCCCGGCCGTGTGGGAGCCGCACCACGTCCAGTACCGCGGCGACCGCCTCATGCTGGAGGGCCGCCGCTTCGTCCAAGCGGGCGGCTGCACCGGCGAGATCCGCGTCGGCGGCGAGCGGATCCGTCTCGACCCCGCCCACTGGACCGGCACCCGCGACCGCAGTTGGGGCGTACGGCCCATCCCGGGGGAGGAGGGCGGGCGCGCCGCCGAGGAGCACCGGCCCGAAGGGTTCCACTGGCTCTGGATACCCGCCCGCTTCGACGACCGCTTCGTCATGGTCGTCGCCCAGGAGGACGCCGACGGCCACCGCACCCTCAACGAGGCCCTCCTGGTCCGCGAGGGGGAGAACGACGTCCAACTCGGCTGGCCGCACACCGACATCACCTACCGCTCCGGCACCCGCCACCCCGAACGCGCCGTCGTCCACCTCACCGACCCCGCCCGCAAACCCCTCGAACTCGGCGTCGAGATCCTCACCTCCTCACCGCTGGCCGTCGGCGCCGGATACCCGCCCGCCGACGACTGGCAGCACGGCACCTGGCAGGGCCGCGGCTGGACCGACCGGCGCGCCTACGACCTCTCCGACCCCGCCGCCCACCCCATGGCCGCGTACGGCGTCATCGACCACGCCGCCCGCTTCACCCTCGACGGACGCACCGGCTACGGCATCTTCGAGCACGGCACCTTCGGCCGCCACGACCCCAGCGGCTTCACCGGATACGAGTCCACCGCGCCCTGAGCCCGGCCGAAAGCACACACCCCCGCGAGCAGAGGAGTACGGAGACATGGCCACCGCACCCCGACCCCGCACCACCACCCGCGACCCCGAGGAACTCGGCCGGCGGCTCACCGCCTGGCTGGCCCCCCGCCTCCCCGGAGCGCGTGTCACCGACGTCCGCGTGCCCGGCTCCAACGGCATGTCGAGCGAGACCCTGCTCTTCGACCTCGACCACCCCGAGGCCCCCGTCACCGCCTGCGCCCTGCGACTGGCCGCCGACCCGGCCGCGTACACCGTCTTCCCCGTGTACGACATGGCCCGCCAGCACCGCGTCATGAGCCTGGTGGGCACCCACACCGACCTGCCCGTCCCGCACGTCCTGTGGCTGGAGGAGGACCCCGCCCCGCTCGGCGCGCCCTTCTTCGTCATGGCCCGCGCCGAGGGCCGGGTCCCGCCGGACGTCATGCCGTACACGTACGAAGGGAACTGGCTGCACGCGGCGAGCGACGAGGAGCGCGCCGCACTGGAGGCCGCGAGCGTCGGCGTCGTCGCGCGGCTGCACCAGCAATTCCCGGCGAAGGAGGCGGAGTTCCTGCTGCCCGACGTCGAAGGGAGCCCGCTGCGACGGCATGTGACGGCCCAGCAGATGTACTACGAGTGGGTGGTGGACGGGCTGCCGCGCTCACCCCTCATCGAGCAGGCCTTCCGGTGGCTGGAGGAGCACTGGCCCGAGGAGGAGGGCGAGCCGGTGCTCTGCTGGGGGGACGCCCGCATCGGCAACATCATCTACGACGGGTTCGAGCCCGCCGCCGTGCTCGACTGGGAGATGGCCGCCTACGGCCCCCGCGAACTCGACCTCGGCTGGACCGTCTACCTGCACCGCTTCTTCCAGGACCTGACCGTCTCCTTCGGGCAGCCCGGACTCCCGGACTTCCTGCGCCGCGACGCGATCGAGGAGCGGTACGTGCGCCTCACCGGGCACACCCCGCGGCACATGGAGTTCCACACGCTGTACGCCGCCCTGCGGCACGCCGTGGTGATGCTGCGCATCGCCTACCGGCAGGTGCACTTCGGGGAGGTCCGGGTCCCCGAGGACCCGGACGCGCTCATCATGCACCGGGCGTCGCTGGACGCCATGGTGCGCGGGACGTACTGGAGCGAAGCGGGGTACGCGGAAGGGTAGTTACGCGGCGCGCTGACGCGGCACCTTCAGCGGGCGCGAGCCCGGGCCGCCCACGTGGCTGAAGGGCTGCGTGCGCCAGTCGAGACCCTGGGGGAGGGTGAGCAGCAGGGCGGTGTCCTGCTCCAGCACCTCCAGGGACGCGTCCGCCGGCTTCGCGTCGGCGGCGGGACGGCCCGTACCGGAGCAGGCGGTCAGGCCGAACGGGTTCCACGGGGTGGGGCACTTGGCGTGCTCCGGCAGGACGTCCTCGTCGGCGAGCAGCGCGATCGGCTGCAAGCAGTCCGGGCACAGGACCCGGTACATCTCGAAGGTGTCGTACGCGTCGGAGCCGGAGTCCTCGGACGCGTCGAGAAGGGATGCTGCGATCTCGACGGGTTCCGGTTCGGTACGTCCGGTGCGCTTCAGGCTCTGCATGGAGACACTCCCCCTAGAGGTGGGCCGACCAGGCGCTGCGGCCTCGACCACACCAAGCACTTCCCTGCGCGCCTGCGCGATAACCCCACAAAGAAGAAGGACACGGGGCGAAGGATGTGGCCTTCGTCACATGCCCGTCGCAGGTGCCGCACACGCGCCCCCTGCGCGCCCCACATGCGCCGCGGCCGGGCCTGCGCCGTTCCACCAGGCAAGACGCACGCCGCTCAGGTGCGACAAGGGCCCCGGGCCCTGTAGGTTCTCGGTCCATGGAGGAGTTGGATCGTCAGATCGTGGACCTGCTCGTCAAGGACGGGCGGATGAGCTACACCGACCTGGGCAAGGCCACCGGCCTGTCCACCTCGGCGGTGCATCAGCGCGTCCGCAGGCTGGAGCAGCGCGGAGTGATCCGCGGATACGCCGCGGTCGTGGACCCCGAGGCGGTCGGGCTGCCGCTCACCGCGTTCATCTCGGTGGCGCCCTTCGACCCCAGCGCCCCCGACGACATCGCGGACCGGCTCGCCGGTGTCGACGAGATCGAGGCCTGCCACAGCGTCGCGGGCGACGAGAACTACATCCTCAAGGTGCGCGTCGCCACCCCGCTGGAGCTGGAGCACCTGCTCACCCGCATCCGCACCCTGGCCGGGGTCTCCACCCGCACCACCGTCGTCCTCTCCACCCCGTACGAAGCGCGCCCGCCCCGCGTCTGACCCACCCGTGTCACGGGCGGTGCGGACCGGCGCGTGCGCCCGCTCCGCGCATCCGGCACCCGAGTCGAACGCGCCCCGCGCGCTGCGCGAGACTGGTCCCCATGACCGAGCGCACCGCCCCCTCCTCCCCGGCCGGCCCCGCCGCCCCCTCCGACCGCACCGTGCTGCTGCGCGGCGGCGAGGTCCACAGTCCCGCCGACCCCTTCGCCACCGCGATGGTCGTCGAGCGCGGGCACGTCGCCTGGGTGGGCTCCGAGGGGGCCGCCGACGCCTTCGCGACCGGCGTCGACGAGGTCCTCGACCTCGAAGGTGCGCTCGTCACCCCGGCGTTCACAGACGCACACGTGCACACGACGTCGACGGGCCTGGCCCTCACCGGCCTCGACCTGTCCGCCGCCCGCACCCTGGACGAGGCACTCGCTCTCGTACGGTCCCACGCCGCCGGACGCCCGGCCGGCGAGGTCCTCATCGGCGGCGGCTGGGACGCCTCCCGCTGGCCCGGGCAGCGTCACCCCTCGCGCGCCGAACTCGACGCCGCGGCCGGTGGGCGCCCCCTCTACCTGCCCCGCATCGACGTCCACTCGGCCGTCGTCTCCACCGCCCTGCTCGACCTCGTGCCCGGTGTCACCGGCCTGACGGGCTACCACCCCGACGAGCCGCTCACCGCCGCCGCCCACCACGCGGTGCGCGCCGCGGCCCACGGTGCGATCAGCCCCGCCCAGCGCGCCGAGGCCCAGCGCGCCGCCCTCGCGCACGCCGCCTCGCTCGGCATCGGCACCGTCCACGAGTGCGCGGGTCCCGAGATCTCCGACGAGGACGACCTGGTCGGACTGCTGAAGCTGGCCGCCGAGACACCGGGCCCGCGCGTCTTCGGCTACTGGGCCGAACAGATCGCGCATGCAAAGGACGCCCAGCGCGTCCGCGAGCTCGGCGCCATCGGCGCGGCCGGTGACCTCTTCGTCGACGGCTCGCTCGGCTCCCACACCGCCTGCCTGCACCAGCCCTACGCCGACGCCCCGCACACCGGCACCGCCCACCTCGACGCCGCCGCGATCGCCGCACACGTCGCGGTCTGCACCGAGGAGGGCCTCCAGGCGGGCTTCCACGCCATCGGGGACGCCGCGATCACCGCGGTCGTCGCCGGGGTGCGCGCCGCCGCCGAGAAGGTCGGCCTCGCCCGGGTGCGGGCCGCCCGGCACCGGGTCGAGCACGCCGAGGCGATGACCCCCGAGACCGTCGCCGCTTTCGCCGAACTGGGCCTCACCGCCTCCGTCCAGCCCGCCTTCGACGCGGCCTGGGGCGGCGACGACGGCATGTACGCGCAGCGCCTGGGCGTCGAGCGGGCCCGCACCCTCAACCCGTACGCCGCCATGCTCAGGGCGGGCATCCCGCTGGCCTTCGGCTCCGACAGCCCGGTCACCCCGCTCGACCCGTGGGGCACCGTCCGCGCCGCCGCCTTCCACCGCACGCTTGAGCACCGGGTGTCCGTGCGCGCCGGGTTCACCGCCCACACCCGCGGCGGCTGGCGGGCCGTCGGCCGGGACGACGCGGGCGTCCTGGTGCCCGGCGCGCCCGCCGACTACGCGATCTGGCAGTCCGGCGAGCTGGTCGTGCAGGCCCCGGACGACCGCGTCGCCCGCTGGTCCACCGACCCCCGCTCCGGCACGCCCGGCCTGCCCGACCTGGCGCCCGGCGCACCGCTGCCGGTGTGCCTGCGCACCGTCGTTTCCGGCCGGACCGTCTTCGTACGGCCGAACGCGTGACATGGGGCGGGGCGGCCCGTAGGGCCGAACGCATGACGTGAAGCCGGGCGCGTACCGCCGATCGGTGCGGCCCGGGCCGTCCGGGGGTACTTCGTCCCGTCGGCACTGACCAGGGGATTTCGGGAAACGCCGCAGGTCGCACAGGTGTTGACAGGAAGCGGCCACCGGCGGGTAGGTTCGGCCGGGTCCACCACGAAACGTCCGGCCGGAAATCCTCCACGCAGTCGTCGAACGCCGCTGGGTCATGGACGGGTCGCCGCACCGGCGGCCCGCCCGGAGCCAGGTTCAGCGCCCGCGCCTCGGGGGCGAGGGAAGGTTTTTTCCGGTCGACGGTGCGACCCGGGTAGGGCCCCGGCGTTCAGTAGACAACGGCGAGGATGTCCGCAGCCGGCGGCCACCTGGTCGGCCCGAAGGACGCCGGGCCCCCATCCGTAGAATCCGCCCGCCCCGTACCGGCCGGACCACCGGCCGCCTCCCCGTACCCGCTCGCTATGGTGGGTCCTTCGGTGCACGGACATTAAAGGGGAAGCAGTGAACGACGGCGGTCAGAAGCGTTACGGCCCGCTCGGCAGTGCTTTGGTGATCATCCCGACCTACAACGAGGCCGAGAACATCAAGCCGATCGTCGCGCGGGTCCGGGAAGCGGTTCCCGAAGCGCATGTCCTGGTCGCCGACGACAACAGCCCCGACGGCACCGGAAAGCTGGCGGACGAGCTCGCCGCAGCCGACGACCACGTCCACGTCCTGCACCGCAAGGGCAAGGAGGGCCTCGGCGCCGCCTACATGGCCGGATTCCGCTGGGGCATCGACAACGGCTACGGCGTCCTGGTCGAGATGGACGCCGACGGCTCCCACCAGCCCGAGGAACTGCCCCGCCTGCTCACCGCCCTCAAGGGCGCCGACCTGGTGCTCGGCTCGCGCTGGGTGCCGGGCGGGCGGATCGTGAACTGGCCCAAGTCCCGCGAGTTCATCTCCCGCGGCGGCAGCCTCTACTCCCGGATGCTGCTGGGCGTACCGATCCGCGACGTCACCGGCGGCTTCCGCGCCTTCCGCGCGGAAACCCTCGACGGCCTCGGTCTGGAGGAGGTCGCCTCGCAGGGCTACTGCTTCCAGGTCGACCTGGCGCGCCGCGCCGTCGAGTCCGGTTTCCACGTGGTCGAGGTGCCGATCACGTTCGTGGAGCGCGAGATCGGCGAGTCCAAGATGAGCAACGACATCCTGATCGAGGCGCTGTGGCGGGTCACCGCCTGGGGCGTGGGCACGCGCGCCAACAAGCTGCTCGGCCGCAAGCCTCTGTAACGCCCTCCCGGGCGGCCCTGCCTCCCGGGGCACTCACGCGCTCTTTACGCCGTTCAGGCGGCCTGCCAGGCACACTGGAGGCATGACGACCGGCACTCCGCCCCCGACCGTGACAACGACCCCCCGCAAGCGCTCCCGCGCCCGCACCCTCGTGCCCCTCGGCATCGCCGCCTGGCTGGTGCTGGAGATCTGGCTGCTGACCCTCGTGGCCGGCTGGGCGGGCGGCCTCACCGTCCTCCTGCTGCTGGTCGGGGCGGTCGTGCTCGGCGGTGCCGTGATCAAGCGGGCCGGCCGCCGCGCCTTCAAGAACCTCAGCGAGACGGTGCAGCGCCAGCAGCAGTCCGGCGGCGCCCACGACCCGGCCGCCGACGAGCAGGGCAAGAAGGGCTCCGGCAACGGCTTCGTAATGCTGGGCGGGCTGCTCCTGATCCTCCCCGGCCTCCTCTCCGACGTACTGGGCCTGCTGGTCCTGGTGCCGCCCGTGCGCAGGGCACTCGGCCGCTACGCCGAGAAGTCGCTCCAGAAGCGCATGGACGCCGTGCAGCAGCCCGGCAGCCTCGGCGACATGTTCCAGCAGGCGCGGATGCACCGCCCCGACGGCAAGGTCGTCCCGGGCGAGGTCATCCGCGACGACTCCCCGGGGCAGTCCTACCCGCCGCGCCGCGAGGACGGGCCGCGCGCGCCGCTGACGCCCTGACCTTCGTACGGCTGATCTTCGTGCGGCTGATCTTCGTACGCCTGGCCTTCGTGCGTGCGGCCCTCGTACGTACGAAGGCCGCACCCACGACAAAAGCCGAGGGGCTCCGGCGCACACAGTGTGCGCCGGAGCCCCTCGGCTCTTGCGGGGTACTTCTCCCGTGCCCTTCGCCCGTTACGGACGTCAGGCGGACTTGCGGCTGTCCCGCGGATGCACCGCGATGTTCATGGCGCCAGAACGCAGTACCGCGAGCCTTTCGGCCAGGACCTCTTCGAGTTCCTCGCGGGTGCGCCGCTCCATGAGCATGTCCCAGTGCGTGCGCGCGGGCTTGCCCTTCTTCTCCTCCGGCCCATCGCCGTCCACCAGGAGTGCCTGGGTCCCGCAGACCTTGCACTCCCACTCCGGCGGAATTTCCGCTTCCACGGAGAAGGGCATCTCAAAGCGATGACCCTTCTCACATGCGTACTCCACCGCCTGGCGCGGGGCCAGATCGATGCCGCGGTCCGTCTCGTAGCTGGTCACCACGAGCCGCGTACCGCGGAGAGCTCGCTCACTCATGAATCGTGCCTCCCGGGCTTGTCGCCCACAGGACAGGTATTTGTCGCTGTCGTCGTCATCCGGTCAACGTCCGGTCGGCGGTAAAGATTCCCGTTGCGGGTCAGTGCGTCGCCCGTCGTGCCGCCCCTTGTTGTACCCACCAGTGACCGCTTTGTCACATCTGACAGCAGATGTCACCCAGTCTTTTTCCTGCGAAGGTTCGCAGTAACGGTCCGCCTGGCAGGCCAAAGGCGTACACTACCGGCCTTTTACTTCAAGGTCTAAATTCTTTCCGGAACGGGGTTTCCCGCCGCCGCGACGGCCTGCCTCACGGGTACCCGCGAGAGCAGAACGAATCCCACCGCGAAGAACACCACCAGGGACACGATCGCGTCCCGGTAACTGCCCGTGAGCTGGAAGGCGAGCCCGAACACCAGGGGCCCCAGCCAGCTCATCCCGCGGTCGCTCATCTCGTACGCCGCGAAGTATTCGGCCTCCTTGCCGCGCGGCACCAGGTGCGAGAACAGCGACCGGGACAGGGCCTGGCTGCCGCCGAGCACCAGGCCGATGGCGCTCGCCAGGACGAAGAACCAGACGGGCGCCCCGGCCGGGAGGAAGTAGCCCACGCCGATCGTCGCCGTCCACGCGACGAGCGAACCGAGAATCGTCCGCTTGGCTCCGTAGCGCTGGGCCAGACGCCCCATCCCCAGCGCCCCGAAGACCGCCAGCACCTGCACCAGCAGGATGGCCGTGATCAGCGTCGTCTGGGTGAGCTTCAGCTCCTCGGAGCCGTAGACCGACGCCTGCGAGATCACCGTCTGCACACCGTCGTTGTAGATCAGATAGGCCAGCAGGAACGACAGCGTCAAAGGATGCCGGCGCATGTCCTTCAGCGTGGCGACCAGCTGACGCCACCCCTGCCCCATGGTGAGCCGACTGCCGTCGGTGGCCACCTTGCGGTCCCGCAGCCGCCGCAGCGGCACGAGTGCGAACGCGCCCCACCAGACGCCCGCGGAGGCGAGACAGATCCGTACCGCCGTCGCCTCGTCCACACCGAAACCGTCGTGACCGGTGTACAGCACCAGATTCAGTACGAGGACCAGCGCACCGGAGGTGTACCCGAAGGCCCACCCGCGCGAGGAGACCCGGTCGCGCTCGTGCGGCTCCGCGATCTGCGGCAGGTAGGCGTTGTAGAGCGACATCGACACGGACAGCGCGGCGTTCGCGACGATCAGGAGCACCGCGCCCAGCGCGTAGCGGTCGCCCTCCAGGAAGAACATGCCCGCCGTCGCACCGGCCCCGATGTACGCGGAGACCGCCAGCAGCGGCTTCTTGCGGCCCGTGCGGTCGGCGATGGCGCCCACGAAGGGCATCACCACGACCGCCAGGACCACCGAGACCGACACCGCGTACGCGAACAGGGAGCCCGCGCGCACCGGTATGCCCAGCGGATGGACGTAGCCCTCGGCGTCGGCGGCGGCCTTGGCGACCGTCGTCAGGTACGGGCCGAGGAAGACGGAGACGACGCTGGTCGAGTAGACGGAGACGGCGAAGTCGTAGAAGTACCAGCCCCGCTGTTCGCGTTTGCGCTCCGCCGGTGAACCGGTCCGTGAACCGGCAGGCTGATCCGTTGCTTCCGTCCCCACGCGCATTCCCCGTTCTCACCCCGTGCCGACGCGCGGACGGGCGGAGTGGGGGCGGGTCAGGCCCAGGCCCCCCGCTCGGTCAGCACCGATCGCAGCGCAGCGATCCGGTCCGTCATGATGCCATCCACGCCGAGATCCACAAGGGCTCGCATACGAGCCGGATCGTTGACGGTCCAGACATGCACCTGGAGGCCGAGCGCGTGCGCCGTCGCCACGAAGCGCCGGTCCACGACGCGCAGCCCGTTCTGCGTCTCCGGCACCTGCGCGCACACCGCGCCGCGCCGCAGCGGGGCCGGTACGCCCAGCGAGCGCAGTCGCAGCGCGAGGACGCCCCGCACGCCGTACGACGTCGCCAGGCGCGGGCCCGCGAGCCGCTGCGCCCTGGCCACCCGCGCCTCGCTGAAGGAGCCGACGCAGATCCGGTCCCAGGCGTTCGTGCGGCGCACCAGGTCGACCAGGGGCTCCAGGGCGGGCCCGGCCTTGATGTCGACGTTCCAGCGGGCGTCCGGGAACTCCTCCAGGAGCTCCTCGAACAGGGGGAGCGGCTCGGTGCCTGCCACGCGGGCCTCGCGCACCCGGCTCCACGGCAGTTCCGCGATCTTGCCCCGGGCGTCGGTGACGCGGTCCAGGGTCGGGTCGTGGAAGGCCACCAGCCTGCCGTCGGCGGTCGCGTGGACGTCCGTCTCGAAGTACCGGTAGCCCTCCTTGGCGGCCCGGCGGAAGGCCGTCGCGGTGTTCTCCAGGCCGTCGGCGGCCCCGCCGCGGTGGGCGAAGGGGAGCACCGGTGCCGGATGGTCGAGGTAGCTGTGCCGGAGTGCGTCGTTCACCGGGGCAGTATCGCCCGGGGCTGCTCGGGGTCGGCGACCGGCTCGGACTCGGGCACGGCGGCCGTCTGCCGCCCCGGATTCGTCTCCGGTACGGCGAACAGGCGCAGGAAGTACTGCGAGAGCGGGCCGATCGACAGGGCGTAGGCGACGGTGCCCGCCCCCAGGGTGCCGCCGAGCAGGAACCCCGTCGCCACGACGACGATCTCGATGCAGGTCCGCACCAGCCGGATGGAGCGCCCGGTCACCTTGTGCATGCCGGTCATCAGGCCGTCACGGGGGCCGGGGCCGAAGCGGGCCGCGATGTACAGGCCGCCGGCGAGGCCGTTGAGCACGATCCCGCCGATCATCAGGGGGATCCGGGCGCCCAGGGAGTGCACCTCGGGCATCAGGGCGAGGGTGCTGTCCATGGCGAGTCCGATCACCACCACGTTGGAGACGGTGCCGAGACCGGGACGCTGTCGCATCGGGATCCACAGCAGCAGGACGAGTGCCCCGACGATGATCGACACGACGCCGATGGCGAGCCCGGTGCGCTCGGCGAGACCCTGGTGCAGCACACCCCAGGGCTCCAGTCCGAGGTTCGCGCGCACCAGCACCGCCGAGCTCACTCCGTACAGCGCCAGACCGATGTACAGCTGTGTCAGCCGCCGGAAGAGATGGCTGGTGGTGGTGTGCGATGACCCGGACATGAAGGCGCCCCCTGGGTAGTGGTGGTGGACCGATGCATGACACTCTGTGGCCTGTATGGACAAGCCATCCATGGCCAATCCGGGGAAGGTGGACTGATTTCATGGCGCAGTGGACTTCGGCGGTGGGGGCGGCCCAGCTCGCCCGCCAGCTCAACTCCCAGTCCCGCCCCTCCGGCCCCGGCGTCCGCAAGCCGCCCGCCTACCGGGCGCTCGCCGACGGGGTGCGCCTGCTGGTGTTGGAGGGCCGCGTCCCGGTCGCCGCCCGGCTGCCCGCCGAGCGCGAGCTCGCGGTGGCCCTCGCGGTGAGCCGCACCACGGTCGCCGCCGCCTACGAGGCGCTGCGCGCGGAGGGCTTCCTGGAGTCCCGCAGGGGAGCGGGCAGCTGGACGGCGGTCCCGGCGGGCAACCCGCTGCCCGCGCGCGGCCTGGAGCCCCTGCCGCCCGAGTCCCTCGGCTCCGTCATCGACCTGGGCACGGCCGCCCTGCCCGCCCCCGAGCCCTGGCTCACCCGCGCCGTCCAGGGCGCGCTGGAGGAGCTTCCGCCGTACGCCCACACGCACGGCGACTACCCGGCCGGGCTGCCCGCACTGCGCCAGATGCTCGCCGACCGGTACACCGCGCGCGGCATCCCCACCATGCCCGAACAGATCATGGTCACCACCGGTGCGATGGGCGCCATGGACGCCATCTGCCACCTGTTCGCCGGGCGCGGCGAGCGGATCGCGGTGGAGTCCCCCTCGTACGCCAACATCCTCCAGCTGATGCGCGAGGCGGGCGCCCGGCTGGTGCCCGTGGCCATGGCCGAGGGGCTCACCGGGTGGGACCTGCCGCGCTGGCGCCAGGTGCTGCGCGACGCGGCGCCCCGGCTGGCGTACGTCGTCGCCGACTTCCACAACCCCACCGGTGCCCTCGCCGACGAGGAGCAGCGCCGCGCCCTGGTGGAGGCGGCCCGCTCGGCGGGCACCGTCCTGGTCGCCGACGAGACCATGACCGAACTCCACCTCGACGACACCTACGCGATGCCGCGCCCGGTGTGCTCCTTCGACCCGGCGGGCTCCACCGTGCTCACCGTGGGCTCCGCCAGCAAGGCGTTCTGGGCGGGGATGCGCATCGGCTGGGTGCGGGCCGCGCCCGAGGTGATCCGCAGCCTGGTCGCGGCCCGCGCGTACGCCGACCTGGGCACCCCGGTGCTGGAGCAGCTCGCCATCAACTGGCTGATGAACACCGGCGGCTGGGAGCAGGCGGTCTCGGTGCGCCGCGCCCAGGCCCGGGAGAACCGGGACGCCCTGGTGACCGCCGTCCGCCGCGAGCTGCCGGACTGGGAGTTCCACGTGCCGGACGGCGGGCTCACCCTGTGGGTGCGCACGGGTGGGCTCTCCGGGTCGCGGATCGCGGCGGTGGGGGAGCGGGTCGGCGTACGGGTGCCGTCGGGGCCGCGGTTCGGGGTCGACGGGGCCTTCGAGGGATACGTACGGCTGCCGTTCACGGTGGGCGGCCCGGTGGCGGAGGAGGCGGCCGTGCGCCTGGCCGCGGCGGCGCGTCTGGTGGAGTCGGGGGCGAGCTCCGGGACGGAGACGCCGCGCACGTCGGTGGCGTGAGCCCGGACACGACAGCGCCCCGCGCACCTCAAGAGGTGTGCGGGGCGCTGTCGTCGGGTCGGTCAGCCCTCCGCCGGCACCGGGTCGACGTTTCTGACGTCCTCGACCGGCACGGAGCGCTCGGGCAGCAGCTCCAGCACGGCCTGCCGGTGCGTCTCACTGGTGGCGTCGTCGTACGGGTCCGGGGTGACCGGCACCTGGAGGCGCATCACCGGCCCGGTGCCGAGACGGGCGTAGCCGCGCCCGGGCGGGACGTCGGGGGTCGGCGTGGTGTGCGGGGGAGCGCCCAGGACGTGTTCCACCTCGTCGGGGACCGAGGGGCCGAGCACCACGCGGGCGCGGGTGTGCGCGCGTACCGACTCGTTGAGCGCGTCCAGGGTGTCGAACTGCTCGGCGACCACCACGGTGACGTTCGCCGCCCGGCCGTGCCGCAGGGGCACCTGGAGCAGCTGCTGCGGGTCGGTGCGGCCGTCGGCGGCGGCCAGGTGCGCGAAGACGCTGGGGCGGTCCAGCAGGATCCACAGCGGGCGCCGGGTGTCGTCGGGGGCGGGTTGGCCCGCCTGCCGGGCCCGGTTGGCGGAGATCAGCCGGCGCTCGGTCTCGGCGGCGGCCCACTCCAGACCGGCCAGCGCGCCGGACAGGCCGCACTCGACGGCCAGCACCCCGGTGCGCCCGGTCAGGCACGCGTACTCGCCGGTGCCGCTGCCCTCCGCGATCAGGACGTCGCCGTCCTCCAGCGCCTGCAGCGCGATGGAGCGCAGCAACGTGGTGGTGCCGCTGCCGGGCTGGCCGACGACCAGCAGGTGCGGCTCGGTGGAACGGGGACCCGTCCGCCAGATCACCGGGGTGGCGTCGTACGAGGCGTCGCCGCCCTGCACCGGCACGGTGCGCGGCACGGCGTCGGCGTCGGTGAAGCCGAGCACGGTCTCGCCGGGGGCGGTGACGAAGCGCTGGGCGGCGATCGTCGTGGGGAGCGCGTCCAGCACCGTCATGACGAGCTGGTTGCCCTCCTCGTCCCAGTCGAAGCGGTACTCGCGGCCGCGCCCTGACTTGGCGCCGAGCAGCTGCTCGATGCGGGCCCGGGAGGAGGCCTCGCCGTCCGGGAAGTAGGCGGGGTAGCGGATCAGCAGCCGGGACGGGCGGTTGCCGTCGTCGAACTCGTACTCGCTGAAGGCCTTGTCCCACGCGCCGCCGTGGGCGAAGAGCGGGTCGGGGTCCTCGGGGACGGAGAAGTAGGGCACCAGCGCCTCGTAGAGGGACTGGAGCCGCTCGGTCTGTTCGGGGGCGGGGCCGGTCTGCACCGGGGCGCGTTCGTGACCCTTCCAGGCGGCCGCGGCCATCACCGTGATCAGGGCGAGCAGCGGCCCGTACGGGATGAGAGCGACCACGAGGATGACGGCACCCGCGAGGAAGAGCGCGGGGCCGCGCTTGTCCTTGGGGGTCGCCGACCACTTGGTGCGACCCGCCGCGGCCAGCTTGCGCAGGCCGCGGCTGATCGTGATGAGCGGATGGAGCACGTCCGTGGCGCTGTCGGCGGCAGTGCGCGCCAGCTCGCGGCTGCGGGCCACCGAGGCACTGCTGCTGCTCAGAATGCGGGGGAGGGGACGCCGGGCCACGTCGGACTCCTGTGGTGGGAAGAGTGGGGGACGCGGGGTCAGAACTTGATCCCGCCCAAGAGGCTGGCGAGGCTCGCCCCTCCGGCCTTGATGCTCGGGGCGATGGCGGTGCCCGCGAGATAGAAGCCGAAGAGGGCGCAGACCAGTGCGTGCGACGCCTTGAGCCCGTCCTTGCGGAAGAACAGGAAGACGATGATGCCGAGCAGCACGACACCCGAAATGGACAGGATCATGAGGATTCTCCTGGTTGGTGGGGACAGTCACCATGAGTTCTTCCAGGCTCACAGAAAGTATCTATGCCGCAAATCGTGCGATCGGGTTAATTTTCGTCTTTTTCACTGGACCGGCCGAGCCTGTCGACCTCGCAGTGATCTTTGCCGTACGGAGCCCGGGTCATGTCGCGACGGGGGCAGTACCCTGTCGATTCACTCGTACGGCTCTGCCGTGCGCCCAGGTCACCGCATGTGAAAGGCAGGCAGTCCGCGATGAGCGAAGCAGTGGACCCCGAGGTCGTCGAGCTGGCGAGCAAGATCTTCGACCTGGCCCGGCAGGGCGACGCCGGGGCCCTCGCCGCCTACGTCGACGCGGGGGTCTCGCCGAACCTCACCAACGAGCACGGGCAGACGCTGGTGATGCTCGCCGCGTACCACGGGCATGCGGAGGCGGTGGAGGCCCTCCTGGCGCGCGGCGCGGACGCGAACCGGGCCAACGACCGGGGGCAGACGCCGCTCGCCGGAGCCGTCTTCAAGGGTGAGGACGCCGTCGTGCGGGTACTCGTCGCGGGTGGCGCCGACCCGGCGGCCGGGACGCCCTCCGCGGTGGACACCGCCCGGATGTTCGACAAGAAGGACCTGCTGGAGCTGTTCGGCGCCCAGTGAGGCGTTCCTGGTGAGGGAGTCCCGGGGGGCGTCGGAAATGTGGTCGCGGCGGCGAAATCGCTGGGCCATGATGACGACGGATTCACAAACACCAGGTGCGGGCATCAGTCGCCGCATTACGGATATGTGGAACGGGCCCACTCGGGGCCACCGATCGAGAGGCAGAGGATGATGGTCAGCATCAAGCGAAAGACTGTGACGGGCGGCCGGGCATGTTGGCGCACCGCGTAGGAACGGCACGTTTCCCCGGTTGCGTCGACAGCTTGATGTGAGGCCTTTTCCCATGTTCGAACCAGTCATAGCGCCGAGCGGCACCCTGCTCGGCCTCCTGCAAAGGGGCAGGGGTGACGGCACGCTGCACGCGCTCGCCGCACCCCGCCCGGAAGCCCTCGCGGCCCTCAACCACTGCGTGCTCAACGACCCGCGCCACGACTGGCAGGTCGAGAACCGCTCGCTCTACTACGCCCGTCTCTACCTGGACCTCGACGGCGGCCTCGACGAGATCGAGCGCCACCTCTTCGACGTCGAGGACGTCCTGGACACCGACGAGAACCGCACCGGGCTGGCGCTCGCCGTCCTGGGGCACCTCGCCTCGTACGGCAGGGACGACGCCCTGATGCTCCTACGCACGTATGCCAGGACCGGTGCCAACTGGACCTGGGCGCTGGACGAGCTCGCCCTGCGCGACGACGACAGCGGGCTGCGCTCGCTGGCGGGACCGGTGCTCTCCCGGTTCGCGACCACGCCGGAGGGCGACGCCGAACTGGCGGCCGTCGTCCGTGACGCCTTCGAGCCCCGGCCCTGGCGGCTGTGGGCCGAGGATCCGCGGGAGTCCGTCGGCGGCCGGGTGCGCGCGGCGCAGGAGCAGGGCTCCTTCGACCGATGGCAGCGCCAGCTGCGACCTACCGGGCCCCGTCCGGGGTGGAGCGTCGAGGCGGTCTTCGAGTGGGCCCAGCAGGGGCTGGAGCGCGGGTCCGTGCTCCATGTGCCCGCCGCCCGGTGCCTCACGGCAGTGGCCGGCCCCGAGGATCGTTCAACGATCCTCCAGGTGGCACGTGACGGTGCCGACGGTGCGCGCTGCACGGCGCTGCACTACCTGGCCGAGTCACGCGACCCGGCCGTCCTCGACCTGATCGAGGCGGCCGCCGACAGCCCGTCACGGACCGTCGCCGAGGCCGCCGTCGCCGCCTTCGAGCGGATGTGCGGTCCCGAAGCGGTGGACCGCGCCCGCGGGTGGGTGCACCGGCCGGACGCCCTCGGATCCTGTGCCGCCGGAGTGCTCTCCTGCCGGGGCGGGGCGCAGGACGCGCCCCTGGTCCTCGGCGCACTGCGCGAATCCGTCCGGGCCGACGGCCCCGACGCCCCCTTGCTGTGGACCCTGGTCGACGGCGCCGGACGGCTCGGCATCTGTGCTGCGGCCCCCGTACTGCGTCACATCTACCGGGAGACCGCCTCCTCCCACTTGCGGCAGCGCGCGGCAGGCGCCCTGGCCGCCACCGATCCGTCCTTCGCCTCCGGCTTCGCCGTCGAGTGCCTGTGGGACTGCGAGGAGACGACGCGGGAAGTCGCCGCCCGGCACGCCGAGACCGGCGACGCGCGCGTGGCGGACCGGCTGCGCCGGCTGGCCGCCGATCCGGCCGAGGAGGCCGAGGTGCAGACCGCCGTACGCAGCCGGATAGGACCGGACGCGACGGCCGTATGAGCGCGGGGGCGGTGGTCCCGGACGGAATCCGGGACCACCGCCCCCCTTGCGTACCGGGAGTCCCCCGGCCACCCGGTACCGCTCGTCTCAGGCCACCCGGTACTGCTCGTCGCGGGCGTCTGTGACGAACATCTGGCCCGGTGCGTGCGTCAGCGCGAACGGCGGCCGCGACGCCGCGACCACGGCCTGCAGCGTCACCCCGCACGCCCAGAACACCGGGATGTCTCCTGGTACGGACTCCACCGCGTCCCCGAAGTCGGGCCGGGACAGGTCCGCGATGCCCAGTCCGCCCGGCTCCCCGCAGTGCACCGGAGCGCCGTGCACGGCCGGCAGCAGCGCGCTCTCGGAGATGGCCGCACCGATCCGGTCCGGCGGCACCGGCCGCATCGACACCACCATCGGCCCGTGCAGCCGCCCGGCCGGACGGCACGGCCGCCGGGTCGTGTACATCGGCACGGTGCGCCCCTGCTCGACATGGCGCATCGGAACACCCGCCGCCACCAGCGCCGTCTCGAAGGTGAAGCTGCACCCGATCAGGAACGACACCAGGTCCGGGCGCCAGTGCCGGAGCACGTCCGTCGGCTCCTCGACCGGCTCGCCGTCCCGCCAGACCCGGTAGCCCGGCAGATCCGTCCGCAGGTCCGCGCCCGGCGCCAGCGGCGTCGTCCACGCACCGGCGTCGGTGACGTCCAGCACCGGGCACGGCTTCGGATTGCGCTGGCAGAACAGCAGTACGTCGTACGCCCAGTCCGCCGGCACCGCCAGCAGGTTGGCCTGCGCGAAGCCGGGCGCCCACCCGGCCGTCGTGCTCCGCAGGCCCGTACGGAACCGTTCCCGGGCCTCGCGCGGCGCCCGCGCCGTCGACACGTCCGTCACGCCGCTCACACCAGCTCCCGACCGCGCGTCTCGGGCAGCCCGAACAGGGCGACCACGGCCAGGCCGTAACCGACCGCCCCGAACACCAGCGCCCCGCCCACGCCCCAACTGCCCGACAGGAACCCGACCAGCGTCGGGAAGAACGCCCCCACGGCCCGGCCCGTGTTGTACGTGAACCCCTGGCCCGTGCCGCGCACCGCCGTCGGGTACAGCTCGCTCAGGAACGAGCCGAAGCCGCTGAAGATGGCCGACATGCAGAACCCCAGCGGGAAACCGAGCACCAGGATGAGGCCGTTCGCGCCCATCGGGATGTTCGTGTACGCCAGGATGCAGGCCGCCGAGAGCACCGCGAACAGGGCGATGTTCTTCTTCCGGCCGAGCACGTCGGTGAGGTACCCGCCGCACAGGTAGCCGATGAAGGCCCCGGAGATCAGGAACGTCAGATACGCCCCCGTGCCGACCACCGTCAGACCGCGCTCCGACTTGAGGTACGTCGGGACCCAGGTCGCCAGGGTGTAGTAGCCGCCCTGCACACCGGTCGACAGCAGCACGCCGAAGAGAGTGGTGCGCAGCAGGTCCCGGCGGAAGATGGCGCTGAAGGACCCCTTGTGGGCGCTCTCGCGCCGCTGAGCCGCCGCCTCCGGGGCGTCGCTCACATTGCGGCGCACGTACACCAGCAGCAGTGCGGGCAGCGCGCCCGTCCAGAACAGCACGCGCCAGGCGGTGTCCTGGTCGAGGAACTGGAACACCAGCGTGGAGACGATCACGGCCAGCGCCCAGCCCGCCGCCCACGCGCTCTGCACCGCGCCCAGGGTGCGCCCCCGGTTCTTCGCGGTGGCGTACTCGGCGACCAGGATCGCGCCGACCGCCCACTCGCCGCCGAAGCCGAGCCCCTGGAGGGCCCGGAAGAGCAGCAGCGTCTCGTAGCTGGGGGCGAAGCCGCACGCGACGGTGAACACCGCGTAGGTGGCCACCGTGATCATCAGGGCCCGCACCCGGCCGACGCGGTCGGCGACGATGCCCGCGATCGCGCCGCCCACCGCCGACACCACCAGGGTGACTGTGGTCAGCAGGCCCGTCTGCCCGTTGTCCAGGGCGAAGTACGCGGAGATCGCGAACATGCCCAGGGGGAGGGTGAAGAAGTCGTAGGAGTCCAGGGCGTACCCGCCGAACGCGCCTCCGAAGGCCCGTCGCCCCTTGGGGCCCAGAGCGCGGAGCCAGCCGAACGGGCCGCCGTCCTGGGGAAGTTCGCCCTGCTGCTTGTGTGCCTGTGTCGTACTCATCTGCGCCTCGCTCGTCAGGGGAGGGGAGAGCCGTTCAGGGACGGTGCACTCCCAGGGGCCGGATGCCTTCGGGGGACGTGCACTTTCGTCAACGTAGAGGATTGTTGAACGATCCGACAAGACTCCTGTCCGCACATTCTTCGTTCCCACGAAGTCTTCTACGATAGAGACACGCGCCGGAACACGCCGGTGAGCAAAGGGAGTTGGGGGCACTGCCGTGACGACGGACACCGGAGTCAACAGCCTGGCGGACGACCGCCCACTGCTGGGCCGCACCAGCACCGCGGAGCGCGTCGCCGACGTCCTGCGCACCCGGATCGCCGAGGGCTACTTCCCGCCGGGGGAGCGGCTCTCGGAGGACAGCATCGGCAAGGCGCTCGGCGTCTCCCGCAACACCCTCCGCGAGGCGTTCCGGCTGCTCACCCACGAGCGCCTGCTCGTCCACGAACTCAACCGGGGCGTCTTCGTCCGGGTGCTCGCCGTGCAGGACGTCGAGGACATCTACCGCACCCGCCGCCTGGTGGAGTGCGCGGTCGTACGAGGGCTGGGCGAGCCGCCCTACACGACCGACGCCCTCGACGCCGCCGTTACCGAGGGCGAGAGGGCCGCCGCGATCGGCGACTGGAAGCGCGTCTCGACCGCCAACATCCACTTCCACCGCGAACTGGTCGCCCTCGCGGGCAGCCCCCGCACCGACGAACTCATGCGCAGCGTCCTGGCCGAACTGCGCCTCGCCTTCCACGTCGTCTCCGACCCGCACGGACTGCACCAGCCCTACCTGGTCCGCAACCGCATGATCGTCGGCGCACTCGACCTCGGCGACAGCGCCCGCGCCGAGGAACTCCTCGCGCGCTACCTCGACGACTCCCGCGCCAACCTGGTGAAGGTGTACGCCCGCCGCATCGAGAGCGGCGACTGGGGAGTCTGAGCGGCAGCCGCGGCCCAGGCGGTTCGCACTCCTCGAACCGGTGTCGCACGCGGTCCCATCTGGGCCGTTTCGACCGTTGTCAGTGCGAGGACCTAATCTGTGCCACGTGACTTCGCCTGCCTCGACGGATACCGCCACGGAATTCGTTCCGCCCCAGCTCAGCGCGGGGCCGCGCCCCGCCCCGGGCCCGGCCGCCGACGAAGGGCTCGCGCGGCGACTGCGCGCCCTCGCGTGCACCGCGCCGCTGCACGACCTCGACGTGCGCAAGGCCAACCTGGCGGGCGAGTACACGGTCTACGCGATGGCCGAGGTGGCCCTCGCCGCGATCGACCTGATCACGCTCAACATGGACTTCGACACCGGCGCCGACCACGAGCAGATCGTCTCCCGGCTGCTGCCCCGCGTCGCCGCCCAGGCCCCCCGCCGCCCCGCCGCCGAGCACGAGCGCGTCGCCCGCTGGGTGCTGGAGAACCTGATCAACGTCGGCAGCGTCGACCGAGGCTTCCGCGCCGTCTACGGCACCTTCTCCGCCGACGGCGTCTACACCCGCCGCGACTACGACTTCAAGCTGGTCGAAGAGGTCGCCGGGTACGGCGGCGGGGTCTTCCTGCGCACCACCGACGAGGCCGTCAACGTCCTGGTCGGCGCCCTCGACACCGACGTCACCAGCGCCCAGATCGCCGCCGAGGTCAAGCTGGAGGTCCTGATCAACCGGGGCCGTCTCGCCGACGCCCAGCTCGCCGCCGAACAGGCCCGCTACCGCACCGTCCAGTACGCCGAGACGCTGCGCCGCACCCTGGAGGCCACCCGGCGCAACGTCCGCGCGGTCGACTGGCTCAACGCCGTCCCCGACATGATCGCCGAGGCCCTCGACCACGTCGCCGACCGCTACCGGCACGAGAACGCGATCCTCACCAACATCCGCAAGGCCCGCGACGAGTCCGAGGAGCCCGAGCAGAAGCGCCGCGCCGCCGAGCTCGTGGACATCGTCAAGGACTGCATCCGCCGCCACACCCAGCTCCAGTCCCGCCTCCTTGAGGCCGGACCGCTGTTCCGCGCCGAGCAGGACCGGCAGGCCTTCGCACCGCTCTCCGCGCACTCCGGCCTCGACCTGTACGGCCAGTTGGTCGCCCCGCTGCTGCCGCTGCCGCTGGAGCGCGCGATCCGCGTCACGGACGCCTTCTTCGCCCACGGGGCCGGTCTGCGCACGCCGACCTCGGTGCGTGTCGGGGACCTCGTCGACATACTCCTCACCCCTCCCGTGGAGCGCGAACACCTGGGTGCGGAGATGCCCGAGCCGGATCTCATCGCGACCCCGGACGACAGCCGCTTCAGCGAGGAGCAGCTCGCGGACGCCATGGTCCTGCTCGACCTGCCGCACGACGCGCCCCGCCGTCTCTCCGGCCTGCTCGCCGAGGCCCGTCGCACCGGTGGCCACGACCTGGCGTACCTGGTCGCGCTCCTCTCCGTGCACGCCGCGAGCCCGCCGGTCGGCACGGCCTACCGGCAGGGTGAGGAGCGCCTCCTCTTCGCCGTCGACGACGGCACCCAGCTCGACGACCCCGACTTCGGCGGCGCCGACCTGATCGTGGGCACGGCCCTCCTGGACACCGCCGGAATGGCCACCGGCCGCGCGGAGGCCTCATGAGTTCCCTCAGCTCCCCCCGCCCCTTCGGGCAACAGGTCTGCCTGAGCCTCCCCAGCCCCCTTGGGCAACAGGTCTGCCCGAGCCTCCCCAGCCCCCTTGGGCGGCGGGGCCGCCCCCCGGGGGCGGAACGGGCGGGCAAGGGGGCGGACCCGCACCGTCGCGTGCGGCCCGCGACCCCCACCCCCCGGCCCACCCCCGCGCCGGCCGCGCGCCTCGACACCGCTCAGCCCGCCCCCGCCCCCACCACCCCGCACCCCCTCCCCGTACCCCTCAAGGAGCACCCGTGAGCGACCCCCACGCAGACACCCCCGCGTGGAGCAGCGACGCCGTCGAGGCCCCCGCAGCCCCCGCCGCGGTCACCCCCGCCGACGCCTCCGACGCCGCCCGCCTCGTCTCCTTCGGCCTCCAGCCCAAGCTGCTCCCGGCCCGCGACGCCGAATACGCCGACCTCCTGCGCCGCTACCGCGAGGAAGCCCCCTTCGCCCGCCTCGCCGACGCCGTCGCCACCGGCCTCGGCCTCGTCGTCCTCGAAGTGTCCACCCGCGCCGGAATGGCCGTCTCCGCCGACGAGGACTCCGTCTTCGCCGTCCGCATGGGCGACTACGCCCGCCGCGCGTCCGCCGAGTCCGCCGACCGCTTCCTGCACGGCCTCGCCCACCTCGCGGTCGCCGCCATGGCCTTCCCCCGCCCCGAGGACCTCGCCGACGACGGCTACATCGGCCGCCTCACGGTCAACGGCGTCGACGCCTTCGTCCGCCAGGCCTGCCGCCGCCTGGAGGAGCGCGCCGAGGAGACCGGCGAGAACACCGACCCCGCCACCGACGCCCCCGGCCTCGAATCCGCCTGGCGCGTCTACTCCCGCCGCAGCGCCACCGGCGCCACCAAGGACGCCCGCCGCCTCGCCGGTTCCACCACCGGCATCGTCGGCAAGGCCATGGCCTTCCTCACCGACTCCGGCTTCCTCCAGCGCACCGGCGACGACGCGGGCGGCTCCTACCGCACCACCGCCCGCTACCAGCTCCAGGTCCGCGACATGGCCGGCAGCGCCGCCATGGCCGAACTCCTGGACCTGGGTGTCGTCCCCGTCACCGACGGCACCGCCACCCTCGTGCCCGCCGCCGACACCGACGACCTCGACCTCCCCGCCGACGCGGGCCTGCCCTTCCACGCGTAGTTCCGCCGCGACGACCGCAGACGTAAAAGAGACTGAGCCGCCATGTACGAGTTGTCCCGGGTACGCCTGTACTCCATCGGCCCCGCCGGAGCGCGCTACGCCGACACCGTCCTCGACCTGCGCGGCGTCGGTGCGCCCGTGCCGAACCCCGCACCCACCCAGGCGGAGTTCTTCGAGGAGGAGCCGGTCGGCCCGCCGCGCCGCCCCGCCCCCGCAGGTGTGCTCTTCCTGGAGAACGGCGGCGGCAAGTCCGTCCTGCTCAAGCTGATCTTCTCGGTGATGCTCCCGGGCCACCGCAACACCCTCGGCGGCGCCAGCTCCGGCGTGCTGCGCAAATTCCTGCTCGCCGACGACTGCGGGCACGTCGCCCTGGAGTGGCAGCACACCCTCACCGGCGAGTGCGTCGTCGTCGGCAAGGTCAGCGAGTGGCGCGGCCGCCAGGTCTCCAACGACCCGCGCAAGTTCGCCGAGGCCTGGTACTCCTTCCGCCCCGGCCCCGGTCTCAGCCTGGACAACCTCCCCGTCGCCGAGTCCACCGCCGTCCGCCGCCCCGTCGAGGGCGCGTCCGGTGCGCAGGGCCGCCGCCGCACCATGAAGGGCTTCCGCGACGCGATCACCGAGGCGGGCAAGTCCTACCCCCACCTCGACATCCACTGGGAAGAGATCCACGACCGCTGGAACGAGCACCTCACCGAGCTCGGCCTCGACCCCGAACTCTTCCGCTACCAGCGCGAGATGAACGCCGACGAGGGCGAGGCCGCCGGCCTCTTCGCGGTCAAGAAGGACTCCGACTTCACCGACCTCCTGCTGCGCGCCGTCACCGACACCCGCGACACCGACGGCCTCGCCGACCTGGTGCACGGCTTCGGCAACAAGCTGGGCCGCCGTGCCGAGCTGATGGCCGAACGCGACTTCACGGCCGGGTCCGTGGACCTCCTCGGCCGCATCGTCGAGGCCGCCGACACCCGCGCGCGGGCCCGCGACATCCACAGCGGCGCCGAACGCCGCACCCGCACGCTGTCGCGCCGCCTCTCCGCCCGCGCCGCCGAAGAACGTGGTCGTACGGCAGAACTCGCGCAACAGGTGGCGTCCGCCGCGCACACCGTCACCCAGGCCGAGACGGCCCGCGGTCACAGTGCCCTGATCTCCGCCGAACTGGCCTACCGGCACGCCTCGTTGTCGCTGGCCGCCGCCGAGAAGAGCGCCGCCGCCCAGCGCAAGGAGCTCGCCGACGCGCGCACCCTGCACTCGGCCTGGCAGGCCGCCGAGGCCGTGCTGCGCCACCGCGCCGCCGCCGACCGGTCCGCGCGCGTCGCCGTCGCCATCCGCGACGCCGAGCGCGACGCCGCCCCCGCGCTGGCCGCCCGCGCCACCGCCGCCGTCGATCTCGTACGAGCACTGCACAGCGCCGCCGAGGACGGCGAGCGGGTCGCCGCCGAGCAGGAGGAACGCTCCGCCGCCCTCCAGGAGGCGGGGGAGGCCGCCCACCGCGACGCGACCGTCGCCGCCACCGAGGCGCAGCGCGCCCGCAGCGAGATCGGCCACCTGCGCCAGCGCCTCGCCGAGGTCGAGCAGGAGACGGGCGAAGCGGTACGGGCCGGCTGGCTCGACGACACCGCGCCCGACGCCGACCCGGCACGCGCCGCCCTCGCCGCCAACGACGCCGAGAAGGCCGCCGTCGCCGCCTGGGACACCGCGCGCGAGGCCGCCCGTACGACGGCGGACCGGGCCCGGGAGGCCGCCGCCGAGGACACCCGCGCCGAACTCACCGCCGCCCGTGCGGCCGACGCCGCCCAGGCCGCCACCGCCGCGTACGAGGCCGAGCACCGGGCCGCCGCCTCCATCGCGGCGGAGGAGCGCCTCGCGGAGCTGCTCAGCCTGCCGACCGCAGGCGCACCCTCCGGCGCGGAGCCCGGTTCCGGCTTCCCGCAGCCGCGCAGCTCCGACGAGCCGGGCGCATACGGATCAAGTGCCTCCGGTACGACGTCGGGCGCGACCCCCGCCGACGGCGCGCCGCACGGCGACGGCACGGGCGGAGCCAGCGGTACCGGAGCCCGCGCCGAGTCCGCGCCGGGCTCCGCCCTCGGCGCCCAGCGCTCCGCCTCCGACGGCACCCGGCGGTCCGCCACCGCCACGGCCACACGTACCCGCCGCACCCCGCGCCCCGCCGCCGAAGGCCCCCTCACCGTCGAGGAGCTGGACCGCAACGCCGAGGAACTGCTCGCCCTCCTGGACCGGGGCGTCACTGCCGCCGAACGCCAGCTGTTCGAGCTGCGCACCGCCGCCGCGGACGACTCCCGCATCCTCGGCGCACTCGGCGACGGCGGCCTCCTGCCGCCCAGCCCCGACGTCCTGGCCACCGTCGAATACCTCGGCGAACACGGCATCCCGGCCCTGCCCGGCTGGCGCTACCTGGCCCAGGCCGTCGACCCCGCCGACCACGCGGCCGTCCTCGCCGCCCGCCCGGAGCTGGTCGACGGCGTGGTCATCACCGACCCCGCCTCGCACGCCCGGGCCCGTGAGGCACTGGCGGGCGCGGCCCTGCTGCCGCGTTCCGCCGTCGCCGTCGGCACGGCGTCCGCGCTGCTCGCACCCGTGCCGGGCACCAGCGACTCCGCCGACCCGTGCGCGGTCTTCCTCGTACCGCCGAACCCGGCCATGCACGACGAGCACGCCGCCGACGAGGAGCGCCACGCGCTGCGCGAGCGGGCCGCCGCCCGCGACGAGGAGATCCGCACCCTCGCCGCCCGCCTGACCGGCGACCGCACCCTGTCCGCCCGGCTCGGCTCGTGGCGCGAGGACTGCCCGCCCGGCATGCTCGCCGAGCTGGCCGAGGCCGCCGCCACCGCCCGCGAAGCAGCCGAGGCCGCCGAGGCCGTCCTCGCCGAAGCCCGTACGGTACGGGCCGAGGCCGACGAGGCCGCCGCCGACGCCGCCCGCGTGCGCGACGAGCGCCAGGACGCCGCCCAGCGCGCCCGCCGGGTCGCCGACGCGCTCGCCGGACTCGCCCACCGGCTGCGCGAACGCGCCGGATGGCAGGCCAAGCTGCGCGAACTCGCCGACGAGGCCGCCGAGTCGGAGGCCCGCGCCGCCACCTTCCTGGAGCGCGCCAAGGCCGCCGACGAGGACCGCCGCACCGCTCAGCGCACCGCCGACGACGCCCACCGCACCTCCCGCACCCTGCGCGCCGAGCGCGCCGAGATCGCGGGCGCGCCCGAGACGCTGCCCGAGCCCGACCCGGACGCCCCACGCGCGGCACTGCCCGCGCTGCGCGAGGCCTACCGGGCCGCCTCCCAGCTGTACGAGAAGGTGGGCGTCGGCGCCGACCTGCGCGCCGAGCAGGCTCGCGCGGAGAGCGACGAGAGCGCCGCCCTCGCCGAGCTCAACCGGCTCACCAACAAGGTCCGCAACCGGGCCGGGCAGCTCCTGGAGAGCAACGACGGCGCCGACGGTCCCTCCCGGCAGGCCGCCGCCGCCCGCGCCGAATCCCTGGTCCAGACCCTGGAGACCCGGGCGTCCACCGCCAGCGAGCAGCTCGGCCGCCTGCGCGGCGAGGCCGAACGCCTGGCCCCCGAGGACGGCGCGTCGCACACCGAGCTGGCCGACGACCTCGTCCCCTCCGACGCCGAGCACGCGCAGACCCTGCTGCGCACCGCCACCGGCGAACTGGCCTCCCGTACCGCCGCGTTGGAGACCGCCCGCGCCGCGCACGGCGAACTCCTGCACGCGCACCGCGCCGCCGAGGACGCCGCCGGGGGCTTCGACGAGACCGCAGCCCTCCTGCGCGACCTGCTCCGCGACCACCACCAGGACGAGGAGGGCCAGGAGAACCCCGAGCCCTACCCCGGCACCCTGGAGGAGGCCCGCCACTCCGCCGCCGAGGCCCGGCGCTCCCTGCGCGGCTGCGCGGGCGACCTGTCCGCCGCCGAGGCCGCCGTCCGCGAGGCGAGCGACGTCCTCGTACGGCATGCGAACGCCACCCGCTACGAGCAGGTGCGCACCCCCGCCCGCCAGCAGATCCGGGAACTGCCCGCGGCCTCGCTGCCCGAGCACGCGGCCGCGTGGGAGGCGGCCTTCGCGCCCCGACTGCGCGTCCTCACCGACGAGTTGGCGCAGCTGGAGCGCAACCGCGACAGCATCGTGGACCGGCTGCGCGGGCTCGTGGAATCCGCGCTCGCTACACTCCGCTCGGCGCAGCGGCTCTCGCAGCTGCCCGAGGGGCTGGGGGAGTGGTCGGGGCAGGAGTTCCTGCGCATCCGCTTCGAGGAGCCCGATCAGGCCACCCTCGTGGAGCGGCTCGGCGAGGTCGTCGACGAGGCGACCCGGGCCGCGGTGAAGAAGAACTCCGACATGCGACGCGACGGAATGTCGCTGCTGCTGCGCGGCGTCCAGGCGGCCCTGGAACCCAAGGGCATCGCGGTGGAGATCCTCAAGCCGGACGCGGTGCTGCGCGCCGAGCGGGTGCCGGTCGGGCAGATGGGCGACGTCTTCTCCGGCGGCCAGCTGCTCACCGCCGCCATCGCCCTGTACTGCACGATGGCCGCGCTGCGCAGCAACGACCGGGGCCGCGACAAGCACCGGCACGCCGGCACGCTCTTCCTCGACAACCCGATCGGGCGCGCCAACGCCACGTACCTGCTGGAACTCCAGCGGGCCGTGTCCGACGCGCTCGGTGTGCAGCTCCTCTACACGACCGGCCTGTTCGACACGACCGCTCTGGCCGAGTTCCCGCTGGTCATCCGGCTGCGCAACGACGCCGACCTCAGGGCGGGCCTGAAGTACATCAGCGTCGAGGAGCACCTGCGTCCCGGGCTGCCGCAGCAGAGCACCGAGGGCGAGACCATCCACGGTGAGATCACCGCGACCCGGATGTTCCGCCGGACGCCGACGGACGAGACGCAGGCGGAGTAGGACTGTCACGGGGGAGCGGCGGCCCACGCCGTTCCCCCGGAAGCGCCGGAGCGGCACTCCCAGTACGAGGCTCAGGCCTGCGACAACCGCCCCGACCCCCGGTGACCCCGCGGCCCCCGGTCCCGTATTCGCTCGTCCTTGCGCGCCGCGCGCCGCGCCCTGCGGCGCTCACGCCGCAACTGACGGGCCGTACTGCTCGGCACGGACACCACACCCATGCGCTGGTTCCACACCTGCCGGGTGATCCACACGTCCAGCACGCCCCAGGTCGACGCCACCGTGCTCGCCACGGTGCTCAGCACCATCGGGAACGCCAGCCAGGACCCCGCCAGCGTGCACAGGAACGCCACCATCGCCTGCGTCAGCGTCAGCGACACGATGATCACCGCCCGCACCGCCGACGTACGCACCGGGTCGGGCAGCCGCCACCGCACCGCGGGTTCCTCCACCCACAGGGGCCGCGGCCCCTCCTGCCCCCCGTCCCGGTCCGCCGGACCCGGACGCTCCTGCGTCTTCATGACCCACTCCCCACCGTTCACCCCCGGGCCCGGAATGCACCGATCACCTCAGGCCCGGAATACACGCCTTCGAGAGTGACTGCCCGGCTTGTGCCGCTTCACGCAGTCGGCTCCCGCTCCCCTTCGTCTCCCCGTACACAAGGACGAGCATGCGGCCCGAAAGATTCCCACGAGTCGGACACGGAACGAACACTTCCAGCCATCCCCGAAGGTGCGGAGTGAGACGTTCCGTCGGGTGTCCTGTGCCACAGGCACGGTATTCAACTCCCGTGATTCCAGGACAAGTCATGATCACGTCTCGATGCGGCGGCCGAAAATCGACCGGACGTGTCTTCGAGTTGCCCGTGGGGCAGTAGTAGGCTCACGCCGTTTGTTGACGCTTCGCGTTGACGAAAGGCAGGGAACGGGCCACCGCGGAGCGCCCGACGAGACGGAAACACCACCCCGCCGCGCGGGGTTGAGCTGGGGGAGGCCATGCGCTTTCGCGGGAAGTCCATCCGCCGGAAGATCGTGGCGTTGCTGCTGGTGCCGCTCGTCTCCCTCACCGCCCTCTGGGGCTTCGCCACCGTCCTGACCGGACGCGAGGCGAGCGAACTCCTCGAGGTCTCCTACGTCGTGGAGAAGATCGGCTCGCCCGTCGAGGACGCCGTCCAGGTCCTGCAGGCGGAACGCCGCCAGACCCTCGTCTACCTCGCCGACGAACGCGGCTCCGAGGCGCTCACCGACCTCACCACCAGGCGCAGCGCCACCGACGCCGCCCTCGCGAAGCTGCGCAGGAGCGCCAAGGACCCGGCCATCGTGGGCGAGTTGAACGAGCAGTCGGCGAACCGCCTGACCTCCGTCCTCGCCGCGTTCGACACCCTCCCGCCGCTGCGCCGGCAGGTCCAGAGCAGCACCATCACCCGCAAGGAAGCCCTCTCCCGCTACAACATGCTCGTCGACCCCTGCCACACCTTCCTCGCGAACCTGCACGTGGTGCGCGACGTGGAGATGGACAAGCAGGGCCGCGCCCTCGTCGGCGCCACCCGGGCCCGCGAACTCGTCGCCCGCGAGGACGCCCTGATCGCCTCCGCCCTGGTCGCCGGACAGATCACCGCCGACGAGATACGCACCCTCACCGGGCTGATAGCGGGCCGCGACATCCTGTACAACACCAGCCTGGAACAGCTCCCCGCGTTCGAGCGCGAGGCCTACGACAAGCTGTGGAACGGCCCCGACACCGCCCCCCTGCGCGCCGCCGAGAAGCAACTCCTGGAGCAGGGCGCCACCAAGCGGCCCACCGCCGTCAGCGAGCAGACCTGGAAGGACGCCGCACCGCCCGTCCTGATCAGCCTCGCCCGCCGGGGCACCGAGGCCAGCGACAACTACCAGGACCGCGTCGAGCCCGTGGCGTTCAACGTGCTCCTCAAGGCGGGCGCCGCCGGGGTCCTGGGCTTCCTCGCCCTGATCGTCTCCGTCGTGGTCTCCGTACGCATCGGCCGCTCCCTGGTCCGTGACCTGAACCGGCTCCGCAAGGAGGCCCACGAGGCCTCCGGCGTGCGCCTGCCCGCCGTGATGCGCCGCCTCGCCGCGGGCGAGACCGTCGACGTCGAGACCGAGGCGCCGCGCCTCAGTTACGAGAAGGACGAGATGGGCCAGGTCGGCCAGGCCCTCAACACCCTCCAGCGGGCCGCCGTCGAGTCCGCCGTGCGCCAGGCCGAGATGCGCCGCGGCGTCTCCGAGGTCTTCGTCAACCTCGCCCGCCGCAACCAGGTGCTGCTGCACCGTCAGTTGACGCTCCTGGACACCATGGAGCGCCGCACCGAGGACACCGACGAGCTCGCCGACCTCTTCCGCCTCGACCACCTCACCACCCGCATGCGCCGCCACGCCGAGGGCCTGGTGATCCTCTCCGGGGCCGCCCCGTCCCGCCAGTGGCGCAAGCCCGTGCAGCTGATGGACGTCGTACGGGCGGCCGTCGCCGAGGTCGAGGACTACGAGCGCATCGAGGTCAGACGGCTGCCGCGGATCGGCGTCGGCGGCCCGGCCGTCGCCGACCTCACGCACCTCATCGCCGAACTCCTGGAGAACGCCACGGTGTTCTCGCCCCCGCACACCGCCGTGCAGGTGCTCGGCGAGCGCGTCGCCAACGGCTTCACCCTGGAGATCCACGACCGGGGCCTGGGCATGGCCACCGACGTCCTCCTCGACGCCAACCTCCGGCTCGCCGAGACCCCCGAGTTCGAACTCTCCGACACCGACCGGCTCGGCCTCTTCGTGGTCAGCCGGCTCGCCCAGCGGCAGAACGTCCGCGTCTCCCTCCAGCAGTCGCCGTACGGAGGAACCACCGCCGTCGTGTTCATCCCGGCGGCCCTCCTCACCGAGGCCCCCGACACGGAGGGCGGCGGCTTCACCGTCGACCACGCCCCCGAGCGCGGCCGCGCCGACGAACCCACCGGCGCCGGCCGCCGCCAGAACCTCAGCGCCGTCGGCCGCACCCCCACGCCCCGGCCCGTGCTCGACGGCCCCGTCGAACTGGAGGCCCCGCTCGGCACCCTGGGCCTGGAACCCGCACCCACCCTCGGCACCACCGCGCACGGCGGCCTCCTGGGCGACCTGGAGGACACCGAGAGCGAACGCGGCGGCATCTTCCGGGCCCGCGGCCTGGACCAGCCCCACAAGGGCCAGGAGCGGCCCCGGGGCCGCTCCGCCGCCGACCTCCCCCAGGGCGGCCGCAAGGGCGCGCCCCGCCCCCGGATCGCGGAGGCCGCCCGCGTGCAGCACCAGCAGGCCGCCGAACCCGCCCGGGACGGCACCGACGCGGTCCGCCCGGACGCGCCCGTGCCGCTGCCCCGCCGCAAGCCGTCCCTGGTCGCCGAACACGGCCGCCGCGTCGGCCCGCGCGAGCAGCCCGCCCCGGGTCCGCGCACCCAGCAGCAGCCCCCCACGGGCCCACGCACCCGGCAGCAGCCCGCCGCGACCACGGACACCGAGGAAGCGTCGGCCCCCGGCGCCCTCCCGCGCCGCGTCCGCCAGGCCAGCCTCGCCCCACAGCTCAAGAAGGAGGGCGAGGCCTCCCGTACCGCCGAGACCGCCCGCCCGCCCGTCGACCCGGAGCCGGAGCGCGACGCCGAGGAAGTGCGCAGCAGGATGGCCTCCCTCCAGCGCGGCTGGCAGCGCGGCCGCCGCCACAACGAGGCCGAATCCACCGACGCCGACCGGCCCGCGACCGTACCGACGACGGGCACGACACCAGCCGACCAGGCCGAGACGGCACCAGGAACGACAGCAGAGGGAGACGGTCGATGACCGCACCGAACGCCGCAGCACACAACGCCTCGGGCCGGGGTTCCGGCGAGCTCAACTGGCTCCTGGACGACCTCGTCGACCGGGTCCGGGCCATCCGCAAGGCCCTGGTCCTGTCCAGCGACGGCCTGCCCACCGGCGCCTCGCAGTCCCTGACCAGGGAGGACGGCGAGCACCTCGCCGCCGTCGCGTCCGGCTTCCACAGCCTCGCCAAGGGCGTCGGCAGCCACTTCGAGGCCGGCCGGGTCCGCCAGACCGTCGTGGAACTCGACGACGCCTTCCTGTTCGTCACGGCCGCCGGCGACGGCAGCTGCCTCGCCGTGCTGGCCGACGCCGACTCCGACGTCGGCCAGGTCGCGTACGAGATGACGCTCATGGTCAAGCGCGTCGGCGCCCACCTGGGGACCGCCCCCCGGACCGGCCTGCCGGTCAACGGGTGAGCGGAGCCGGGATGAACGACGCAGGCAGTCCCAGGAGCGCGGGCACCCCCAGGAGCCAGCAGCGCGAGACCGCCGCCCGCGGGCGCGCGGTCCCCGGCGCACGCCGGCAGGACGCGCACTTCTTCGACGCCGACGCGGGGCCCGTCGTACGCCCGTACGCCATGACCCGGGGCCGCACCAGCAGTGCGACCCGCCACCGGCTCGACCTGATCGCGATCGTCATCCCGGAACCGGCGGCCGACGACCCGGACGGCGATCACACCCTCGCCCCCGAGCACGTCGAGATCGTGCAGCTGTGCCAGGACAACCCGCAGTCCATCGCCGAACTGGCCGCCACACTCGACCTGCCCGTCGGCGTCGTACGCGTCCTGGTCGGCGACCTGGTCGAGGAGCAACTCGTCCACGTCACCCGGCCGGTGGAACCCGCGGAGCTGCCGGACGAGAGCCTGCTGCGCGAAGTCATCGACGGGCTCAGGGCGCTCTGAGAAGCCGGTCCGGAACTCCGGGCCGCAGCGAGATCGGGAGAAAAGACCAGCCATGGTTTTCGGGCGTTCCAGCCGCAAGCAGCGGCCCGTGGAGCCGGTGACGCTCAAGATCCTCGTCGCCGGCGGATTCGGGGTGGGCAAGACCACCCTGGTCGGCGCGGTCAGCGAGATCCGGCCCCTGCGCACCGAGGAGACCCTCAGCGAGGCGGGGCGGCCCGTGGACGACACCCACGGCGTCGAGTCCAAGACGACCACCACCGTCGCCATGGACTTCGGCCGCATCACCCTGCGCGAGGACCTCGTGCTGTACCTCTTCGGCACGCCGGGACAGGACCGCTTCTGGTTCCTGTGGGACGAGCTGGCGCAGGGCGCCCTCGGCGCGGTGGTCCTCGCGGACACCCGCCGCCTGGAGGACTGCTTCGCCGCCGTCGACTACTTCGAGCGCCGCGAGATTCCGTTCACGGTCGCGGTCAACTGCTTCGACGGAGCACCCCGGCACGCCGCCGAGTCCGTCGCCGCCGCCCTCGACCTCGACCCCGACGTGCCGGTGATGCTGTGCGACGCCCGCGACCGGGAGTCCGCCAAGGACGTGCTGATCGGTGTCGTGGAGCACGCCCTGGAGGTCTCCGCGAGCCGCCGCCGCGCGGCCGCCACCTCGTAGCGCCGCAGGTCGCAGCGCCGTACGAGATCCACAGCAGGCCGGGACCGCGAAGCGGCCCGCACCCCCGCCGACTGGGGTGCGGACCGCGGCAGTTGCCCCTCCCGCGCGACGCGGTCGTTCGACGGCGGTACGGCACAACGCGTCGCGAGGTCGATCGTAGTGCTGGTTACTCCTGTCCGTCCTGCTGCCAGCCGAAGCTGCGTTCCACGGCCTTGCGCCAATTCCGGTACTCGCGCTCGCGCTCCGGCGCCTTCATGCGTGGCGTCCACTCCGCGTCGCGCTGCCAGTGCGCCTTCAGCTCGTCCAGGTCCGACCACACCCCGGTCGCCAGACCGGCCGCGTAGGCGGCGCCCAGACACGTCGTCTCGGACACCTTCGGCCGGATCACCGGCACGTCCAGCACGTCCGCCTGATGCTGCATCAGGAGGTTGTTGCCGGTCATTCCGCCGTCGACCTTCAGCGTGCTGATCCGCACCCCCGAGTCCTGGTACATGGCGTCCACGACCTCACGGGTCTGCCAGCTCGTCGCCTCCAGCACCGCCCGCGCCAGATGCGCCTTGGTGACGTACCGGGTCAGCCCGGTGATCACCCCGCGCGCGTCGGCCCGCCAGTAGGGCGCGTACAGACCGGAGAACGCCGGGACGATGTACGCCCCGCCGTTGTCCTCCACGCTCGCGGCGAGGGGTTCGATCTCGTCGGCGCTGCGGATGATGCCGAGCTGGTCGCGGAACCACTGCACCAGCGCGCCCGTGATCGCGATCGACCCCTCCAGGCAGTACACCGGGGCCTCGCTCCCGATCTTGTAGCCCATGGTGGTGAGCAGCCCGTTCTTCGACGGCACGGGCCGGTTCCCGGTGTTGAGGAGCAGGAAGCTGCCCGTCCCGTACGTGTTCTTGGCCGTCCCCGTGTCGTAGCAGGCCTGCCCGAACACCGCCGCCTGCTGGTCGCCCAGCGCCGAGGCCACCGGAACGCCCGCGAGCTGGCCCACGGCCGTCCCGTACACCTCGGCGGACGACTTGATCTCGGGCAGCACGGCCTCGGGGACCCGCATCGCGGAGAGGATCTCCGGGTCCCACTGGAGGGTCTGGAGGTTCATCAGCATCGTGCGGCCCGCGTTGGTGACGTCCGTGACGTGGACGCCGCCCTGGGTGCCGCCGGTGAGGTTCCAGATCAGCCAGGAGTCGATGGTGCCGAAGGCGATCTCACCGCGCTCGGCGCGACGGCGCAGTCCGGGTACGTTGTCGAGCAGCCAGGCCGCCTTGGGGCCGGAGAAGTAACTGGCCAGCGGCAGACCGGTCTTGTCGCGGAACCGGTCCTGCCCGTCGGAGCCGCCGAGCTCGGTGCACAGGGCGGAGGTACGGGTGTCCTGCCAGACGATCGCGTTGTGCACCGGCTTGCCGGTCGCCCGGTCCCACAGCACCGTCGTCTCGCGCTGGTTGGTGATGCCCAGCGCGCTGAGCTGCTCGGCGCGCATCCCGGCCTTGGCGAGCGCTCCCGCCACGACCGCCTGCACCTTCGACCAGATCTCGGTGGCGTCGTGCTCCACCCAGCCCGGCTTGGGGAAGATCTGGCGGTGCTCGCGCTGGTCGACGGCGACGATCGCGCCGCCGTGGTCGAAGATGATGCAGCGGCTGGACGTGGTGCCCTGGTCGATCGCCGCGACGAACTTCTCGCTGCTGTCGGTCATGAGGTCCCCTCGCTCAAGCAGATGGCTGGAGATGATGCGGAAGGCCGGGTGGTGGACGAGCCGGCCCGGTGCGGAAGGCCGGGTGGTGGACGAGTTCGCCCGGTTCAGAAGGCCAGGTGGTGGACGAGCCCGCCCAGTGCGCCGCCGACGAGCGGGCCCACGATCGGCACCCACGCGTAACCCCAGTCGGACGTGCCCTTGTTCGGGATCGGCAGGATCGCGTGCACGAGCCGGGGCCCGAGGTCACGGGCCGGGTTGATGGCGTACCCCGTCGGGCCGCCGAGGGACAGACCGATGCCGACGACCAGGAACACCACGATCAGCGTCTGCGTTCCGGAAACGCCCAGCCCCTTGGTCCCGCCGAACGCCAGAACGGGCAGGACCAGCGCGAACGTCGCGATGGCCTCGGTCATGACGTTGGCGACCGGATTCCGGATCTCCGGGATGGTGGAGAAGATCCCCAGCGTCGGGGTCGCCTCCGCGGTGTCCTTGTTGGCGGCGAACTGCGCGTAGTAGACCAGCCAGGCCAGCACGGCGCCGATCATCGCGCCGATCATCTGCCCGAGCACGTACACCCAGACCTGGCTCCACTTGCCGCTGTCGATGGCGATGCCCAGGGTCACCGCCGGATTCAGGTGCCCGCCGGACAGCGGGGCCGCGGTGTACGCACCGGCCAGCACCCCGAATCCCCAGCCGAACGCGATGACCACCCAGCCCGAGGCCCTCGCCTTGGAGAATCTGAGCGTGACGGCGGCGCACACGCCCGCGCCGAACAGGATGAGGATCGCCGTGCCGATCAACTCACCCCGGAAGACTTCCCAGTTGCTCCAACTCGTCATGGTACGGCGGCTCCTCGGCGTCGCCCGGGGCTGACCCCGGTCCTTGAGTGCAGGGCGCGTACCCGGCGACGAAGGCCGCGGAGCCGGAGGCAGGAGTTCCCGTTCCCCCACCCGGGGCCTGCGGCGAGCGTGCTGCCGGGCCGGTCGGGACCGCCGGTGGGGGAGGGCACGGCGCGGCGGAGCACCGCACACGCCGGGGCCGGTGGTGCGGCGACGCCGACTGACACCGGGAAGTGTTCACCGGCCGTGATGGAGCGTCAAGGAGCTGGACAGCAACGGGAGTTGGTCGCCCCCGATCGTCCCGGCGGAGCGCCTCAGCGGTTCTCGGGGAGCCACTTCTGCGCGGTCTCGGCCAGCTCCGCGTCGCGCCCCGCGAGCATCATGCGGATCATCTGGGTGTCGCCGCGCAGCGACCAGGCGGGGTGGCCGAAGGTGGCCGGGTTGTTCTTCTCGATCAGGAAGTGGGCGGGCCAGGCCGTCCCGTACCCGATCAGCGGAAGCGCGAGCGCGTACCGCCTGCGCCCGCGCGCCAGGCCGTACGCGGCGACGGCGAGACCGGTCAGAGTGCCGGTCAGATGGACCCAGCGGGTGGCGGCGCGGGAGTGCATCGCCACGTAGTAGGGCCAGAACTCTTCGTACGAGTCGAAAGTGTGCTCGGTGGTCTGCTGCATGACGGCACCGTATGCGCATCCGGAACGCCAGGGAACCGGGTGCGGACAACGTCGGGGAACCGGGTGCGGATACGGAGAACCGGACACCGGAATTCGGCGTCCGGTAGGAGAGAGAGCGGGTCGCCGGGGCCGACGGGGGTGGTCCTGGCGGCCCGTTCTCGTGCGCCCGGGGCGGGGCCGGTGGCGGTCAGTGCTTGCTCAGGGACCGCTTCGAGACCGGGAAGTCGAAGTAGGTGTCGGGGAAGAGCTCGGGCTTGTGCGTGAAGTGCCACCACTCCTCCGGGAGGTTGGTGAAGCCCCGGGCCGCGAGGGTCCTCTTCAACAGCTGCCGATGGGCCTTCTGTACACCCGTGACGCGGGGGTCGTCGGTGTGGGAGAGGGTGTCGAAGCAGTCGTAACCGGTGCCCATGTCGAGGGAGTTGTCCCGGAAGCGCTCCTGCTGGGGAGCGAAGCAGGGCACGAGCCGCTCCCCGGGGACGTACGGCCGGGTGGGCCGGGCGGGCAGCCTCACGATCGTGAGATCGACCGTACTGCCCCGGCTGTGCCCGGACTTCTCGGCGATGTACCCGTCCGCGAACAGCCTCGACTTGTCGACTCTCGGATAGAACTCCCGCTTCATCGTCGTGTCGTCCAGGTCCTTGGCCCACCGTACGAAGTGGTCGACGGTGCGCTGCGGGCGGTAGCAGTCGTACACCTTCAGGCTCAGCCCCTGGCGCAACAGCGTCCGCTGCGCCGTGCGCAGGGCCTCGGCGGCGGGCCGGGTGAGCAGGCAGACGGGCTGCCGGTAGCCGGTCACCCGCTCGCCCAGGAAGGTGTGCGCGGTGGCGTACCGCATGTCCTGGAGGATCGTCGGGTCGACGGACCGCAACGACACGAAGGCCTCTGGCGCCTTGGGCTCCGGCCGGGCGGGGGAGGAGGGGGCGGCGGCCACCGTGCACAGCGCGAGGGCGGCAGCGCCGAGACCGCACAGGGCGGAACCGATTCGTCGTCTCATGCGCCCCGTCTACCACCCGAGGACTGCGGGCAAAACCCCACGACGCCCCACCCGACGCCTCTACAGTCGGCCCGTGACCTCCCACCACTCCCACTGCTCCGCCTGCGGCGCCCCCTACGCGGACACGTCCGACTGGCCGCGCACCTGCACCGCCTGCGGCGAGACGGCCTACCGGAATCCGCTGCCGGTGGCGGTGGCCCTGCTTCCCGTACGTTCCGGGGCGGGCACCGGACTCGTCGTCATCACCCGCACCATCGACCCGGGGCGCGGCGGGGTGGCCCTGCCGGGCGGGTTCATCGACCACGGGGAGGACTGGCGGGCGGCGGTGGTCCGCGAACTCCACGAGGAGACCGGCATCCCGGCCGCCGCCGCGGACGTCCGGCTCGCCGACGCCCTGAGCTCCCCGACCGACCACCTGCTCCTCTTCGGCCTCCTCCCCACCCGCGAGATCACGGAACTCCCACCCCCGACCCCCACCCCCGAAACCACCGGCTGGCACGTCCTCTCCTCCCCGGCCCCCCTCGCCTTCCCCCTCCACACCCGGGCGGCCCACGCCTGGTTCACGGGCCAGTACGACCAGGTCCCACTGCCGTAGCCCCTTGGCCGCCGCGTACCCCTCCCCGGGTCACCGACCACGCCACACGGGAGCAACCACTCAACCCGCCACCTTCCTCCGCACCGGAACCACCACCTCCGGGCCCGCGCGGCGGATTCGCCGAGCCGCCCGCTCCGCACCGATGCCTTCGCTTCCGGGCCCGCTCCCTACGGCGGAGCCGTTCAGTCAGCCCCCTTCCTCTGCGCCGGAACCCCTTCCTCCTGGCTCGCTTCGCACAGCGGATTCGCCGAGCCGCGCCTCCGCACCGGTGCCTTCGCTTCCGGGCCCGCTCCCTACAGCGGAGCCGTTCAGTCAGCCCCCTTCCTCTGCGCCGGAACCCCTTCCTCCTGGCTCGCTTCGCACAGCG
>NZ_JBIUXN010000006.1:0-12269 GCF_044744005.1 Streptomyces sp. NPDC087440 | reverse complement strand
TGCGGATTCGCCGAGCCGCGCCTCCGCACCGGTGCCTTCGCTTCCGGGCCCGCTCCCTACAGCGGAGCCGTTCAGTCAGCCCCCTTCCTCTGCGCCGGAACCCCTTCCTCCCGGCCCGCTTCTCACAGCGGATTCGCTGAGCCGCGCCTCCGCACCGGTGCCTTCGCTTCCCGGTCCGCTCCTCACGGCGGAGCCGCACAGCCGGCCGCCCCCCTTCCTCCACACCGGAACCCCCTCCTCCCGGCCCGCTCCCCACGGCGGAGCCCCTCAGCCCACCACCCCCTTCACCCGCACCGGAACTCCCACCTCCCCGTCCCCGTCCCGCTCCACCCCGACCACCCCGTCCCGCTCCCACGAAACGAACCGCTCGACCCGCGGCTCCCCCCACCCCTCGCCCACATCCCGCACCAACACCCCACCCCCGGTCCGCCCCGGCCCCGGCGCCCACACCTCCAACTCCACACCGCCCCCGGCACCCCGCACCGGAATCACCGCCCCGCCCCGCGCCAACACCGCGATCCGCGCCCCGCCGCCACCGGAACCCCCACCAACCCCCGGCGCATCCACCAGCACCTGCCCCGGCCCCTCGAACGCCTCCCCGCTCACCACGTCGTACCACCGCCCCCGCGGCAGCCGCACCGCCCTCCGCCCCACCCCCGGCTCCAGCACCGGCGCCACCAACAACGCGTCCCCGAGCAGAAACGCGTCCTCGCAGTCCCGCAACGCCCGATCCCCCGGCGCCCCCCACCACACCGGCCGCACATACGGCGCCCCGGTGAGCCGCGCCAAGTGCGCCAGCGTCACGAAGTACGGCCCGAGCCGCTCCCGCTCCACGAGCGCCGCCCGCGCCCCCTCCAACACCTGCGGCCCGAACTCCCACGGCTCCCGCCGCCCGGCGTCGATCGCCGAGTGTGTCCGGAACAGCGGCAAATACGCCCCCAACTGGAACCACCGCAGATAGAGCTCCGCATCCGGCCGCCCGTCGAACCCGCCCACGTCCGGCCCCGAATACGGAACCCCGCACAGCCCCAGCCCCAGCACCAGCGACAGCGAGGCCCGCAACCCCGCCCACCCGCTGCTCACATCGCCCGACCAGGTCCCCCCGTACCGCTGCATCCCCGCCCACCCGGACCGGGAGAACAGAAACGGCCGCTCCTCGGGCCGCAACCGCCGCAACCCCTCATAGCCCGCCCGAGCCATCGCCAGCGCGTACACGTTGTGCGCCTCCCGGTGGTCGCCGCCCCGCCCCTCCACCGCGTGCCGCGCCGACAACGGCAGCGTGCCGCCCCCGAACGGGGAGAAGGTCACCGGCTCGTTCATGTCGTGCCACACCCCGGCGAACCCCTGCGCGAGCCGCTCCGCGTACAGCCCGCCCCACCACTCCCGCACCGCAGGATCGGTGAAGTCCGGAAACGCGCACTCCCCGGGCCACACCTCCCCGCGCACCTCGCGGCCCCACGCGTCCTGCACGAACGCCCCGGCCGCCACCCCGGCGTCGTACACCGCGTTCCCGGGCTCGGCCCGCACCGCCGGGTCCACGATCGACACCAACCGCACCCCGCCCGCACGCAACTCCCGCGCCAGCCCCGGCAGATCGGGAAACGCCTCGCGGTCCACGGTGAACACCCGATGCCGGTCGTAGTGATCGATGTCCAGGTGTACGGCGGCCAGCGGCAGCCCCCGCTCCCGGTACCCGGCGACCACGCGCCGCACCTCGGCCTCACTCCCGAACCCCCACCGGGCGTGCTGCGGCCCGAGCGCCCACGACGGAGGCAGCGCGGGCCGGCCGGTGAGCGCGGTCCACCCGTGCAGCACCCGCGCGGGCGTCCCCACCACCACCCAGCACCGCAACGGCCCACCGGACATCCGCACTTCACTGCACCCGGCCCGATCGTGCCCGGAACCGCCGCCCTCCTCCCCTTCCCGCAACAGCACCTCCCCGTCCCACGAGTTGTCGTAGAACGCGATGTGCGCCCCGGCGTCCGCCACCACGAACTGCACGGGCATCGTCAAATACAGCGGATCGTCCCCGGGCCCGAACCGCCCGCCGGGATCGGTGTTCCACAACCGGTAGACCCCGTCCCGCAGCCTCGGCCCCCCACTCCTCCCCCCAAGCCCGAAAAACCGCGCATCCGCCCCCACCTCCGCCCTCTGCACCCACCGGCTTTCCCCCTTAGCCCCCTTGGGCTGCACCCTTTGCCGTCCCGTCCCCTCGGGCACCGGCGCCGCCCCACCCCTCTGCCCCCTGGCCCCCTCGGGCGACGGGGCCGCCCCACCCCTCTGCCCCCTGGCCCCCTCGGGCACCGGCGCCGCCCCACCCCTCTGCCCCCTAGTTCCCTTGGGCGACGGGGCCGCCCCAAGGGGGCGGAACGGGCGGGCAAGGGGGCGGCCCCTCCCGCTCCCGGCCCACCGGGACGCCGCCCCTGGCCCCGCCCCCGTGCCGGACGCCCACCCCGCCAGGGCCCCGGCCCACCCCCGTACCGCCCCCCGCCGGGCCCCCGACTCACCACCCCCACCCCTCTCCCACCACCGCGGCGCCAGCTCCCTCCGCACCATCACCCCACCCGGCGTCCGCACCTCAATCCCCCCGTCCCGCGCCACCGCCACCGTCACCCGCTCCGAAACCACCCGCCACCCACCCCCGGTGTCCGGCTCCAACACCACCCGCACATCCGGATCAGGACACAACCCGGCCAAGGCGTACGAGGGCTCGGGCCCGGCCCCGTCCCACCCCCAGAACACGGCCCCGCCCGCCGCCACCAGAATCCGCAGCTCCGACCGCTCGAACCGGACGACCCCACCCCCCGGCAAGGCCCGCGCCCCCAGCAAGACCCCCGGCACCCGCGCCCGCTCCACCCCGGGCCCCGCCAGCGCCCACGCGTCCACCCGCCTCGCCCGCCAGGCCTGCCGCAGGGCCCGCAGCCCCCGCGCCGAACCGATCATCCGTACCGAGCGCATCAGGTCACGACCGTCCATGCCCCTCACCCTCCCACCGGCCGACAACCTTCCGGGCCCCGTTCAACTTCCGTTCACCCACGCCGCCCCACCCACCCCCATCCAGCAGGCACCCTCCTCCACCCCCACCCAGCAGACGCCCTCCCCCCACACCCACCCTGGTGCGGAAGTCGATCACATGGCATCGTCCCCACCGAGTCCCCACCGACTCCATCGACCGACTGCCCGGCCCACCCGCAGCCGCGCAGCATCGCAGCCGAGCAGAACCGCAGAACCCGGGAGCCACCCATGACCTCAGCGACGCCCACCGCCTCCCCGTCCGAGCCCGTGTCGGAGCTCCTCTGGCAGCCGGGCCCCGACCGCATCGCCGAGGCGGCGGTCACCCGCTTCCAGGCCTGGGCCGCCGAGCACCACGGAGCCCCCGCCGACGGCGGCTACGACGCGCTCCACCGCTGGTCGGTCACGGAACTCGACACGTTCTGGAAGGCCGTCGCCGACTGGTTCGACATCCGGTTCTCCACCCCGTACGACACCGTGCTCGCCGACCGCACCATGCCCGGCGCCCAGTGGTTCCCCGGCGCCACCCTCAACTACGCCGAGCACGCCCTGCGCACCGCCGAGGACCCGGCCCGCGCGAACGAGCCCGCCCTGCTGCACGTCGACGAGTCGCAGACCCCCCGGCCCGTCACCTGGGCCGAACTCCGCCGCCAGGTCGGCTCCCTGGCCGCCGAACTCCGCGCCCTGGGCGTCCGCCCCGGCGACCGCGTCAGCGGCTACCTCCCCAACATCCCCCAGGCCGTCACCGCCCTCCTCGCCACCGCCGCCGTCGGCGCCGTATGGACCTCCTGCGCCCCCGACTTCGGCGCCCGCAGCGTCCTCGACCGCTTCCAGCAGGTCGAACCCGTCGTCCTGTTCGCCGTCGACGGCTACCGCTACGGCGGCAAGACCCACGACCGCACCGAAACCGTCGCCGAACTCCGCCGCGAACTGCCCACCCTCCGCGCGGTCGTCCACATCCCCCTGCTCGACACCCCTGCCCCCTCCGGCACTCTCACCTGGTCATCCCTCACTGAGAGTGACAACGAGCCGGTCTTCGAGCAAGTTCCCTTCGACCACCCCCTGTGGGTCCTCTACTCCTCCGGCACCACCGGACTCCCCAAGGCGATCGTCCAGTCCCAGGGCGGCATCCTGCTCGAACACTTCAAGCAGCTCGGCCTGCACTGCGACCTCGGCCCCGACGACCGCTTCTTCTGGTATACCTCCACCGGCTGGATGATGTGGAACTTCCTCGTCTCCGGCCTGCTCACGGGCACCACGATCGTCCTGTACGACGGCAGCCCCGGCTTCCCGGACACGGGCGCCCAGTGGGCGATCGCGGAAAAGACCGGCGCCACCCTCTTCGGCACCTCCGCCGCCTACGTCATGGCCTGCCGCAAAGCAGGCGTCCACCCCGCCGCCGACCACGACCTCACCCGCGTCAAGTGCGTCGCGACCACCGGCTCCCCGCTCCCGCCCGACGGCTTCCGCTGGCTCCACGACGAGTTCGCGACCGCAGGACACGACCTCTGGATCGCCTCCGTCAGCGGCGGCACCGACGTCTGCAGCTGCTTCGCCGGAGCCGTCCCCACCCTCCCCGTACACATCGGCGAACTCCAGGCCGCCTGCCTGGGCACCGACCTCCAGGCCTGGGACCCCCAGGGCAAGCCCCTCACCGGCGAAGTCGGCGAACTCGTCGTCACCAACCCCATGCCGTCCATGCCGATCCGCTTCTGGAACGACCCCGACGGCTCCCGCTACCACGACAGCTACTTCGACACCTATCCCGGCGTCTGGCGGCACGGCGACTGGATCACCCTCACCGACCACCACTCGGTGATCATCCACGGCCGCTCCGACTCCACCCTCAACCGTGGCGGCGTCCGCATGGGCTCCGCCGACATCTACGAGGCCGTCGAACGCCTCCCGGAGATCCGCGAGTCCCTCGTCATCGGTCTCGAAGAGCCCGACGGCGGCTACTGGATGCCGCTCTTCGTCCACCTCGCCGAAGGCGCCACCCTGGACGACGACCTCCTCGCCCGCATCAAGACCACCATCCGCACCTCCCTCTCCCCGCGCCACGTCCCCGACGAGGTCATCGAGGTCCCCGCGATCCCGCACACCCTCACCGGCAAGCGCATCGAGGTCCCCGTCAAGCGCCTCCTCGGCGGCACCCCCCTCGCCAAGGCGGTCAACCCCGGCTCGGTCGACAACATCGACCTCCTCCACTTCTACGAGGACCTCGCCCGCACCCGCCGCAGCTGACCCGTACCGGAACCCACCGGCTCACCCCCCGTACGTGGCCTCGGACTCACCCAGCACTTCCGCGAAGTCCGAGGCCAACCGTGCGGCATCGGCCACCTCCAGCCCCGCCGTCGTGATCCGCACCCCCGGCCCCGACGCGATCCGGAACCGCGCCCCCGCCGCCACCCACCACCCGTGCGACCGCAGCCCGTTCACCACCGCCGACTCGTCCCGCACCGGCACCCACACACTCAGCCCACTGCCCCCCTGCGCCGCGATCCCGCGCCGCCCCAACTGCCCCACCAGCTCCGCACGCCTCTTCGTGTACGTCTCCTGGGCCCGCCCCACCAACGCACGCGTCCCGGCATCCGTCATCAGCCTCAGCACCGTCTCCTGCAACACGTGACTCACCCACCCCGACGTGAGCAGCATCCGCCCGTCGTGCCGTGCGAGCGTCTTCGCGTCGCACGCCAACGCGGCCCACCGCAGGTCGATGCCCAGATGCTTGGACACCGTACGGACATGGGCCCAGCGGGGGAGGCCGCCGGACGCCAGCGAGTGCAACGGCACCCCGGAGACGTCCGCGTTGTGGTCGTCCTCCACCACCAGGACGTCCGGGAACTCCCGCAGCACCCCCAGCAGTTCCTCGCGCCGCTCCGCCGAGAAGAACCCGCTCCCCGGACTCTGCGCCCGAGGACTGCACACCACCGCCCGCACCCCGGCCCGCAGCGCCGCCCGCAACGGCTCCGCCCGCATCCCCTCCGCGTCCACGGCCACCGGCACCGCCCGCAATCCCAGCGCGGGCACCAGATCCAGCAGGTGATGGAATCCGGGATCCTCCACCGCCACCGCGTCCCCCGGCCTCAACTCCGCCGACAGCAACCGCGACACACAGTCCAGCGCCCCGTGCGCGAACGTCACGTGCTCATCCGGCACCCCGTCCCGCGCACACCACTCCCGCGCCACCACCTCCAGCTCCGCCAGCCGGGGCGACGCCCGGTGCGATCCGCTGACCGGCTCCACCCGGGCAGGCGGCAGCAGTACGGGCAGGAACGCCGGGTCCGGATGCCCGCCCGCCAGGTCCCGTACCCCCACGGGCACCCGGGGCGGCCGCCGCGACCCCACCGCAGGCGCCTCGGCCACCACGGTCCCGCCGCGCCCCCGCGTCACGACGATCCCGCGCCCGCGCAGCTCCTTGTACGCCGTCGCGACCGTCCCCGGACTGACCCCCAGCTCCTCGGCGAGCCGCCGTACCGGAGGCAGGGCATCACCCGGCGCGAGCCCGCCCTCCGCCACCCCCCGCTCGACGGACGCGGAGATCTCCTTGGCGGACGTACCACTGATCGAATATTGTGCTGCCACGTAACACACTATGTATCAATACAAAAAAGAACGCAAGGGGGAACGGTGCCACAGAAAGACCGCACCGCATGGCAGGACCGCATCCCGGGAGGCCGCGACGGACGCCGTCTGCTTGCCGTCTCGCTCGTCGACAAGACAGGCTCCGGCCTCTGGGCGGGCACCGCCGCCCTCTACTTCACGTACGTCGCGGGCCTCTCGGTCGCCCAGGTCGGCCTCCTCCTCGCGATATCCGCCGGCGTCGGCATCGCGGGCGCACCCCTCGCGGGCCGCCTGGCGGACCGTTTCCTCGTCACCCACGTGCTGGTCGCCACCCAACTCCTGCGCGCCGTCGGCTCCGCCGCCCTCCTGCTCAGCGACGACTTCGCCCTCCTCCTGGTCTTCGCCGCCGCCACCAGCCTCGGCGACCGCGCCACCAGCGTCCTCACCAAGCTCTTCGCCGCCCGCATCTCCGGCCCCCAGCGCGTCCGCTTCCAAGCCGTCAACCGCACGGTCGTCAACATCGGCTTCGCGGTCGGCGGGCTCGCCGCCGCAGGCGCCCTGGCCGTCGGCACCACCACCGCCTACCAGGCCCTGGTCGTCGGCAACGCCCTCTCCAGCCTCCTCGCCGCCGCGATCGTCACCCGCTGCGCCGAACCCGCCCGCCCCTCCCGCGTCATCGCCACCTCCGACACCCAGAAGCCCACGCCCACCCCCCGCTCCAACCCCTGGCGCGACCGCACCTACCTCCTCTACACCGCCACCGACGCCGTCCTCCTCCTCGACGACGTGATCTTCTCCGTCGGGCTCCCGCTCTGGATCGTCCACGCCACCGACGCCCCGCACGGCCTCGCCCCGCTGCTGCTGGTCCTCAACAACGTGCTGGTCGTGGCCTTCCAACTGCCCATGGCCAAGCTGGCCCCGACCACCGCCGCCGCCCGTCGGCTCCTCCTCCCGCTCGCCGGAGCCTTCATCGTGGGCACCCTCGCCCTCGCCGTCTCCGCCGCCGGGGGAACCTGGACCGCCGTGGCCGCCCTGATCATTGCCGCTGCCGCCCTCACTTGCGCCGAAATGCTCCACGCGACCCTTGCCTGGGAACTCTCCGTAGTCCTCGCCGCGGACGACGCCCAAGGCGCCTACCTCGGCGTCCACGGCCTGGCCGTCTCCGCCCAGCGCAGCGCCGGCCCGCTCGTCGTCTCCGCCACCATCGCCGCAGGTCCGGCCGGGTGGCTCGGCCTGGGAGCGATCCTCACCGCCACCGCCTTCGCCCAGTATCGACTGACCCGCAACCACCCCACCGCACCGGCATTGTCAGACCCCCCAGTTACTGTGAGTGAGCAATGATCGACAGCGCTCAGGGGGAGCAATGGAGCACGCCAAGAACCAGAACCGCACAACGCGGTCCACCCGGACCACCCGACCCACCCGCCGCGCACTGCGCCGCGAAGTCCCCAGCACCGTAGGCCTGTTGGCCGACCCCGAGGACTTCCAGGCCATGCGCACCTACCGCACCTTCCCCTTCGACTCCCACAGGGCCTACCTCCAGCAGGTCGACCACCTGCTCAAAACCCTATCCGCCGAAGGCCTCCACACCAGCGTCGCCCTCTTCGACCCGGAAGAATTCGCAGAGTTCTGTACGTCGACGGGCCTCGACCCCGACCGCCCGGAGACCCGCGCCCGCTTCACCGCACACGCCGCAGCCCGCGGCGCCTGCGTTCCCTACACGGGCGAACCCCTCGACCGGCTCATCGCCGTGCTCGTGGACGAAGCGGTCCGCCAGGCCACCTGGGACTGCGCGACCCTCCTCCTCGCCGACCTCGGCAACTGCGCGGGCTGCGGCGAGGACATCGGCAAGGAAGCGTTCGAGCGCTCCTCCCACCTCCTGGTCGCCCTCCTCAAGGGCGCCGGACGCGGCATCCACCACCTGGTGTGCAGCGTCCCCGCCGAGGGCGAGCAACTGCTCTCCGTCCTCCACGCCGAGGCCGGGACGGACGGCGTCCCCGAACTCAGCGACGACGAGGGCGCCGAGTTCGTGACCGTCCTCGCCGCGGGCATCGCCCTGGAAAGCCCCGGGGGAGTGGTCCTGCGCACGACCCGCGACGGCCAACCGGACAGGGTGCACGGCTGGCGCCTCGACCGCGGCGGCCTGACCGCCCTGACCGAGGCCGAAGTCTTCAACGCCTACTGCACGGACGCCGAGACCGGCGAACCCGTCTCCCCGGAATCCGGCGTCGAATACTGCGCCGGGTTCGTCCTGGAAGACCCCGGCACCCGGCACCACGAATAAAAAGCCCGTGGGGCCGCCGGTTCGCACCGGCGGCCCCACGGACCTCAACTCAACCGCGCTGTCGGGTCACTCCCCGGACAGCACCGCCTGCGCGGCCACGCGGGCCTCCTCGGCGGTGTCCACGGCACGCGCCGCGGCAGCCGCCCGCTCGCACTGCGCCAGCGTGTACTTCGCCAGCGTCGCGCGCACGTACGGAATGGCCTTCGCACCCATGGAAAGGGAGGTGACACCCAGACCGGTCAGCACACAGGCCAGCAGCGGGTCGGCCGCGGCCTCGCCACAGACGCCACAGCTCTTGCCCTCCGCCTTGGCGGCCTCGGCCGAAGCCGCCACCAGGTCGAGCAGCGCGGGCTGCCACGGGTCCTGCAGACGCGACACCGCACCGACCTGACGGTCCGCCGCGAAGGTGTACTGCGCCAGGTCGTTCGTGCCCAGCGACAGGAACTCGACCTCCTGCAGGATCGAACGCGCCCGCAGCGCGGCGGACGGAATCTCCACCATCGCGCCGAACTTCGCCTGCAGCCCGGCCTCACGGCACGCGTCCGCGAACGCCTTGGCGTCCGTACGGTCCGCGACCATCGGCGCCATGACCTCCAGGTACACGGGCAGGCCCTCGGCGGCCTTCGCCAGCGCGGTCAGCTGCGTCCGCAGCACCTCCGGGTGGTCCAGCAGCGACCGCAGACCACGCACGCCCAGTGCCGGGTTCGGCTCCTCGGCCGGCGTCAGGAACTCCAGCGGCTTGTCGGCACCAGCGTCCAGCACACGCACGACCACACGGCCCTCGGGGAAGGCCTCCAGCACCTTGCGGTACGCCTCGACCTGCGACTCCTCCGACGGCGCGTGCTTGCTGTCGTCCAGGAAGAGGAACTCGGTCCGGAACAGACCGACGCCCTCGGCACCCGCCTCCACGGCCGCCGGCACGTCCGCCGGACCACCGATGTTGGCCAGCAGCGGCACCTTGTGACCGTCGGACGTGGCGCCCGGACCGGTCGACGCGGCCAGCGCGGCCTTGCGCGCGGCGGCAGAGGCCTCCAGCTCGGCCCGCTTCTCGGCGCTCGGCTCGACGAAGATGTCGCCGGTGCTGCCGTCGACAGCCACGACCGTGCCCTCGGCCAGCTCGCCGGCACCCGGCAGCGCGACCACGGCGGGAACACCGAGCGCACGCGCGAGAATCGCGCTGTGGCTGGTCGGCCCGCCCTCTTCGGTCACGAACCCGAGCACCAGCGCCGGGTCGAGCAGCGCGGTGTCCGCGGGAGCCAGGTCCCGCGCGATGAGCACGTACGGCTCGTCGCTGTCCGGCACACCGGGCATCGGAACGCCCAGCAGACGGGCGACGATACGATTCCGCACGTCGTCCAGGTCGGCCACCCGGCCGGCCAGGTACTCGCCCGCACTGGCGAGCAGCGCACGGTATGCGGCGAACGCGTCGTAGACGCCACGCTCGGCCGTGCTGCCGACGGCAATCCGCCGGTCCACGTCAGCCATCAGCTCGGGGTCCTGGGCCATCAGAGCCTGTGCCTCGAGCACGGCCTGCGCCTCGCCGCCCGCCAGATTGCCACGCGCAATCAGGTCGGCCGCCACAGCTTCCACGGCCTGCCGAGCACGCCCCTGCTCGCGCTCCGCGTCCTCCGCCGCAATCTGCTTGGCCGGCGGCTCCAGGACCGCCGTACCCATGTGCCGAACTTCGCCGATCGCCACACCGTGGCTCACGCCGACGCCTCGCAGCGTTGTCTCCATTTCACCGTCTCCGCTAGTTGCGACGGACCCTGCCGCCGCGGTGGATGTACTACCCGCCGTCATTACGGCGTCGACGTTCTACTTCCAGGTGAAGAGCGCGTCGCCGGACTTCACGTCGCCGCTCTCCTGGACGTCCGCGAGGGCGTCGGCGGTGGCTTCGAGCGCCACGACGGGGCAGACGGGCGACTTGCCGGCGGCCTCGACGGCGGCCGGGTTCCAGCGCACCACTTCCTGGCCGCGCGTCACGGTGTCGCCCTTGTTCACAAGGAGCTCGAAGCCCTCGCCATTCAGCTGCACAGTGTCGATGCCGAGGTGGGTCAGCACACCGTGGCCCTCGGAGTCGACGACGACGAACGCGTGCGGGTGCAGGGAGACGACGACACCGTCCACGGGGGACACGGCTGCGGAGGGCTCACGCACGGGGTCAATAGCGGTACCGGGACCGACCATCGCTCCGGAGAACACGGGGTCGGGGACTGCGGCGAGTCCGATGGCGCGACCTTCAAGAGGGGACGTCACGCTGGTCATGGGGGCCTCCCAGGGGCGGAGTTTGTGCGGTGCCGTCACTACCTGTCCTGGACGGCATACCTGCTTCAGCAGGGTAAGTCATAAGAAGTCCCGGTTCCGCACGAGAGGTGCCACTTGGCGGACCTAGGGGTGCACCGCAAACGATTTGCCTCAACAAGCGGCGCCATGTACTGTCGTACTCCTGCCTGACCCCAACACGTACTCACACATCTTGTGGACCGTGTGTCGGCAGCGCCTCTAGAACGTTGATCCTATCCCGGATCTCTATTTCCGCATGCCGCGGAACGAGTGGTCAGGGAGACGGAAAAGCACTGATAGAGTCGGAACCGCCGGAAAGGGAAAACGCGAAAGCGAAGAACCTGGAAAGCACCGAGGAAATCGGCACTGGAAACAGTCTGATAGAGTCGGAAACGCAAGAACAAAGCAAAACAAGAAACACCGAACGAAAACGTCCGGAGGAAAGCCCGCGAGGGTGAGTACAAAGGAAGCGTCCGTTCCTTGAGAACTCAACAGCGTGCCAAAAGTCAACGCCAAATATGTTGATACCCCGGCCACTTCGGTGGTCGTGGTTCCTTTGAAGTCCTACTGGCCCATGTGGCGGGTAGGCAAACACTAGCGAGGACGCAGGAACACACCGTCTTATTCCGATGGTGGCTGTTCCGCTCTTCCGATGTGTGAACCCGATTACGGGTAAACATTCACGGAGAGTTTGATCCTGGCTCAGGACGAACGCTGGCGGCGTGCTTAACACATGCAAGTCGAACGATGAAGCCCTTCGGGGTGGATTAGTGGCGAACGGGTGAGTAACACGTGGGCAATCTGCCCTTCACTCTGGGACAAGCCCTGGAAACGGGGTCTAATACCGGATAACACCGGGTTCTGCATGGGACCTGGTTAAAAGCTCCGGCGGTGAAGGATGAGCCCGCGGCCTATCAGCTTGTTGGTGGGGTAATGGCCTACCAAGGCGACGACGGGTAGCCGGCCTGAGAGGGCGACCGGCCACACTGGGACTGAGACACGGCCCAGACTCCTACGGGAGGCAGCAGTGGGGAATATTGCACAATGGGCGAAAGCCTGATGCAGCGACGCCGCGTGAGGGATGACGGCCTTCGGGTTGTAAACCTCTTTCAGCAGGGAAGAAGCG
>NZ_JBIUXN010000005.1:70630-395898 GCF_044744005.1 Streptomyces sp. NPDC087440 | reverse complement strand
GGCGCGGGCCGGCTCCGGGCGCTGGTTTTGTTGGGGGCGGGGGGGTCGCTTCTGGGCGGCGGGGGGGGGGGGGGGGGGCCCTTGGGGGGGGGGGGGGGGGGGGGGGGGGCCCCCCCCCCCCCCCCACCCCTCCCCCTTTCCACTCCTTGATCTCCTAGGACAGCGAACAGATGAGTCTCCAGCCGGGCGACGCCCTCACTTCACACAATTTCGGGCTGCAGATCGACGGCGTGATGGTCGAGTACCTCGCCGAGGTCAGCGGCCTCACCCTGGAAATGGACGTCATCAAGTACCAGCAGAACAACGGCTCCACCGGCAAGAGCGAGGTGTCGCTGCTGCCCGGCACGCAGAAGGACGGTCAGTGCACCGTCGTGCGCGGCATGACCCAGTCGTCCTCGTTCACCACGTGGATCAACGACTCGATCAACGGCCGGATGTCCACGGCCCGCAAGAACGCCTCCATCATCGTGATGGACTTCGAGGACAACCCGGTCAAGCGCTACAACCTGCGCAACGCCTGGTGCAGCAAGATCGACACCAGCACCGTGAAGGCGGGCGAGGCCTCGGCGCTCACCGAGACCGTCACGATCGTCTTCGAAGAACTGGTCATCGAGTAGTGCGGCGCACGTCCGCCGGGACGCGGGGCGCGGCGGCGCCCAGCGGGGTCCCGGACCAGTCGTCGGCCGAGGCACCGGCCCCCGTGCCGGAACCGGCCCCGCCGGTGCGGCAGGAGAAGCTGCGCACCGAGTTCCCCTTCGAGCTGCCGCGCGGGTACGTCGACGACTCCGACGTGGTGCACAAGCACGGCGTGATGCGCCTGTCGACGGCCCGCGACGAGCTGGTCCCGCTGCGCGACGTGCGCGTCCAGGAGAACCCGGCGTATCTGTCGGTGGTGCTGCTCGGCCGGGTCATCACCCAGCTGGGGACGCTCCCGATGGTGCACGACGGGATCGTGGAGAACATGTTCGCCTCGGACCTGGCGTTCCTCCAGGACTTCTACCGGCAGATCAACGCGGAGGGCCACACCCGTGCGGCCGTCCACTGCCCGCACTGCTCGGAGCCCTTCGAGGTGGAGCTCGGCGGGAGCCGCCTGGGGGAATCGTGACGTACGCGACCGACCGGCTGAACGAGGAGATCGCGTACGTCGCCTACCACTTCCACTGGGACCTGGAGTCGATCCTCGACCTCGAACACCACGACCGGCGCCAGTACACGGAACAGATCGCGTCCCTGGTGACGCGGGGTGCGGAGGGCTGAACCGGTGGGATTCCTGGACCGGTTGCGGGGCGGCCGAGGCGTCGACGGACCGAACGAACCCGCCAACTCGCCTGCCCCGGAGGCGACGTCCGCTGCGGTCGATGGCGCCGCGGACACGGGTTCCGGGCCCGCCCGCCTCGCCGCCTGGCCCGGCATGCCGCCGATGTCACCGTCAACGGGCCTGACACGTACGGGAGTTGCCGACTCCGGCTTCGGCGGGCGGCTGCCCACCTGGCAGAACCCGTCGTTCACCGGCACGTCGTCGCCCGCCGTGCTCGACCCGGTGGCGAGTGCCGGGCTGCTCTCGGACGCGTTCACCGCGCCGTCGCCCCGGCCGCGTCCGGCCACGGGCCTGGAGCGGGCGTCGCGGCCGTTGCCGCGCACGGCTCCGGTCCCCCCGTCCGCGCCGCCGGTGCAACGGATGCCGGTCGCGCCGTTGCGCGCGATTCCGGTGGCGGACGGTACGCCGGACGCGCCCTCGGCCGCGCCCCGGCCGCGCGCCGAGCGGGTGCGGTGGGCGCGCCCGGTGCCGCCCGAGGGCCCGGCTGTGCAGCCTGCGTCCGCTTCCGGGCGGGGCGTGCGGGTGGCTCCGGTACCGGCCGCCGCCGTGGCCGGGCCCCGGCATGTCCTGACTCAGGCGCCGAGCGGCGGAACGGCCGTGCAGCGCCGCACCCTGCCCGCTTCTCCCCGGACTGCGGAGCCCCGGCCGGGCCCGGCCCCGTCGACCGCGCCGACCGCTTCGGCCTCGCGGTCCGGTGAGGGCGGGCGGGGCGGCTCGGGCGCGCCCGAATCGGAGGAGCCTGCGGGCGGGGCTCCGGCTCCTGTCTCTCGTTCCGTACGGCCGGTGGTGGACGGTTCGTCCACGACTCCGGTACGTGGAGGGGCGGGTGCGGCGGCATCCGGGGCCGGGACTCCGGTCCAGCGCACGGTGCGGGACGGGGCGGGTGCGTCCGGCGGCCCGATAACGGACGCCTCGTCACGTAGGGCTAGCAGCAAGGCTGTTGGCCGTGAGGGGGCGCCACGTAGTACGTCGGGTGGCTCTCCCGTACGCCGAACCGAGGCGACAGGGGCGGGCGGGGCTGGCGTTCCTTCCGCGCAGCGGGCGGCTGCCCCGGTGCAGCGCGCGGGCCGTGACAGCTCGGGGGCCTCTTCCGCTCGGCCTTCGGGCGGCACGGCGGCGGGTCCGGATGTTCCTCCGGCGAAGAACTCGCCGCGGCCTGCGGGTGGTGCGCCCTCCCCTGTTCCCTCGACTCCGCGTTCCGGCAACACCACCGGTGGCACCCCGGCAGCCCGGACGGGCGCCAGGGCGACCGACGTCCCCGTGCAGCGGGTGACCCGCGACTCCGCCACCGGCGGGCCTTCGACGCAGGGCCCGGACGGCGGCTCGATGGGCAGCGTACGCAGTACGGGCGGCGGCACGGCGAGTCCCAGGAGCACGCCCCGCAGTGGTTCCCCCGCGAGCCCGGGCAAGGCGAGCGATCCGACGAGCACCAGCAGCACGGGCCGCCCGGACAATGCGCCCGGCACCGGCACCAGCACCGGCACCGGCACCCCGGCAAGCGCGAACAGCCCTGTGGGCCCGAGCAGCGCACCGCGTACCGGCAGCCGAGCCGGCGCCAGCAGCACAGCGAGCGCCCGTCCCAGCTCGCCCGGCCCGGCCCCAGCTGCGGCACCGGCACCGGCACCGGCACCGGCACCGACCGAAACACCGAGCACCGGTGGCTCGGTCAGCCCCGGCACCACCGCCGCGCGCGGCCTCCAGCAGAGCGCCAGCACAGCGCACCCCACAAACGCCCCCGTACAGCGCATCGCGAAGCAGGACTCCTCGGCTGGGCCCTCGCGCCCGGCCGCATCGTCTGCCCCTACGGCCCCCCGGGCCCCGGGTGCCCCGCCGTCGGCTCAGTCCGGCAGCGGGACGCCCATCAGCGGTACGTCGGACACGGGGCCCGTACGGCAGACCCCGGCCCCGGCCGAAGCTGCCGCGCCCGTACGCCCGGCCGCCTCACCCACCGTCCAGCGCTCCGCATCCGCGTCCGCAGCGCACAGCACCACCCCCGCGCCTTCTTCCCCGTCCAGCCGCCCGCAGCCCGCGCCGCAGGACACCGCCCCCTCCGGCCGAGCGGCGTCCGGTCCGGCTCCGGCCGCTCTCGATTCCAGCCCCGGCCTCCCCCTCACCGGGCCGCGCCCGGAGCAGGCGTCCGGAAGCGCCCCCGTACAGCGAATCGCGTCGGCGCGGCAGTCCGGCACGCCCGACAGCACGTCCACCACCACGCCAACGCGTCAGCAGCAACCCGCCGGAAATACATCGCTCCACAACTCCCGTCCGAATCAGGCCAGTTCCGCCACCTCGGACACCCAGCCCCGTACCGGCGCGCCTTCCGCCGCCCCCGTGCAGCGCGTCCAGGCGTCGGGCTCCCGGCCGGACGCCGAAGCGCGCCCGGCACCCGGGCCACGCACGGCACCCGGAGCACCGGTCGGGCCCGTCGCCCCTCGCAGCGACGGCCGTGCGGCGGACGTCTCCCGGGACTCCTCCGTCGCGTCCGGCCGAGAGCCCGAGCAGCACCGCACGGAGCCCGCACCCGCCGCAGGAAGCACCCCCGCCGCCGCCCCGGTCCAGCGGCCGGAGCCCGGTGCGGACCGTACCCCTCCGGCGCTCCCCGCCCGGTCGGCAGGCCACGGCACCCCGGTGCAGCGCAGCGCCTCCGCGCCGCGTGCCGGGCTCGGTGCGCCCGTGTCGCGGAAGCCGGAGGATGCCGTCGTCACGGGTCCCGCCGCCCGGACCTCCGCCGCGTCCGTCCCGGCAGCCACGCCCCCGATGCCGAGCCCGGCCCGAACCGCCCCGGTACAGCGAGCCGTCACCCGTACCGCACCCGCGTCACCGGCCAACTCCCCGACGCCGTCGGCGACTTCGACGCCAGCGCCCGCCCGACGCCGTTCCCCTCTGGGAGCCCCGCTCCCGGCACCCCCGGCCAACAGCGCCCCCCTCGGCGGTCCGGCCGCCGCGCCCCCGCTGTCGGTCGGCGTCGTACGCACCGAAGCCCCCGTCCCGGTGCAGCGCGCCGTCACCCGTACCGCCCCGGCCGCCCTGCCCACAGCTCCGCCGTCGACGCCGCAGGCTCCGCCGTTCACCCCGGGTTCTTCCGGGCCGATGGCCCCCGCGGCCGATGCGACCGCGCCCACCAGGGCACCTTCCACAGCGACTCGCTCTACGGCGACCCGGCCGCCCACGGCACCCGTACCGCTCCGTCATCCGACCACCTCAACCGCCTTGTCGCCGCTGCCCGTTGCCTCCCTCGCGCCGCCCACGGCACCCGGCGGCTCCGAGACGCACGCCGTCCAGCGCGCCTTCGGCATGCGGGGCGGCGGGGTCACCGGAGCGCTCGCCTCGGCGGCTGCGGCCACCGTCTCGCAGTCGCTGGAGCGGTTCCGGCCGCGGTCGTCCTCGCGGCAGGCCCCGCCCGCCGTTCCGCCGCCCGCCTCCGGCGAGAGCGCGGCGCAGGACCCGCCGCCGCCCTCGTTCGCGGAAGCGACCGCCTCCACCGCCGGGGAGCCACTGCCCGGGTACACCCCGGTGCCGCCCGGCGGGTTCGACCCGGACAAGCTCAGTGACCTCCAGCTCGACGCGCTGGTGCACCGGATCATCGGCCGCATCACCCGGCACGTCCGCACCGAGTTGCGGATGGACCGCGAACGCGTCGGCCGCCTCCGGGACCCCCGCCGCTGACCCGTACCGCCACCCCCGTACCGCCACCCCGGAGAGAACAGAAAGGCCCCCGATGCCCCGTCAGGACCCGGGCTCCACCATTTGGTTCACGCTGACCATCGACGGCGAGAGCCTCGGCTACTTCAACGGGTGCGACGGACTGGCCACCCAGGTGGAGGTCGAACACCGGCAGGAGGGCGGCAACAACGGCTTCGTGTGGACGCTGCCGACCCGGATCACCTTCTCCACCATCCGGCTGACCCGCCCGCTCACCCCGGACACCGCGAAAGTCGCCAAGTGGATCTCCTCGGTGCAGACCGGCATCAAACGGCCCACCGCCCAGATCGCGGCGCTGCGCGCGGACGGGTCCGAGGTCGCGCGCTGGGGGCTGATCGACGTGCTGCCGGTGAGCTGGCAGGGGCCGTCGCTGAGCCCGGACAGCCCGGCCGTCGCCACGGAGGTCCTGGAGATCGCCCACCACGGCTTCACCGACTGACCCCCGCACCCGGCGACGACGTACGACCACAGAGGAAGACCACCGAGAGCACATGGCCAAGAGCAGCAAGGGCGCGGGCAAGAGCCTGGTACGCGCCTCCCTCGCCATCCACGAGCCGCCGTTGGGCACCAGCACCACGCCCGGCGGGATCATCAAGACGTTCCCGTTCTCCTTCAACCCGGCGGAGCTGACCATCAGCCGCCGCGCGCAGTGGCGGGTGACGACCGCTCCGGCGGTGCGGGAGGGCGCCAAGCCCGAGTTCCTGGGGCCCGACGCGCGGGAGATGAACGTGGAGATCTTCCTCGACACCTCCGCCGAGCCGACGTCGGACACCGTGCTCAAGCAGGTGGAGACGCTGCTGAGCTGCTGCGAGACCACCCAGCAGTCGATCAACGCCGACCAGCCGTCGCCGCCGTGGGTGGTGCTGGAGTGGGGGGCGTTCTCGACCGCCAGGTTCGTGGCGTACGTGTCGTCCGTGGAGGCCTCGTACACCTTGTTCAGTACGACGGGGGTGCCCATCAGGGCGACCTGCCGGATGCAGCTGAACGAGGTCCCCAGCGACAAGAAGAACCAGAATCCGACGTCCGGCGCGCTGACCGCGCAGCGGGTGCACCGGGTCGTCGCGGGCGACACCCTCCAGTCGCTCGCCTGGCGGGAGTACGGCGACGCCACGGTGTGGCGGGCCATCGCGGAGGCCAACGGCATCGACGACCCGTCCCGGCTGCCGTCCGGGGCCGAACTCCTCATGCCGGCCGCCGGGGAGGTGCGTCGCTGATGGTGAAGCCCGCGTTCTCCAGCATCATCCACGTCGGCATCGGCGGGGCGAAGAAGCTGACCGCCGAACTGGCGCCGTACTTCGTGGACGGCTGGGTCGACCAGGGTGCGGGGGTGCCCGCCGCGTTCCGGCTGACGTTCCGCGATCCGAAGCGGCTGGTGCTGGGCGAGCTGAACGCCACGTTCGGCACCAAGGTGGTCCTGACCCCGATCGCGGACGGCCAGGGTGCCGGAAAGCCGCTGCTGACCGGTGAGATCACGGGACTTGAGGCCGACTACGACGGCACCGGCACCTACACCGTGATCCGCGGCTACGACTACGGGCACCGGCTGGTCCGCCAGCGCAGGGTGGTCGCGTACACCAACCAGACGGCGTCCGACATCGCACGCAAGCTGGCCCGCCAGGACGGTGTGCCGATCGGGAAGATCGACGCCACACCCGGGCTGTACGAGTTCATCAGCCAGTCCAACGTCTCCGACTGGGACTTCCTGGCCCGCCTCGCGGACGAGAACGACCGGGTCATGTCGCTGGACGCCGAGGGGCGTTTCCAGTTCGTGAAGCCGAAGGCGTCGTCCGGGGCGCCCTCGCCGAAGGCGAAGGCCGACAGCAGCCCCTTCATCCTCAAGGCGGGCGAGGACATCCTGCGGCTGCGGGCCGCCGTCACCGCGTCCGACCAGGTCAGCAAGGTCGAGTCGCGCGGCTGGAACGTGACCACCAAGAAGAAGCTCGTCGAGCGCCGGCCGATCACCACCGACCCCGGCATCACCATCGGTGAGACCCCCGGCACGGTCGCGGCCAAGTTCAAGCCCGCCACGCTCGTCGAGACGCACGTGCCGTACGACCAGCAGTCCGACGTCCGGTACGCGGCCAAGGCCCTGGCGTCCGACGTCACGTCGTCGTTCGCCGAACTGGAGATCGCCGCGCGCGGCAACCCCGAACTGCGGCCCGGCATCCCGGTGGCGCTCGCCGCCGTCGGCAAGCCCTTCGAGGGCAAGTACACGGTGACCTCCGTGCGGCACAGCTTCGGCGACGGGGACCGCTACGAGTCGTGGGTGACGGTCAGCGGCCGACAGTGGCGTTCGCTGTACGGGCTGGCCTCGGGCGGCGCCTCGGACGGCGGCGGCGCGAAGCTGCCCAGTGTCGCCAACGCCCAAGTGGTCGACGTGAAGGACCCGTTGGAGCAGGGGCGGGTGAAGCTGTCCTTCCCGTGGCTGGACGACGCGTACGTCAGCGACTGGGTGCGCAGCGTGCAGCTGGGCGGCAAGGGCGGCGGCGGGGTCTTCCCCATGGACGTCGGCGACGAGGTGCTGGTGGGCTTCGACCGGGGAGCACTCGACCACCCCTTCGTGATCGGCGGCCTCTACAACGGCCGGGACAAGCCGACGCAGGTCAAGGACGTCGACCTGCACGACGGACTGCGCAAACGCGCCATCCGGCACACCCTGTCCGACCGCAAGGGCAACCGGGTCGACCTGCTCAGCGAGCAGACCGGCAGGCGCAAGCAGGGCGTGCGGATCGCCACGGGCAACGACAAACTGATCGTCAACCTGGACCGCACCAAGACGGAGATCACCGTCAACAGCGCGGGCGAGGTCAGGATCAGGGGCGGCAGTTCGGTGTCGGTCTCGGCGGGCGCCGACCTGACGCTCAACGCCACCCGGAATCTCAGCATCCGGGCCGGTGGCATGGTCACCGTGCAGGGCGGGGGCATGGTCAGCGTGCGGTCGGCGGCCGCGCTCAACGTCAGTGCCGGGGCGGCGCTCAGCCTCACCGCGGCGGCCGCGGCGACGCTCACCGGAACCGGGTCGGTGCAGATCAACTCGGTGGCGAACGTGAGCGTGCAGGCCGTGACGCTGGCGCTCAAGGGCGGCATGACGACGATCGACACCGTGGCTCCGCTGATGGTCAACAGGAAGCCGTACCCGATCCCGTGACCGGGCTGCCCGGGCGCGTCCGATCGCCGCGTCCTCAACCGGGCCGCGTCCGACCGCCGCGCCCCCACTCGACGTACCGAAACGAACGGGAGATTCACTGATGGCCGAACAGTTCGTCGGCTCCGGCTGGTCCTTCCCGCTGCGCATCAGCCCCACGGGCGGCATCGCCATGGTCAGCGGCGAGCGGGAGATCGAGGAGGCCATCCGGCTGGTGCTGGCGACCGCGCCGGGCGAGCGGCCGATGCGGCCCGAATTCGGCTGCGGGGTCCACGAGTTGGTGTTCGCCCCGGTCAACGAGCAGACCGCGGGGCGCATCCAGCACGAGGTGCTGATCAGCCTGGACCGGTGGGAGCCGCGGATCGAGGTGCACGGAGTGGAGGTCTCCGCGGGCAGCGAGCAGAGCGTGCTCTACATCGACGTCCGCTACTCGATCCGCGGCACCAACAACCCGCGCAGCCTCGTCTTCCCCTTCTACGTCATCCCCTCCCACGACGAGCCCGGCCTGCCGGACTCCGCCGAAGGACCGGGCCTCCCCCACGGTTCGAACGGCCCCGGCAACCTCCCCGAAAGCGAACGCTGATGCCCCTGCCCTCCCCCAACCTCGACGACCGGCGCTTCCAGCAGTTCGTCGACGAGGCCAAGCGCTACATCCAGCAGCGCGCGCCCGAGTGGACCGACCACAACGTCTCCGACCCCGGCATCACACTGGTGGAGACGGTCGCCCACATGGCCGACCAGATCGTCTACCGGCTCAACCGGGTCCCGGAGAAGAACCATCTGGCCTTCCTCGACCTGGTGGGCATCACGCTGTTCCCGCCGACGGCGGCCCGCACCGACGTCACGTTCTGGCTGTCCGCCCCGCAGGACGAACCCGTCGACATCGCGACGGGCACGGAGGTCGCCACCCAGCGCACCGACCGCGAGGAGGCCGTCGTCTTCGCCACCGAGCACGACCTGACCGTCGTGCCGTGCGGGCTCGGCCGACTCGTCGTGCAGCGCCAGGGTGCCCCGGTCGCCGACCGGACGGACGATCTCGCCGAGGGCAAGGACCTGCCGTGCTTCTCCGAGGCGCCCGTTCCCGGCGACTGCATGCTGATCGGCCTGACCGCCGCCACCCCGCACTGCGCCGTCGCGCTCGAACTCGACAGCCGGGTCGACGGCGTCGGCGTCGACCCGCGTCAGCCACCGCTGGCGTGGGAGGCGTGGACCGAGGACGGCTGGCAGGCCTGCGAGGTGGACCGGGACGGCACCGGCGGCCTCAACCGTCCCGGCGACATCGTGCTGCACGTCCCCGGCGGGCACGTCCTCTCCCGCACCGGCGGCCACGAGGCGGGCTGGCTGCGCTGCCGTGTCACCGAACCCCTCTCCGGCCAGCCCTTCTACACCACCTCCCCCACCCTGCGGGCCGCCGACGCGTTCACCGTCGGCGGCACCGTCCGCGCCGTGCACGCGGAGACCGTGTACGACGAGGCGCTCGGCGAGTCCACCGGCCTGCCCGGACAGCGGTTGCGCCTGGAGCACGCGCCGGTCGTCGGCGACGACCCGCCGCTGCTGCTCCAGACCGCCGCGTACGACGGCTGGGTGGACTGGCAGGTCGTGCCGCACTTCGGCGCGTCGGGCCCCGGTGACCCACACGTGACCCTCGACGCCGCGACCGGCGAGATCGCCTTCGGCCCCGCCGTCCGCGAACCCGACGGCACACTGCGGCAGTACGGGGCCGTCGCCCCCAAGGGCTCGGTCGTACGGGCCCGCCGCTACCGCACCGGCGGCGGCCGCTCCGGCAACGTGGCGCGCGGCACCGTCCGGGTGCTGCGCACCTCCATCCCGTACGTCTCCGAAGTCGTCAACCGTGAGGCCGCGCGCGGCGGTGTCGACGGCGAGACCGTCGAGGAGGCGAAGCTGCGCGCGCCCATCACCCTGCGCGCCCAGGAACGCGCGGTGACCCTGCGGGACTACGAGGAGCTGGCCCGCCGGGCGGCCCCCGAGTGCGCCCGGATCACCTGCCTCTCCGGCGAGGAGGGCGAGCACGGCGCGTACGCGGTACGGGTCCTGGTCGTCCCGCAGGCCGTGCCCGACCCCGGCGGCAGGCTCCGCTTCGAGCAGCTCGTCCCCGGCGACGACCTCCTCGGCCGGATCACCCGCCACCTCGACGAACGCCGCCTCATCGGCACCCGCCTGGCCGTCGGCCCGCCCTACTACCAGGGCGTCACGGTGGTCGCCACCGTCCACGCCTTCCGCGGCGTCGACACCGACCGGGTGCGCAGGCAGGCCCACGACGCGCTGTTCCGCCACATCGACCCGCTGACCGGCGGGGCGGACGGCCGGGGCTGGCCGTTCGGCCGTCCCGTACAGGCCGGTGAGATCTTCGCCGTCCTCCAGCGCGTGCCGGGCGTCGAACTCGTCGACGAGGTGATCCTGCACCCGGCCGACCCGCTCACCGGCAAACGCGGCGACCCCACCGACCGCATCGACCTCCGGGCCCCGGCCCTGGTGTTCTCCTTCGACCACCGGGTCCGGGTCGTGGGGGGTACGTCGTGAGGCGACGCGTCGTGAGGGGTGCCGGTGACGGTTGCAACGACCGCTCCGCGTACGGCACGTGCCCGGCACGCGGGGCGTACGGCCCGTACGCCCGGCTGAACGGGAGGCTCACCGCGCGGCCCGCGCACGTCCGGGGCATCGCGCGCGCCACGCCGATCATCCGGTCCCAACCTGACGCGCAGGCCCCGCGGAGCGCACCGGATGCACCGGGCCGCCGCACCACACGGGCGGTGCCGGTGCTGTCAGAGGCACGCGTTCCGCGTCGTCGGGCAGGTGTCCCGCCGTACGCTTACGTTCCGCGTACCCCGTGTGCCTCCCACCTCGGAGGTGGCCGGTGAACGGCGGCATCGGCGACGGCCACGGTCCGGCGGACACGAGCGGCCCGGACTCCCCGGGCTCGCCCGGCTCCCCGGGCGACGACGAACGCCGTCCGACCGGGCGCCGGGCCGGGGTGGACGGCCTCGGGTCGTCCGCGCCGCTCGGGGCCATGCTCCCCGCCGTGTTCGCCGACGACGACCTCGCCCAGCGTTTCGTCGCCGGACTCGACGAGGTCCTCGCACCGATCCTGCACGTGCTCGACTGCCTCGACACCTACTTCGACCCCGCCCTCACCCCCCTCGACTTCGCCGAGTGGCTCGGCACCTGGGTCGGTGCGGAGACCGACGGCACCGAACCGGAGCCCCGGCTGCGGGACGCGGTCGCCTCGGCGGCCGCCCTGCACCGGGTGCGCGGTACCCGACAGGGTCTCTCCGAGGCGGTACGGCTCGCCTTCGGCGTCGTGCCCCACATCAGCGAGAGCGGCGGCGCCGACTGGAACGCCCGCCCGCTCGGCCCCTTCCCCGGCGCACCGCGCCCCCATCTGCACGTCACCCTGCGGCTGCCCGCCCCGACGACGACGGACGTCCACCGGCTGGACTCCCTGGTCGCGGCGGCCCGCCCCGCCCACATGCCCTACACGGTCGAAGTGACCGCCTCCGAAAGGACCTTGGAGCGATGACCGCCCAGAACTGCCCCGAGTGCGGGACCCGCACGGAACCGGGCCAGTCCTTCTGCGACGCCTGCGGCGCCGTACTCGGCTGGAACCGGCCCGGCAGCCCGGCAGCCTCGGGGGCCGCTGCGGCCCCCGCCGCCCCGGCGGCCCCCGAGGCGGAGCGCGGCACCCCGTGGAACGCCTTCGACCGGCCGGGTTCCGGTGGTACGGGCCTGGCTTCCGCCCGGCGAACCGGGCCGACGCCCGGCGACGGCGGGCAGGGGTACGCCACCGACTCCGAACAGGGGTACGCCGCCGACCTTGCGCACTCCCGCCCGGCGGACGTGCCCCGACCCGAGTGGGACGTCCCCGCACCGGTCGCACGCGACGCCCGGCCCGCCGGGGCGGACGACGACACGTTCCCCCAGGACCCGGTGCCCGCACGGGGCCCGGCCACCGGCGCCCCGTCGATGAACTCCCGGCCCGGGGCCGCTGACCACGCGGGCCTCCGGGACGCTCCCGACCCCTCCCCCCGCCGCAGCCCCGGCCCCCGCGACGCCCCCGGTCCCGACGCTGCCGCCGAACGCGCCCGCTCGCTGCTCGTCCCGGTGGCCGAGCCCGAGGCGCCGAGGGGTGCGCCGCCCGTCGCCCCCGTCCTGCCCGGCCGGCCGGACGCCGAGCGACCCCATGTCCGTACGCCGGAACCCCGGCGGGACACCGGCGACGGCCCGCCCTGCCGCTGGTGCACCACGCCCAACCGCCCCGGCCGCCACTTCTGCTGCCGTTGCGCGATGCCGCTGGCCGAGGAGGCGGACGAGCAGGCGACGCCCCGACTCCCCTGGTGGCGGCGGCTGTTGGGCCGTCGGCGGCAGGACACCCCGTGGGCAGGCGACCGGCCGCCGCTGCGCCGGGCGCTGGACCGCGTCGGCACCTGGATCGGCATCGCGGTGGCGCTGGCCCTGGTGGTCCTTGCCGCCGTCTTCCTGCCGGACGGCATCCGAGCCACCAGCGACCACTTCGCCAAGCGTGCCCCGGTCTCGCCGGACACCGTCCTCGCGTCGCACACGTTCCCGGGGCACAAGCCGGAGCTGGTCTTCGACAAGAGGAGCAACACCTGGTGGGGTTCGGGGCGCGCGGAGTCCGGCCAGGGCGAGTGGATCGAGGTCGGCTTCCGTGAGCCGACCCGGTTGCTGGACGTGATCATCACACCGGGGGTCTCCAGCCGCCCGGAGAAGATCGGCGAGTCCGCACTGCCCCACCGGGTCAAGGCGACGATCACCGGCAAGGACGGCACGACCACCACCCGAGACCTGGTCCTCGACCAAGGGGCGGGCGCCCAGCGCCGGCCGTTCCGCGTCGGCGAGGTCACCAAGGTCCGCTTCACGGTGGAATCCGCCCACGCGGCCTCGGCGACGAAGCAGGTGGCTCTCGCCGAGATCGAGTTCTTCGGCCCCTCCTCCGCGGGCCGCTTCTGACGCCCGGCACGGGCGGGCGATCACGCCCGGGCGGATGGAGGTCAGGTCGGCCGTGGCCGTGCTGCCGACCGGCTGTCGCAGGTGGGCGTCCGTCGTCGGGGAGAGGCGGACGGACACCGGGGCCGTGCGGGCCCAAGGCGCGTACGGGGTCGGGAAGCCGGAGGGCTCCCGGTGCACGGCGACGCCGTCCGGGGGCCCTGGGCCTGGGCGTTCACCCCTTCGTGCCCCCTCCGCGATGCGCTGCACCAGAACCTGGAGGAAGGTGCGCACGCCCTCGTCCTCGGTGCCCCCGACACCGGTGCGCGGGCAGGTGAGCGTGGCCTTCGGTCCGGACCTCGGCGCGTACGGCAGGTCCGCCGGGTCCGGGGCGGGATCGTGCAGCAGCCGCCAGGCACCCGCCGCGACCAGCACGCCCAGCGCGCCCAGGGGCAGGACCAGGGACGTCCGCAGCGTGCGGCGCGAAGCCGTTGTCGGACTCCGGTGAATCGGACTCCGGTGAAGAAGACCTCCCCACCTCACGCGGCGCACAGGTCTCCCGATGTGACCAATCGACTCCCCTGCGCTACAAGTGGCTGTCATGCTGGGCGCGTTGGCGCGACTGACGCGCCGCGTCGGCGGTGCGTGCCGCGCGGACCGGGAAGGCTCCGTCCCTTGGACGGGCGGTCGAGGCGAAGGGGCTGCGAGCCCTGCGTCCCCCACCGGTTCCTCCTCGGGCGCACCCGCCTCTGCGCAACCGCCCCCGCGGGCAGGCCGCGGGGGCACCCGGTCCGTGCCGGTCGGCACGGACGTCGAGAAGGGGAAGATCACCATGTCTTCTGGCACCAGATCCGCCCAACGCCTCTCCTCCCGCAGACGGCTGCGACGGCGGCTGACCGCGCTGCTGTCCGGCTCCGCCCTGTGTGCCGCCGGACTGTCCGCGACGGGCGCGGCACCGGCCGCCGCGTCCGGACCGGCGCTCTCCGCGACCCCGGTCGCCTACGTCGCCAACTACGGTTCGGGCAGCGTGTCGGTGATCGACACCGCGACCAACTCCGTGACCGCCGCCGTTTCCGTCGGTTCGGCCCCGGCCGGGGTGGCCGTGACACCCGACGGCACCCAGGCCTACGTCACCAACGAGGCCTCCTCCTCGGTCTCCGTGGTCGACACCGCGAGCAACACCGTCACCGCCACCGTTTCCGCCGGGGCCGGGCCGAACGGGGTGGCCGCCTCCGCCACCCGGGTCTACGTCACCAACGACCCGGCCGACACGGTCACCGTCCTCGACACCGCGACCCACACCGTCACCGCCACCGTCCCGGTCGGTGACGGGCCGAAGAGCGTCGTGCTGTCCCCGGACGCCGGGAAGGCCTATGTCGCCAACAGCGGCGGAAACTCCGTGTCGGTGATCGACACCGCGACCAACTCGGTGATCGCGACCGTCCCCGTCGACACGCCCAACGCCGTCGCGGTGACCCCCAATGGCGCCCGTCTGTACGTCACTTCGCAGAACGACGCCGTGGCCACCGTCATCGACACCGCCACCCACACCGTCACCGCCACCGTCCCGGTCGGCAGCCGGCCCTACGGGGTGACCGTCTCGCCCGACGGCTCCCGCGCCTACGTCACCAACGCGGGCAGCGACACCACCTCGGTCATCAGCACCGCGACCAACACCGTCACCGCGACCGTCCCCGTCGGCGACTTCCCGACCGGCGTCGCGACGACCCCCGACGGCAGCCGCGCCTACGTCACCAACCTGAGCGGCGACACCACCTCGGTGATCGACACGGCGGCCAACACCGTCACCGCGACCGTCCCGGTCGGCAGCACCCCGGCCAGTGTCGCGGTCACCCCGGCCCCGGCGGCACCGCAGGCCGCCGACATCGACGTGAACCTCACGGCGAAGCCGCAGCTCAGCATCCTCGTCCCGTACCTCACGTACACGCTCACCGCGCACAACACCGGGCCCGCCCCGGTCACCTCCGCCACCCTCAAGGCCGTGCTGCCCCAGGGCGCGAGCGCGACGAACCTGTCCGCGGGATGCACCACCGCCACCGGGACCGTGACCTGCACCTACGGCAGTATCGCCAACGGTGCGAGCGTCAACCGGACGTTCCGCGTCCCGCTGAGCCTGCTGACGCTGGGCCAGGTCAAGGTCACGGCTACCCGCACCGCTTCCGCGCCCACCGACGCCCACGCGGCCAACGACACCGCGAGCGCCACCTGCACCGTCGTCTCCGTCCTTCTGGCCACCTGCCCCTGACCCACCCGTACGCGTACGCGGTGCGCCCGGCCGACGTCGGGCGCACCGCGTACGGGCAGGATCACGCCGCGAGCGGGAGAGCCTCTCGGACCCGGTCGGCCAGGACCAGGAAGGAGTCGGACTCCAGGTCCATCACCACGGTGGCCACGATCCCCTCGCATCGGCACGCACGGGCGTAGTCGTCGGCGCGGCGGGCCGCCTGCGGCGAACCGGCGGGGAAGGACTGCAGGATCTCTTCGTACATGACGCTCTCCCTGGGTCCGGACGCATCGTTTTCCGTCCCCTCGGATGCCCCGAAAATCGCCGTTCATCGGACCGCCGGGCCGTCAGGGGGTCCGAAGCCCCTCTCCGGCGGAACCGCACCCTCCGGTACTGCGGCACGGTCACTCCGGGGGCGTCGTCCGCGTGCGGCGGGCGGCCGGATGCTCCGTCGTGAGCAGGTCGAGGTGGGCGTATGTCGCGCACAGTGTGTGGGCCTGGAAGCGGGTGCAGTCCTCGGTGCCGACCACCGGGGCGGACAGCGCTCGCACCGCAGCAGTCAAGGCCGTTCGCGTCAGGGAACGTCTCGGGTCGCCGTCGGGCAGGGCGTCGAGCCCCAGACGTACGTCCGCGAGAACGGCTCGCGTATGGGCGCGCAGCCGGTACGCGATCTGCGCGTAGTCGTCGGGCCGCAGGCCGTGGTGGGGTCTGGGCCAGTCCAGTACCCGCCGGGCCAGGCGCTCGTGGGGCGCGCGGTCGAGCGGGATGCGCGAGACGAGCTCGCCGTCCGGGTCGTGCAGCACGCTGTACGAGCCGGGTGCTTCTCCCTGGGTCAGGGTCATCGGTACGCTCCCGCCGCATGCGAAAGTGCCGGGCCAGTGCCCGGCTTCCCCATCTGATTCGAAGCCGCGGCGCCCACGGATTGGTGCCACCGGGCTGCCGCCGGGAACCCGTCGGGTCCCCGGGGCCGCTCAGGCCCGCCGGGTCCTGAAGTCGCGGTGCGCGGTGCGCGTCTGGAGCGCCGTGGTGTGCCGGTACAGATGAACGGCCGAGACCGCCGCGGCGAGCGCCATCGCGGCCAGGGCGACGGCCTTCGGCACGACCGCTTCCCCGGCCCGTACGCCCCACACGACGGCGTAGGCCCAGACCAGGGTGAGCGCGGTGAACGTCCACACTGCGTGCCGCACCGCCCTGGCACGGCGGACGGAGAGGGGGTACGTGGCAGGTCGGGATGCTGTCATGTCGCGCGTCTACCCCGTGAGCGGCCGGACGATCAGCCACAAGCCCGGAACTCGCAGCCATCGGCGAGGCGCTGCCCGGCGGCGGCCGGTGGACGCGGCCGAACGGCAGTCCGCTGGCCGTCAGTTGCTCACGCCGGCAGGTGAGGACGACGGCCGGCCGGCCCGGGAAGGGGACCGCCGGTGTGCGCCGCCGGCCCCCGGTTTCAGGATGCGGTGGCCTCCCAGGCCGCTTCGATCATGCGGAAGACCTCGTCCACCGTGGCTGCGGGATCGTCCGCACGACACGCGAGCGCGTAGGCGTCGATGACGAACCGGGCGGTCGCCCGGCACGCCGTCGCGCTGCGGGACAGGTGGGGGTCGGCCGCGAGTGCCGATGCCAGCGTCTGCGCGTGGCGCAGGCCCATCGACTCCTCGTACTCCCGCAGGGAGGGCGCTTCCTCGATCATGCGGCGGACGGGGGCGCCGGCCTCCGCCGTGCAGTGCCGCACCAGCGCCTGGACCTCGCGGTGCAGCGCGGGCAGGGGCGACTCGTGCGGGGGCCGGTCGGTCACCGCCTGCGCGAGACGTTGCTCGAAGTCCGTGTCGCGCTCGAACACGAGGGCCTCTTTCGAGGCGAAGTGGGCGAAGACGGTGGTGACGGCCACGTCCGCCTCGGCCGCCACGTCACGGATGCCGACGGCCTCGTATCCGCGCTCGAGGAACAGGCGCAGCGCGGTGTCGGCGATGTTCTGGCGGGTCGCGGCCTTCTTGCGCTCACGGCGCCCGGATACGGCGGTCATGGCCGGACGATATCAGGTACGAATTCACAACCGTTGTGAACTCCTAACCGTTAGTGTTACGTTCGGCCGCATGAAGAAGATCTCCTTCGCCGCGTTCGGCGGCCCCGAGGTTCTGCAACTGGTGGAAGCGGAGGAGCCCCACGCGGGGCCCGGCCGCATACGCATCGCCGTACGAGCGGCGGGCGTCAATCCCGTCGACTGGCGGATCCGGGAGGGCCAGGTCCTGGGAGCGCATCCGGTCGAGTTGCCCGCCGGGGTCGGGCTGGACGCCGCCGGTGTGGTGGACGAGGTCGGCGAGGGCGTCGAGGGAATCGAGGTCGGCGACCACGTGTTCGGCGAAGGCACGGACACGTACGCGGAGTTCGCCGTGCTGTCGGCGTGGGCCCGGATGCCCGAGCGGCTGACCTTCGAGGAGGCAGCCGGGTACCCCTCGGTGGTGGAGACCGCGCTGCGCATCCTGGGCGAGGTCGGCGTGCGCGCCGGGCAGACGCTGCTGGTCAGCGGCGCTTCGGGCGGCGTCGGTTCGGCGGTGCTGCAGATCGCCCGCGCCCGCGGCATCACGGTGATCGGCACCGCGGGCGCCGCGAACCAGGACTACCTGCGCGACCTGGGCGCCCTCGCCACCACCTACGGGGAGGGCTGGGTCGAACGGGTCCGGCGCCTGGGCCGGGTCGACGCGGCTCTCGACCTGGCCGGCTCGGGTGTGATCCGCGAACTCGTCGGGCTGACCGGCGACCCGGGCAAGGTCGCCTCCATCGCCGATCTCGAAGCGCCGCGCTGGGGCGTCCGGTTCTCCGGCACGGCCGGGAGCGTGCCTGACGCACTCGCCCAGGCCGTCCGCCTGATCTCCGACGGCAGACTCCACATCCCGGTCGAGAAGTCGTACGCACTCACGGAAGCGGCGGCGGCGCACGCCGACAGCCGCGCGGGCCACACCCGGGGGCGCCGCGTCGTGATCGTCTGAACAGGCCGCCTGCCCGCCCGGCAACGCTCGACGCGGCACCCGAGCGGCTCAGACGAGCTCCAGCAGTTCCGTCAGCGTGGTGATGGAGGGGACGGGAGGGACGTCCGGGAGCGGGGGGTTCCGGTGGATCGCCCGTCCCGCGTAACCGAGGTCGACGGCCGCTCGGACCAGGTCGGGATCGTCGTCGATGAACAGGCATTGGCCGGGCGTCAGGCCGAGCGCGGTGCTGGCGTGGTGGTACATGCGCGGGTCCGGCTTGGTGCAGCCGAGCTCGGCGGAGATCGCGTACGCCTCGAAGAAGTGACGGATGCCCAGAGCGGCGCGCAGGTCGGGCAGGTCGGGCCAGGCGTCGGAGACCACGGCCATCCGCACCTGCCTCCTGCTCAGCTCTTCCAGAGTGCTCCGCACGTCCGGGTACAGCTCCAGCACTCTGTCCGCGGGGACTTCACGGCGCAGGTCGGCCAGGAGCTGCGGGGTGGCCTCCGCCCCGAGGCTGTGCAGCATCACCCGGTGGTAGTCGTCGTGGTCGGGGGTCGAGGGCGAGTCGGCGAAGAACCGGTCTCCGGCGGCGATCGCGGCGGCGAAGCGGTCCTCCGTGATCGAAGGGTCGTGCGCGAGGACGGTCTCCTCGAAGTCCGCACGCGGGTTCCACCGGCCTCCGACCGGACGCATCAGCACACCACCGGAGTCGAGGAGAACGGCCTGGACATCCGTGGGGGCGGGAGTTCGGGTCGTCATCCGTCCAGTCTCACGGCCGTCGGGCCGCCCTGTCGATCCGCGGGAGCGGTTCGGTCCGCCCCGTCCCACTCCTTGCCCTACCTATCGAAATTCGATAGATTCATATCGTAGCTCGATAGAAGGATGGGTCATGGGAAAGCTGACAGTGCGCGCGTTGCGCGCCGTGCTCGCGGTGGTGCTCACCGGAACCGTGGGCGTGCAGGTCTTGATGGTGTGGTCGTTGGTCAGCGGGAACGACCCGGAGGACGGGTCGCTCCCGCTGACCGCGCTGCGCGTGATCACGGTCCTGGGCATCGGGACGGTCCAGGTCGCCCTGGTCTGCGTTTGGCGGCTGGTGACGATGGTGCGGCGCGGGACCGTGTTCTCCCACGCCGCCTTCCGGTACGTGGACCGCATCATCGGCGCGATCGTCGCGGCCGCCCTGGTGTGGTTCGCGGTGACGGCGCTGAACGCGCCCGGCCAGCGGGAGGACCCGGGCGTCACCCTCATCATGGGCGGGATCGGTCTGGCGATCCTGGGTGTCGCGCTGATCGTACTCGTCCTGCGGATGCTGCTCGCCCAGGCCGTCGCCCGCGACGCCGAAGCGACGCAGTTGCAGGCCGAGTTGGACGAGGTCATCTGATGCCGATCGCCGTCGACATCGACGTGATGCTGGCCAAGCGGAAGATGTCCGTGGGCGAACTCGCGGACCGGGTGGGGATCACCCCCGCCAACCTGGCGGTACTCAAGAACGGCCGCGCCAAGGCGGTGCGCTTCGCGACGCTCGCCGCACTCTGCGAGGTACTGGAGTGCCAGCCGGGCGACCTGCTCCGCTGGGAGGCGGAGGGCCGGTGAACTGCGCCCGACCGGAACACCCCCACCCGTCCTGCGCGTTCGGGCACGGCCGCGGCGCCTTTCTGTCACGTCGAAGGGCGGGATCCTCTGCCCTCGGCGTGTTCCGGGGCGTAGGCTGGGTGTCCTTCAGTGTGGTTGGTTCCGGGTGGTGTTCCACCCAGTCCCCGTAGCGTGCTTTCCGGTCCCGGTCGCTGAGAACCGATGATCGGAAACCCTCATGTCTCCTTCGTTCACTCCGCCTCCCTCCCATCCCGAGACGGGGCCCTCCGGTGGGGGTGCAGGATCTTCTCGTGAGGGGCGGTTGACGGCCGCGTTCGTGGACCTCGCCGACACTCTGGTCGACGATTTCGACCCCGTCGACTTCCTCTACCGGGTGGCCGAGCACTGCACGAGTCTGCTCGACATCAGTGACGCGGGTGTCATGCTCGCACCCTTGGGCGGTCCGCTGCGTCTGGTGGCGGCGACGTCGGAGCGGGTGCGGCTGGTGGAGCTCTTCGAGCTGGATGCCGCACAGGGCCCCTGCCTGGCCGCCTACCAGGACGGCGTGCCGGTCTCCCACGACCTCACGGTGAGCGGACAGTGGCCGGAGTTCACCGGCCGCGCCCACAAGGAGGGCTACCTGTCGGTGTACGCGGCCCCGGTCCGCCTGCGCGAGGAGACGCTCGGCGTCCTGAACCTGTTCCGCCGCATCCCCGCCCCGCTGCCCGAAATCGACCAGCAGCTGGCTCGCGCCCTCGCGGACGCCACCGCGATCTCCCTGTTCCAGCAGACCACCCTGGACCACCACCGCACGTTGTCGGCGCAGCTCCAGCAGGCGCTGACCACCCGGAGCATCGTCGAGCAGTGCAAGGGGTTCCTGACGGCGCGCCAGCACACCGACCCCGACACCGCCTTCCAGCGCCTGCGCACCTACGCACGCCACCACCAGCGCCGCATCGCCGATGTCGCCGCCGACATCGTCGCGGGCACCCTCACCGTCGAGGACGGGCCACCCCAACGACCGGCGAAAAGGCCGACGCCGCCCGTCGGCTGACCCTGCCCGCGCGGCGCGGTGAGGTGCCGGTGCGGCGGTCAGTGCTGGAGCACCGCGGCCGGGGCGAGCGCCCCGGTCGCGTAGTGCACGTACTCCTGGACCAGGCGGAATCCGGCGCTCCAGGCGAGCAGGCGGCTCGGCCGGTTGAGGGTCGAGCAGTTCCAGGCCGGTGTGCGTCCGCGCTCCCGGATGTCGGCGCACAGGGCGGTGACGCAGGCCAGGGCCAGGCGGTGGCGGCGGTAGTCCGGCGTGGTGAGGGCGGCGACGTCTTCGTACCGCCGGCCCCGGAAGTAGGAGCAGGCGATGGTCAGCAGCGCACCGTCGCGTCGGACCGCCGCCCAGCCGTGCCCGGAGGCGCACAGCCCCAGAGGACCGCCCCAACTGGCGTGTATCCAGGCGGCATGGACGCCGAGCGCTGCCACCGCGTCGGTGTCGGCGGGCTCCAGTCTTCGTATCCGTACGCCCCGGGGCAGCGTGGCGGGGGCCGGTGCGCTCTGCTGGGTCCAGACCATCCGCTCCCACGGGCACAGCTTCGGGAACGCCGCACCGAGCAGGGGCAGGAAGCGGGCCGGTGCGTGGACGTACGCATCGGCGAACGGCGCGAGGTCCTCCGGGGTCAGCGCCGCGGGACGGCCCCGCAGCAGTACGTGTCCGGCCACGGACACCGCGAGCGTCCGCGGCTGTTCGGCCCGGTCCGCCCACCACTGTCCGGTTCCGGTGGACAGGGCGTGCTCGCCGACGCAGGTGGGGCCGGGCAGTCCGGCGGGGAACCAGTCGTCGAGCGGCGGGAGTTGGTGTGCCTTCAGCTCAATCATCGTGTCCCGCCCTGCGGATCGTGTCGTCGGTGCTGATTCCTCGGTGCACGTGCCTTCGGCTCCGTTCTGGGAAGGGCTGTGTGGTGGTGGGGGTCAGCACCGGCCGACCAGGTGGTCGGCGAGCTTGTTGAGGCGTTTGACGGTGCGCTCCTCGGTCGCCGCGGCGGCCGGTCGGGCCGGTTCGGCCCGGTCGTAGTAGGAGCCGTTGACGATCTCGGTCGCCGGGTCGCAGAGCCGCACCACGTGGGAGGCGCCTTCCGCGGGGGTTCCGCCGTCGTGTGCGTACAGCGGGAGCAACTGCGTTGTGCACGCTCCCGGGTGGACGGAGACGGCGGACACGCGAGGGTCGGCGGCGAAGATCGTCAGCGCCAGCTGCGACTGTGCGTACGCGGCGAGCCGGGAGTAGCGGCGGGTCCGGTTCGGATCGGCCCACTGGATGGCGGCCGTGCGGTGCAGGGAGGAGGAGACGTTGACGAACGGCCGCCGTCCGGGGCGGCGGTAAGGGCCGGTTCCAGCAGGCAGGTCAGCAGGTAGTGGGCGAGGAAGTTCACCTGGAAGGCGATCTCGTTGCCGTCGCCGGTGAGGGTGCAGCGCTCCGGGGCGGCGGTGGCGGCGTTGTTGACGAGCACGTCGAGGTGCGGGTACTCGGCGAGGACGGTGCGGGCCAGTTCGGCAACCTCGTCCAGGTGGGCGAAGTCGGCCGACACCGCGTGGAGTTGAGCGCCCTGGAGCTGTTTCGACGTGGCGATGAGACGGTCGACCGCGGCCCGTGCGTCGTCGTCCGTACGGCCGTGCACCAGCACCGAGGCCCCGCGTTCGGCGAGCTGTCGGACGGTTTCCAGGCCGATGCCCGAGGTGGCGCCGGTGACGAGGACGGTACGGGAGGCGAGAGGGGCAGCAGCCATGATCTTTCCAAGGGGTTGTCGAGACGGAGGGTTGTCGAGACGGAGGGTTGTCGTACGACGCCGCTGAGACCGGGGTACGGGTCGGGGCAGAGCTCCCGGCCCAGGCATGCCGGAAGGCTTCACGGCGTCCCTGGGCGTGAGCGAGGGATGAGCGCACGCGCCGAGCCGGTGCGGGCGCGGTGTCCTCGGTTACGAGCAGCGGGGCGAGCGGCCGCACCCCGGATGGGGAGGCCGGTCCAGAAGAAGCCACGCGCTGTTCACGCCTTCATGGAAGCGGTCCGCCCCTGTCCCGGGCAAGCACTCCCGCTCATCCCTGACGCGCTGATGACGCCCGCCCTCGTGGCCTTCGACCCCGCTCGTCCGGTGCGGCTGCCGCTGTCCCTGTCGCGTCCACCGCACTGACCGCGTGGCCCCCGGCCCCGGGCAGTGACACCACCATGGTGAGGCCGCCGCCCGGGGTGTCCTCCGGGGTGAGAGTGCCGCCCATGGCCTCGGTGAGGCCGCGGGCGAGGGCGAGGCCCAGGCCCACTCCCCTGGTGTTGTCGGTGTCGCCGAGGCGCTGGAAGGGGACGAAGGCCCGGTCCCGGTCCTCGTACGGCAGTCCCGGCCCGCGGTCCGCCACCCGCAGTTCGACACGGTCCGCCAGGGCGCTCACGGAGATGCGGACCGGACGGTCCGGCGGGGAGTGCCGTACGGCGTTGCTCACCACGTTGGCGATCACCCGCTCCAGCAGCGGCGGGTCACTGAGCACCGTCGGGGCCGCTTCCGTACCCACCACCACGATCTCCGCCCCGTCCTCCGGCAGCCCCTCCAGGGCGGCGGGCAGGACTTCGTCGAACGCGGTGGGCCGCAGGGCGAGGGTGAGGGCTCCCGCCTGGAGCCTGCTCAGGTCGAGGAGGTTGTCGATGAGGCGGCCGAGCCGGGCCATGGACTCCTCGGCGGTGGCCAGGAGTTCGTCCCGTTCCTCGGCGGTGAACTCGACGTCGGGGCTGCGCAGCGAGCCGACGGCCGCCCAGCCGACGGCGAGCGGGGTGCGCAGGTCGTGGCTGACGGCGGCGAGCAGTGCGGTACGCATCCGGTCGGCGGCCCGTATCGGTTCGGCCTCGGCGGCGGCTTCCGCGAGCCGGTCCCGTTCGACGGCGGCGGCGACGTGCGCGGCGAATGCGGTGAGCACGCGGCGCTCGGCGCCGTCGAGGGTGCGTCCGCGCAGCACGAGGAACAGGCCGTCCCCGACCGGCACTTGGGTGATCCCGGGGCCGTCCGGCTCGGACCGTTCCTCGGCCAACTCGACCGTCTCCACGGCGAAGGTCTCCCTCGCCCGGGTGAGGAGCGCCTCGATCGCCCGGTCGCCCCGCACGATGCTGCCCGCCAGCGCCGACATCGTCTCGGCCTCCGCCGTCGCCCGCGCCGCCCGCCGCGACAGCCGCAGCGAACGGTCCGCCATGGCCGCCACCGTCCCGGCGACCACCATGAACACCGCGAGCGCCAGCAGGTTGTCCGGCTCGGCGACGGTGAACCGGCCGGTCGGCGGTATGAACCAGTAGTTGAGCAGCAGGGAGGCGGTGACCGCGCCGACGAGCGCCGAGGCGACCCCGCCGATGCAGGCGACGCCGAGCACGGTCACCAGGTACAGCAGGGCCTCGCTGGTGAGGTTGAGCGTGCCCCGGCACCTGTCGAGGAGGAAGGTGAGCAGGACGGGGAGCACCAGCCCGGCGACCGGCCCGGCGACGAGCCGGGCGGTGGTCAGGGTCCGGCGGCGCGAGGGCAGCAGCCTGCCCCCTCCGGCCCGCTCGTGGGCGACCGTACGGACGTCTATGTCGGCGTCCGCGCACAGGGCGACCGCGGTGTCCCCGGTCCCCCGCCCGGTGAGGAACCGTTCCCACCGCCCCCGCCTGCTGGTGCCCAGGACGAGCTGGGTGGCGTTCTCCGCGTGGGCGAACTGCACGAGCGCAGAAGGCACGTGGGCGCCGACGACCGAGTGGTAGGTGCCTCCCAGGCTCTCCACCAGCTGCCGCTGCCGGGCCAGCGCGCCGTGCGAGCTTCCGGCGGCCAGGCCGTCGCTGCGGACGACATGGACGGCGAGCAGTTCGGCGTGCGCGGCCCGGTCGGCGATCCTGGCCGCCCGCCGGATCAGGGTCTCGCCCTCGGAACCGCCGGGGAGGGCGACGACGACGCGTTCGCGGGTCTGCCAGACGCCCTCGATGCGGTGTTCGGACCGGTAGGCGCGCAGCTTCTCGTCGACCCGGTCGGCCACCCACAGCAGGGCGAGTTCGCGCAGGGCGGTGAGGTTGCCCTCGCGGAAGTAGTGGCCGAGGGCCGCGTCGATCCGCTCGGGCGGGTGGATGTCGCCGTGCGCCATGCGGCGGCGCAGTGCGTCGGGCGGCATGTCGACGAGCTCGATCTGGTCGGCACGGCGGACGACGTCGTCGGGGACGGTGTCGTGCTGCGGGGTGCCGGTGATCTTCTCGACGACGTCCTTGAGGGACTCCAGGTGCTGGATGTTGAGGGTGGTGACGACGTCGATCCCGGCGGCCAGGAACTCCTCGACGACCCGCCGGTGCGCGGGCCGGGAACCGTCGGGCTCGGCGGGGTGGGCGAGGTCGTCGACCAGGACTTCGCGCGGGCGGCGCACCAGGACGTCGTCGAGGGAGACGTACTCCATCGTTTCGAGGAGCCTGTCGAGGAGCGCCTCGGTGTGCGGGCGGCCGTGGCTCCGTACGGAACCGATCACCACGTCGGTGCCGCGCGCGGCCCTGCGGCGGGCCTCGTCGAGCATGCGGTACGTCTTGCCGACGCCCGGGGCGGCGCCCAGGTACACCTTGAGCCTGCCCCGCGGGGGTACCGGCCCGCCCTGCCGTGCCCCCGCGCCGTCGGTGTTCAGAACTTGTCCGGGTGGGCCCGGGCGGCGATCAGGTAACCCACCAGAGCGACGGCGACGATGATCCCGACGATGTTCTCCACGGTCATTCCCCTCTCAACGTGCTTGCGGGTGCGGCCAGTTGGCCGACGTGGTCCATCGTGGGACCGGTGCACGCGGAGAAGCCGCGGTCTTGACGTGTCACTGACGCCGCGCCGGGGAATCCCTACGCGGCCCTGGCACCGGCCGGCGCTCCCCGTACGGGTCGCGCCAGGACCTCGCCCGCGCCGGAACGCCGGTCCTGCCGGTCAGTGTTCGGGGTCCGCCCGCGTCAGCCGGTTCACCGCGAGGCTCGCGTACAGGGCGGCGCCGTCGGCGAGGACCGCGTCGTCGAAGACGGCGAGCGGCGAGTGGTTGTTGGGCGCGGTCGCCGGGTCGGCGCCGGGCGGGGTCGCGCCCAGGACCAGCATCGTGCCCGGCACCTCGTCCAGGACCCGGGAGAAGTCCTCCGAGCCGTGCAGCGGGTTCGGCATGGTCAAGTACCGTTCCTCGCCGTGGAGTTCGGCCACGGTGCGGGCGGCGAAGGCGGCCTCGGCGTGGTCGTTGACCGTCACCGGGTACAGCTCGTCGAACTCGGCGTCCACCTCCACCCCGTACGCGGCGGCGATGCCCCGGCACACCTGCACCGTGCCGTCCTTGAGCAGCGCCTGGGTCTGCGGGGAGAAGGAGCGGACGGTCGCCTCGAAGGTGGCGGAGTCCGGGATGACGTTCTGCTGGGTGCCCGCCCGGAACACGCCCACCGACAGCACCACCGGGTCGAACACGTCGAAGGTGCGGGTGATCCAGCCCTGGAGCGCGGTGACCATTTCGCAGGCCGCCTGTACGGGGTCCTTGGCCCGGTGCGGCATGGAGCCGTGCCCGCCCGCGCCCCGTACGGTCACCCGCAGCACATTGGAGGCGGCGAGCGCGGGTCCGGGCCGGGCCGCGAAGAGCCCGGTGGGGAAGCCCGTCGACATGACGTGGAGAGCGTACGCCGCGCTCGCGCGCGTTCCCGACGCGTCGAGAACGCCCTCGGCGACCATGTGCCGGGCCCCGTCGAAGCCCTCCTCGCCGGGCTGGAACATCAGCACCACGTCGCCGGCGAGGTGGTCGCGGTGCTGGGCGAGCAGCCGGGCGGCGCCCACCAGCATCGTGGTGTGCAGGTCGTGGCCGCAGGCGTGCATGGCGCCGTTGTCGGAGGCGAAGTCGAGCCCGGTGCGCTCGGCGACCGGCAGGGCGTCCATGTCGCCGCGCAGCAGCACGGTCGGTCCCGGGCGGGCGCCGCGCAGGACGGCGGTCACCGAGTCCACGGCGGTGCCGGTGGTCACCTCCAGGCCCAGGCCGTCGATAGCGGAGAGGACGGTCTCCTGGGTACGGGGCAGGCGCAGCCCGGTCTCGGGGGCGGCGTGCAGGGTGCGGCGCAGCCGGACCAGGTCGTCCTGGAGGGTGTGGGCGTCGTCGAGCAGGTGCATGGGGATCTCCTGGGGTTGGGGGGAGTCTCAGCGAGGGTCGGGGGACGTGTCCGACGCGTCAACAGGGGCCGCGTTCCTGTCCGGTTCGCGGACGGGCGCCGGGTTCTCGTCCGGTTCGCGGACGGGCATCGCGTTGTCGTCCGGTTCGCGGATCAGGAACGTCGCGCCGAACGACACCGCCGCCGCGCCCGCCGCGACCCACGGCACCAGTCCGATCCGGCCCGCCGCCGCAAGCGCCTCCGCGACCAGCGGGAAGGTGCCGCCGAACAGTCCGACCGCGAGCGTGAACGGCAGGCCCATCGCGACCACGCGGATGCGGACCGGGAAGAGGCGGGCGAAGAACACGTTGGCGAGGGCCAACGGAGCGGCCAGGCACATCAGTTGGAGCAGCGTCGCCAGCCACACGGGGAGGGCTCCGGTGGCCATCGCCCCGAACACCGGCACCGTGAGCAGGGTCAGCAGCAGCATGCCGCCTCGGAAACACCGGGCCGCGCCGAACCGGTCGGCCAGCTTGCCGGAGGCGACCATCGCCACGATCAGCGCCACGAGGGGGAGGATCATGGCGGCGGTGCCCTGGGCGCCGTGCACCAGGCCGAGCCGCTCGGCGTACTGGGGCAGGTAGGTCGTACCCAGGTAGTAGCTGACGGTGGTGCCGAGCGACATCAGGAACACGGCGAGCATGTTGGGCCTGGCCTGCCGGAACAGCAGCGTGCGCTTGCGCCGTTCGGCCGCCGGGTCGCTCTGCCGGGTCCGGGACTGCTCGAACTCCTCCGACTCCCCCGCCATCCGCCGTACCCACAGCGACAGCAGGCCGAGCAGTCCGGCGAGGACGAAGCCGATGCGCCAGCCGCCGTTCTCCACGCCGTCCCGGCCGAGGAGGGTGAGCATCAGGGTCAGCACGCCGAAGCACAGGATGTTGCCGAAGACGATGCCGCCGTACGAGATGCCGCTGTAGAGGAAGCGGAGCCGCTTGGGCGCGGTCTCGGTGACGTACGCGGCCACGCTCGGGTTCTCGCCGCCCATCGACAGCCCCTGGATCAGCCGGATCGCCACCAGGAGCACGGGCGCGAGGACGCCGATCGAGGCGGCGGTGGGCAGTGCGGCGAGCAGGAACGAGGCACCCGAGATCAGGGTCATCGACAGCATCAGCCCGAAGCGGCGGCCGCGCCGGTCGCTGATCCGGCCCAGGACGTAACTGCCGAAGGGCCGTACGACGAAGCCCACGGCGAAGCCGAGGTAAGCGCCCAGCAACTGCGCGACCGGGCTGTCGCCGGGGAACATCTGGGCGGCGAAGTACGGGGCGAGCACCGCGTAGATCGTCCAGTCGAAGGACTCGACGACGCCTCCGACGGTGGCGGCGAGCAGTTCGCGGCGTCCGCCGCGTGCGTCGGCCTGGGCGGGGGAGGCTGCGGCGGTGGTGTCCGCCCGGGTCACGGTCGTCATGGGTGGCCCTCCTTTCCACTCACCGCTCGGCCGCGGCGGGCCGGAGCGGGCGGAGCGTTAGGGTGTTGCGCGGCAGCGGGGTCGGGGGTGACGCTGCCCGATGCGGCAGGAGCTGGGAAGAATTGCCGCCCCGGACGCAGGTTCGGGTTCTGAGTTGCTCGGTTCGTGCAGGAAATGGCGCGGAGCGGGACGGCACGACGAGGCAGGACGAGGCAGGGCGCAGAGCGATGGACCCCATGACGCCGTTCGACGCGCTCGCTCCCCTGGACCCGCTCGACGCGCAGCTGGTGCACGCCCTCCAGATCGCGCCCCGCGCCCCGTGGAGTCGGCTCTCCCCCGTGCTCGGCGTGGACGCGGTGACGGTGGCGCGGCGCTGGGAGCAACTGCGTACGGACGGACGGGCGTGGGTCACGGCGTATCCGGGGCCGCCCCTCCAGCGCAGGATGGGGGTCGCCCTGATCGAGGTCGACTGTTACGCCGGGCAGCTGGAGCCCGTGACCGAAGCCCTGTGCGCCCTGCCGCGGGTGGCGACGGTGGAGCACATGGCCGGGGGGCGGGACCTGCTCCTCACCGTGTTCACCCCGGACCTGGGTGAACTGGGCCGGTTGCTCCAGAACCGCATCGGCGTCCTCCCCGGGGTCGTGTCCACGCGCGCCCAGATGACGACCCGGATCTTCGGCGAGGGCAGCCGGTGGCGGCTGCGCGCCCTGTCCGAGCAGCAGCAGCTCGAACTGGCCGAGACGGCCTCCGCGGTCCGCGGTCGCACCCGGGACGGGGCGAGTCCTCGGCTGCCGGACGGCGTCGAGCGCACCCTGATGGCGGCGCTCTCCGACGACGGCCGTCTGGGTCCGGTCGAACTCGCCGCGCGTACCGGGCTCGGCCGAGGGGTGGTCCGCAGCCGTCTGGGCCGTCTCATCGACGACCGCGAACTCGCCTTCCGCTGCGAGGTGGCCCGCGACCTGACCGAGTGGCCGGTCTCGGCGACACTGTGGGCGCGGGTGCCGGCGGACCGTCTGGAGGCCACCGCGCGCAGCATCGTGTCCCTGCCCGAGGTCCGGCTGTGCGCCTCGGTCACCGGCCCCCACAACCTGGTGATCACGGTGTGGCTGCGGTCGGTGGGCGACGTACAGCGCCTGGAGGCACAGCTCGCGGAGCGGTTGCCCCAGCTGACCCTGCTCGACCGCGCCATCGCCCTGAGCCAGGTCAAGCTGATGGGCCGCCGCATCGGCCCGGGCGGGCGGGGGCTGGACGCGGTGCCGCTGGACGTCTGGGGGAACGTCCCCGGCGCCTGACGCGGACAGGTCCGCGATGGCGGGGCAGAGGGCTCGTGAGGCGGACGAGGAGGCTCGTGGCGCCGACATATGTGCGGCTCAGCGCCGTAGATACGCGCGAGCCCCGGTCTCCGCGGCGCCGCCCTCGCGCGATCAGCCGAAGCGCATCGCACGCTCGATCGAATTCACGGCGCGGCGGCAGGGCGCGCTCTGTCGGGTTTGGTAGGAATCCGCCCATGGCCGCACCCGACAGCTCCGCCCCCGCTCCCCCGACTCCCCCCACCGACCCGGCAGTCGCCATGTTGCGTCTGCTCGGCGGTTTCCAACTCTCGCAGGCCCTGTACGTCGTGGCACGCGCCCGTGTGGTGGACCTGCTCGCGGACGGCCCGCTGCGTGTCGACGAGGTCGCTCGCGCCACCGGGCTTCGCCCCGAGCCCTTGCGCCGGGTGCTGCGCACCCTGGCGACGGAGCACCTCTTCGTACGGGACGAGGACCAGGACTCCGTCGCCCTCGGACCGCTCGGGCACACCCTGCTCAGCAATACCGACGACTCCCTGCGGGACCTGGCACTGATGTGGATGGAGACCCACTACCGTCCCTTCGCCCACCTGTGGTCCACCCTGCACGACGAGGTGCCGGCGGCGGAGCACGAGTGGGGGATGCCGTTCTTCGACTGGCTGGCCCAGGAGCCCGAGCGGGTGGCGGGGTTCAGCGCGGCGATGTCCTCGATGATGCGCGCCGTGCGCAGGGACGCGCTGCACTCGCTGGATCTCACCGGGGTGCGCCGGGTCGTCGACGTGGGGGGCGCGGACGGCACCGCGCTGGCGGCTGTCGCGGAGCGTCATCCCGAGCTGCGCGGCACCGTGTTCGACCTGCCCCACGTGGTGGCGGCGGCCCCCGCGCTCCTGGAACGGGCCGAGGTCGCCGACCGGGTGGACACCGAGGGCGGCGACTTCTTCGCGGGCGTGCCGGCCGGGGCCGACGCGTATCTGGCCTGTTTCATCCTGCACGACTGGAACGACGAGCAGTGTGCGCGCATCCTCGCCCGCATCCACGAGGCGGCGGCCCCCGGCGCACGGCTCTTCCTGGTGGAAACCGTCCTCGGCGCGGGCGCCGCCCCCGGTGTGGGAGCGCTCCTGGACCTCACCATGCTCGGCATGCTCACCGGCCGCGAACGCACCCGCGGCGACTGGAACACGCTCCTCGGCGGCAACGGTTTCCGCGTCGACGGCATCAGGGAGACAGCGGGACCCATGTGCGTCATCGAAGCCACCCGCACCTAGAAGTCCTGCGCCAGGTGTCGCGTCGGCGCACCCGCTGCCGAGCGGCTTCCCTTCAGACGGTCAGGCGGTCAGACGGTCAGACGGTGCGGCGGACGCGCCACAGCCATGCTGCCGTGCCCGCGATGACGGCGAGTACGGCGACGTCGACCAGGACGGCCGCGCCGCCGACCGGCGTGACGAACACGTTCACGGCGCGGACGGCGATGCTCGGCAGGACCGCGGTGAGCAGGACGCCAACGATCTTCTGTACGGGAGTCCAGTGGACCGACGTGCAGAGCAGCACCGCGCCGCCGAGCCGGAGCACGACGCTGACCAGCGTCCCGGGGCCGACCGGGATGACCCATGCGAACGGCAGCACGAGGGTGAGCATCACCAGCGGGATCAGCGGGTGGACCTTGCCCCGCCGGGTGGGAGCGGCGGCGCGGGCCGGGGTTGCCTGGCCCGCCTCGGCCAGTGCGGTCTCGGCGATCGGACGGGGGTCGCCGAGCTCCGCGAGTATCGCGCTGATCGGGACGTCGGGGCGCTCCGTGCGTGCCACCTCGATGTGCTCGGCGAGGTCGGCGACGAGTTCCTGGCGGCGCTCGGCGGAGAGCCCGGAGGCCTCGCGCTCAACGGCGTGGAGGTAGTCGTGCACGGGGTCGGCGGAAGTCTTCATGCGGGGTCTCCGGTGGGGGGATGCGGGGGGCTGGGCTGGTCGTGGGGGGTGGTGAGGAAGGTGTCGACGGCATCGCGGAAGGCGGGCCAGACGCGGGTGAATTCCTCCAGCGCCGCCCGTCCGCCGTCGGTGAGCGCGTAGTAGCGGCGGGGCGGGCCCTCGGTGGACTCCTGCCAGGTGGTGGTGACCAGGTCGTCGCGGCGGAGCCGGGAAAGCAGGGGATAGACCGTGCCCTGGCTTGTGGCCAGGGCGCCGGACTCCTCCAGGGCGTGCAGGAGTTCCACGCCGTATCGGGGGCGGTCCCGCATCAGGGCGAGCACGCAGTACTCCAGAACGCCCTTGCGCAGCTGGGCTGCTGCGCGGGCCTGCTTCATCGGATCGCCCTGTTCCATGCAATGCAAGGTATCAGGCGGAGCAAGGAGCGGGAAGGGCGCAGTCCGCTTTCCGCTCAGGCCGGGGAGTTTCCGCTCCGGCCGGGGAGACCGTGCCCGGTGCCGCGTCGACCGATGTCCCAGCAACTGCCGCAGGAGGGGCGGCAGTTGTGGAGGGATGGCGCTTCCGGTCAGCCGTTGCGGGTCATCGCGTCGTGTATCCAGCGCGCGTGGGCGGGTGCGCTCGTGTACAGGCCCGGTCCGTCGCTGCAGCGCACGCCCGGGGCGCCGGGGCCGGAGGTGACGCCGATGAGTTCCCAGCGGCCCTTGCGGTCGCGCTGGAGTTGGGGGCCGCCCGAGTCGCCGTTGCACGCCATGGCCCGGGGAACCTGGCTGATCGTGCACAGGCGGGTGTGGTCCGCGTAGCCCGGTGCGCACGCGGACACCGCGCCCCGGCGCGCGTCGAGTTCCTGGAGCCGGTCGGGGAAGACCCACTGCGCCGGGTCGGGTGCGTCGTCGACGGTGCCGAAGCCCAGGAGCCGGGTCGGGGTGCCGGGCGGCCCGGGCCGGTCCGCGATGCGCAGGGGCTTCTCGGCGGCCGGGCGGTTCAGACGTATCAGCGCCAGGTCATGGCGGTTGGGGGTGCCCAGGCGGTAGCCGGGGTGGGTCACCGTTTTCGTCACGGCCCGGACGGTGCCGCCGGACTTCGTCCACGCACTGCCGATCCGGACGGTGCCGTCCAGGGTGACGAGGGTCGGGTCCACGCAGTGGGCGGCCGTGAGGACCCACTGCGCGTCGATCAGCGTTCCGCCGCAGACGCCCCGGAAGGCGGGGTCGTCCGCGCCCGACACGGGGATGGACACCATGGCCGGATAACGCTGTGTGGAGTCCCGCCCGTTGACGATGGCTTCGGCGCTGCCGGTGGTGAGAGCGGCGCAGGCGGCTCCGGCCAGAACCAGTGCGGCGGTGCGCGCCATCGGGCGGCGGGAGAAGTTGAGGCGGAACACGGGGTCTCCGATCGGACGAGCTGGTGTGGTGTGCCCAGCGTCGGCGATCAAGAGGAGCGGAACCATCCGCTCAAGTGGCCTGTCCGCACTGCGGCCAGCAGGCCCGGGCGGGGTGGGGGAAGCCCCCCACCCCGTGGCCTCGGTGCGGTGTGCCCTGCGGGTCAGGGCGCGCGGCCGGATTTAGAAGTAGTGCTTTCGGCCGCCGATCGCGCGGCCCGTCGCGCCGAGGATCCACAGCACGGCGCCGACCACGACGAGGATGCCGCCGATGGTCGTCAGGAGCGAGACGTGGGCCAGCATGCCGATGAGGAGGAGGATGACGCCAAGGACAATCATGAGGTTTCCGATCTTCAAGTCTTCGCTGCGTACGGCCTTGTGCCGGCCGCGAGGCCGCACCGGCGCCCCGCCGGTTCGGCGTGGGATCACTGCGGTGCGACGATCATGTGCCCGGCTCCCGGCACCTCATGCGCCTCATGCGTCACCTGTTTGATCAGGGCTGTCCGGTGTCTGACCAGGGCGTCCGGCCAGGACGTCAGGTCCGGGCGCTCTTGCGCTGCCGGGGCACGAGGCGTGTGGCGCACTGGACGAGGTTGTTGCCCAGTACCTTGCCGAGTACGAGGCCCACACCGATCGCGGCCGTCGCGACCAGGGCCGTGAGGACGGCGTTCATGGCGCCCTGGCGGCCGGCCGTCAGCTGGCTCAGGCTCTGGTAGACCTGGAGGCTCGGCAGCAGCGCGCCCGTCACCCCCGGCACGATGAAGGCCTCCGGCGGCATCCGCAGGCGCGGCCCGCACACCACCGCGAGCAGCCCGAGCACCGCCGCCGCACACAGCACGGACAGGGCGGCCAGGTCGAAGAGCCGCGACATGAGCATGTTCACCCCGCCCGCCAGCAGACCGGCGGCCAGCGCTGCGGGCAGGAGGCGGCGGGTGCCGCCCATGGAGACGCAGTTGCCGACGGCGCCGACGGTGGACACGAGCAGCCCCAGCGCGAAGGGCAGCGTCGAGTGGTCGATGTCCACCGTCCACAGGGTGCTGCCCGCCTCCTCGATCAAGGAGACGGCGACGGCGACACCGGTGATGAGCCCGGCGAAGGCCAGCGTCACGTTCACCGCCCGTGTCGCCGCCATCAGCGAGAAGCCGGTGATGGCGTCCTGGGGCAGGGCGACCAGGGGCACGATGGGCAGCAGGACGACCAGGTTGGCCGCCACCACCGCGGTGCCGTACGGGAAGAGGTGGCCGGTGTCCAGCAGGACGACCCCGATCACGACGATCAGCGCCGCCTGGGCGGCCATCACGAAGAAGTACGGGAGGGCGATGCGGGTCAGCAGCCGCCCCGTGCCGTCCGTCGCCGCCATCACGGCGAAGGCCGCGAGCGCGGCCCACAGGGAACCGCCCACCTGGAGGGTGACCGAGGCGGCCAGCACGCCGCCGCCCGCGACGCGCACCCACCACGGCCACCTCGGCTCGGCGGCCTGGACCCGCCGCAGCGCCTCGGCCGCGCGCCGTACGTCGAGGCCGCCGTCGACGATGCGCTCGACGAGCCGGTACAGCGCGGCCATGCGCTGGAGGTTGCGGGTGTCGGCGCCGCGCGTCACCCGCATCATCGACACGGGCGCGCCGCGCCGGGGGGTGTACTGGAGGTGGATGGTCTGCGCGGCGATGTCGACTTCCAGGTGGGTGAGACCGAGGGAGGTCGTCGCGGCGATCACCGAGGACTCGACGGCCTGGGTGTCGAAGCCGCTGAGGGTGAGCTCCTTGCCGAGCCGGAGCCCGAAGTCGAGTACCTGGTGGGCCTGTTCGGCCGTCAGCACGGTCCGGCCGGTCTTCACCTCGCCGTGGTAGGCCGTGTGCCTCAGCCGTTCCAGGACTTCGGCGTCGTCCTTCTCCCGGTCGCCCTTGGGTGTCGCTTCCCCTTCGCCCACCGGATCACCTCGTGTCGTCCTGCCTTGCCGTGCGGACGACGATGACATCGGGACACGCCTCCGGGCGGTCGCGGCGGGCGGGCGGGGCCCAGGAACACCGGAGTGGCGTATTCGGGCCGGGGCCGACGGGGCACGGACCGCCGATTTCCGGCCGACCGGCGCGCAGTGCGTGTAATGCGGGGCGGGACAGGAAGCGGTGCTCTCGGACGGGCGTGCCAAGAGTGAACCCGTCGGCCGTCCGCACTCCCCGCGATCTTCCGGTGCCATGCTGTGCGCGTTGATCGGATCAGCCCACCGCACCGCATCACACCGCACCGCATGACACCGCATCACACCGCCGGGAAGGCAGGGAAGTGCAGCACGCAGTCGACGAGGACACGCCGTCACCCCAAGCCGTTCCGTACGCAGAGCACCACGCGGCCGGGGCCCCGCGTCGGACGCCTCGGCACGTCGCCTGTGTCATGGACGGCAACGGCCGCTGGGCGCAGTCGCGGGCGCAGCCGCGCACCTTCGGGCACCGGGCCGCCGAGGCGTCGGTGATCGACGTCATCGAGGCGGCGCGATCGGCCGGCGTGGGGTGGCTGAGCCTGTACGCGTTCTCCACCGAGAATTGGGGGCGGCCGAGCAGCGAGGTCGACTTCCTGATGCGGCTGGTGCGGCGCGTGGTGCGCAAGCACGCTTTCTTCCTCCACGCACGCGGCATCCGCTGCCGCTTCCTCGGCGTGAGCGATCCCCGCATTCCTCCCGAACTGGCCCGGGATTTCGAGGACTTGATGACGCTCACCGGGGAGAACCGGGGCATGACGCTGACCGTGGCCTTCGACCACGGCGGCCGCGCGGACATCGTCGAGGCCGCGCGCTCGCTGCTGCGCAGCGAGGTCCCGGCCGACGCCGTCACCGAGCGGATCTTCGCGGACCACCTCCCCTACCCGGACACGCCGGACGTGGACCTGGTGATCCGCACCTCCGGGGAGCAGCGCATCTCCAACTTCATGCTCTGGCAGGTCGCCTACGCCGAGTGGGTCTTCCCGCCCGTCCTGTGGCCCGACTTCCGGGCCTCCCACTTCGTTGACTGCCTGCACGCCTACCGGCTGCGCGACCGCCGCTTCGGCGGCGTGCTGCCGGGCGAGATCGGAGCATCCCGACCGTGAACCCGTACCAGGAAGAGTCTGCCTCCGTCGGCTCCGAGCCGCGGAAGGGCCCCGTGGCCGGCCCGGACGCGCGGTTCGCGTCGTTCTTCGACGATCCCCTGTGGGTGCTGGCCATGGTCCGGGCGACCGTGCTGGAGGCCGCGCACCCGGCGATCGGGGCGGCGCTGGTGGAGAACTCCACGTTCGTCGCGCACCCGTGGCGACGCCTGCGCAACACCTACCTGAGCATGCAGCGCATGGTCGGTGCCGACGCGCAGGCGCGTGAGCGGGAGGCGGCGCGGCTGAACCGGCTGCACGCCCGCATGCAGGGGAGCGATGCCAGGAACCGGCCGTACGACGCCATGGACCCCGGCGCGCGGGCCTGGGTGGTGGCGACCCTCTTCGAGAGCTCCGTCACGATGTTCCGGCTGAGCGGGCAGCCCCTGGAGCAGGAGTTCATGGAGGAGCTGTACGCCGAATTCCGGGGCACGCTGGGCGCGTTGGGCGACGAGCCCGGCCACCTGCCCGCCACCCTGGTCGAGTTCTGGCCGTACTTCGACAGGGTGGTGGCCGAGGAGCTGGAGAACACGGAGGCGATGCGCGTCATCCTGTACCGGCTCTTCGACCACCTCCCCGCTCCCCCGCTGCTGAGCGGGCTGCCGACGCTGTGGGCGACCGGCCGGGCCCTGGTCGCCCCGGTCCTCGGGGTCATCGCCGTGGCCTCGCTGCCCGAGCCGTTCCGCCGCCGGGCGGGGCTGCCCGAACTGCCCGGCGCGCACACGCTGATGCAGGGCGCCTATCTGGCCGTCGGGCTGACCCGTTTCCTGCCCGCGCGCTGGATCGCGCCGGAGAACGTCATCGACCTGCTCTCCCTGACGCCCGACAGCGACGACCCGCGCGCCCGTACGCTCGCGGCCCTGCACGCCAGGATGAAGCGGGCCGGTGCGCTGGTCCGGCTGCTGTCCCCGCTGCCCGAGCCGCCGGAACCCGCCCCGGACGCCGGGGCGCGCCCGTACCGGCAGGAGACCGAGGACTTCTTCCGGCAGGTGCTGGACCAGACCGGCAACGGCTCGCTGGACTGGCCGGACCTCGCCGCCATGGCCCGCGAGCTGGCGAGCCGCCTCGACCTGGACGAACCCGAGGAGACCAGGCTCTACCAGGCGTTCGCGGACTGGTGGCGGGAGCTCCAGGCGGCCCTGGACACCGACGGCGACGGCAGCATCAGCGCCCGGGAGTACGCGGCAGGTGCGCCGTCGTTGGCCGGGCCCGCGCTCATCAGGGTCGCCGAGGTCCTCTTCGACGTGACCGACAAGGACGGCAACCAGCACATCGACGCCGCCGAGTACCGTGCGCTGTTCCGCACGGCGTTCCGCCGCGACACCTCGGGGGGCGACGGGACGACGTACACCCGGAGCGCCTTCGTGAAGGAGTTCCTGGCGTTCATGTCCGGGCGGCAGCGCACCACCCCGTTCGACCCGCTGCTCGCCGAGGCGTGAGGCGAGGGGCTGCGGGTGCGGCCCGCGTCCTGACGCTGTCCGGGTGCGGCCCGCGTCATGACGCGGGCCGGGCGTCGATCGCGGCGAGCCAGGCGTCGGCGATCAGCCGGTGGCCCAGAGGGCTCGGGTGGACGCCGTCGGGGGCGAGTTCCGAGGCGCTGCGCTGCTGTGACGCGTGGTGCAGGACGTGGTCCGCGCGCACCACGTGGGCCCCCTGGGCCCGGGCGGCCCGCAGGACGGCGTCGGTGCGGGGCAGCAGGTCGTCGAACCAGGTCTCCTGCTCCGGGGTGGCGGGCAGCAGGAACGGGGTGATGACGACCAGGTGGGCGGCGGGGGCGGTGGCCAGGAGGCGGGAGAGGCAGGCTTCGAAGGCGGGGATCGGGCTGGGGAGGCCCCGGTCGTAGCGTCGCCAGGTGTCGTTGATGCCGATCTTGACCGTCAGCACGGTGGGTCGGTGGGCGGTGACGTCGGTGGTCCAGCGGGATGCGAGGTCGTGGACGCGGTTGCCGTTGAGGCCCTGGTTGATGATCCGGGGGCAGGGGACGGGTCCGGTGCGGGCGCGGGCGTGCAGGGTCTGCGCGATCGCGTGGACGTATCCGTTGCCGAGCGAGGCGGGGTCCGTCCGGTCGCGGCCCGCGTCGGTGATGGAGTCGCCGATGAACAGGAGCGTGTCGTCGTCCGTGAGGTGCATGGGTGCCGTCCGGGGGTCATCGGGTGCGGGCGGTGGCAGTCGCGCGTCGTAGTGTCGCGGCCTCGCGGGGCAGGACCGTGGGGTCGTCGTCGGGTACGAATTCCAGCAGTGCGTCGGTGTCCCGGCCCGCGCGCAGGGCCAGTGCCCGGGTCCACAGGGTTGCGCGGTCGGCCAGCGGGCGGCGGGTGTTGCCCGGCCACCAGGAGAAGACGTGCAGGGCGGCGACCCGGTCGCCGAGTTCGGCGAGTCCGGCCAGGGCCTCGGCGTCGGGGGTGTCGAGCGGGGGCTGCCAGTAGGTGCGGAGGTTGTCGGCGGCCACCTCGTCCAGCAGTCGCAGGGTCGAGGCGACGGTGTCGGTGAGGGTGTGCTGGTGGAACTCCGTGGCCAGTTCCAGACCGTGGTCGGCGGCGATCCGGGCCGCTTCACGCAAGTGGGCCGTGGTCGTGCGACGCGCGTCGGGCGCGGTGGCCGCCGATCCGGTTCCGCCGGCCCAGACGCGTATGCGGGGAGCTCCGAGGAGCGATGCGGCTCGGGCGACGGCGGGGAAGGCGGGCGTGTCCGCCGCGGTGGCGCGGAAGTAGGAGCCGTACGAACAGCAGGTGAGCCCGTGTCGTTCGGTGGCCTCGCGGACCGCGCGAAGCATGTCGGGCTGCTGCGGCGGTGCGTGGACGTCGGCGCCCCACTCGATCACCGCCAGGCCCGCGTCGGCGGCGTGCCGTGCGACCTCGGCGGCGGGCAGGCGGCGGAAGGTGACCGAGCACAGGCCGAGCCGGGCCGTGTTCGCGGGGTGGTGCTTCCTGTGCTCGGTCACTTCGCTGCCTTTCGGGCGGGGGTGGTGTGCTGGGGGCTCAGGGTGCGTTGGGGCCCACGTCGGCCGGGGTGAGGGGGTGGCGGAGGGCAGGGGTCGTCGTGTACTCGTCGGCGCCGATGTCGCGTGTGCTGCCGCGCTGGTCGCCGTCGATGTCGTCGGTCACGACCGAGGGGCTCAGGGTGGCGGCACCGATGGCCGGGCTGGTGGCCGAGAGCCGCTGGACGCCGTCCGCGCCGGGGGTGAGCCGGGGGTCGGCCCGCAGGAAGCCGCCCGAGGGGATGGTGCCGTTGGGGGCGGCGCCCCACAGCATGTTGGTGCGCCAGGTGAAGCGGGTGGTGGCGCCCATCGCGACGAGGGTTTCGGTGTCGCTGACCAGCAGGTTGTCCGCGACGATGACGTCCTGCGGTGCGTGGGTGCGGGATTCGCCGCAAAGGGACTTGTTGTTGTTCAGCAGGGTGTTGTGGGCGACCACGACGCGGTCGCACGCGTCGTTACCGCGCCTCTCGGGCTCGGTCTCGCCGGGGTGGTGGTCGCGGGTGGAGCCGCTGCCGATCACCAGGGCGTCGCCGGAGAGTCCGCTGAGGTAGTTGTTGACGATGGTGTGGTCGTTGCCGTAGAGGCGTATGCCGTCCTTGCCGTCGAGGAGGTAGTTGCCCTCCACCCGGTTGCGGTTGCCGTGCCGCAGGACGATTCCGCCGCGGCTGTCGCGGACGGTGTTGTACCGGATGGTGTTGCCCGAGGACTTGACGGAAATGGCCTCGGGGTCGCCGTCGCAGCGTTCGAACAGGTTGTACTCCACCGTCGCCGAGGCGTCGGCCAGTGCACGGCCGCTGACTCCCAGCCGGATCGGCTCCCCGCCGTTGGTCCCGGTGAAGGCGTGGTCGGAGAAGTGGTTCTTGACGATCTGCACGCCCTGGGCCATGCGCGGCTGGCCGTCCGGGCCGGGTGCGGAGGGGCCGTCGACGATGAGGAAGATGCCCGTGGTGGTCTTGTGGTGGAAGTGGTTGCGGTCGATCTTCGCGCCGTTCCCCCGCACGACGAGCCAGTACGGGTCGCCGGTGTCCGCGAACTGGAAGTCGTTGCGGGTCAGCCGGATCGACGGGCAGTTCTCCGGTATCTCCAGCGTGGTGCTCTGACGGAAGGAGAAGCCGCTGATGGTGATGTTGCTCGAATTGCTGAGGACGAAGCTGCGCTGGCCGCGCAGCACGGCGCCGCCGCGGGTCTGGGAGACGATGGTGATCGGCGCGGTGCCGGTGCCGTTCTTGCCGGATATTTTGATCGAACTGCCCGAGGGCACGGTGTAGGTGCCGTCGGCGAGGATGATGCGGTCGCCGGGTGCGGCGGAGTTGATCGCGTTCTGCAGGGCGGTCAGGGAGGCGACCGGCAGGTCGGCCGCCGCTGCACTGCCGGACAGGGACGTGGTGAGGGGTGCGGCGGCGATGGCCGCCACGGCGGTGCCTCTGAGGAACGTACGGCGTTGCATGGTGCCTCCTGGGCAGGTGGGGTGTGCCGGTGAGGTGGACGGGTCTGCCGGGGGGGGGCGAACTGGGCGCACCCGTACGGACGTTGATCTCGACCAGGCGGGGCTGGCCCGCCGTCACCGTGATCTCGACGTGCGCGGTGCCGACGTCGTGCCCGATGGCCTTGAGCGCTTCGCGTACGCCCCCGTAGCGCACGGGATGCGCTCAGCGGGCCCGGGGGCCGACGTCCGTGCGCGTCAGGGGTCCGCGTCGCGGTGGCCGCCGGGAGTATTCGTCCGCTCCCACGTCCCGGAAACGGCCGCGCGGCTGGCCGTCGATGTCGTGGGTGACGGGCGGCCGTCGCAGTGTGCCCGCGTTGATGACCGGGCTGTCGGCGGCCGGGCGGGCGATGCCGTCGGGGCCCGTGCGCAGCTTCGGGTCGGTGCGGGTACCGCCGTGGGCGGGGATGTTGCCGTCGGCGGCGGCACCGTACAGGAGGTTGCCCGACCAGGTGAAACGTACGGTGTTGGCCATGGCGACCAGGTCACCGGTGTCCGCGACGAGGAGGTTGTCGGCGACGGTGACGTCGCGCGGCTCGTGCGGGCGGTGGCTCTCGCCGGAGAGGGTGCCCGCGTTGTTCAGCAGGGTGTTGTACGCGATCAGGAGCCGGTCGGGGGCGTCGTTGCCCCGGCGCGCCTCGGGCGTCTCGTCGGGCAGGTGGTCCCGCTCCGATCCACTGCCGATCACCAGGGCGCGGCCGGACAGACCGGCGAGGTGGTTGTTGACGACCACGTGGTCGTTGCCGTAGATGCGGATGCCTTCCGTGCCGTTGAGCAGGTAGTTGCCGTCCACCCGGTTGCGGTTGCCGTGGCGCAGGACGATCCCGCCGATGCTGTCGCGGAAGGTGTTGTGGCGGATGGTGTTGCCCGAGGACTTCACCGAGACGGCCTCGGGGTCGCCGTCGCAGCGTTCGAACAGGTTGTGCTCGACGAGCGCACCGGCGTGGGAGAGCGCCCGGGGGCTGACGCCGAGCCGGATCGGCTCTCCGCCGTTGGACCCGGTGAAGGTGTGGTCGGAGAAGTGGTTGTGGTGGACGTGGACGCGCTGGGCCATGTCCGTGTCGCCCGCGCCTTCGATGCCGAGGTAGATGCCGAGGGTGCTCTTGCCGTGGAAGTGGTTGTGGTCGATCTCGCTGTCGTCCGCGCGCACCATCACCCAGTGGAGGCCTTCGATGTCGGCGAGTTGGACGTCGTTGCGGGTGAGCCTGATGTGCGAGCAGTCCGGGGGGATGTCCAGGGTGCTGCTCTGGCGGAAGGAGAAGCCGCTGAGCGTGATGTGGGCGGAGGCCTGGAGGACGAAGCTCTGCTCGCCGTGCAGGACGACGCGGCCGGGGGTGCGGGCGGCGACGGTGATGGGTGCGTGCCGGGTGCCTCGTTTGTCGCGTACGGCGACGGGTCGGCCGGGAGGGACGGTGTAGGTGCCGTCGGCCAGGACGATCCGGGCGCCCGGGCGTGCCCGGTCGATGGCGGCCTGGAGTGCCTCCAGTGAGTCGACGGTGGTTGTCGGGGCCGCCGCGGCCGCATGCTGCGTACCGGTGATGAGCGCTGTTCCGGCGGCGGTGGTGATGCCTATGCCGGTGAGGAACGTGCGTCGTCGCATGGTGCCTCCGTGAGGTGTGGTGGAGCGGGGTCGGCTCAGGGGGTGGGCTGTGCGGCCGAGGGGTCCAGGAAGAGTTCGATGACGGGTACGGGGGTGTCCGGGCGGCGGACCGGGAGCTGGAGGGTGAGCGTTCCGGCGGGCTGTCCGCCCATCTCGGTGTTGACCGCGGGCCGGTCCGGGTCGATGTGGACGCGTACGACTTCGGACGCGTCGTGGAGCAGGTGGGCGTAGCGCACGGTGCCTGCGAGGCCGGGCAGGTGCAGGTGGCGCAGGGGCCAGGCGAAGAGGTGGACGTAGAGGCGGTCGCCGCGCTGGGTGTACCGGCATTCGGCGGGGGCGGTGTACGGGGAGGGGCCGCAGCCCCGTATCGCCCTGTCGTGCAGGTCCGTCCATCGGCCGATCTCCGTGAGGACCGCGAGGTCGCGCGGGTCGAGATGGCCTCGGCCGGTGGGGCCCACGTTGAGCAGGAGGTTGCCGCCCTTGGACACGCCGTCGACGAGCATGCGGATCAGGAGGTCGGCGCTCTTGTGGTCGAGGTTGTCGCGGTCGTAGCCCCAACTCCCGTTGAGGGTCTGGCAGGCCTCCCAGAGCACGGGCCGCCCGTCCTGCGTCATGGGGCCGGACGGCTGGTACTGCTCGGGGGTGACGAAGTCGCCGGGCAGCCCCGCCCGGTCGTTGACGATGAGGTGCGGCTGGAGTTCGCGGACGGTCTTCAGCAGCGTCGGGGAGTCCCAGTCGTCGGGTCCCTTGCCGCCCCACCAGCTCCGTCCGGCGTACGAGAAGTCGAAGAACAGGTAGTCGATGCGGCCGAAGGAGGTCAGGAGTTCGCGGACCTGGCCGTGCAGGTAGTGCTGGTAGTCGCGGATGTCCCGGTCGGCGTGCGCGGCCCTGAACTCCTCGTCGTCGCGCTGCGGGTGGGTGCCGTCCACGGGGAAGGACGGGTGGTGCCAGTCGATGAGCGAGTAGTAGAGGCCGACCTTGAGGCCCTCGGCGCGGCACGCCTCGACGAACGGGCCGACGAGGTCGCGGCCGTAGGGGGTGTTGGTGACCTTGTACGGGGTGAGGGCGCTGTCCCACAGGCAGAAGCCGTCGTGGTGCTTGGCGGTCAGGACGACGTACCGCATGCCCGCGGCCTTGGCGGCCCTGGCCCACTGGGCCGGGTCGTAGCGGTCGGGGTCGAAGTGGTCGAAGTAGACCTGGTACTGCTCGTCGGTCAGCTTCTCGCGGCTCTTGACCCATTCGTGCCGTGCGGCGAGGGAGTAGAGACCCCAGTGGACGAACATGCCGAACCGGGCGGTGGTGAACCAGGCCGTCTCCGGGGCTGCTTCGGCGGCCGGGGTTCCGGCCGGGCGGTTCGGCGGGGTGTCGGTGTGCGGGGGCATGGGGGACGGCTCCTTCTCGCCGCTGTCCGGCGCGGGGTCGGTGCGCCGGGGGCTGCTGGTGGGTCGGGGGGCGGGTGCGTCGTGGGCGCCGGCCGGGGTCCGGTTCGTACGGGACTCACTCCCGTACGCGGAGGGCACGCGGGTTGTGCGGTCAGCCCTTCAGCGCGCCCGAGGACAGACCGCTGACGAACGAGCGCTGGAAGAACAGGAAGACGATCACGGAGGGCAGCAGGGCGAGCAGGGCGGCGGCCATCACCACGCCGGGGGTGACGTCGGGGTCGATGCGCAGGGTCCGCAGTGCCAGCGGGAGCGTGTAGGAGGAGGCGTCGACGGAGACGAGGAGGGGCAGCAGGTACTGGTCCCAGATCATCGTGAAGCCGAAGACCCCGATGACGCCCAGGGCGGGCCTGCACATCGGCAGGATGATCTGGAAGAAGATGCGCAGGTCGCCCGCGCCGTCGATGCGGGCGGCCTCCTCCAGCTCCCGGGGCACGTCCTTCATGAACTCCGTCATCACCAGGATGGAGAACCCCCAGGCGCCCAGCGGGACGATCATTCCGGCCAGGGTGCCGATGAGGTTGACGTGGAGGACCGGCAGGTCGGCGAGGATCAGGGAGAGCGGCAGGGCCAGGATCTCCTCCGGCAGCATCAGCGTGGCCAGGATGGCGACGAGCACCAGCGTCATGCCGCGGAAGACCTTGCGGGCCAGCGCGTATCCGGCCAGGACGGACACGGCGACCTGGAGCAGCAGTCCGAAGCCGACCACGAAGAAGGAGTTGAGCAGGTAGGTGAGGACGCCTTGGTCGAAGGCGATGGTGAAGTTGTCGAGCGTGATTCCCGAGGGGACGACGCTCAGTTGGGTCGGGTCCTTGACGTTGCCGAAGGCGCTGACGAGCAGGGCGAGCAGCGGTCCGGCGAAGACGACGAGGACCAGCAGGTGGACGACGGCCTTCAGGACGCGTCCGCCGAGGCTGCGGCTCTCGGACAGGCCCAGTGCGGTCTCGGTCGGCGCGGTCGCGGTCCGCGGGGCCTTCACCGGTGCGGGCCCGGTCCGCGGGGCCTTGGTCCGTCGTACACGCTCGGTCGGCATGGTCACTTGTTTTCCCTCCGCCGCAGCAGGTGGACGACGACGGTCAGGATCAGCGTCGCGACGAACAGCAGGACGGCTCCGGCCGCGCCGACGCCGAGCCGGTTCTGCTCCAGGCCGAGCTTGTAGATGAGGGTCATGACGACCTCGGTGGAGCCGTCGGGTCCGCCGTTGGTGAGCAGGAACACCTCGGTGAACACCCGCAGTCCACGGATCGCGGCGAGGATGAAGAGGATCGAGAACACCGAGCGCAGTCCGGGCATCGTCACGTACCGCACCCGCTGCCAGCGGGACGCTCCGTCGACCTTGGCGGCCTCGTACAGGCCCCGGTCGACGCCCGTCAGACCGGCGAGGAAGATCATCATGTCGTAGGGGGCGCCGCGCCAGATACCGGTGATCATGATCGAGGCCATCGACGCGTCGGGATCGTTGATGAACCCCGAGGGGCCGAGTCCCACCAGGCCCAGGAGGGAGTTGAGCATTCCGTCCTCGGTCGGGTGGTACATGATCCGCCACAGTTCGGCGACGACCGCGATGGGCACCACCACGGGGAGGAACGCCGCGGAGCGTACGAATCCCAGGCGGCGGCTCTGCCCCTCCATCAGCAGTGCGAGGGCCAGGCCGAGGGCCATCGAACCGGCCGTCTGTCCGGCGGCGAGGACCACGGTGTGCCAGGCGGCCTCGCGGAAGCCGAGGGACTGGAGCACGGTGGCGTAGTTCGCGGTGCCGACCCAGGTGTTGCCCAGGTAGGGCCGGACGTCCTGGAAGGACATGGTCAGCGCGCTGACCATGGGGATGAACTTGAAGTACAGGAAGAGGAGCAGCGCGGGCGCGAGGAACAGCCAGGGTGTCCACCACCGGCCGGACCTGCGGCCGTTCCTGCGGCCGGTGGCCCCCGTGCCCCGGCGGCCCGCCGCCCGGCGGGCGGGGCCGGCCGCCGGGAGGGCGGCCGGATCGGCCTGGTCGGCCTGGTCGAGGCTCATGACGCGGCTATCCCCTGCTCCTGGAGGATGCCGGCGAGCTGCTTGTCGAGCTCGGTCAGCTTGGTGCGCAGGTCCAGGCCGCAGTCGGCCATCAGTGCGTTCACGGTGTCGGCGGTCGCCTGCCGCACCGGGGTCCAGTTCGGGATGGAGGGCGCGTAGCGGCCGGAGTCGCGGTAGACGTCGGCGTACGTCTGCCAGCGGGGGTCGGGGCGGACCTGGGTGATGTTCACCGTCTTGTTGACGGGAAGCTGGACGACGAAGCCGGTGTCGCCCTCCATGGCGACCTTCTGGCCCTGGGCGGAGATGGCGAAGTCGACGAAGGCGTCCTGCCCGGCCTGGTTCTCGGAACCGGCCATCAGGTAGACGGAGCCCCCTTCGGCGAGGACGGTGGCGTCCTTGGGGCCCTTGGGCATCGGCACGACCTCGTACTTCTCCTTGCCGAGCGAGGCGTCGAAACGCGGCAGCAGGTAGGGGCCGACGACGAACATGCCGGCCTTGCCCGCTTCGAAGGCCTCGTTCGTCGGCGGGGTGTCCATGGTCACCGAGCCCGGCTGGACGGACTTGTCCCGGCAGCCGAGGTCACGGAACCACTGCATGGCCCGGACGGATTCGTTGCTGGTCATGGCCGGTTTGTACGTGCCCTTGCCGGTCTCGGTGAGGAAGTCGCCGCCCGCCGCCCACAGGAAGTTGGAGAAGTACCAGGAGGCGTAGCCGCGCTTGGTGGAGAGCGGGGCGGCGAGGCCGGAGGTGTTCTGCTTGCCGTCGCCGTCGGGGTCCTGGGTGGTGAAGGCCTTGGCCATCGCGGTGAAGTCGTCCCAGGTCTTCGGGATGTCGAGCTTCAGTTTCTGCCGCCAGTCCTTGCGCAGGAGCAGCGCGGACGCCTGCGCGGAATAGGGCAGGGCGTACTGCTTGCCGTCGAGGCTCTTTCCGGAGGCCAGGCCCTGGGCGATGAGGTCCTTGCTGTTCTTGATTTTGCTCAGGTCGATTTCCCGGAGCAGGCCCTGGCTGTTCATCGCGCCGAGTTGCGTGACGTCGTTCATGACGAGGTCGGGGAGGTTCTTCTGGGCGGCGCGCTGCTGCAGTTTGGTCTCGAAGTCGTCGAATATCGCCGTGACTTTGACCTTGTGGCCGGTGGCCTTCTCGAAGGCCTTGGTGAGTTTGAGCGCTCCCTGCTCTCCCGGTCCGCCCGGTGTCGTCCTGGTCCAGAGCTCCAGCGTCGCCTTGGAGTTCTGCTTGACGTCCACTCCCGCAGGACCGGACGTACAGCTGGTGAGGAGCAGTGCGGAGGCGAGAAATCCCGCACCGGTCCATCGCGTTCTCTGCATGACAACTCCTGTTGTGCGGCTCTGCACAGTGGGCCTAGAAAGCGCTTGCACGGACGGTAACGGCGTCCGCTTCCGTGGTCAATAGTCCGATGAATATGGGGCGTTCACTGTTCAGCGAGACGTCCGGCGGATACGTTTTCCCCTACGAAACGACGCGGCCGAAGCTGATGCGGACATGGGCATTTCATGGAAATCCCCGAACGGGTCCGCTCTTTCGGCCGGCGAGAAACGACTCTTCCATCTTCGGGCGGTACCGCTCGAAAGATCCGATGTATTGTCCCTGCGGATCATCTGATCCGGTCAGGGCCGTCGGCGGCCGACAGCCGCCCGTGAACAGGCAGAGGAGACACCCGGGATGAACGCTTCGGCCACCGCAGCGACCGCCCTGTTGGTCATGGAGGAAGAACGCCGGGCGGACGTCTATCCGCCCGAAGTGATGTCCCGGCTCGACCCGTTGGTGGCCTGGCAGGGGCCGCCCCTCACCCGGCAGCAGCTCGACGCCGACCCGTCCGTGCTGGGCGAGGTCGAGGTCCTGCTCACGGGGTGGGGTGCGCCCGTCCTGGACGCGACCCTGCTGGGGCACGCGCCTCGGCTGCGGGCCGTGCTGGTCGCGGCGGGCTCCGTACGGCATCTGACCACGCCCGCCTTCTGGGAGCGCGGCATGCCGATCGTCTCCGCTGCGGCGGCCAATGCCGTCCCGGTGGCGGAGTTCACGCTCGCCCACGTCCTGCTCGGGCTGAAGCAGGTGCACCGCGTCGCGCGGGAGGTGGCGGGCAGTCGCCGCTACCCGCGCGACGTCGCCGTGCCGGGTGCCTACCAGTCGCGGGTGGGGCTGTTGGGGCTCGGGCACATCGGCCGGCTCGTCGCGGCCCACCTCGCGCGTTTCGACGTGGACGTCCTCGCCACCGATCCCCTCGCCACCCCCGAAGCCGCCCGGCAGGCGGGCGTCCGGCTCGTCGGCGTCGAGGAGCTCTTCGCCACCTGTCACGTCGTCAGCCTCCACGCGCCGCTGCTGCCCGAGACCCGGGGCACGGTCGGGGCGGGGCTGCTGGACTCCCTGCTGCCGGGCGCGACGCTGATCAACACCGCGCGGGGCGCCCTGATCGACGAGCCCGAGGCGGTACGGGTGCTGCGCGCCAGGCCCGATCTCACGGCCGTGCTCGATGTCACCCACCCGGAGCCTCCGGCCCACGACTCGCCGCTCTTCGACCTTCCCAACGTCGTCCTGACGCCCCATCTCGGCGGTGCGACGGGGGCCGAACGCGCACGTCTGGGGCTGCTCGTCCTGGACGAACTGCGCCGCTTCGTCCAGGGGCTGCCGCTCCAGCACGCCGTCGACCCCGCCCGTGCCGCTTCGCTGGCCTGATCCGGCCCTGTTCGGGGCCGGTGTGCCGGGTCATGCGCCGCTCCTTCCGGCCGGGCCCGGCACACTCGCCGCGTGCGCGGCGTCCGTGGCGGCGAGCAGGTCCGGGAAGCGGGCGGGCCCGGCCAGTCCCAGGTGGTAGAGGTGCAGTTCGGCGGCGCCCGCCCCGGCCAGTTCCGTGACGTACGACGTCATGTCGGGGACCGGCACCGCCGTCACCGCGGAGACGTAACTGCCGACGTCCACGCCGGGCGGGAGGTCCCGTCGGGCCTGTGCGACGGCATCCGCGCTGGACCGGCCCGGCGCCCAGTTCGGCAGCACCAGGGCATCGGCCCCGGCGGCCCCGGCCGGGGTCAGGCCCGGCAGCGCTCCGGTCGTCCAGGGGTCGAGCGATCCGTGCAGGGCGACCCTGGTGCCGGGGCCGACGGCGGCGAGCACACCGCGTCGGAGCCGGTCGGCGCCCCGCTGCCGGGTTTCCAGGAGCAGGGTCCGCAGCCCGGCGGGCAGGGCGTCCACCAGGACGCTCAGGTCGGCGCTGTCCATCAGGCGGCGGATCTCGGTCCGCAGGGCCCGGGTGACGTCCTGCGGGAGCGCGCCCGACGCGGCCCAGCCGTCGGCGCAGGCGGTGCAGCAGCACACCGACAGGAGCCGTTCGACGGCGGGCGACCACACGCCGTCGCTCTTCTCGTGCTGGTGCTGGTGCACCGCGCCGAGCTGACCGCAGGCTTCGAGAACCACCGAGGCGAGGTCGAGCCCGGCCACGCTCTCGGCGGTCAACGTCGCCGCGTAGGCCCGGACGTCCAAGTGCGAGGGGCACAGCGCCCACGGGTAGCTCTCGCCGAAGCAGTTGCGTACGGCGTACCGCGGGAACCGCGCGCCCAGCCGGGAGTCATGGGTGAGCACGATCCACGCGGCGGCGGGCACCCCGGCCGTGTTCAGCGCGCGGACGGCGTCCCTCGCGCTGTCGGGGGCCGTCGCCCAGGCCGGTGCGGCCGGGCGCAGTACGGCATCGCGCCAGGCCGCCTCCCGCACCGGGCGGTAGAGCGCCGCGTGGCGGGCGAGCACCGAGCTGCCCGTGGGCGACCAGGGGGTGGCGGCGCGGGCGCTGTGGTACGCCGTGGCGACGGCGACTTCGTCGGCCCCGAGCCGCCGCACCCGGTCCACGAAGCCGGGTGCGTCCAGGACGTCCCACGGGTAGGCGTAACCGACGACGCGCACCGCTTCACCACCGTGCCGTGCGGGGCTGGAAGTCGGGGACGAACCTGCGCATGTACGTCACGTCGTCCCGCTTGGTCTGTCCGCACCGGAGGTAGTCCTCGTGCGCCCTGGCCAGCGCGTCCGGGTCCAGTTCGACGCCCAGGCCCGGCCCGTCGGGCACGGCCACCGCGCCGTCGCGGAACTCCAGCGGGCCCGGTGCGACGACGTCGACCTCGCGCCACGGCCAGTGCGTGTCGCAGGCGTACGTCAGGTGCTCGGTCGCCGCCGCGACGTGCACCATCGCGGCGAGGCTGATCCCGAGGTGGCTGTTGGAGTGCATGGACAGGCCGACGCCGAAGGCCTCGCAGGTCTTCGACAGTGCCTGGGTGTCGCGCAGGCCGCCCCAGAAGTGGTGGTCGGAGAGGACGACGCCGACGGCCCGGGCCCGGAAGGCCGCCTCGATGTCCTCGAAGCGCACCACGCACATGTTGGTGGCCAGCGGCATGGTGGCCCGTTCGGCGACCCGTGCCATGCCGTCGATGCCCGGGGTCGGGTCCTCCAGGTACTCCAGGACGCCGTCGAGTTCCCGTGCGACGCGCAGTGACGTCTCCACCGTCCAGGCCGCGTTGGGGTCGATGCGCAGCGGGTGGCCGGGGAAGGCGTCGGCCAGGGCGTGGACGCCGTCGGTCTCCTGCCGGGGGTCCAGGGCGCCGCCCTTGAGCTTGATCGACCGGAATCCGTACCGGTCGATCATCCGCTTCGCCTCGCCCACCAGCGCCTCCGGGGTCAGCACCTCGCCCCACGCGTCCTGGGTGCCGTCGGCGTGCGCCCCGTACTTGAAGAAGAGGTACGCGGAGAAGTCGACCTTCTCGCGCACGCGTCCGCCGAGCAGGTCGGCCACCGGGCGGCCCAGGGCGTGCCCCTGGGCGTCCAGGCAGGCGACCTCGAACAGGGAGTAGACGCTGGCGACGGTCTTGCTGACGGAGAAGCCGCCGGTGAGGCCGTGCGCGTCGGCGAACACCGCCCCGCCGAGCGCCCGGGTCACGAGGCGGCGCAGACCGGGCAGGTCGAAGACGTCGTGGCCCGCGAGGTCGGGCAGCACTCTGCGCACCTGGTCGAGGAAGGCGAGGTCGCCGTAGGACTCGCCGAGGCCCACCACGCCGTCCTCGCAGCGCAGTTGGACCACTCCGCGCAGCGCGTACGGCTCGTGCACGCCCATCGCGTTGAGCAGCGGCGGGTCGCGGAAGGCGACCGGGGTCAGGACGACGTCGACGATCTTCATCGGTGGTCACCTTCCAGGGTGGGGAGCAGTGCGTACCCCTGCTCGACGATCTTCGCCAGGCGGTCGAGCTGCTCCGCCGACGGCTCGGCCAGCGGTGGCCGCACGGGGCCGACCCTGTCCCCGCGCAGTCGGGCGGCGGCCTTCACCAGCGAGACCGCGAACCCGGGGGTCTCGTCGCGCAGTGCCACCAGCGGCAGGTAGAACCCCGCCAGCAGCGCGTCGACGGTCCGGTCGTCCCCGGCCGCGAGGGCGCCGTGGAAGCGGAGCGCGATCTCGGGGGCGAAGCAGTGGACGGCCGACGAGTAGCGGGCGACGCCGATCGCCCGGTACGCGCGGGCCGAGACCTCGGCCGTCGGCAGGCCGTTGAAGAACAGGAAGTCCCCGGCCCGGGGGGAGTCCGCACTGCGGACCGAGGTGACGATCCTCGTCATCAGCTCGATGTCGCCGACGCCGTCCTTGAGGCCCACCACGGAGGGCAGATCGAGCAGCCGCACCGCCGACTCGGGGGTGAATGCGCCGTTGGAGCGGTGGTAGACGACCACCGGGACGGTGGTGTCGTGCACGGCGTGCCGTACGTGGTCGAGGAGGCCGGAGGGCGGCCCGGACACCAGGTACGGGGGCAGGAGGAGTACGCCGTCCGCGCCGCCCTCCTGCGCTGCCGCGACCCCGGCCCGGGCCGTCGCCGCCCCGCCGCCCGCACCCGCCCAGACCGGTACCCGGCCGGCGACCACCTCGCGTGCCCTGCGCAGGAGCGCCGCCTGCTCGTCGGGCGCCAGTGCGCTGAACTCGCCCGTCCCGCAGGCGATGAACAGGGCTCCGGCACCGCCCGCCACGTGCCCCTCGACGGTTTCGGCGAACGCGTCCAGGTCCGGGGCGAAGTCGTGGGTGAAGGGGGTGAGGGGGAACGCGAGCAGGCCGTCGAGCTCGGTCCGGGGGTGTGCCGTCAACGTGTCACTTCACTCTCTCGTTCTCGAAGTGCCCGACTGTTCCTGGGTGTTCATGGGCACTCATGGGCGTTCATGCTTGTGAACGGAGTCTTCGTTTGTGATAGACGTTCAGGTCTACGAATGCTGTCCCGAGAAGCTAATGTGACGTGACGTACGTGTCAACGGTTCGACGGAGGAGTGCTTCATGCCGCAGAAGGCGGTAACCCCGGCGGAACACAAGGCAGTTGAGCCCGCGGGGGTCAAATCTGCGCGCCGCGCCATCGACTTGCTGGAGACCTTCGCGGCCAACGGGGTCTGGCTGTCGCTGGCCGACCTGCAGGCGAGGACCGGTTTCCCCCGGTCGAGCCTGCACGGGCTGCTGCGCACCCTGCTCGACGCCGGATGGCTGGAGACGGACGCACACACCGGGCGCTACCGGCTGGGGGTACGGGCACTGATCTGCGGCACCGCGTATCTCGACCGGGACCCCGTGATCCCGTACGCGACCGAGGCCCTCGAAAGCCTCCGCGAGAAGACCGGGTTCACCGCGCACTACGCCCGCCGCGACGGCGCGGAGGTGGTGTACCTGGAAACCCGGGAATCGGCCAGGTCCACCCATCTGGTCTCCCGCGTCGGCCGGACCCTGCCCACGCACGCCACCGCCCTCGGCAAGGCGCTGCTCGCCGAGTTGACGTACGACGAGATCGAAGCCGTACTGCACGATCCGCTGACCGCGCTGACCCCGAACACGATCACCTCGGTCGAGGCCCTGCACGCCGAGTGCGCCCTGACCCGGGAACGCGGCTACGGCGCCGAGGTCGAGGAGGGCGGGCTCGGGGTGCGGTGCGTGGCCGCGGTGGTTCCGTACCGCATCCCCGCCACCGATGCGATGAGCTGCTCCATGCCCGTCGACCAGGTCACCGACGACGACGTGGAGCGCGTCGGCGAACTGCTCGCCGAGGCCACCGCGGAACTCGGGCGGCGTCTGCGCCGTGCGGGCATCCGCTGAGTCGTCCCCGTCCGGCCCGTGTTCCTCCCCACGCCCTGTCGGTACGTAGAGAAATGAGCACTGCGATGGCGGACCAACGCATCCTGATCACCGGATCGGCCGGCCTGGTCGGCGGCCTCATGCGCCCGCGCCTGCGCCGCGAGGGCCGGGTGCTGCGCCTGTTGGACCTCGCCGAACAGCCGCCCGCCGAGCCCGGTGAGGCCGTCGAGCTGGTGCACGCCTCGGTCACCGACCCGGACGCGACAGCCGCTGCGTGCACGGGTGTCGACGCGGTGATCCACCTCGGCGGGCACAGCCGCGAGACCTCGTGGGAGGAGATCCTCGACGTCAACATCCACGGCACCCGGACGGTCCTGGAAGCCGCCCGCACGGCCGGTGTTCCGCGTGTGGTGCTGGCTTCCAGCAACCACACCGTGGGTTTCCGGCGGATCGACGAGGCCGACGCGTCGGGACTGCCCGCCGACTCCACCGCCCGCCCGGACACCTACTACGGCGTCAGCAAGGCGGCCGTGGAGGCGCTCGGCAGCCTCTACCACGCGCGCTTCGGCATGGACGTCATCGTCGTCCGCATCGGCTCCTGCTTCCCGACCCCGGTGGACCTCGGACCGCGCGGACTGGCCACCTGGCTCTCCCCCGACGACGCGGCGCGCCTGTTCGAGGCCTGCCTGGCCGCACCTTCCCCCGGCTACCGCCTCATCTGGGGCGTCTCCGACAACACACGCCGCATCTACTCCCTCGCCGAAGCGCAGGCCCTCGGGTATACCTCCCGGGACGACGCCGAATCGTTCGCCGACCTGATCACCGCCGCGGCCCCCACCGGCCCCGCCGCCACCTACGTCGGCGGCCCCTTCGTCACGATCCCCCTCGGCGAAGCCGATCCCCGGAGGACCTGATCGGCGCGCCCCGGGGTCGGAAACACGAGGGGCACGAAGGCGCCTAGCAGGAGCACACCGGCGAGCGCGATCCAGCCGGCCGTGCCGAGGGCGAGCACCACACCCGTCATCAGGACCGGGCCGGCGACCCGGTTGGCGACGGTGCGGCTGGTGTTGAACAGCACCAGGTAGGCGCTGCGCGCCCCCTCGGGGGCCAGTTCGAAGGAGAGCGTCCAGGACGCGCCGACCTGCAACAGCTCGGCGAAGGTCAGCAGGACGACCGCGCCGCCCAGCACCAGCAGTGCGCCGTCCGCCCCGAAGCCCGGCGCGGCGGCGAACGCGAGGGCGCCGCCGCTCAAAAGCGCCGCTGCCGTCGCGTACGACCACCAGGCCCGGCGGGTCGTGTTGTAGCAGCGGTTGAGGGGGTATTGGAGGGTGATGCAGAGCACGGTGTTGACGGCGTACAGGATGCCGACGTAGCGCTCCGGCACCTCGGTGGCGGTCACCAGCCACAGGGGGAACGCCACGTTGAGCACCGGCATCCACAGCGACACCAGTGCGTTGTACGCGGTGAAGCCCAACAGCCTCCAGTCCTTGAGCAGTTCCCGTACACCCGTCGTCCCGACCGGGTCGGCCGAGCCCCGGTCGCGTGCGGTGGCGAACACCACGGCCACGATCACATAGGCGACCGCGCCGCCGATCAGCAGCGGCCGGAACGCGTCGGGCGAGCCCGAGCCCAGGGCGACTCCGGCGATCAGTCCGCCCAGGCTGATGCCCAGATTGACGACGGTGCGCTGGACGGCCATCACCTTCGCCCGCAGGCTCTGCGGCGCCCGCGCGCCGACGTACGCCTGGACCAGCGGGGGCGAGGACTGCTCGGTGACGGCGATGAGGGTGACGACCACAAGGAAGCTCCACCAGCCGGCCACCCCCAGGTAGCCGACGGTGGCCAGGGCGCGCAGCAGCATGACGCCGATCAGCACGGGCTGGGGGCCGAAGCGTCCGGCCAGCCGGGCGATGGGCAGGGCGGCGACGATGGCGACCGCGCCGCCGATCGTCAGTCCGATGCCCACGGACGAGGTGCTGAGATGGGCGACCTTGACGAAATAGATGGTCGACACGGCCAGGAACAGGCCGGTCCCGGTCCACTCGATCAGGGTCGCGACCTGCACCAGCGGGAGGAACTGCCGGTAGTCGCGGCCGTGTTCACGCCGTCCGGGCGTGCTGCTCGTACTCATCGGCGCTGGTGCTCCAGAAGGGTGCTCCGGTGGTGCGGTCTCCGGAACAGCGGGAGAGGATCAGGATCAGGATCAGCGGACGGTGCGCAGCTTGTTCCAGGTGTTGGGTCCGGCGATCCCGTCCGCCCCGAGGCCGCGGGACCTCTGGTAGGCGCGCAGGGCGTTCTCCGTCGCCGTCCCGAACTCGCCGTCGATGCCGGTGGAACCCACCGAGAAGCCCCGCCAGACGAGGTGCGCCTGCAACTCCTTGACGTTCGAGCCCCGGTCCCCCTTCGACAGGTAGTTGTCGTACAGGGAGTAGCCGCAGTAGTAGCCGACGGTGCTCACCCCCCGGCAGGACACCTGGAGGGCGGCCGCGTCCTGCGTCGTGGCCGAGGCGATGCCTCCCGTCAGCGGGAGCATCAACGCGGTCGTGCCCACGAGTACCGCCAGAGCCCTTCGCAGCTGCATGTGTCCGCCCTTCCGTACGGTGCGTCCGGTTACGGCACCGGAGCATCAACGCCCAGTAGAGTACGGGGAGTTGAGGCTGAACTCCATCAGGGGCGCCCCTGATTCCGCAGCGCCGTGCGGTCCGGGGAGGCCGGGGAGGCCGGGGAGGCCGGGGTCACCCGACCCCGGCGACCGTCACCGTGAGCTCCACGGGCAGCCCGCCCGCCGCCCGCTCGCCCGTGGCCCGGACCGCGCGGGCGACGTCCACCGCCCGGTGGCCCTGGCGCACCGTGAACTGCACCTCGACGTGCCAGTGCCCGGTGTCCGGGACCCGGCGCACCCGCACGCCCGCCGGAGCCCGGTCGGCCGCCGGTGTACGCCGCAGGCGGGCGGCCGCCGCCGAGCCCCGGAGCAGGTCGCCCAACCGGGGGCGCAGGAACGCCACTCCGGGGACCTCGGCAACGGCCGAGGCGACCGCCCGGGCCAGCCGTTCGCCCGTCTCGCGGGAGGCGCCGCTCCCCGCCTCGCCCGCCCCGCCCACGTCGTCCGTCATCACAGCTCCTCATCCGTCTCGCCCCGGAGGTCGCGGCGACCACGCTCGGGAGCAGCCGTGTCACCGTCGGCGCCGTCCTGGTCAGGGTCGGCGGCGTCCTCGTCGAAGTCGGCGGCGTCCTCGTCGAAGAGGTCCACCACCAGCACGTCCACCTCACTCACCCGCATGCCGATCGCACGGTCGGCGGCCCGGGCCACGGCCGTGCGTACCGCCTCCGCCAGTGCGGGCAGGGCGCGCCGGGTGCCCGCCTCCACTTCGACGGTGACCCGCACCGGGCCCCGCGCGCCCGCACCGGGGCCGGCCGCGGGGGCGACGCGGCAGCTTCCCGCCCGTACCCCGGCGACCGTCTCCGCGGCGCCGCGCAGGGTCTTCGCCGCGGCCGCCTCCACGATCCAGTGGTCCTCCTCGGGTTCGCCGAGCGGGAGGGTCCGACCGGGCCGCAGTTCCAGGCGCACCAGGTCCATCACGCGGGAGGCGACCGCCGACGCGTCCGGCGCGGGCGCGTTCGCGTCCTCCGTGCGCGTCCGCTGGACGAAGTCGTCGAGGGTACGGAGATCCTCCAGCGCGGCCGCGCAGTGGACGCAGTCGGCGGGGTGACCGGGGGTGCGCGGGGACGCGTCGGGCGTGGCCTCGTGCTGCGCCCACACCTCGTACAGCGACCGTCCGCAGGGCAGCAGGTCGTCGTCCGGACCCCCTTCGTGGTCGTTCCCGGGCCCGTTGTCGTACGGCGGTCCGCCGTGTCCGTTCATCGCCATGCCGCCATCGCCTCCATCAGAGCTCGGCGTGCGCGGAACATCCGGCCGCGTACCGCTTGCGGACTGATGCCGACCGTATCCGCGATCTCCTCGTACGACAGCCCGTGCATCTCGCGCAGCAGCCAGCAGGCCCGCTGTTCGGGCGACAGGCCCTCCAGCGCCCGCGAGAGTTCCCGCAGGGCGGCCCCCGCCTCGGCGTCGCGCACCGGGGAGCCCTCGTGTCCCGGCGTCTCGTGTTCCGGCACGGCGTCGAGGTGGGTGACGGGCCGACGCGTCCGGAGCTGGTTCAGGCACCGGTTGGTGACGATGCGGTACATCCAGGTGAGGAACGCCGCGTCGCCGCGGAATTCGGGCAGGCTGCGCCACGCGCTCACGAAGGCCTCCTGCACCGCGTCCTCCGCCTCGGTCGTGCTGCCGAGCATGCGGACGGCCAGCCGCAGCAGTTCGGGGCCGTGCCGTCGTACGAGGACCTCGAAGGCGCCCTCGTCGCCCTCGCCCGCACGCACGGCGAGCAGGCGGTCGGGCATGGCGTCCGTCCTGCCGCCGCCGGTCGTACCGCCGCCGGTGTCGCCTTCGATGCCGCCGTCACCCTGGTCATCCCCGTTTCCGGGCACGTGCCGACTCCTCTCTTCGCCCTGCGTGTGTTCGACACCGCTCGCCGTGTTCCGTCACGCACAGAAGCGGAAAGAAGGAATCCGGAATCGGCGCGTAACGGATCGGCAGGTACGGAGTCCAACGACGTGACCGAGCAAGAGCAGCGCTATTTCGGGAGACTTCTCATGGCTTCGCAGCAGACCGGCGGCCTCACCACCTCGGGCCTCACCACCACGGGCCCCGGCACTCCCCCGGCCGCCGTCCCCGGCCGGGGCGCTCCGGACCTCACCCCGGTGGGCCACGGCAGGCCCGGCGCGGACGAGCCCGCGGCCACCCGGGGCAAGACCGCCATCGCGGACCTCGTGGTCGTGAAGATCGCCGGGATCGCGGCCCGGGAGATCCCCGGCGTGCACGACATGGGCGGCGGCCTCTCGCGCACCATCGGCGCGGTCCGCGACCGGGTTCCGGTCGGCCGGCCGAGCGTCGGCCGGGGCGTCAAGGTCGAGGTCGGCGAGGTGCAGACGGCGATCGACCTGGAACTGGTCGTGGAGTACGGGGTGTCCATCGCCGACGTCGCCCGTGACGTGCGCGAGAACGTCGTCTCGGCGGTGGAGCGGACCACGGGCCTGGAGGTCGTGGAGGTCAACGTGACGGTCAACGACGTCCACCTCCCGGAGGACGACCAGGACGACGGCCGGACCGCCGAGACCCGCGTCTCCTGATCCCCTCCCCCTTTCTCATGCGCTACCTCCCGTCCTCGGGAAGGACAGAAGGCAGGACCATGAACAGGTCACACATCGGTGCTCTCGCGGGCCTCGCCCTGGGTTTCGCGGGCTGGTTCGGCGGCTTCGGCGCCTTCCTCGTCGTCGCGCTGTGCGGTGCCGCGGGCGGGGCCGTGGGGCACGTCCTGGAGGACGCGGAGGCACGGCAGCGGCTGTGGGACCGGCTCGACCGGTCCGGTGGACCGGGCGAGGGCCGCCGGAGGACCCGGTGAGCGCGCCACGGCCGCCGCTCGGGCCGGGAGCGGTGCCGCCCGGCGAGCGGGGTTCGACCACCGTCACGGACCGGGCGGTACGCCGGATCGCCGCCCGGTCCTGGGCGGAGGCCGTACCCGGCGGCGGCACCGAGCTGCCGTCGGCGTCGGTCGTACGCAGCGGCCGCACCGCCGCCGTCACCCTGGGCGTGACCCTGCCGTACGCGGCCGATCTGGCCGGCACCGCGCAAGCCGCCCAGCGGCACGTGGCACGCACCACTGCCGAGCTGACGGGCCTGACGGTGCCTCCTCCCGAGGTACGGGTGGCCGCTCTGACCGGGACCGGGCCCGCACCCGGCAGCCGACTGGACCGGCCGCGCGGCGAGGACGCGCGGCGATCCGGTGCGGCGGGGAGCGGACCGGATGCGGGTTCACCGGAGGGTCCGGGTGCCGTCGAAGCGGCGGCGGACGTGCCGGAACGCCGCCCCTGGTCCCCACGCCGGGGCACCGCGCTCCTGGTCCTGTGCGGGGGAACGGCCGCCTGCGGTTACCTGCTTGCCGAGGGCGTCGCCCGGCGTACCGGGCACGTGCTGCCCGGCTCGCCTCGGCCCGATCTGCTGCACCGGGTGGCGACCACGTCCCTCGCGGACCCGGCGGCGCTGGTGGCGGGTCTGGTGGCGGTCGTCGTCGGGCTGTGGCTGCTGGGTGCGGCCGTGCTGCCGGGTCGACGCGACCGCCTGCCGATGACCGTGCGGACGGGTGGCACCCGCGCCGTGCTGGACCGTTCGGCGATCGCTCTGCTGCTGCGCGACACGGCGCTCGCGGTGCCGGGCGTGACCTCTGCCCGGGTCCGGGCGGGCCGCCGTCGCGCCACGGTCCGGGCACTGGCCGGATACGGCGAACTCGCCGCCGTTGAGGCCCGATTGACGGCGGCGGTCGACGGGGCTGTCGGCGCGCTGGGGCTGACGCGGCCCCTGCGTCCGCGCGTCCGCCTGCGGGCCGCGTCGCACCGCGCCGAGGAGCCCGACCGTACCGAGGAGACAGGGACATGACGATGCCCACGCCCGCGACGACGTTCACGACCCGGGCCGCACTCCTGATCCTGGCCCTCGTGTCCCTTGCGGCCGGTCTGTGGCTGGTCGTGGGCCATGTCGCCGTGCACCCGGCGAGCGGTCTGCGCTCCCACCTGCCGGGCTGGTGGCCGCTGCCGCGCGCCGAGGCGGGCGCGACGGGTACGCGTGCCTGGTGGGCGCCGACGGTGCTGGTGGCCCTGTCGCTCGCCCTGCTGCTGGGAGTCGTACGGATGCTCGTCCTGGCGGTACGGACGGCACGCGCCCGCGCCCGCCTGCCGCTGGGGCGGCCCGGCCTGTGGCTCCGGCCGAACGCCCTGCGGGCCGCGCTGACTTCACAGACGGCACAGGTGCCCGGGGTGCGCGCGGCACGGATCGCACTGGGCCGGGCGAAACGCGTCGTGCACGTCCGGATGACCGTCTCGCTGGAGCCGGACGCCCTGCCGGAGGAGGTGCTCCGGCAGGTGGAGGCCGGGCCTCTGTCCAGCGTCCGGGCGGCCCTGGCGCCGACCCCTGTGCGGGCCGAGGTGCGGCTCGGGGCCCGGCGGCACGGGACTCGGCGCACGAGGTGAGGGGGCAGCAGGAGGGTGCGGAACGGGGCAGTGCGGAGCGCGGTTCCCCGTACGACGCAACGGCGGCCCGACATCGTCGTACCATGTCATCGAATGGATGACATCGGGGTGTTGTGATTGATGGAACGAGTGTCGGGGGAGGTGGCCGTGACCGCAGCCGGGCAGCCGTCCACCAGCCGTACCGGCACCAACGGCCCCGCATCCTTCGTCGCCGCGGCGGCGGCCCTCGCCGCCATGAGCGACGCGCTGCGCGCAGCCCGGCACGAGACTCCCGACGCGGCCGTGCCCGGTGCCGAACAGGCGCTCGACTCCCTGACCCTGCTGCGGCAGGTGCGTGAGGAGCTCGCGGGGTGGGAGACCGGCCTGATCGAGACCGCCCGCAGCGCGGGCGCCAGTTGGGCGGAGCTCGCCCGGCCGCTCGGCGTCGCCAGCCGGCAGGCAGCCGAGCGCCGCTATCTGCGCGGCCGCCCTGGCGCCGTCGGCACCACCGGCGAGCAGCGGGTGACGGCCACCCGGCAGGCCAGAGCGGCCGAACGCGCAGCCGCCGACTGGGCCCGTGCCAACGCCGCCGACGACGGCTGAGCCGTACGGCTCGTACCGACCCTCGGTCCCCCGGTCCCCCGGTCCCCCACAAATCATGACGTACTCAGAGAAAGGTGCCCCCGTGGCCAGCAGTGTCGAGACGATGGAATTCCAGGCCGAGACACGCCAGTTGCTCCGCCTGGTGATTCACTCGATCTACTCGAACAAGGACATCTTCCTGCGCGAGCTGATCTCGAACGCCTCCGACGCCCTGGACAAACTGCGGCTGGAATCGCTGACCGACTCCGGCCTCTCCGGGCTCGACGCCTCCGACCTGCACATCGCGCTGGAGGTCGACCAGGAAGCCCGGACGCTGACCGTCCGTGACAATGGCATCGGCATGAGCCGGGACGAGGTCGTGGAGCTGATCGGTACGATCGCGAAGTCCGGCACCGCCGAACTCCTCGAAAAGATCAAGGAGTCGCAGGACGCCGCGTCCGCCGAGAACCTGATCGGCCAGTTCGGCGTCGGCTTCTACTCGGCGTTCATGGTGGCCGACCGGGTCACCCTGCGCACCCGGCGGGCCGGTACCGACTCCGGCACCCAGTGGGAGTCCGACGGCGAGGGCGCCTACACCCTCCAGGCCGTCGACGGCCTGCCCGTGGGCACTTCGGTCACCCTGCACCTCAAGCCCGTCGACAGCGACGACGGCCTCGCCGACTACCTGTCCGAAGTGAAGATCCGTCAGATCGTCAAGCAGTACTCGGACTTCATCCGCTGGCCGATCCGGATGGCCACGGAGCACACCGACGCCGAGGGCACCACGACCCGGGACGTGGACACCCTCAACTCGATGAAGGCGCTGTGGGCCAGGCCGCGCGCCGAGGTGGCCGAGAGCGAGTACCACGAGTTCTACCAGCAGATCAGCCACGACTGGCAGCCTCCGGCCGAGACGATCCACATGCGCGCCGAGGGCACCTTCGAGTACGAGGCGCTGCTGTTCATCCCCTCGCAGGCGCCCTTCGACCTGTTCTCCCGCGAGACCCGGCGCGGCGTGCAGCTGTACGTCAAGCGGGTGTTCATCATGGACGACTGCGACGCGCTCATGCCCAACTACCTGCGTTTCGTCAAGGGTGTCGTCGACGCCCACGACCTGTCGCTGAACGTCTCCCGCGAGATCCTCCAGCACGACCGCCAGATCCGCGGCGTACGCCGACGGCTGGTCAAGAAGGTCCTCGGCGCCGTCAAGGACATGCAGGCCAAGGACGCCGAGCGGTACGCGACGGTGTGGGCCCAGTTCGGCCGGGCGCTGAAGGAAGGCCTGATCGAGGACCCGGACAACACCGAGGCCCTGCTGGAACTGGTGTCGGCCGCCTCCACGCACGACCCGGAGAAGCCCACCACGCTGCGCGAGTACGTCGGGCGGATGAAGGACGGCCAGGACGCCGTCTACTACCTGACCGGCGAGACCCGCGCCATGGTGGAGAACTCCCCGCACATGGAGGCCTTCGCCGCCAAGGGGTACGAGGTCCTGATCCTCACCGACCCCGTCGACGAGGTGTGGGTGGACCGGGTGGCGGCCTTCGACGGCCACCGGCTGCAGTCGATCGCCAAGGGGCAGGTCGACCTCGGCGAGAACGCCGACGGCGACCAGGAGAGCGACGCCGACAAGGCCCGGCGCGAGCAGGACTTCGCGGCCCTGTTGCCGTGGCTGACCGGCACGCTGTCCGAGCAGGTCAAGGAGGTGCGCCTGTCGTCCCGCCTGACGACGTCCGCGGCCTGCATCGTCGGTGACGCCCACGACGTCACGCCGACCCTGGAGAAGATGTACCGGGCGATGGGGCAGGAACTGCCCCCGGTGAAGCGGATCCTGGAGCTCAATCCCACGCATCCGCTGATCACCGCTCTGCGCACGGCGCACGAGGCCAACGCAGACGATCCGGCGCTGGCGGAGACCGCCGAACTGGTCTACGGCAGCGCCCTGCTCGCCGAAGGCGGCGAGCTGCCCGACCCGGCCCGGTTCACCCGGCTGCTCACCGACCGCCTCACCCGCGCTCTGTGACGGACGGGTGCGGCCCGGCGCAGCTTCATGCGCCGGGCCGCACCCGCCGTCCCGTCCTCGCCGCCCGACCGTCCCGGCCGGGCGGTCCTCAGCGGTTCTCGGGCAGGTCGGCCTCCGCCGGGAGGGCGGAGCGCGGGTGGAGCTGCCGGGTCGTCGGGGATGCCGTCGGCCGGGCGGGCTTGCCGCAGAAGGCCGCCTCCAGGGTGCCGCCCAGCGCCGTGTTCACCGCGCCCCGGTTCGAGGTGTTCGCCATGGCGGAGAGCGCCCGGCGGCCGTCGCGGGTCGCGAAGGCGTAGGTGTAGAAGCCCTGAACGGTACCGGTGTGGCCGTAGACCTGGGTGCCGCAGGACAGGTCGTAACGGCGCAGTCCCAGTCCGTAGAAGCGGGTCTGGGTGGTGTCCGTCGGGGTGACCGTGGTCATCGCGTCCAGCATGCGCGGCGAGAGCAGCCTGCCCCGCATCAGTGCGGAGGTGAAGGTGTTGAGGTCGGCGGGGTCGGAGATGACCGCACCGGCCGCCTGGGCCCAGGAGACGGTCTGTTCCGTCGAATCGACGAGCGGGGCGCCCTCCTCGTCGGGGTGGAGGTAGCCGCGCACGTGCGTGCCCTTGATCCGCGTGTCGGGGTGGACGTAGGAGGTGTGCCGCAGCTTCAGGGGCTTGATGATGCGGCGCTCGTACTGCCGGGCGACCGGGGTGCCCGTGGCCTGCTCGATGAGCATGCCGACGACGACGAAGTTGGTGTTGGAGTATCTGTACGCGGCCCCCGGCTCGGTGGTGCGCGGCAGGGCCAGCGAGAGGCCGACCAGTTCCCGCTGGGTGAAGACCCGGTTGCGGACGGCCTCGAAGCCGGGCACGGTCCGGGCGAACATGTCGTCGGTGTAGTCGGCCAGGCCGCTGCGGTGGGTGAGCAGGTGACGGACCGTGATGCGGTCGTCGGGCAGCAGGCCGGGGAGGTAGCGGTTGACGGGCGCGTCGAGCTCCAGCCGCCCCTCGTCGACCAGTTGGAGCAGGACGACGCTGGAGAAGGTCTTGCTGACGCTGCCGATGCGGAAGCGCGCCCGGGTGTTCATGGCCTCGCCGGTCGTGCGGTCGCGGACGCCGACGGTCCTGGTAAGGACACCGTCGGGGCCGGTGAAGCGGGCCATCGCGCCCGGGGCGCCCTTGGCGAGGGCGGCGTTCAGGGCCGCGGTCACACCGTCCAGGTCGGGGGCGGGGGGTGTCTGCGCCGCGGCCGGGGCCGTGGCGGCCGCCGGTGCCGCGACGGCCGCGGTGGCGGGGGCGAGACCGCAGGCCAGGGCGGCGATCAGGGTGGCGCTGACGGCCGTACGGCGGTGCGTCGACAGGGGCATGGGACAACCTCGTTCTCAACTGGTCGCGGGAGCGGCGCACCTGGGGGAATGCCGCCGGGAATTCCGGGAGGACGGTCGCCGAGCGCGGCCCCGGGCCCTCACCGATCATGAGGGCCCGGACGGCGGGTCGGTTCCTGACATGCGGTGCGGAAATCCAGTTCGAGGGATTCCCGTTGACGTCCCGGTACGAGCCCCCCCTCGGCGGGGCCGGTTGCCTCGCCGCGGGCTCGCCGGGTCCCGTACGGCTCATCAGGACTCGTGGAACGCGAGGTGCGGGTGTCGCGCATGGAGAGGGGAAGCAGGGGTACGTGGGCCGTGCAGGCTGGGCAACACGAACAGGTGCGAGCCGGACGATGTCGCTGACCCACAGGCGGAGGTATGAAGCAGACCACACCCGACAGTGACATCCGGAAAGATCCCGCCATCGCTGTCGTGGCGGCATCCATGTCCTTCGACATGGACTCGGGAGAGATCTTCCGGGCCCGAGACTTCCTGCGCGACTTCCTGCGCCGTGTACGGACGGTGGGCGGTCGGCCGGTCACCGTGGACGCGGCGGAGATCGCCCGGCTGGTGGTGAGCGAACTCGCCACGAACGTCTGCAAGCACGCCCCGGGGCCCTGCCGCCTCGACCTGCGCGTCCAGGCCGACGTGCTGACGGTCACCATGCGGGACTACGGCTGGAGCGGCACGCCCGTCGTCCACCGCCCGGACCCCGACCGGGTCGGCCAGCACGGTCTGGAGATCGTCTCCGCCCTCAGCCGCCGGATGGACGTCCGGCAGGAACCGGGCGGCACGCGCGTGCGGGTGGAGATTCCCCTGGCCTGACCCGGGACAAGACCGTCGGCGAGCTTCCGGTCTCAGGCCGCCGCGGTGCGGAACGTACGGGGACTCTGGCCCTTGTGGCGTTTGAACGCGGCGCTGAAGCCGAACGCGTCGGCATAGCCCACGGACCTTCCGATCTGGGCGATGCTGAGGTCCGTGTCGGTGAGCAGCGTCTCGGCCTCGTCCATGCGGCATTCCGTGAGGTACGTGAGGGGCGGGCGGCCCATCAGTGCGGTGAAGCGCTTGGCGAACAGGGCCCGGGAGACGCCCGCCCGGGTGGCCAGCGAGGCGACCGTCCAGGACTCGGCGGGCCGGTCGTGGAAGGCCTGGAGGGCCGGGCCGAGAACGTCGTCGGCGAGGCCCCGGTACCAGCTCGGCGCGTCGGCACCGGCCTGGTCGAACCAGCTGCGCAACGTGCACACCAGGGCCCAGTCGAGGAGCCGGTCCATCAACGCCTGGGAACCGGCGGTGAGTTGGGCGGCGTCGGCGGCGGCCTGCTCCAGCCAGCCGCAGACCTCCGCGTCCTCCGTGACCACCAGGACGGGCGGCAGCGCGTTCAGCAGCCGCTCGTGGCGGCGGCCGGAGGCACGGTAGGCGCCCACGATCAGCGCGGTCGCCTCCTCCGTGTCGGTACCCCAGCGAATTCCGCTCAGCTCCTGGGCGGTGCATTCGGCGTCCGTGGTGAAGCAGGCGATCTCGTAGGCGGAAGAGGCGCGTTGGAGGCTGCCGGGGCGGTCCGCCAGGTGGAACGGGGCGGGGCCGCGCACGATGGCCGTGTCGCCCACGCCGACCTTCCGCTCGGTGCCGTCGGGCAGCAGCAGGGTGCCTCCGCCGCGCAGCACGCTGACCATGGTGAGCGGTGCCTCGTCGGCGAAGCGGATGGTCCAGGGTGCCGTCAGGACGGCGTGGCTGACGACCGAGCCCTCGGCCCGGATGCCGCTGAGGAGCGTACTCAAAGGGTCCACGGACCACAGCGTAGACGATCTCCTATGTTCCGTAGCGCTTCTCCCATGGATCATCTACATCGCTGCGGCTGTACTGGGTTCATCGCACCGAACGACACCAGCCGGGAGAGACCGTGACTCAGCTCGACAGCCCTGCCAGGACCGCCCTCGTCGTCGTCGCACACCACCGCGCCGACTCCCTCACCGCCCACACGGCCCGCCGTGCCGCCGCCCGGCTCGAAGCCGCCGGATACCGCATCGACCTCCTCGACCTGCGCGCGGAGGGGTTCGACCCGCAGATGAACGTCGCGGACGAACCCGACTGGGGCAACCGGGAGAAGGCGTACTCGGACGAAGTGCAGGCCCATATGCAGCGCATCCTCGACGCCGATGTCGTCGTCGCCGTCTTCCCGGTCTACTGGCAGAGCGTGCCCGCCCTGCTCAAGGGCTGGATCGACCGTGTATGGAACTACGGGTTCGCCTACGGCCGCAGCAAGCCCCGCCTCGCGGGCAAGCGCATGCTGTGGCTGGGCCTGGCCGGAGCGACGTCCGACGACTCCATCGTGGCGGGGATGCAGACCGTCCTCGAAACCAACCTGAGCGAGGGCATCGCCTACTACTGCGGGTTCTCCCAGTCCACCGTCGGCCTGCTCACCGACGCGGAGGAGCGGCCGCAGCGGGTCGACGCCGAGGGCAACCTCCTGGTCGGCGACGCGGTCGCGGGTGCCGAACGGGAGGTGCAGTACGCCGACTTCGACCGCCGGGCGGAGGAGCTCGTGGACAGGTTCGTCGCCGAGGAACTCGTCGCGGTCTGATCGGCGGGGCGGCCTGCGCGGGCGTACTGGCCAGGACGGGGGCACGGGGCAGATCCCGCACCGTGCCCCGAGGGCGCGCGCGGATGCGCGCTCCGAATGGTCCGCCGGTGGCCCGGGGGTGATCATGGCCCCATGTCTGGGGCCCGGGAAGAGGACACGGCGAAGGCGGCGGACGGCGCCCACCCGGCGAGCGCGGCGGATTCCTCGGACGCGCTCCCCGAGCAGGAGCCGGCGGACACCTCGGGCGCGCTCCCCGAGCAGGAACTGACGGTGGAGAGCCGCCACTGGGACGCCTTCGACTCCGAGGTCCGGGCAACCGGGTACCTCACGATGGTGCGCCGCCTGCCCTGGCTCATCGGGCACGGTCTGCGGCTGTCCTGGCAGGCGAGCCGCCGGGACACGGCAGCGGCCCTGATCGCCGGGGTGAGCGCCGCCGTACTGACCTCGTTCGGGCTGCTCGCCACCAACGGGGCGCTGGAGTCCCTGCTGACCGGCGGTCCCACCCGCGAGCGGGTCCAGGAGGCCGTCCCCTCCCTCGTCTGGCTCGCCGTGATCATCACGGTGCGGGGCGCTCTCCAACTGGCCGTCGACTGGCTCCAGCAGCGCCTGGTCCCCCAGGTGGAGCAGACCGCCCTGCTCTCCCTCTTCGCCGTCGTCGGGCGGGTCGATCTGGTCGCCCTGGACGACCCCGACTTCCACGACCAGGTGCAGCGCGCGCAGGAACGCGGGGCGGGCAGCACCGGCCGGATGGTCGGCGTGACGCTGTCCATCGCGACCGCCCTGTTCGGGATGGTCGCCGTGGCGGGCACCCTGGCCCTCCTGCATCCGGTGCTGGTGCCTCTTGTCCTGCTGGCCGCACTGCCGCCCGCGTGGGCGTCGGTGCGCTCCGCACGCGAGAGCTACGGGATGTACAGCAGCGTCGCCGCGCTCTACCGCCGCGAGCAGGTCGTACGCCAGCTCCTGGCCGACCGGGAACCGGCCGCCGAGCTGCGGGCGTTCGGCATGCGGGACTTCCTCATGCGGGAGTTCCGCGGCGTGCAGCAGGCGGTGTGCGACCGGCTGCTGCAACTGGCCGGGAAGCAGATCCGCTTCCAGGGCCAGGGCCAGGCCCTGGGCGGCATCGCCACCTTCGCCATCTACCTGGCGCTCGGTCTGCTGCTGGTTTCGGGCCGCATCCCCTTCGCCGCGGCGGGCACCGCCCTGGTCGCCGTCCGCACGGCCCAGCAGATCCTCACCGGGCTCACGCACTCCGTGAACACCGCCTACGAGGACGGGCTGTACGTGTCGGACTTCCTCGCCCTGCGGGACGACATCGCCCCGCGCCGCATCACCAACGGCACCCGCACGCTGCCCGCCTCCTTCACCCACGTCACCGCCCGCGACGTCACCTTCACCTACCCCGCCGCCGACTCCCCCGCCGTCCAGGGCGTCGACCTCGATCTGCGGCGCGGCGAGGTCGTGGCCCTGGTCGGCGAGAACGGGTCGGGCAAGACCACCCTCGCGAAGATCATCGCCGGTCTGTACCTCCCGGACGCCGGAGAGGTCCGTTACGACGGCATCTCCACGGCCGAGGCCGACCGCGACGGCCTGCCCTCCCTCGTCGCCCCCGTCCCGCAGGCCTTCGTACGCTGGCCCCTCACCGTCCGCGACAACATCACCCTGGGCGCGCCCGGCGACGAGGCCCGCGTCCGCGGGGCCGCCTCGGAGGCCGGTGCGGACGGCTTCATCGAGACGCTGCCCCGGGGGTACGACACGCTGCTGGACCGATCGTTCAAGGAGGGCCGCGACCTGTCCGGCGGCCAGTGGCAGCGGCTGGCCATCGCGCGCGGCTTCTACCGCGACACCCCGCTCCTCATCTGCGACGAACCGACGTCCGCCCTCGACGCCCGGGCGGAGCACGCCCTGTTCGAGCGGATCAAGGCACTGGCCCACGGCCGCACCGTACTGCTCATCACGCACCGGCTCGCCAGCGTGCGGATGGCGGACCGCATCTACGTACTCGAACAGGGCCGTCTCCACGAACACGGCACGCACACCGAACTGATGGCCCGTCACGGCCTGTACCACGAGCTCTACACGCTCCAGGCCTCCGCGTACCGGTCCGACTGAGCTCTCGGGGACCGATGTGGTGCGGGACAAGGTGGTGCTGCTACCGGCGCTTCCCGGCGTGTCCCGCACTCCTGCGTCGGGTCAGGAACAGGAGAGCGCCGCCCAGGATCGACATGCCGCCCGCCACCGCGAGCAGTTGCCCGTCGGAGCCGGTCTCCGCGAGCGCAGGACCGTGGTGGCCGGTGGGCTTGTGGCTCGTGGGCTTGTGACCTGTGGGCTTGTGGCCCGTCGGCTTGTGGCCCGGGGGCGTGGGCGGGGGCTCGTGCGGCGGCACGTGGCCCGGCGGTGCGGGCTTGACCCGGGGCAGGCTGCCCTGGGGGTCGTTGGTGTTGTTGCCCGGGTCGCGGTCCAAGGTGTCGCTGGTGACCTTGGCCTCGTTGCGGATGTCGGTGCCGTCGCCCCGGTACGAGGCGGCCAGCCGGACGGTGAAGCGCCAGGACGTCGACTCGCCGGGCAGCAGGGCGGCCACCGGGCCGCACCTCACGGTCCCGCCCGAGGCGGTGCACCCGTCGGGCGAGGAGACGAAGCCGACCTGGCGGGGCAGCGGGTCGCTCGCCCGGACGTTGACGGCAGTGGAGGGACCGTTGTTGGTGACGGTGAGGACGTACTCGAAGGTGCCGCCCGGCTTGACGGCACCCCCTGCGGGCATCCGGGCCGACTTCGTCAGGAAGAGGTCGGCGTCGGCTGCGGACGTCTGGCCGCCGGGGGGCGGGGTCGGGTCGCTGGGGTTGTTGCCGGGGTCGGGGTCGCCGGTGACGGCCTCGACCGAGGCGGTGTTCGCCAGGTCGTCACCGCGGCCGAGGTACGAGGGGTCGAGCCTGACCTTGAAGACCCACGCCGTGGACGCGCCCGGGGCGATGTCCTCGGGGCCGCAGGTGACGGTCTGCCCGGCGGCCGTGCAGCCGTCCGGCGAGGATACGAACGACAGCCCCCGGGGCAAGGTGTCGACGACCGTGGCGCCCTTGGCCGTCGAGGGGCCGTTGTTAGTGGCGGTCACCCGGTAGTCAAAGGTCTCGCCGGGTTTGACCGGCTCGTTCGTGACCGTTTCCTTCTTGGTGGTCAAGTCCGCGCTCGGGTCGCCCGCGCCGCCGCCGGGCAGTCCGGCGGTCGCGACGTCGTTGTCCGGGTTGGGGTCGGCGTTGTCGGCGGTGACCTTGGTGGTGTTGAGGATGTCCTTGCCGTCGCCGGTGTAGTCCGCGGCCAGCTTGACCTTCAGCAGGTACTCCTGCTTGCCGCCGACCGGCAGCGGAGTGGGTCGCTTGCAGCTGACCTGCCGGCCCGTGGCGGTGCAGCCCTCGGGCGACGAGGAGACGAACGTCAGTTGCGCGGGCAGGCTGTCGCCGACGGTGACGTTGTAGGCGTCGGCGGACGGCCCGTCGTTCGTGACGACGATGCGGTAGTCGAAGGTGGTGCCCGGCGTCGGCCGGGTGTTCCCGACGGGAGTCTTCGTCACCCCGATGTCCGCCTTCGGCAGGGCGGGCTTCCCGCCGGGGAGCGGGGTGCCGGGGCGCGGGTTGGTGTTGTCGTCCGGGTGGTCGTCGTCGGTGTCGGACGTCGCGGTCACCAGGTTCAGCGCGTCCGAACCGTCGCCGGTGTAGTCCGGGTCGAGCCGGACCGTAAAAGTCCAGGTCTTGGAGGCGCCCGGGGCGAGGGTCGCCTCGGGGCCGCAGGTGACGACCTGCCCGGCCGCCGTGCAGCCGTCCGGCGACGACACGAAGCTCAGCGCGGCGGGGAGCGGGTCGCGCGTGGTGACGTTCGCGGCCGTGGAGGGACCGTTGTTCGTCACGGTGACCCGGTAGTCGAAGGTGTCCCCCGGCGGGACCGGTGTGTCGGTGGTCGTGACCTTGGTGGTGGCGAGGTCGGCGTTCGGCCTCGCGACGACGTCGCCCGGGGGCCGCGCGGGCGGGCTGTCGTTGTTCCCGGGGTCGGGGTCGGAGGTGTCCGAGGAGGCGCGGGCCACGTTGCCCAGGTCGCTGCCGTCGCCCCGGTACGCGGGGTCGATCTGCACGCGGATCGTCCAGCTCTTCGTGCCGCCGGCCGCGAGCGAGGCCGCCGGGCCGCAGGTGACGACCTGTCCGGCGGCCGTGCAGCCGTCCGGCGAGGAGACGAAGGTCAGCCCGGTGGGGAGGGTGTCCGTCACCTTCACGTTGGCCGCGTCGGACGGCCCGTTGTTCTTGACCGAGACGAGGTAGTCGAACGACTCGCCCGGCCGCTTCAAAGTCGTGCCCACGGCCGTCTTGGTGGTCGCCAGATCGGCCTGCGGGGTGTACGGGCCGGGCGGCAGGACGGGGTCGGTCCCGTCGTTGCCGGGGTCCGGGTCGTCGGTGTCGGACGTTCCGGTGGTGACGTTGCCCAGGTCGCTGCCGTCTCCCTGGTACGCGGGCTTGATCCGCGCGACGAACGTCCACCTCCGGGTCGCTCCGACCGCCAGCGTGGGCTCGGGTCCGCAGGTGACGACCTGACCGGTCGCCGTGCACCCGTCGGCGGAGGACACGAACTCGATGTTCGCCGGGAGCGTGTCGGTGGACGTCACATTCCGGGCCGTCGAGGGCCCGTTGTTCTTCGCCGTCAGCGTGTACGTGAAGGGCTGGCCCGGGGGCACGGCGCGGCGCGAGGAAGTCCGCGGGCCGCCGGTCGTGCCGTACGTGAGCTGGGCCTGTCGCGCCTTCGGGAGGTCCTTCGGGGCCACGTGAGCAGTCGTCGAGCGTGCCGGTTCCGCACCCTTCGCCGGTGCGGCGATCCGGCCGTTCTTCGCGGCCGGACGGGCGTTCGGCGCCTCCTCACCAGCGCCCGGGGCGGCGACCGCGTGCGCGGGCACCACCGGGAGGCCCGGAAGCAGCACCACGGCCATGGCGCCGGGCGCGATCCAACGCCGCTTGTTTCTGCTCATGTGGGAAACCGTTTCCTTCGTTGCGAGCGACCCGTGACGGTGCTCGCCGACCTACCAGGACAGTTGAGGCGCACGCGGACGGTCAGTGACTGGTCGTCAGGCGTATTTACGTACAGGGGTGTCCGGTAACGGATGAGGTGGGGGCGCAACTCGTACGACAGCCTCAGTCACCCGTGAGGAGTAAGGCGCGCCCCGCACACCACGACCCCGCTCCCGAACGCGGGAGGACGCTGCTCACCACGCGATCCGCGCCCTCTCGGGACCGGCCCAAGAGCGGACGGGCCCGACGCGCTGTTGCGGAAGGCGGTGGCATCACGTAGAGCCGTTGGCCGTACGTTGGCGGGCTGTGCGTCCGCGTGTCCGGCCCCGGGCCTCCTTCGGGCGGCCGGGAGCGCGCGGCACGAGAGGAGGCTGCGACCCCCCGTCGGGGGCCGCAGCCTCTGGGCCGTACTCGTTGCTTCCGGGTCAGGAAAGGGGAAGGGAAAGGGGAATTGCCTCCCGGTCAGGAAGGCGGGACCGATCGGCTCACGAAGCCGTCTTGCCGCTTTCGATGTCGGCCTTCGGCGCTGCCGGAGAGCCGCCCGGCAGCCCTGCGGGGGTGTTGGAGTTGTTGCCGGGGTCGGAGTCGTCGGTGTCCGAGGAAGCGGTCGCGACGTTGCGGACGTCGGAGCCGTCGCCCAGGTAGTCCGGGTCGAGCTTCACCTTGAACGTCCAGACCTTGGCGGCGCCCGGCGCGAGGGACGCCTGCGGTCCGCAGGTGACCGTACTGCCGCTCGCGGTGCAGCCGTCGGCCGAGGAGACGAAGCTCAGCGCGGCGGGCAGCGGGTCGCTCGCCTTGACGTTGAGGGCCGCCGAGGGGCCGTTGTTGACCACCCTGATCGCGTAGTCGAAGGTCTCGCCCGCGGAGATCTTCGCGGTCGTCGTGGGAGCCTTCGTGGTCGCCAGGTCGGCGTTCGGCCGGCCGATCGTCGGGGCGGGGGCCGCGGTGCTGGGGTTGTTCGCGGGGTTCGGGTCCTGGGTGACCGACGTGGCGGTGGCCACGTTGGTCAGGTCCGATCCGTCACCGGCGTAGGACGGGTCCAGCTTGACGCGGAAGCGCCACTCCTTGGTTCCGCCGGAGGCGACGGCGGGCTCGACCCCGCAGGTGACGTTCTGGCCGGCCGCGGTGCAGCCGTCGGCCGAGGAGACGAAGGTCAGCCCGGCGGGGAGGGCGTCGGTGGCGCTGACCTGCCGCGCGTCCGAGGGTCCCGCGTTGGACGCCGTGATCCGGTAGTCGAACTCCTGCCCGGGTGCGACGGGCCCCGGGGCGACGTGGGCCTTCTGCGTGGTGATGTCGGCCTGCGGGGTGAACGGGCCGGGCGGCTTGACCGGGTCCGTCCCGTCGTTGCCCGGGTCCGGGTCGCCCGCGTCCGACGAACCGGTGGTGACGTTGCCCAGGTCGCTGCCGTCCCCGGTGTAGGACGGCTTGATCCGCGCGGTGAACGTCCAGGTCTTGGTCGCCCCGACCGCCAGCGTGGGCTCGGGTCCGCAGGTGACGACCTGACCGGCCGCCGTGCACCCGTCGGCGGAGGACACGAACTCGATGTTCGCCGGGAGCGTGTCGGTCGACTTCACGTTCCGGGCCGTCGAGGGCCCGTTGTTCTTCGCCGACAGCGTGTACGTGAACGGCTGCCCCGGCGGGATCGCCCGCACGCTACCGGTACGGGGTCCGCCCGACGCGCTGTACGCGATGCCCTCCGCGGCCCGATCGCCCCGGGACTCGGCGACTGCGGCCGCGTCCGCCGTGGTCAGGGGGAACGCGGAGAACCCGGTGCACAGGGCGAGGGCCACGGCGCACGAGGCTCTCCGTCGGTGTCGCGCTGCTGCATTCGTCTGCATGAAGTGTTGCCTTCCACACTGTCGGTCCCCGGCCCGAACGGGCCGGTCGGATACGGGGACGGGAGCGGCGTCCCGCAAGCCGCCGCTCCTGTCCGTACGGCACGGCTCAGGTCCGTACGGCACGGCTCAGGGGGTCTTCTTCTCGCTCTCGATGTCCGCCCGGGGGTCGGCGGGGCCGCCGCCCGGCAGGCCGACGGGATCGTTGGAGTCGTTGTCCGGGCGGGAGTCGCCGGTGTCCGCGGTGGCGGTGGCCACGTTGCCGACGTCGGAGCCGTCACCGGTGTAGCCGGGGTCGAGGCGGACGGTGAACGTCCACGTCCTGCTCGCGCCCACGGCCAGCGTCGCCTCCGGACCGCAGGTGACGCGCTGCCCGGTCGCGGTGCAGCCGTCGGCCGAGGAGACGAAACCCAACGGCGTCGGGAGCGGGTCTCCCGCCTTGACGTTCCGCGCGACGGACGGGCCGTTGTTCGTGACGGTGAGCCGGTACGCGAAGGTCTCGCCGGGAGCCACCTTGGTGGTGGTCGCCGTGCTCTTCACCATCGCCAGGTCGGCCTCCGGTGCCACGGTCACGTTGTCCGGTGCGCTGGAGGGGTACGTGGCGTCGGGGGCGTCCGGGTCGACGGGGGTCGCGGTGAAGCTGTTCGGTCCGGCCGGAATCGGGGTGGTGGCGGTGCAGGACCAGGTCCTGTCGGGTTGCACCGTGGCGGTGCAGAGGGGGCTGTTGTTCTTGTCCCTGACGGTGATGACGGTGCCCGGCTCGCCGGTGCCGGTGATCGTGGGGGTCTCGTCCCCGACGGTGCCGGTCGGCCCGGTGATGACCGGGGCGGGCAGGGTGAACTGGAGGACCACTTCACCGTTGCCGCCCTTGCCCTGCGCGCCACCGGCCCCGATGCCGGGGGCGCGCTGCGGGTCGGCTGCTCCGCCCGCCGCGCCGCCCGTGCCGGGTCCGGACGCCACGCCGCCCGGGGTGGTGGTGGCCGCGCTGACGCCCGCTCCGCCGATGTACGCCGATCCGCCGCCGCCACCCGCTCCTTCGGCGCCCTGACTCGGGCCGCAGACTCCGCCGCCGCCACCGAACCAGCCGCCGCCCCCGCCGCCGCCGCTGTTGGAGTAGGCGTTGCCGAAGGGGGCGAAGCCGGCGTTCCCGCCCCGGAACTTGGTGCCCGCCGTGGGAGCGGTCGGGCAGTTGGTGCCGGTGCCGGGCGCTCCACCGGTGGTCTGCTGGCCGGGACCACCGCGTCCCGGGTCGGCCACTCCGGTGTCGGCCCCGGTCGTACCACCACCGCCTCCGCCACCGGACCGGGTCGAGGAACCGGCCAGCAGCACTGAGCCGCCTCCGCCGCCGCCCGCGATGAGCAGCGGCGTCGTGCCGTAGGCCCCGGCCCAGATCGCCGACATGCCGCCACCGGCGCCGCCAAAGTTCTGGCCGGTCCCGGCGAGCCCGCCGCCCCCGTAGGCGCGGTTCACCGTCTCGGCCGGAACGCCCGCGCCGCCGGAGGTGACGGTGAGCTTCTGACCGGCCGTCAGGAGCCCGACGGTGCCCTGCGTGAATCCGCCACCGCCGCCCCCTCGGCTGGAAGCGGTGCGACCCGCACCACCGGCTCCCCACAGCTTCGCCCGGACGGGCGAGGACCCCTTGGGCACCGTGAAGGTCTGGTCTCCACCGCTGAACGTGTAGCGGAGGCAGTTGTTGAAGCCTGCTCCCGGGGTGCACCGGGCGGTCGCGGCAACCGCCGGGGCGGCCGTGAAGGCCACACCGGCTGCCGCTTGCAGGGCAACCACGGCGGTCGCGAGGAGGACGGACGCAAGCCGGCGATCGCTGGTGCGCCGTGCACCGGTACGCCCCGCCGAAGGCCTGGCGGGACAGCGGGGTTCGCCGCGAAGTCCCTCGCGCGTCGGCGGGCTCGCGGGCTGATGCATCTCCATCGCACCTCTCTCTCAGGCGGGAATGACAGGGCGTCACCCGCAAGCTCCGTAGCGAAAGGAAGTCGTCACCGGTCGGCACGCGGCCGCCCAGAACCACATCAGCCCATAGATGCCCAGATCACGCGAACCGTTGATCGTATTTTCAAACTCGCTCCGTATGGCGTAGGCCCGCGGCCGACGAGCCCGCCCGACGGCCGCGGACGAGTTCGGCCCGGATGGGCGACGGCCGGTGTCGCTCCGCTCACCTGCGGATTCACGGCCCGCTCCCCCGGCGGCGGCCGGGCTAGACTCGTCCGCATGATCAGATCGTCCCGTGGGGAGGCGGCCCCCGGGATGTGGCGGCGCGAGGCGGGCACCGTGGTGCGCCGGGCCGAGGCGCTCCCGGAGCAGCGGGTGGCCTCCAGCGCCATCGTCGCCGAGTCCCACATCGTCCCCGCGCCCACGGAGTGGGTGCCGCACGCGCATCCCGCCCACGAGCTCGTCTGGGTGCGCGGCGGGACGCTGGCGTCCCGGGTGGGAGACCGCGTCTTCACCGTGTTCGAGGGTCACGGGCTGTGGATGCCGGCCGGAACGGTGCACGCGGGCCGGGCGACGGAAGGCGCCCGGTTGCACGATGCCTTCTTCGCTCCCGACCGCACGCCGTTCGCGTTCGACGGACCGAAAGCGATCGCGATGACGCCGTTGCTGGAGTCCCTGCTGACCCATCTGTCCCGGACGGATCTCGACGAGGAGGCCCGGCTGCGGGCGGAATCCGTCGTGTTCGACGTGATCGAGCCCCTGGAGCCCCAGCTCGCGTTGCAGCTGCCGGGCGACCCCCGGATCGACGCGATCGCCGAGGCCCTGCTGGACGATCCCGGCGACGGCCGCTCCCTGGAGGAGTGGGCGCGGGAGCTGGGGAGCAGCGACCGTACGATCACCCGCGCGTTCCGTCGGGCGACGGGTCTCTCCTTCGCGCAGTGGCGGCAACTGCTGCGGGTGCACCGGGCGCTGATGCTGCTGGCCGACGGCTTCGACGTGACGACGGTCTCCGAGGTTCTCGGCTACGCCCAGCCCAGTTCCTTCATCGCCGCCTTCCGGCGCGTCATGGGCACCACGCCGGGTGCGTTCTTCGAGACGGCAGCCGGGGCGGGCGCGGGTGTCCGGAATTCCGTATCGGGTGGCCAGAACACCGGATTGTCGGCCAGCTGAGCGGAATATATGGTTCCGGAGTTAGGTAACCCTTAGTTGCTGCTCGCCGTGCACGGTGCTGCCCGTACGCGGGAGCGTGTGCGGTCCGGCCGGTGAAGGCCGGGCGGAGGGGTGCCGCAGTCCTCGTCACTCCCTCCGACCGTCCGGACCTGCCATGTTCACAAGCCCTTTGCGGCGTGCCGCGCTTCCCCCGGCGGCACCTGCCGGAACGGTGGCCGCGCTCACCGGACACGACCTGCTGCTGCGCCACAGCGGTGAGCCGGTCGTCCACGGCGTCTCCCTCACCCTGGAGCCCGGCCGTGCGACGGCCCTCGTGGGGCCCAACGGCAGCGGGAAGTCCACGCTGCTGCGCGCGCTCTCCCGTTTGCATCCCGTGGCCAGTGGCCGGGTGACGCTCGGTGCCCCCGACGGGCAGCCCGAGCGGGACGCGGCCCTGCTCACCTCCCGTCAGTTCGCCCGTGAGGTGACGCTGTTCTCCCAGTCGAGGGCGGCGCCCCAGGGACTGACGGTCGCGGAGGTCGTGGCGTTCGGACGCCACCCCCACCGCCGCGGCTTCGCCGGACCGACCGCCCGGGACCGTACCGCCGTCGACCACGCCATGGGCATCACCGGAGTACGGGACATGTCCGCACGGCAGGTCGGGGAGCTTTCCGGCGGGGAGATGCAGCGCGTCTGGCTCGCCGCGTGCCTGGCCCAGGACACCGGCGTGGTGCTGCTGGACGAGCCGACCAACCACCTGGACCTGCGGTACCAGTTCGAGACGCTCGACCTGGTGCGGGATCTCGTCGAGGAGCACGGCATCGCGGTGGGGATCGTGCTGCACGACCTCGACCAGGCGTCCCGGGTCGCGGACACGCTGGTTCTCCTGCGGGCCGGCCGGATCCACGCGGCGGGCACGCCCGCCGAGGTCCTCACGGCCGAGAACATCGGCGAGGTCTACGACATCCGGGTCGACGTCGGTGTCGATGCCCGCACCGGCCGGCTCCGCATCGATCCGCTCGGGCGACACCTGTCCTGAACTCCCCCGCAAGGGACGCCCCCTCCCGGAACCGTGCGTTCGCGGCTCCGACGTATTCGCTTCAGAAAGAGAACCCTTCATGAACCGTGTTCGTTGCCTGGCGGCTTCGGCCTCGACCGGCCTCGCCCTGCTCGCCCTGACGTCCTGCGGTACGACCGACGTCGACAAGGTCACGGCCGACAGCAGCAGGCCCGCCGCGGCCCCCGCGTCCAAGAGCTGCGCCCAGGACACCACACCGACCTCCACGAAGCCGGTCGCCCTCACCGACGGCGTCGGCCGCCAGGTGAAGCTCGACAAGCCCGCCCGGCGCATAGCGGTCCTGGAGTGGCAGCAGGTCGAGGACGCGCTGACCCTGTGCGTCACCCCGACCGCCGTCTCCGACGCGAAGGGGTACAGCACCTGGGTCAGCGCGGAGAAGCTGCCCGGCGGCGTGACGGACATCGGCACCCGTGAGGAGCCCGACCTCGACACGCTCTACGCGGCCAAGCCCGACCTCGTCGTCGTGGAGGCGTTCGACGCCAAGGACGAGATGATCAAGAAGCTGGAGAAGCGGGGCGTCCCCGTGATGGCCACGCGCGGGGCCGACCCCAAGGACCCGATCGGGAACATGCGCAAGGTGTTCAGCATGATCGGCGAGGCGACGGGGCGCTCCGAGCGGGCCGGTCAGGTGCTCACGGAGTTCGACCAGCACCTCGCGACGGCGAAGCAGAAGGTCACCGACGCCAAGCTGCCGACGAAGGACTTCGTGTTCTTCGACGGCTGGCTCCAGGGCGGCAACCTCACCGTCCGCCCGTACAGCGACGGCGCCCTGTTCACCGAGCTGGGCAAGGAACTCGGCATGAAGGCCGCGTGGACCGACGACGTCAACAAGAAGCACGGTGACGGCGGTGTCGACCCCGCCTACGGCCTCGCGCAGACCGACGTCGAGGGGCTCGCGTCGGTGGGCAACGCCAACCTCTTCTACGCCAACGACGACGGCGCGGGCGGCTACGTCGCCGCGATCCAGAAGAACCCGATCTGGAAGGGCCTCCCCGCCGTCAAGGAAGGCCGCGCCCACGCGTTCCCGGCACGGCTGTGGGGTGCGGGCGGTCCGCGCTCCACCATGCAGGCCATCGACGCCTACGTCGACGTACTCGGCAAGAAGTGAGCCCCGTCAAGACCGTGACATCCGAACGCACGGCGGTGTCCGGGCACACAGCGGTGACCGCGGAGAAGTCGCTGCCGCGCGCCGAGCGCGGCGGCGGCCCGGCCGGAGCGACCGTGCTGGCCGCCCTCCTCGCCGCGACCGTCCTGGTGGGCCTGTGGCACCTCACCCAGGGGACGTCGGGAGTCGGCGTCGGCGACCTGGTGCGCCACCTGCTCGGGGGACGGGAGAACCCCGGCGGCGCGCAGGTCGGCGAGATCCTCACCGGCTCGCGCCTGCCGCGTCTGCTCGCGGGGGTGGCGGTGGGCTTCACCCTCGGCTGCGCCGGCACCCTGCTCCAGGCCGTCACGCACAACACGCTCGCCTCGCCGGACACCCTCGCGGTCTCGGCCGGGGCCTACTTCTCCCTCACGCTCGCCGCCGCCTTCGGCATCGCCGTCCCGCTGTGGGCGTCGGGCACCCTCGCCTTCGCCGGCGGCCTCGTCGCGGCGGCACTCGTCCTCCTGCTCGCGGGCCGGGCGGCGGGCACGGCGGGCACCCGCCTCATCCTCGCCGGATCGGCGCTGGCGATGGCCCTGGACGCCGCGACCGGCACGCTCCTCATCCTGTTCCACCAGAACACCACCGGTCTCTACGCCTGGGGAAGCGGCTCGCTCTCCCAGCTGAACATCGACGCCTCCCTGCGGGCCCTCCCCCTGGTCGTCGTGGTGCTGGGGGTCGCCCTGGCGCTCTCCCGGCGGCTGGACGTGATGAACCTGGGCGACGACGCCGCAGCCACCTTCGGCGTGCCGATCCGCAGCACCCGTGTGATCGCCGTGCTCTGCGCGGTACTTCTGACCAGCACCGCGATCACCCTCGCGGGGCCCATGGCCTTCGTCGGTCTCGGGGCCCCGGTGCTGGCCCGGCTGATTGCGGGGCGGGTGCGCGCGCTGCGCCGGCACCTGCTCCTGATCCCCGCGGCCGGACTGCTCGGTGCGCTGCTCATCCTGCTCGCGGACGCGGTGCTGCGTGCGGTGCAGGGGGCGGACGGGGCCGCCTCCATTCCGACCGGTGTGCCGACCGCGCTGCTCGGTTCCGTCGTGATCGTGGTCCTCGCGCTGCGGCTGCGTGACACGGGCCGGCTGCGGCAGCCCCCGCGCGGGCGCGTCGCCGCGCGAACTCCCCGCGCGTACCTGCTCGTCGTGTCCGGCGCGCTGGTGCTGCTGGCGGGGGCCGCGCTCGTGGCGGTCCTGGCGGGGAGCCTCTGGCTGCGGACGGGAGACGTGGTCCTCTGGCTCCAGGGCGCGGCCCCGGACCTGATCGGACAGGCGCTCGACGACCGGGTGCCGAGAGTGACCGCCGCGGTCCTCGCCGGTGCGGCGCTCGGCCTGGCCGGATGCGTGGTGCAGGGCACGGTGCGCAACCCCCTCGCCGAGCCGGGGGTGCTCGGCATCACGGCGGGCGCCGGGCTGGGTGCGGCGGGTGTCGTCACCTCGGGGCTCGGCGGCGGACAGCCGGTGCTCGTCGCGGTCGCGGTCGCGGCGGGGCTCGCCACGTTCGCGGTCATCGCCCTGCTGGCGTGGCGCGGCGGATTCCTGCCGGACCGGTTCGTCCTGATCGGCATCGGTACCGGGTACGGGCTCAGTTCCCTGACCACCTTCCTCCTGCTGCGCGCCGACCCGTACGACACGCCCCAGATCTTCACCTGGCTCTCGGGCACCACGTACGGCCGCACGTTCGGCGATGTCGTGCCGGTCGCGGTGGGCCTGGCGCTCGCCCTTCCCGTACTGCTGTCGCTGCGCGAGCGGCTCGATCTGCTCGCCGTCGACGAGGACACCCCGCGGATCGTCGGCGTCAGGGTGGAGCGCACCCGTTTCACCGCGCTGGCGATCGCGGCCGTGCTCGCGGCGCTGAGTGTGATCGCCGTGGGCGTCGTCGGCTTCGTGGGGCTCGTCGCCCCGCACCTCGCCCGCTCGCTGGTGGGCGCCCGGCAGGGCCGGGTGATCCCCGTCGCGATGCTGCTCGGCGGACTGCTGGTGTGCGTGGCGGACGCACTGGGCCGCACCCTGGTCGCTCCCGCCCAGGTGCCGGCGGGCCTCATGATCGCCCTGGTCGGCGCACCGTACTTCGTGTGGGTGCTCCGGCAGTCCCGCGCCTGACCTCCGTAGGGGTGGGGAGCCCGGGCTCCCCACCCCTACCGCCGGCGGGCCGCCGTGAGCCCTCCGGCGCGCTTCCGTCCCTTCCCCCGTTCTCACCCGCCAGGAGCACCCGCATGTCGTCCCCGCAGGAAATGCCCGTACGGAACACCGTGGTGCCGTACGCGTCCGATGCCTGGCCGGTCCACCTGGCGGGGCTCGTCCCCCGCGACGTGGCGGAACGCTGGCGCGCGGTCGACCGGTCCGCCCAGGCCCCGCAGCTCGTGGCCGTCCCCGGAGACGACGGGGAGGGCTGGACGGCGGCCGCGCTCGTGACCGCACGTCCGGGCACGGCCTACCTGAAGATCGTGGACGCCGTGGGCGACGTCCCGGCGGCCGTCGCGGCCGTCGTCGGCCACGCACGCCGTCAGGGTCTCGCGCAGGTGAAGTGGGAGGGATGGACGGCACACCCCGGGGACGCCGCCGCCGCGGGCTTCGCCGCCCTGAACACTCCGCTCACGTGGGCGGAGGGCGCGGCCGGGCCGCCTGCCGGTTACGTTCGCTGGGTGCACGACGACGTGGCCGCACCGCCCCCGTACTACGGGCAGAGCACCCACTTCACGTGCGGCGCCGTCACCGCCCTGGTCGCGCAGGTGCACGCGGGCGTGCTGCCACCGGAGGCGCTCGACCGCCGGGCAGAGCTGACGCTGTGGCGCGACGCGACCAACTTCATGGCGTGCGAGCCCGTCGGCCTGGGCGTCGCCGTGCGCAGGGCGCAGCCGTCGTCCCGGGTCACGGTCCACCTCGACACGGACCGGCCCGTCCTGCTCGACCACCTCTCGGCCGAGGACCAGGAGTGGCGCGCCCTGCTCCAGCGCACCTCCCGTACGGAGGCCGAACGCCTCGGCGTACCGGTGGACGCGCGCCACCTCTCCCTGTCCGGGATCCGGGAGGCGGTCGGCCGGAGCGAGCACGTGCTGCTCCTGCTGTCGTTGGCGACGATGCTGGGGTTCGACGTGCCGCACTGGGTGCTCTGCCACGGAGTCGTGCCCGGCGCCGTCGTGATCGACGACCCCTGGGCCAACACGGCGACGGGGGACACCTGGGTCGACGCCCACCTCCTGCCGGTGCCGGACGCTTCGCTCGATGTGATGTCGACGATGTCGCCCGGGGACTTCCGCGGCGCGGTGACCCTCGGGCATCCGCAGCGGTGAGCAGGCCCGCCCGTTCCGACAGCCCGACTCCACGTACCGCAGCGTCCGCGCCGCCCACCAGCACAGCTGCGAACCCCCCGCGAACTCCCGAGAAGAGGACGGAAGCCATGCAGATTCGCTCCACCACCGACGAGGACCTGGAGGTCTTCGTCGACACGGTTCATGCGGCCTTCGGGCAGTTCCCGGAGACTCCCGTCGGGGAGGGCGGGCGCTGGTGGTCGGCGCTCGAAATGGATCGCGCTCTGCTCGCCGTGGCACCGGACGGCCGCCCCGTGGGCACCGCCGCCGCGTACTCCTTCGAACTCACCCTGCCCGGACAGGCACGCGTCCCGGTCGCCGGGGTGACCTCGGTCGGTGTCCTGCCCTCGCACCGGCGCCAGGGCGTGCTCAGCGCGATGATGCGGCAACAGCTCACCGAGGTGCGGGACCGGGGCGAGTTCCTCTCCGTGCTGCTGGCCTCCGAGGCCCCGATCTACGGCAGGTTCGGTTACGGACCCGCCACCTCCACCGCGCACTTGACGGTGCAGCGCCACAAGGCAGCCCTCGCCGCTCCACGGGCGCACTCGGACGCCTCCGCCGCCGCTCCCGCCGACGGCACGGTCGACGTGCTGCGGCGCGCCGACTGCGGCGCGATCCTGGAAGAGGTCTACGACCGGTACCGCCGCGCCCAGCCCGGCGCCCTGTCCCGCCCGCACCACTGGTGGGCCCGGGGAGCAGGGGCTGCGCCGGTCTCACCGGCGCCGCGCTACGTCGCCGTCCACCGTGCCGCCGACGGCACCCCGGACGGCTACGCCAGCTACTCCCTCGGCCAGCAGGACGGCCGGAGCACCTTGACGGTCGACGAGACGATCGCCGTCGACGACGCGGTCTTCACGGCACTGGCCCGGTTTGTCCTCGGCCACGACCTGGTCTCCCAGGTCGTGTTCCGCCATGTCCCGCCCGAGCACCCGCTGCGCTGGCAGTTCGCCGACCTCCGGGCCGGCGAGGTCGGCGGTCACGCCGACTGGCTCTGGGTGCGCCTCCTCGACGTACCGCGCGCACTGACCGCACGCGGCTGGCGCACGGACGGCGAGCTCGTCCTGGACGTCGACGACCCGTTCCTGGGCGAGCACGGCCGCCACCTGCTGACCGTCCGCGACGGCAGGGCCGTCTGCGTCCCCACCGACCGGCGGCCCGACCTGTCCCTGGACGTGCGCGACCTGGGCTCGCTCTACCTGGGCGGCACTCTCCCGAGCACGCTCGTACGCGCCGGACACGTCCGGGCACACCACCCGGGCGCCGCCCTCCTCGCGGACGCGCTCTTCGCCGCCGAGCGTCCCCCGCACTGCCTGCACTGGTTCTGACCGGAGTACGCCTTCTGACCGGGGTACGCCGGGAACGCGCGGGCCTGCCCCAGCACCCCGTCCTGCCCCGTGCGGCTACCCCGTCCTGCCCCGTGCGGCTACCCCGTCCTGCCCCGTGCGGCTACCCCGGACGGGAACCGCGCAGCCGGGAGAGCAGGCCCCCGCCGTACGGCGCGGCCAACGGGGCGAGGAACCACAGGACAAAGGCGTACGGAACCAGCCAGGCGACACCCGCGCTGATCAGGAACCACAGGCCCACCGCCCAGGACCCGTTGGCGTGCCGCCGGATCTGCGCGGGGTCCGCGTCGACCAGGCCGGTGCCGGCGGCGATCTCCTTGATGACGGCCTCGCACAGGACCATGGCCGCCATCGTTCCGGCGAACAGGGTCTGCGCCAGCGGGTTGCCGACGGACGCGCCCATGACCGCAGTCGGGAACGGGAGGAACGCGACCAGCAGCAGGAACGGTGCGTGCCAGCCCACGAAGGACTTCGACAGGACGACGACCTCGTCCATCAACCTGTGGTGGCGGCGCCACACCGACCACAACAGGACGAACGCCAGGGCGAACACCAGGTACGAGTCCCGCTGGTCCAGCAGGAAGCGGCCCAGCTCGGCGGCCGAGGACAACTCCGTCCCGTCCGGGCGTTCCAGTTCCACGGCCAGCAGCGTCATGGCGATCGCGAACAACGCGTCGGTGAAGAAGACGAGCCTCTCGGGGGAGAGCCCCGGCTCCGGGCGAGTACTGCCTTCCATCCGCACTCCCATACCTCAGGGCTCTGTACAGGTGATGGTAGGCAGTCCGGCGTCGACAGTCGCGGACCGCATCACGTCCGTTTCGCAACCGTCCCCGTCACCCTGTACGTCGTCGGCATCCTCGCCCACCCGGCGGCCACGACCCCGCGGCCGTAGCACAAAGCCCCCTGTAGCGATCACCTATCGTCGTGGCAGCAACTCCCTTACCCAGAGGAAGTGTTCGCCCGGTGACAGCCCACATGGCCGCCCTCCGCCCGCTGCCGGACCTGCTCCGGGAACATGCCCGGAACCTCGGCTCCAAAATCGCCTTCCAGGATCAGCGCTCTCGCGTGACCTACGGGGAACTGGAGCTGCGCACCGGCAGGTTGGCGGGACACCTCGTCCGCCTCGGTCTGCGGCACGGCGAACGGGCGGCGGTCCTGCTGGGCAGCCGGGTGGAGGCCGTCGAGAGCGTCCTCGCGATCACCAGGGCGGGCGGGGTCGGGGTGCCTCTGGACGCACGGAGCACCACCGCCGAGCTGGCGCATCTGCTGGACGACAGCGGGGCCCGGTTCGTCTTCACCGACCGTTCCTCGCTGCGGCAGTTGAGGCCGTTGCTGCCGGAGCGCCCCGGGGTGGGTGTGATCCTCGTCGAGGACGCCGGTGGGCGGGACGAAGCCCCGGTGGCCGGGACGAGCGACAGCGTGGTGCGTTACGCGCCCCTGGTCACCACCGATCCCCCCGCACCCGCCCCGGACGACCTCGGGCTCGACGAGGTGGCCTGGCTCCTCTACACCTCCGGGTCGACCGGCCTGCCCAAGGGCGTGCTGTCCACCCAGCGCAACCGGCTCGCGTCCGTGGCGTCCTCCTTCGTCTCCGTCCTCGGCCTCTGCGCGGACGACCGCCTGCTCTGGCCCCTCCCCCTCCACCACGCCATGGGCCAGGTCCTGTGCGTCCTCGGGGTGACCGCGACGGGCGCGTCCGCCGTGCTCCTGCCACGGTTCTCCGTGACGGACGTACGGGACCAACTGCGTGGCGGTGAGCCCCCCTTCACGCTGCTGGCCGGTGTGCCTGCGGCCTACCGCAAGCTCCTCGACGCCGTGGGGGACGACGGGCTGGGAGCACCGGCCCTGCGCGGCTGTGTCAGCGGGGGCGCGCCCGCCTCTGCCGCCTTCCAGCGGGCCTTCGAGGAGGCCTGCGGGGTCCCGTTCCTCGATCACTACGGGAGTACGGAGGCGGGTCCCGTCACCATGACGGCACCGGGTACGCCCCCGGCGGACCGCGCGGAGGGCTCCTGCGGGCACCTGGTGCCGGGGATGAGGGCGCGTATCGGCGACGGCCGCAGCACCCCGGGCCCGGACGAAGGCGAGGGCGAGGGCGAGGGCGAGCTGTGGCTGTCCGGGCCCGGCGTCATGGCCGGATACCACCAGCAGCCCGAGGCCACCGCGGAGGTGCTGCGCGACGGCTGGTACCGCACCGGGGACCTGGCCCGGATCAGCGCCTCGGAGGAGCTCACCCTCACGGGCCGGGTCGGCGACCTGATCAACCGGGGCGGCAAGAACGTCCACCCCTCCGAGGTGGAGGCCGTCCTGCTGGCGCTGCCGGGGGTCCGGGACGCCGCCGTGGCCGGTGTCCCGGACGGCGTACTCGGTGAGGTCCCGGCCGCCTACCTGGTCCCGTCGGCCGTCGGAGCCCTCGACCGGCGTCAGATCCTCGCCGCCTGTCGGGAGCGGCTCTCCCCGCACAAGGTGCCCGTCGTCCTGCACGAGGTGGACGCGATCCCGCGTACCGCGTCGGGCAAGGTGAAGCGGTTCGCGCTCGCGGACGTGCCCGTGCGCCCCCTGCCGGTTGACGATCCCGTCCCGGTGGCGGCCGGGACGGCGGAGCTGACGGCTCTGGTACGGGCCGAGGCCGCCGCCGTACTGGGCTGCACCGCCGACGAGGTGGACCGGAGCACCGCCTTCCGTGACCTGGGCATGGACTCGCTGACGTCGACGGTGCTGCGCGACCGCCTGTCGGCGGCGACCGGCCTCCCCCTCTCCGAAGCGGCGCCCTTCGACTTCCCCACCGCAGCCGAACTCGCCGCGCATCTCGCCTCGCGGCTCACCGGGAGGACGGCACCGGCCGTCCCCGGCCGCCCGGAGGCAGCCGGTCCGGACGAGGACCCGGTGGTCGTCATCGGCATGGCGTGCCGGTTCCCCGGCGGCGTGCGCGGCCCCGAGGACCTATGGCGGCTGGTCGCGGACGGGGTCGACGCCATCACGCCCTTCCCCACCGACCGGGGGTGGGACGTGGACGGGCTGTACGACCCGGACCCGGGCGCGGCGGGCCGCAGTTACGTACGCGAGGGCGGGTTCCTGTCCGAGGTCGACCGCTTCGACCCGGCGTTCTTCGGGATCTCGCCCCGCGAGGCGCTGGCCATGGACCCGCAGCACCGGCTGCTGCTGGAGGTCGCCTGGGAGGCGTTCGAGTACGCGGGGATCGACCCCGGTTCGATGCGCTCGACACCCACCGGGGTGTTCGCGGGGCTCATGTACAGCGACTACGCCACCCGGTTCGCCCGTACCCCGGAGCGTGTCGAGGGCTACCTCGGCATCGGCAACGCGGGCAGCGTCGCCTCCGGCCGCATCGCCTACACCCTGGGCCTGGAGGGGCCGGCCGTCACCGTGGACACGGCGTGCTCGTCGTCCCTGGTGGCCCTGCACCTGGCGGCCGGGGCCCTGCACGCGGGCGAGTGCTCGCTGGCACTCGCCGGAGGGGCCACGGTGATGTCGTCACCCCAGTCCTTCGTCGAGTTCAGCAGGCAGCGGGCACTGTCTCCCGACGGCCGCTGCAAGGCGTTCGGCGCGGGTGCCGACGGTACGGGTTGGGCCGAGGGCGCCGGAATGCTCCTCCTGACCCGGCTGTCGGAGGCCCGGCGGGCGGGCCACCGGGTGCTCGCCGTGGTGCGCGGCTCCGCGGTCAACCAGGACGGCGCGAGCAACGGCCTGACCGCGCCGCACGGCCCTGCGCAGCAGCGGGTGATCCGGCAGGCCCTGGCCGACGCCCGGCTGGAGCCCGCGGACATCGACGCGGTGGAGGCGCACGGCACGGGCACCCGGCTCGGCGACGTCATCGAGGCGAAGGCGTTCCTGGAGACCTTCGCCGGACCGCGCGAACACCCGCTGTGGCTGGGCTCGGTCAAGTCGAACATCGGGCACACGCAGGCCGCTGCGGGCATGGCCGCCGTCATCAAAACGGTGCAGGCGCTGGAGCACGGCGTACTGCCGCGCACTCTGCACGCCGAGCAGCCGAACCCGGGCGTGGACTGGTCGTCGGGCGCGGTGTCGCTGCTCACCCGCCCGGTCCCCTGGCCGCGCACCGGGCGGCCCCGGCGGGCGGGCGTGTCGTCCTTCGGGATCAGCGGGACCAACGCCCATGTGGTGATCGAACAGGCGCCGACGGCGACGCAGGCGCAGCGGGCGGACGGGGAGACGCGGGCGCAACAAGCGGACGGCGGGACGCAGGCGCAGCAGGCGGACAGGGAGACGCGGGCGCAGCAGGCGGACGGGGAGACACAGGCACAGCAGGCGGACGCCGGGACACAGGCGCACCAGGCCAACCAGGAAACGCGGGCGGCCGTGGTGTTCCCCCTGTCGGCCAGGACCGCCCCGGCGCTCCGGGCGCAGGCCCGCCGCCTCCGCGACCACGTGGCCGAACGCCCCGCAACGAACCTGCTGGACCTCGGCTTCTCCCTGGCCACGACCCGCGCCCGGTTCGAGCATCGAGCGGCGCTGGTGTGCGGTGACCGCGCGGATCTGCTCGCCTCGCTCGACGCGCTGGCGGAGGGCCGCCACCGGCCGGGCGTGAGCACGAGCGGTCCCCGCCCGGCGGGAAAGGTCGCTTTCCTCTTCACCGGGCAGGGCAGCCAGCGGGCCGGCATGGGACGGGAGCTGTACGCGTCCCATGCCGTCTACGCCCGTTCCTTCGACGAGATCTGCGCGCTGCTTGATCCGCTGCTGCCGCAGCCGCTGCGCGACGTGGTGTTCGCGGTGGAGGACTCCGAGGGTTCGCCCGCAGGCGGGCTGCTCCGTACGACGCGTTTCGCACAGCCGGCGCTCTTCGCGCTGGAGGTGTCGCTGTTCCGGTTGCTGGAGTCCTGGGGCGTACGCCCGGACCTGGTGGCGGGTCACTCCGTCGGCGAACTGGTGGCGGCCCACGTCGCCGGAGTGCTGTCCCTCGCCGACGCCTGCACCCTGGTCGCGGCCCGCGGCCGCCTGATGGACGCCCTCCCCGCCGGAGGGGCGATGGCCTCGGTGCGGGCGGACGAGAGCGAGGTCGCCGCGTACCTGGCCGACGGTGTGCGCGGGCTGGACGTGGCAGCCGTCAACGGTCGCTCCGTCGTCGTCTCCGGCGACGAGAACGCCGTGCTGGAGGCCGTCGCGCACTGGCGCGACCGGGGCCGCGAAGCCACCCGGCTGAGGGTGAGTCACGCCTTCCACTCGGCGCACATGGACCCCATGCTCGACGCTTTCGGCCTGGTCGCCCGGGAGATCACCTACTCCCCGCCGCGCCTTCCCCTCGTCTCCGCGCTGGCGGACCGGCCCGCGAGCACCGACGCGATCTGCTCCCCCGGCCACTGGGTGGACCACGTACGCCGACCCGTCCGGTTCGCCGACACCGTGCACCACTTGAGGGAGCAGGGGGCGACCCACTTCGTGGAGCTCGGCCCGGACAGTGTGCTCACCGGCCTGGTACGGGACTGCCTCGCCGACAGCGGCCCGGCACCCGTGCCGGACACGGCAGAAGTGGCCCCCGGTCCCGTCGGGGACGGCCCCGTCCTCGTGACCGTGCCGACCCTGCGCGGCCCACGGCCGGAGACGGGCGCGCTGCTCGCCGCCGTGGCCGCACTCCACACCCACGGCAGGGACGTCGACTGGCACGCGGTCTTCACCGGGCGCGGCGCACGGCGCACCCCGCTGCCCACCTACGCGTTCCAGCGCGAACGGTACTGGCTGGAGGCCGACCCGACGGGACCCGCCGCGGAACGCGACGCCGCTTCCCACCCGTTCCTGCACGTGGTGACGCCGACGGCGGACGACGGAGGGCTGCTGCTGACCGGTCGGCTGTCGCTGCGCGACCAGCCCTGGCTCGCCGACCACGCGGTACTGGACACCGTGCTCCTGCCCGCGACCGCTTTTGTCGACATGGCGATTCATGCCGGGGACCAGGCAGGTGCCTCCGTACTGGAGGAACTGACGCTGACGGCCCCGCTGCCGCTGTCCCCCGACGAGACGGTCGAGCTCCAGGTGAAGGTGGCGCGGGCGGACACCGCCGACGGGCGCCGGACGGTGGTCTTCCACTCCCGGCCGCTCGCTCCCGGACCCGGCGCTCCCGGGCCAGAAGACCGCCCGTGGACCCGCCACGCCTCGGGGGTCCTGTCCCCCACCGAGCCCGGCCGTCCCGCACCGCTCCCTTCGCCCGACGCTTCGTCCTCCTGGCCGCCGCCCGGCGCCGTTCCGCTGCCACTCGGTGCCGGGGCCAGCTTCTACGAGGCGTTGGCGGAGGACGGGCTGCGCTACGGGCCGTCCTTCCAGGGCCTGCGGGCCGCCTGGCGTCTCGGCGACGACCTCCTCGCCGAGGTCGAACTCCCGGAGGCCGTTCCCCCGGGTGCACACCCCTTCGCGCTGCATCCGGCGCTGCTGGACTCGGCGTTGCACGCCCTGACGCTGGAGCAGGCCGCCCCGGACGGGAACGGGACGTCCGCAGACCGGGCGGCGCTGTCGCTTCCGTTCGCCTGGAACGGTGTACGGCTGTACGCGTCCGGCACCCGTGCCCTGCGGGTGCGGGTGTCCCGGGGGCAGGGCAGCAGCGCCCGGCTGGAACTGACCGACAGGGCCGGAGTACGGGTGGCCACGGTGGCCTCGCTCGCCCTGCGGCCGCTCTCCCCGGAGCAGTTGAGCGGTGTACGCACGCCCCGGGACAGCCTGTTCCGCCTGGACTGGACACCGCTGGCGGACTCCGCCGACGGGCTGCCGGAGAAGCCGGGCACATGGGGGTTCCTCGGCACCCCCAGCGCTCAACTGAGCGAGGCACTGCGGCAGTCGGGCATCCGGCCGACCGCCTATGCCGATCCGGCCTCGGCGGGAGCGGACGCACCGGCCGTCGTGGTGGCCTGCCCTCCGCCCACCGTGACGGACGGGCCCGACCATGCGGCAGCCGTACACCGCAGTGCGGGGTGGGCGCTGCGGCTCGTGCAGGAGTGGCTCGCCGAGGAGCGGCTCGCCGACTCCCGTCTCGTCGTGGTCACTTCGGACGCCGTCCTCACCGGGACAGAGGCGGACGGAAGCCTCGGAGACGGGCGGGCCGCTCTTGTCCTCGCACCGGTGTGGGGGCTGCTGCGCTCGGCGCAGACGGAGAACCCGGGCCGCTTCTCGCTGGTCGACATCGACGACCGTACGGCGTCCGCGGCGGCCGTGGTCCGCGCGCTGGCCGATGCGGAGCCGCAGACAGCCGTACGGGACGGTGTCGCGTACGTACCGAGTCTGGTGCGTGTCTCCCCCGCGCCCGAGGCAACGGCCGACGGCATCCCGCGCCAACTGGCCCCGGACGGCACGGTCCTGGTCACCGGGGGATCGGGTTCCCTGGGGGCGGCCGTCGCCCGGCACCTCGTGGTCGCGCACGGGGTACGTCACCTGATGCTCGTGGGGCGGCGCGGGGCCGACGCGCCCGGCTCCACCGCACTGTGCGCGGAACTCACCGCGCTGGGTGCCCGGGTCACGGTGGCGGCCTGCGACGTCGCCGACCGTACGGCGCTCGCCGCTCTGCTCGCCGACGTACCGGAGGATCATCCGCTGACGGGAGTCGTGCACACTGCCGGGGTACTGGACGACGGTGTGCTCCCGGCACTCACCGGGGCACGGCTCGACCGGGTGCTGCGGCCGAAGGTGGACGCGGCCCTCGCCCTGCACGAGCTGACCCGGGGCAGCGATCTGGGCGTGTTCGCCCTGTTCTCCTCGGTTGCCGGGGTGTTCGGCTCCGGCGGCCAGGGCAACTACGCGGCGGCGAACTCCTTCCTGGACGCGCTGGCGGCACACCGCAGGGCGCTCGGGCTGCCCGGCACGTCCCTGGCCTGGGGGCCCTGGCAGCAGAGCGGCGGCATGACCGCCGGGCTGCGGGACGCGGACCTGCGGCGGATGGCCCGTTCCGGCTTCCTGCCGCTGCGGACCGAGGAGGGCCTCGCCGTGTTCGACGCGGCCGTCGCGGGCCGGGACGCGGTCCTGGTCGCCGCTCGGCTCGATCCGGCGGGTGCCGGGACGTCCTTCGCCCCCGGGTCACCGCTCTCCCGGGTACCGGGCCGACGCCCCGTACGGAAGCTCGCCGCACCGGGTACCGCCGACCACGGCGAGGACTCCCCGCGCCACCGGCTGAACGCCGCACCGCCGGCCGAACGCGGCGGCCTGCTCCTCTCCCTCGTCCGTACGGAAGCGGCCCTGGCGCTCGGTCACGGCTCGGGGGCCGCCGCGATCGAACCGGACCGCGCCCTGGCGGAACTGGGCCTGGACTCACTGGCCGCCGTCGAACTGCGCAACCGTCTCGCGGCCCTCACCGGCCTGTCCCTGCCGACCACGCTCCTCTTCGACCACCCGACACCGCGCGGCGTCGCCGCCCGCCTGGCCGAGATCCACGCCGCGCAGGAGACCGCCGAACCTTCCGCACTTGGGCGGCAGGACAGTGTGTCGGAAGGATCACCGGCCACGAGGACCACGGAAGGCGACTCCTTGTCTGCGCTCTTCCGTACCGCGTGCTCCCGGGGCAAGGCGTGGGAGGGGATGGCGCTGCTGACGATGGCGGCCCGGCTGCGCGAGGTCTTCGAGGCCTCCTCGGACCTCGTGTCGCCGCCCGCGCCCGTCACCCTGGCCGCCGGGGGCCCCGCGACCCGGCTGATCTGCTTCCCGGCCCTCAGCGCGCTGTCAGGGCCGCACGAGTACGCCCGTTTCGGACCCGCTCTCCAGGGTCTGCGTCCGGTGTCGGTGCTGCCGAACCCGGGCTTCCTGCCGGGTGAACCGCTGCCCGCCTCCCGGGATGTCTTCGTGGCCGCGCAGGTGGCCGCCGTGCGTGCCTGCGCGGGGGACGAGCCGTTTGTCCTGCTGGGCCGGTCCGCCGGTGGATGGGTGGCGCACGCGGTCGCGGAGGAGCTCGAACGGGCGGGGGTGCGGCCGTCCGCCGTCGTGCTGATCGACACCTATCCCGGGGAGGACAACGGTCTCGGCGAGCGCGGCGGCGACCGGCCCGCGCTCTCGGCGATGACCCTCGGGATGCTGGAGAACTCGGCGCGGTTCGCCTCGCCCGAGACCGACCGGCTCACCGCGATGGCGGGTTATCTGGAGCTGTACGCGGGCTGGAAGCCCACCGCGGTGTCGGCCCCGACCTTGTTCGTCCGGGCCTCGGACCCGCTCCCCGGCATCGAACCGGCCGCCGCGTGGAGCCTGCCGTACGCCGAGGTCACCGTGCCCGGGGACCACTTCACCGTGCTGGAGGACCATTCCCGCACCACCGCACTGGCCGTCCACACCTGGCTTGCCGGACAGCTTCGGGAGGACACCCGGTGAGGCCCGCACCCTGAACGGCTCATGCCGACAGGGAGGCCGCGGGCGGCCCGCCCTACTGTGAACCTTTGGGACCCAACAGCGGCAGGACGGAGACCCCGTGGGCGGCAAGCGGCGCGACACCGGCAGGCGGCGGACCTTGGTGATCGCGGGTGCGGCCTCGCTGGGGCTGGCCGGTGCGGGCATCGGCCTCTGGACGGCGTTCGGCAGCGAGGAACAACCGCGGACCGGTCCGCCGAGCGCGTCGGAGGTCAGGTCCACGGCCGACGCGTTCCTCGCCGCGTGGTCGGACGGTGACCTCGCGGCGGCCGCAGAGCAGACCGACGACGCGACGGCCGCCGACGCCGCGCTGCGCGCCTTCACGGAGCGCGGCCGTCTCGCGGCGCGGGACCTCCGGGCGGGTGCACCGGTCGGTGCGCGCGTTCCGTACGCGGTGAAGGCCGAGTTCGGGTACGAGGGGGCGCGCGCGGCCCTGACGTACGACACGGCGCTCACGGTCGTGCGGCGCGCCGGGGACGGCCGGGCGGTCGTCCACTGGGACCCGCGGGTGCTGCACCCCCGGCTGGACAAGGGCGAGCGGCTCGCGGTGCGGGAGACGGGGAACGCGCCGGTCAGTGCGGAGGCCCGGGACGGGCAGGTGCTGGACGTACGGGAGTTCCCCTCGCTCGGCCCGGTCGTGGAGGGTCTGCGGCGTACGTCCGCGAAGGCGGCGGGCGGCAGGCCGGGGGTCCAACTCCGTATCGAGCCGACGGCGGTGACGAGCACGGACGCGGCACCGCCCGGCGACGCGGTGCTGCTGTCCGTCGCCGCGGGCGCGCCCGGGCGGCTGCGCACCACCCTCGACGCCGGGGTGCAGAAGGCGGCCGAGCGGGAGGTCGCTCTGCGCGCCGATGCCTCGATCGTGGTCATGAAGCCGTCGAGCGGTGAGATCCTCGCGGTCGCCAACTCCCGTGCGGGCGGCCCCAACACCGCTCTCGAAGGGCGTCTCGCGCCCGGTTCGACGATGAAGATGGTCACGGCGTCGCTGCTGCTGGAGAAGCGGCTGGCCGCGTCGGACAAGTCGCATCCGTGCCCGAAGACGGCGTCGTACGGGGGCTGGCAGTTCCACAACGTCGACGACTTCGACATCGCCGGCGGTACGTTCCGCAGCAGCTTCGCCGCGTCCTGCAACACCGCCTTCATCAGCCAGGCGGCCAAGATCGCGGACGCGGATCTGTCCCGGCAGGCTCGGGACGTCTTCGGGATCGGCACGCCGTGGACGGTGGGCCTGCCCGCGTTCAGCGGGTCGGTGCCCGTGGAGCACGCCGCCTCGAAGGCGGCCGCGATGATCGGCCAGGGCCAGGTGCGGATGAACCCGTTGACCATGGCGTCGGTCATCTCCACCGCCCGTACGGGACGGTTCGCCCAGCCCCACCTGATCGCGCCCGCCGTCGATCGCCGGACGCTCGCCACGGCGCGGCGCCCGCTGGACGCCGCCGCGCACGAGCAGTTGAAGGACCTGCTGCACACGACGGCCACGTCCGGATCGGCGTCCGGCGCGATGCGGGGGCTGACGGGTGACGTCGGGGCCAAGACCGGTTCGGCCGAGGTGATCGGGCAGGAGAAGCCGAACGGCTGGTTCGCGGCCTGGCACGGTGACGTCGCCGCTGCCGCGGTGATGCAGCGCGGCGGCCGGGGCGGTGAATCCGCGGGGCCACTGGTCGCGGCGGTCCTGAAGGCGGTCGACACCGGTCGGTGAGAGGCGGCATGCGGGGGCGGCCCGTGGGACCCCACGGGGCACGGCGGATGGACCGTCCGGCACGGCCCCGGAGCAGGGCCCTCCCTGCTCCGGGGGCACGTCCGCCCCGAGATCAGGCGGCAGCGGGCAGCCGGGCGGACGCCGTCAGCCGGCCGGTGCGGGCCAGGGCGAGCACCGCCCCGGCGCAGGCCGCACCGGTCAGGGCCAGCGCCGCCCAGACCAGCCACAGGGCCTGGTGGCGGGCGGCGTAGTCCCACAGGGCTCCGGTGGCCAGGTTGCCCAGGGTGATGCCCAGTCCGGAGACGGTGTTGTAGAGGCCGTAGTGGGTGGCCACGAGGCGGTTGCCGGAGAGGGCGACGACGGTGTCCATCTCGAAGGGGTAGACCACCGCACTGCCCACCGACAGCGCGGCGACCGTGACGGCGAGCGCCGCCACCTGCACTCCGCCCGCAACGCCCGTGCCCGGCGCGGCGCACAGGGCGAGCGGGAGGAAGGCCAGGCCCATCACGGCCAGGCCGCGCACCAGCGCCTGTTCGTGCGTCCAGCGGGCCTTCGCCCATCCGGTCAGCCGCAGTTGTCCGGCGACGGCCACGGCTGCGGAGAGCACGAACAGCAGGCTCGTCACCTGCGCCCCGCGTGCCCGCAACGCCTCGTCCGCGGCCAGGGGCAGCGCGAGGTACACCTGGAAGGTGAGGACGTACGAACCGATCATCGCGCAGGAGAACAGCAGGAACGGCCGGTTGGCCACCACCGTGCGCCACTGGGCCCAGACCCCGCGCCCGTCCGCCGCGCCGCCGCTCCCGTCCGCCGTGCCGCCGCTCTCACCCTCCGCGCCGCCGCTCTCGCCGGGGTGCCGGGTGGGCAGGGCGCGCGCCTGGAGGAGCGTGAGGGCTGCGAAGATCCCGGCGGCGACCAGGCACACCAGGCGGAAGTCGGCGGCCAGCAGGGCGAGCCCGACCAGGGGGCCCAGCAGCATTCCGGCCTGGTAGTAGACGTTGAAGGTGGCGAACGCCTCCACCCGCCGGGTCCCGGCCTCGGCGGCGAGGTAGGCCCGTACGGCCGGATTGAACAGGGCTCCGGCGAACCCGGTGGCCGCCGAGGCGATCACCAGCACCGGCAGGCTGTCCACGATGCCGAGCAGGGCGAACCCGGCGGTGCGCAGCAGGCATCCGGCCATGATGGGCTTCTTGCAGCCGAAGCGGTCGGCAATCGTGCCGCCGATGAGGAACATGCCCTGCTGGGAGAAGTTCCGTACGCCCAGGACCAGGCCGACGGCCCAGGCGGCCAGGCCCAGCGGACCGGCGAGGTGGGCGGCGAGGTACGGCATGAGCATGTAGAACGCGAGATTGATGGCGAACTGATTGCCCATCAGCACCTGTACCGCGGGCGAGAAGCTCCGGGTGGAGGCCCACAGCGCCTTCATCGGGCGGCCCCCGCCGCACTCGACCGACCGGACACGGCCCCCGCCCGACCGGACACGGGGTCCGTCGCACTCGGCCGACCGGACACGGGGTCCGTCACGGTCCGGCACTTCGTCCACCGGGTCACCGCCCGCTCGCCGGGGTGGCCGATCTCGTCGGGCGCCTCGGCCGGCAGGCGGTCCAGCAGGTGGTGGGCCCGGCACCAGGCGTCGTCGTAGACGGTGCCGGTGTAGCGGTGCGGGCCGTCGGGGAAGACCGCGGCGATCCTCGACTCGGCCGGGAGGGTCGCCGCGAGGTGTTTCGCCACCAGGGACACCGCTCCCACGCTCCAGCCGCCGCTCGCGTACCGGGACCGGGCCAGCGCCCGCGCCGCCCAGACCGCTTCCCCGGCCGCCACCCAGTGCACCTCGTCGAACAGGGAGTGGTCCACGTTGCGCGGGTGGATGCTGCTTCCCAGCCCGCGCATCAGCCGCGGCGTCGCCTGCTGGCCGAAGATCGTGGAGCCGCAGGTGTCCACGCCGACCACCTTCAGGGCGGGAAAGTACCGGCGCAGGACCGACGCGACGCCCGCCGAGTGGCCCCCGGTTCCCACGCTCACCACCAGGGCGTCGATCCGCCCCAGTTGGGCCACCAGCTCGTGGGCCAGTGGGGCGTAGGCGTGGACGTTGTCGGGGTTGTGGTACTGGTCCGGGCACCACGCGTCCGGGTGCGCGGCCAGGAGTTCGCCGACGCGGTCGCGGCGGGCCTGCTGCCAGCCGCCCACCGGATGCGGCACCCGGACGGTGTGCACGTCGGCCCCGTACGCGGTGAGCAGGCCGCTCACCAGGGGTTCCATGCCGGGGTCGGTGACCACGGTGACCGGGTGGCCGTGGACGATCCCGGCCAGCGCCAGACCGAGGCCGAGCGTGCCGGAGGTGGACTCCACGATCCGCGCGCCGGGCAGCAGGTCACCGCGCTCGCGGGCCCGTTCCACCATGTACAGGGCGGTGCGGTCCTTGATGCCGCCGGGGTTGCGGCCTTCCAGTTTGGCCCAGAAGCCGCGCCCGTCGGCCGTGAACGGCGCACCCACCCACAGCACGGGGGTGTCACCGACCAGCGCGGCGGGGGTGTGGGCGCGGCCGGTGACACCGGGCAACAGGGCAGCGGGTGCCACCGCGAAGGGCGGCACGGCGGAGGGGAGGGACAGCAGGGAGGGGTTCATCGCACAGTTCTCCAACCGGCCACCGCCGCATGGACGACGCGGGTCGGGCAGCCGGGGGTGTTCGAGGGGCACAACCGTCGGGTACGTGAAGCCGCCCGGTCCCGCACCACACGCACGGGACCGCACGACGGGGCCGCTCAGGTCCGCCAGACTCCCAGTACGGCCCGCGCCCGCCCCCGGTCACCCGGTGAGCTGCCGAGCACCACAGCTGCCGAGCCCTCTTGCCCCCACGGCCCCGCACCGCTCCAGGGCATCGACAAGCCCTCGCCAAGAGCCGGAAGGGGAAGGTCCGTTCGCCCCGTCGAGGCAGCGGGCTCGTCGTCTCCGGCGCACCCCGCGTCCGCGCCGTGCGTGCACACCGGGGAAGCCTCCGGGGCGTACGACACCTCCTGCGCGTACGACGCCGCACCGGTCACGGTGTCGGCCGGGACCGCTCCGGAGAACTGCGGCCCGTGGGCGCATCCGAGCACGTGCAGCAGCCCGGCCAGCACCGTGATCAGCACCAGCCGCCACAGCACGGGCCGGGGACCACGCGTACCCACCGACTCCCACACGCCACCCATCGTAACCGTGCGATTGCAGTGCGTGCCCGACGGTCGCGGCACTCCCGAGACGCATGGGCTGCCACGGTCAGGGCATCCGGCCCCACGACGAAGGGAGGCCGGGAATGGTTCCGGGCCTGGAGGTCTCACTGGCGCACGGGGGCACGGACGACCCGTCCGACTGGGCGTGGATCGGCGCCGTCTTCGCGGTCTACCTGCTGATCGGGTACGGGCTGGAGTACCGGTCGAAGAAGCGCAGGGGTGCCGCACACCCGGCCAAGGAGGCGGCGCAAGGCCTGTTCTCCGAACGCGACGGCATCGACCCGGGGCAGCACTTCGCCAGCCGCATGGTCATGCTGGGCGGCGCCCTGGCGACCGGCCTCGCCGTATTCCTCACCCAAGGCGCGCCCACGGCGGTGCAGTACCTGACGGTGGGAGCGGTGGCGCTGCTCGGAATCTTCGCCTGGGCCTACTTCGACCACCGCACGGAACCACGCGACGCGGACGACACCCCGGCCCCCGACCTGCGCGCCTAACCGAGCCGCCGCGGAGCGGCCTCGGCCGCCCCCGGGCGGGCGGCCGGGATCACACGTGGGTGCGACTCGCGCCGGGCGAAGGCCACGACGGGCCGTGTCAGGGGCCGTTACGGTCGCGGCATGCCGGTCGACGAGCGGATCAAGCAGGCTGAACTCCTTTACGAGCGCGCCGTGTTCGGCGGCGAGCCCGACGGCCTGGTGGCCGCCGGCCGGGGGCTCGACGCGGTCGGGGCCGAGCTGGCGCCGGCGCGTCGGCGGGTGATCCACGCCCGGTCCGGGACGGCAACGAGTCCGCGTTGCCCGCGTTCCGGCTCGCCCGTGGCTTCGCCCGTCAGGTGGACGACCGGCTGACCGTCTCCTACGTCCTGCGGCATCTCGGCTCTGCCGCGCACATGGCCGGTGACCTGGGGGGCCCGGTTTGACGCCCCGCGTCGGCGCCGCGTCGGCGTGGCTGGTCAGCCGGGCCCGTTCGTCTCCGGCTCGATCAGGCCCTCGCGGTAGGCGATGCCGACGGCCTCGGTGCGGCTCGCGGCGCCCAGCTTGGCGAGGATGTTGGAGACGTGGACGCTCGCCGTCTTGCCGCTGATGTACAGCTCTTCGCCGATCTGCCGGTTGGTGAGCCCCCGGCCGAGCAGCCGCAGTACCTCGCTCTCCCGCGCGGTCAGGTCGGCGATCCGTTCCCCGGCGGCCGGTGCGTCGGCGAGGCGGCCGCGACGTATCAGGGTGTCGAGCGCTTCGCGCAGCGGTACGGCGCCAAGTCGTATGGCCGTGTCCCGGGCGGCGTACGCCTGTTCGGCCGCCTCGTCGCGGCGGGCGGCGGCGAGCAGGGCCTCCGCGAGCCGTCGTCGGCAGCGGGCGAGCTCGTACGGTTCGCCGTAGCCGAAGGCGGTTGCGGCCTGCTCCCAGGCGGCGACGTCGGGGCCGGTGGCGGCGCGTACTCCCTCGGCCCGGGCGCGGGCCAGCCAGGCCAGGCCCTCGGGGCCCAGCTCGGTGCCGTCCCGGTGGGCCGCCGTGCTCCGGGCCAGCTCCACCAGCTCGGCCGCACTGTCCGTCCAGCGGCGGACGCCCGGCACGTCACCGGCCCGGCGGGACTCCTCCGCCGCGTCCGCGACGCCCGACAGGGCGAGCGCCGCCAGCCGGATCAGGGCGTCGGGCCGGTCCGTGGGCACGCTCTCGGTGAGCACGTCGACCGCGGCCCTCACCTGCCGTACACAGTCCTCGGCGTCACCGCGCAGCGCCGCGGCGTCGATGAGCACGGTGCTCGCGACGAGCGAGACCATCCAGTCCTGGGGGCCGTCGAGCAGCGCGCGGGAGCCGTCGACCGCCGCACCGAACTCGCCGCGCGCCACGGCGACGTACAGCGCGGGTGCGGTCACCAGCCCGGAGTTGGCCGTGAGCAGCGTGGCGTCGTCGGCGGCCACGCGCGCGCACTCGTCCCAGCGCCCCAGGGTGTAGAGCAGCAGGGACTGGAGGTAGTGCAACTCGACGGCGTACGGCGAGGTGAGGAGCCCGGCGCGGCGGGCCCGGTCGAGCCCGTCGCCGACCCGGACCAGGCACTGGTCCAGCTCGCCGCTCTCGTAACAACCGAGCGCCAGGTTGTACAGCGCCCGCATCTCCACCTGGAGGTTCCCGGCGGTACGGGCCAGTTCACGGGCTCCGATGAGACGTTGGCGGCCTTGCGGAGTACGCCGGTTGTACGCTTCGAGGCCGACCAGCGAGATCATCAGATCGGCCTGGGCGTCCGTCAGCCGGAGCCGTTCGGCGGTGTCCAGGGCCTGCCGGGCGACGCGTTCGGCGTCCGCGTCGCGGCCCACCGAGCGGGCGGCCATGACATGGGTCGCGGCCGCCCACACCCAGGTGTACGAGGGCGGCTCGGCCGGGATCAGGGCGAGCGCCTCGCTGCTGTAGGCGAACGCGGCCTCCAGGTTGTCGATCCGCATCAGGTTGCCCGCGAGGGTGTAGCGGACGCGGGCGGCGAGTTCGGAGTCGGCCCCCGAGCCGGACCGGGCGAGCGCGGAACGGGTGAGCTGGACCGCGCGATGCGGGTCCCCGGCGTGTGCGGCGGCGGCCGAGGCACGCAGGGTGAGGGTGACCGGGTCGCTGTGTGCGGGGTGCGCGGCGGCGTCCACGACGGCCATGAGTTCGAGCGCGGCCTCCAGGTGACGCAGTTCTTCGGCGGGCGCGCGCAGGCGCTGGGCATGGTCGGCGGCTTCGAGGGAGGCCGCCAGCGCGTCGGCCAGGTCGTGGCTCGCGCGGGAGTGGTGGGCCCGCTCCGCCGCGCTGTTCGCGGTACGGCCCTCGCCCGCGAGGAGCGCGGCGAACACCCCGTGCAGTCGGACCCGTTCGCCGGGCAGCAGGTCCTCGTACACGGCCTCGCGGGTGAGGGCGTGCCGGAAGGAGTACGTGGTGGCGTCGTCGGTCACCAGGAGCTGGTGGCCGACCGCCTCGCGCAGCGCCGATTCCAGCTCCTCCTGCGGCAGCCGCACGGCGTCGCGCAGCAGGTCGTGCCCCACCCGCCGCCCCGCCACGGCCGCCGTGCGCAGGACCTGCTGGGCCGTCTCGGAGAGTTGCTCGATCCGGATGAGCAGGACGTCGGCCAGGCCGCTGGGCATGGCGGCCGAGTCCGCGCCGTCGTCGTCCTGGGGCAGCGCGGCGAGCAGTTCCTCGGCGTAGAAGGCGTTGCCCTCGGCGCGGTCGACGATGCGCCGCACCGCGCTGTCGGAGACGGGGCCCGTGCGCTGCGCGTGCACGAGTTTGGCCACGTCCGCGTCGGCCAGCGGGCGCAGTTCCAGCCGGTCGACGGCGGCCAGCCGGACCAGCTCGGCGAGCAGGGGCCGCAGCGGGTGACGCCGGTGCAGGTCGTCCGTACGGTACGAGGCGAAGACCGCGAGCCGGTGGGGCGGGCCGCCGGGCGTGGACCGTTGCAGGACGCCCCGGCTCAGCAGGAAGCGGAGCAGGTCGCGGGAGGACTGGTCCGCCCAGTGGAGGTCCTCGACGACCAGGAGCAGCGGCGTCAGGTCCGCGAGGTCGGCGAGGAGTCCGGCGATGCCCTCGAAGAGCTGGAGCCGACCGCCGGCGTCGGGTCCGGGACCGGCCCCCGCCGCCGTGCCCATCAGGCGCTGCACGGCGGGGTGGGCGGCGAAGGCGGGGGCGAGCCGTTCGTCGGCGGCGGCCGTGCCGAGGATCTCGGTGAACGGGAGGTAGGGCAGGCCGACGTCCCCGAGGTCCACGCAGTGGCCGGTCAGGACGGTCATGCCCGTGGCGGCCGCGTGCGCGGCCGCCACGGTCAGCGTGCGGGTCTTGCCGACTCCGGCGTCCCCGGCGACGAGGACGACGCGCGGGTCGCCTGCCACGGCCCGGTCCAGCACGCCGGTGAGACGGGTGAGTTCGTCCGCCCGGCCGACGAACGGAGTATCGATTATCTGGGCCACGGGCCCATCCAAGCACGTCGTACGGGTGTCCCCGCCTGGCGGACTGCGGTCCTGGAGGGCTGCGGCCCCCCTCCTGGAGGGCTCAGGTGGTGTCGCCCGGGATCAGGAACAGGTGGATCGACTGGTCCTTCGCACGGAACCGCTCGTTCGACGCACCCTTCTTCGCGCGGTCGGAGACGATCACCACGTGGTCGGCCGACACCCAGGACACGCCCTCGGGATTCCCGTAGACCGTGCGCCCCTTGCCGTCCGTGGGCAGGGGGTGGACCGTGCCCGCGTCGACCTCCCACTTCTTGGCGGAGAGCCGCCCCACCCACAGCGCGGACGACGCCTGCGACAGGACGGCGATCCGTCCGTCGCGCACGGACACGCTGCTGTAGTCCTCGAAGGGCAGCGACTCGGGAAGGCGGATCGTGTCCGTACGGGTCCAGCTCTTGCCCTCGCGGCGGAAGACCTGGATGCGGCCGCCGCCCGGTGTCCGGCCCTTCTTGCCGCCCTCGCAGCGGTTTCCCTCGCAGAGGGCGAGGAGGTGTCCGGTGCCTGCCCGGTCCACCCATTCCAGGCCTTCCATGCCCTTGTTGGCGTCGGCCAGGTCGAAGTCGAGGGGCGCCGATCCGAGGGGGCGCAGTTTCGCGTCGTACTCGTGCACGCGGGCGCGGAAGCCCTTCGGCTTGACGGGTTCGGCCTCGGTCAGGGTGAAGTAGCGGTCGTGGAGTTCGTCGTGGGCGAGGTCTTCGTAGCCGGTGTTGGCGGTCTTCGCCTCCGTCTGCGGCTGTGTCCGCACCTCCGTCTGCGACTTTGCCTTCGCTTCCGTCTGCGGCTTTGTCTTCGCCTTCGACTTCGCCTTTGCCGAACTGCCCTGACTCTTCGACAGGTCGGCCCTGACGACCTCGTTCTCCGGCGCCTTGGGCGACAGCTCGCTGCCGACCCGGATGAGCGCGGGCAGGTTGTCGCAGACGATCAGGAAGGCGTCGTCGTGGTACAGGACCCCGCTCGCCTCCAGCCGGGTGCCCGCGCTGTCGCCGATCAGGTCCTGGATCTTGGCTTCCTTGACCAGGCGCAGCTCGCTCCCCACGGCGGACGTGGCCTTGTTGCTCGCCTTGGCCTTGGCGCCGGTCTTGGCCTTGGCGCTGGTCTTGGCCTTCGTACCGCTCTGGACCTTCGTGCTGGTCTTCGGCCCGGCAGTGCTCTTGCTCGTGGCCGGTTTCTTGGCAGTCATGAGGGCAGTACCTCCATCGCGCCGGGGAACTGTGCCCCGCTGGCGCCGTTGGGATAGGTCTTGCGCAGCTCGGCGAGCTGCTGGCGGGCGTGGTCGTACCGCATGCGCGTGTAGTGGAAGATCCCGTACGTGAACTGCGTGCCCCGGCTCAGCTCCCACTGCCGGTACCCGGCGCGGTACACCTCGTCGTTGGTGAACTGCCTGCCGGTGAAGGGCTGTCCGTGCGGGCTGGTGGACTCGCCGTACGCGGCGGGCGAGACGAGCTGCCACAGTCCGTCGGTACGTCCAAAACCCTCCGCCCCGATCAGCGCGGCGACCTGCTCGGGGCCGAACTCCGTGTCCAGCAGGTATTCGAGGTGGTCGAGGTAGTACTGGCAGAAGTCGTGGTGCCGCAGCAGGTTGGTGAACAGCGGCAGGTGCGAGGTCTCGTGCGGGGCCTTGGTGATCCGGCAGTAGTTGCGGCTCATCGCGGGCCAGTCGAGCAGGTCCGTGTACTGCCACTGCGTCGAGAAGAAGTCGATGCCGGAACTGTTGTCGTAGTCCCAGGGGATGAACGTGAAGTACGGGCGGTCCATGAAGCGGGTCGGGTCGCCGAGCCTGCCCGAGTTGTAGAGGTAGTAGTTCGACGGGGTCGCGAAGTAGTTGTCCCAGCTGCCGAGGAGGACGTTGGCGCCCGCCCAGCGCAGGAAGGCCGGCGCGTTGAACACCTTCTCCACCGCCGCCCGGAAGGCATCCGTCGCGAACTTCCCCTCTCCTCCGCCCAGTTGAACACCATTGACGGTGCGAATGAGGGTGGCGAGGTCGTCGTAGGTACTCGTCGCGGGATCGTCCTCGTTCGTCTTCAGCCGGTACGTACGGTCGTCCTCCGCACTGCCCTCGGTGAAGTACTGCCTGCCGCTGTCGGAGCCGTCCGCGGTGGCGCGGTGCTCCAGAGTCGCGCAGCCGACGTCGCCGCAGTACGCCTTGTAGAGGTTGCCCTCGGAGTTCTTGCCGAAGTGGTCCTTGAGGAACTTCTTGTCGACCTGCTCGATGACGGAGAAGAGCCCCATGTAGCGGTCGTTGATCTGGAACGTCGCATACGTGTGCTGCGCGGCCGGGACGCCCGCTCGCTCCAGCAGCCGCCAGGCGACGGCCTCGCGCATCTGCGAGGGGTCGTTGTACATCGCCTTGAGGTTGACCCGCTCCATGCCGTAGAGCCGGTCCTCGCTGTCGCCGACCTCGAAGTCGATCTTCCAGGAGCGCTTGGGCGCGTGGGCGGTCAGGTTGCCGCTGTTGACCATCGAGAAGGACGGTGTCGCGAGCAGCGTGTCGTCCGGGGCGTCGGCCCGCGCGAGGGTCAGCCGGGCCCCCTGGGGCGCGACCATCACGTCGTCGGCCGTCAGGACGCCGGGCGGCCAGCCGGTGACCTTGACCTGATACATGTCCTGAGCGAAGAACTCCGTCTTGTTCTGCGCCGCGTCGCGGAACTCCTCGACGATCCGCCCGATCGTGGTGGGCTGTCCGGCTCCGTCGAGCACGACGAGGCTGTCGGCCGGCGCCCCCTGCTCGGCGAGCAGCGCATCGTACAGCGCACTGAACTCGGCCTTCGTCCGCAGTACGGCATCGGCCGGACCCGCCTGCGCGTTGACCTGCCGGGCGAGCCGCTGCGCCGTGCCGGGTGGCAGCGCGGAGAGCGTGACGACCTGGTTCTTGAACGCGTCCCGGAACGTGCCCTTGCCGATGGTCCTGTCCATCCCGGCCTCCCTGGGTGAACCTCCCTCTCTACTCCCGGCCCCCCACACCCGCCAGGTCGAGAACCGGCCGCCGACCGCCCGGCGTCAGGACGCGGGCGTGGGCTTGGGCTCGCCGGGGTTGACCACCACGACGCCCTCTCCCTCCAGTTTCAGCTGGACGGCCTCGCCCGAGCCGCCCTTCACCATGGAGCCGACGCTCTGCGAGCGGTGCAGGGACGTGCTCAGTCGGGGGCTCCAGGCAACGACGGCGTCCGTGTCCACGTAGACGGGTGCCTGCGGGGTCACCGGGAGCACCAGGGGGATGCCCGCGCTGGTCAGGGCGAGGCGGCCGGTGCCGGTGAACGTGCAGTTGAAGAGGCCGCCGCCGGCCATTCCCGCGCCCTTGACGGTGGTGATGTCGTAGGTCAGGGCGGCGTCGAAGCACAGGATGTTCTTGCCGTTGACCGTCAGGCCCCGGTTCTCGTCGACGTCGACGAGGAAGCAGTGCGCCGCGTCGGACGCGAACCACGCCTCGCCCTCGCCCGTGACCGTCATCAGGGCCAGGCCCTCGCCGGTCACCGCTCGTTTGAGGAAGTTGCCCACACCCTGGCCCTGGCGCTCGAACTGCAAGGACCCGCGCCAGGCGACCATCGTGCCCTGCCTGGCCCGGGCCTCGCCCTTGACCGCGTACCGCACCGCCATCGCGTTTTCCTGCGTGAGCCCGGGGGCCGACGCGGGCTGGACGAGATTCTCGGGATCGAAGAGGTTTCGCTGCATGAGGGGTCCGGTACCCGGTCAATTCGCGGTCATACGTGGGGTGTTGGGCGAGGCACGGGGCGGGGGATTCCGAACTCGGCGGTCAGCGGCGGCCGGTGGACAGGACGACGAGGAACTGGCCGCCGCCCGGTTCGACGGCGGCGGTCACCGGCAGGCCCGGCACGAGTCGGGAGAGCCGGTCGACCAGCCAGTCCACCGCTTCCTGGGCGTCCCGCTTGGTCGGGCAGCGGCCCACCATCTCGCGGCCGCCCTTGCGTTCCAGCCGTCCGGCGACGGTGAGCAGCGGAGCGGGCTCGTACACGTGGAGGGTGTCCGGCCAGGCGATGACCACCTTGACCGCGCCCTTGCGGGAGTTGCACCCGCGGTGGGCGAGCCGTTCGGGGATCTTGGCCTTCCGGTCGGCGGTACGGCTGTCGACGCTGGGGCCCCGCGCGTCGTTCACCGACTCGTCGGGGTCGACCGGTTCGTCGCACACCCAGCAGCGCCAGCCGTCGCGCTCGGCCACATCATCAAGAAGACTCATCCGAGCAAACTAGCCTGCTCGGGGGCCTTCCGGCGCATCCGGGGTCGGTCAGACGAGTGTCGGTGCGGGGGCGGGCAGGTAGGGGGCGAGGGTGCGCCGGGCGCGCTCGACGTACTCCTCCTTCTCGCCGACCGGGGCGACATAGTGCAGTGCGGCTTCAGCGGCTTCGTTGCCCGCAAGGCGGGCGATGATCCAGGCGGCGAGGTAGGGCGAGGCCAGGCAGCCACCGGCCGTGGCGATGTTCCCCCGGGCGTGGAAGGGCTGGTTGAGGACCTCGATGCCCGCGGCGACGACCCACGGTTTGGTGGTGAGGTCCGTACAGGCGGGGATACCGTCGAGCAGGCCGAGCCTGGCCAGGACGAGTGCGCCGGAGCACTGCGCCGCGATGAGCTGTCGCGAGGGGTCCAGACCGCGCAGGACGTTCATGATCGTCGGGTCTTCGGTGACCTCGCGGGTGGCGATGCCGCTGCCGACGATGACGGCGTCGGCGGCGCAGGCCTCCTCCAGGGTGGACATCTGCTCGACGACCACCCCGTTCATCGACGTCACCCGAGGGTTGGGGGTCGCGAGGGTGACGCGCCAGCCGTCGGTCCTGATGCGGTTGAGCACACCGAGCGCGATCAGGGAGTCGAGTTCGTTGTAGCCCTCGAAGGTGAGAATGGCGATGTGCACGACGGCTGTCCTTTCCGGGCCAAAGGCGCGGGATGCGCCGGACTCGACCGTAGGACTCCCTGCGCAGGACAGTCCAAGAATTGTCCTGCATACAATCCGGTGCATGGCAGCCCCTCGGTACAAGAAGCTGGTCGACGCGTTCGCCTCCGGCATCCGGACCGGGCGCCTCGCCCCGGGGGTGCGGCTGCCGACCCACCGCGCTCTGGCCGCCCGCGAGGGCATCGCCGTGGTGACCGCGACCCGGGTGTACGCCGAACTGGAGGCGATGGGCCTGGTCAGCCGGGAGCAGGGGCGTGGCACGTTCGTGCGCGACCTCGCGCTCCCCGCCGGTCACGGCATCGATCAGCAGGCCGTCGCCCCGGGCGCGGTCGACCTCAACTTCAACTACCCGTCGCTGCCCGGCCAGGCCGAACTCCTGCGGCAGGCCCTGCGGGAGGTGGCCGCCTCCGGTGATCTCGACGCGCTGCTGCGCTACCAACCGCACCGGGGGCGTCCACAGGACAGAGCCTCCGTCGCACGCCACCTCCGGCAGCGGGGAATCACCGCCGACGCGGACCGGATCCTCATCGCAGGCGGTGCCCAGCACGGCCTGGCCGTCACCGTCATGGCCACGCTGAACGCCGGGGACGTCGTGGCGGTCGACGCCCTCACCTATCCGGGGTTCAAGGTGCTCGCGCACGCTTTCCATCTCGACCTGGAACCCGTCCCCACCACCGCCGACGGGCCGGATCTGGACGCCCTGGAGAAGCTGTGCGCGACCCGCCCCGTCCGCGCCGTCTACACCATGCCCACCCTGCACAACCCCCTGGGCTGGGTGATGTCGGCGACCGACCGCGCCCGTCTGATCGGGATCGCCCGGCGGTACGGTGCGCTCCTGATCGAGGACGCCTCCTACGCCTACCTGGTCGAGGCCCCTCCCCCGCCGCTGGCCGCGACCGCCCCCGACATCACCGTGTACGTCTCGGGGCTGTCCAAGAGCATCGCCACCGGCCTGCGGGTCGGCTTCGTCCTGGCCCCGCTGACCCTGGTGCCCTCGCTCGAACGCGCCGTCCGGGCGACCACCTGGAACACCCCCGCCCTCACCACCGCCATCGCCTGCCGCTGGCTCGACGACGGAACCGTGAACCACCTGGAAGCGCAGAAGCGACACGACGCCACGACCCGTCAGACCCTCCTCAGGCAGGAACTGGCGGGCCTGCCGCTCATCGGCCACCCCTCGTCGTACTTCACCTGGCTGCCCCTGCCCGAGGACGCCCGCGCCGACCGGCTGACCGCCACGCTCGCGCGCCGGAACATCTCGGTCGCCACGGCGGAGCCCTTCTCCACCTCGACGCCCACGCCCCAGGCGATCCGCCTCGCCCTGGGCTCGACCGATCCGGACACCCTCCGGTCGACGCTGCGCGAGGTGCGCCGGGTCGTCGTCGAGGACGCGTACGCCTGAACGCACCGCCACCGGCCGCCGACAGGCGGCGGGCCGACGCTGGTGCGGGGCTGCCGATGGGGGGATCACGTCGCGTGCATTCACACATCCTTGACGCCTGCGAAGGGGCGGGACGGCCCGCTCGGGCGCGTGGCTCGCTAGGTTGTGGGGAGTTGGCCCTTCCGTCCAGGAGAAAGAGCTCTCAGGATGATCGCGTTCCGTCAATCGGCACTGCACCTGAAGCTCATCATCGGCGGGCTGCTCGTCGCCGCGGCGGCGCTGATCACGACGGGCTTCCTCACCGACCTGTTCTGGCTCGTGGGTGTCGGCGTGTGGGCGTTGATCGTGGGCTTCCTGCTCGAATTCACTTTCGCCCCGTGAGGTGCCCGTGGTGAGGAGGACGCTCGTGGCCGGTGCTTCCCCGCGCTCGATCTACCGCAGTGCGGCGGGCGAGGAGCGCATTCGCAGCTGGTGCGTTGCTGTGCTCGGCGCGTGGGCGGTGCCGCATGAGTGCGTGACGGTGACGGCCCACGGTGCTCGTACCCACGTCGTGATCGCCGGGTCCGGTCCGACCGTCGTGTTCGTTCCCGGGACGAACTTCAACGCGGCGGCGTCCGTGCCCCTGGCCACGGCACTGGTCGCGGCAGGGTACCGGGTCGTGCTGCCGGACGTACCCGGCCAGCCCGGGCTCAGTTCCGGGGAGCGGGGGCTCGCGGAGGGGCGGTTGTCCTGGTACGGGGCGTGGTTGGGCCGGGTGGTCGAGGAGACGTGCTCGGGGGCCGTCACCGTGCTGGGCCACTCCTTCGGCGCCGCGATCGCGCTGGCCGCGGATTCACCGCGCCTGGGCAGGCTCGTCCTGGTGTCGCCCGGTGGGCTGTCCGGGCTCCGGCTCACGCCGGGGATGCTCGCGGCCTCGGCGGCGTGGTTCGTGCACCCCACCGGGTCGAGCAGCGCCCGGCTGCTGCGGTGCATGCTCGCGCCCGGTCGCCTGCCTCGGCCCGCGTTGGTGGAGTGGATGACTCTGGTCGCGCGCCACTCGCGTTCCAGCGGGGCGCCGGGTGTCGCCGAACTGCCCGCGCGGGCCGTGGAGCGGCTGGTGGTCACCGGGGAGTACGACGTCTTCCTCCCGCCGCGACGGCTCGGCCCCGCGGTGCGCGACCGGCTCGGGGTCGCGCTGGGTGTGGTCCCGGGCGCCGGACACCTGGTGGTCGAGGAGTGCACCGGCCAGGTGGTGGATCTGCTGGGGTGAAGGCCTCGGCACGTCGGGGGCGTTCGCGTACGGGAGTGGCGGGGCCGCAGGGGACGGCCGGTGTGTCAGTGCGCTGACGTATCCTTCCGGCCGCCCCACACCGACTGTAAGGATCGAGCTCCGTGACTGACCTCTCTGCCTTCCCATTGCCCTTTCTCGCCTCCCCGCATACGGCGTACGCGAAGCCCCGCACCCTGCGGGAGCTGGAGATGATGCAGCTCAGTGCGCTGATCCGGTCGAAGGCGGCGTGGGCCGTGAAGATGGACGACCCCGAGATCGTGGCGCGGTGGACGCGGGAAGCGGTCGAGCAGGGCATGACGGAGGCTCAGGTCCGTTATGTGCTGGCCGAGTTGGCGTACTACCGGGGGCTGCGGGAGGAGCGTACGGGCATAGAGGTGTCCGTCGTCGACGGGGTGTGGCACTCGGACACCCTGGTCGAGGACGGGCTCCGGGAGCGGCTGCGCGAGGCGGTGCGGGTGCTGGAGGAGGTTCCCGAGGAGGAGCGGGACTGGCATCCGGGCTCCGGCGGTCAGGTGCTGGACCTGGTGCATCCTTCGCTGTTCTGCCTGGTGCAGGGGGTGAGCGGGGGCCCCGAGCGGGCGTGGCAGCACCCGGAGTCGCGGTGGGGGCAGCACGAGTACTCGCAGCGGTTCCAGTGGCTGCCCACGGATGTCGAGGTCGCGCAGGACGGCGCGGTCGCCTTCCGTTCGTACGTGAACAACCTCCACCCCGTGGACCACCGCGAACTCGGCGCGGTCCTGCCGGAACTCGTCGCCCGCGCGCGCCCGCTGTGGGAGAACGTACTGACGGATCTGCGTCATCCGCGCCCCGTGCGGATCACGGCCGACCCCTACGGGTGGTACGACGGCACCGAGCCCGTCGAGCCCGAGGGCGAGGACGGTGACGAGGCGTACGAGGCGGCGTACGAGGCCTATGAAGAGGCCCGGGAGAACTGGTGGTACGACCGGGTTCCGAACGTCCCGGACGCCCCGGAGTTCGTCGCGCCCGAGCCCGCCGACGACTCCGTACGGGTGGACCTGCGCGGCCGTCGGCTCCAGGTCATCGTGAAGCTCGCCACGATCCAGCTCACTCCGGAACGCCCCGAGTACGCGGGCGGCTCCTGGCACGTCGAGGGGATGATGAACGAGCAGATCGTCTCCACCGGCATCTACTACGCGGACAGCGAGAACATCACGGAGAGCCGGCTGGCGTTCCGGGCGGCGCTCGACAACCCCGACTACGAGCAGAACGACCGCAACGGTCTGAACGACGTGTACGGAATCAACGACGAGGACCCGCTGAACCAGGAGTTGGGCTCGGTGGCGACCCCCGAGGGGCGCTTCCTGGCGTTCCCGAACGTCTTCCAGCACCGCGTCGGCCCGTTCCGGCTCGCGGACCCGGCCCGGCCGGGGCACCGCAAGATCCTCGCGTTCTTCCTGGTCGACCCGTCGGCGTCGATCGTCTCGACCTCCGACGTACCGCCGCAGCAGCCGTGGGCCGAGACCTCGACGATGACACTGGAGCAGGCCAAGGGGTTCCGCGAAGAGCTCATGGAGGAGCGGAAGTTCTTCGTCGCCCAGCACAACGGGCAGCTGTACGAGAGGGCGTTCTCCCTGTGTGAGCACTGAGGCCGGGACGCGGTGACCGCCGTCGGGCCACGGCGGCGGTCACCGCGTCCCGGAGGGGGAGGGCCGGCGGTCGGCGCGGGCGGGTCGTTGCCCCGCGCCGTCCCTCCCGGCGCATTCCCCCCGCGTGGGCGGCCGGAACGGCACTTGTTCGTGACGGTCCAGGAGGTAGCGTCCTCGTCATGGACTTTCACACCACCGTTGAGCGGGCCCGACGCCTCGCGACGCTGCACGCCGAGAACAAGCCGCTCGTACTGCCGACCATCTGGGACGCCTGGTCCGCGCGGACGGCCGTGTCCGCCGGGTTCCCGGCGCTGACCGTCGGCAGTCACCCGCTCGCCGACTCCCGGGGCGCCGAGGACCACGAGGGGCAGACCTTCCAGGAAGTGCTCGCCGCAGTCCGGCCGATCATCGCGGCGGTCGACGTTCCGGTGTCCGTGGACCTGGAGGCGGGGTACGGGCAGGAGCCCGCCGACCTCATCGCCGGGCTCGTCGAGGTCGGCGCCGTCGGCCTCAACGTCGAGGACACCGTCCACTCGGACGGCGGACGCGTGCGCTCCACGCAGGAGCACGCGGAGTACGTCGCCGGTCTGCGCGCGGCGGCCGACAAGGCCGGAGTCCCGGTGTGGGTCAACGGACGCACCGACCTCTTCCTGCACGCAAAGGACGCCGCCGGCGTGCTCGACGCGGCGATCGAGCGGCTGCGCGCCCTCGAACAGGCCGGTGCCGACAGCGTCTACCCCGTGGGCATCCAGGACAACGACGAGCTGCTCACGGCGGTGATCGGTGCCGTCGGCGTCCCCGTGAACTCCACCGCCCACCCCGTCAAGCACGACCTGGAGCGCTTCCGCCGCCTCGGCGTCGGCCGGATCACCTACGGCCCGCTGCTGCAGTTCGCGATGACGGAGGCGATGAAGGACGCGATCCGGCCCTGGCGGCCCTGACGCGTCGCGGGATCGCCAACTCCCGCCGCCTCGTCAGGAGTTCAGTTGGTGCAGCCGCTCGGCGACACGCGCCAGCGCGCGGCGGACCAGGGAGTCCTGTGTGGCGGCCTGGTCCGCCTGGTGGTCCGCGAAGGTGAGAAGGACGGCGTGGTCGCCTTCGCGGATCAGGTACAGCGACTCGCCGCCCGCGGGCCAGTCGGCGGAGGAGCCCTCCAGGGTGATGACACGCCGCAGTGCGACGCTGCGGTCCCCGAGTGCGGGGGCCGCAGGGGCGTTCTCGCTGACGGTGTAGCCGTACGGTTCCTCCTCCGACGCCGGGACGACCTGGCCGTCGCAGGCCCGGGGCGAGGCGAGGAGGGACCGCTCCAGGCGGTCGATGTCCTCGCCGGGGAGCCGGGCGGCCCGCACGCTGACTTTGTGGAGGTACCCGCCGCCCGACTCGAAGACGGCGGAGGAGGCGGGGAAGGCGGCCGGGGATTCAGGGAGTTGGACACTCTCCTCGACCTGTTGCCGGAACGCGAGCCTGATGCTCTCGTTGCGGTGGCAGGCCGCGTTGAGGGCCTCCGGCACGTCGGGCTCCTCGGTGGTGGGAACGCGGGCCTGGTCGACGCGCGACCACAGGGGGCCCAAGTCCCGCTCCGTCACGAGGTCGTACCGCCGGAGGTCGGGGCGCGGGGCGGGCCCGGACCGTACGAGAAGCACCAGGGCGGCGGACACCAGCACGAGCAGCGCCGCGGCGAGGCGCACAGCACGGAGCGTCCGACGGGCACGCGCAGGGGGTCTTCGGGGGACCATCGCCCCAGCCTACGATCCGCCGGCCCGGCCAACGGGCCGCCCTGCGCGATCCGTTGGACTCCTACCGTGGGTTCGTTGCGCGGAGCCGGTGGAGTGTGACGTCGTGCGCGGCGAGGGTCTCCGGCAGGTGGGCCAGGGTGGGCAGTTGCTCCAGGTGGTGGACGCCGGGGGGCAGGGTGCCGGTCAGCAGTTCGCGGGTCGTGTACGCGGCGACCAGCGCGGTGACGCGGCTCTGCTCGCGGCCGGTGAGCGCGTACGCCGTGTGGGCCCTGCCCCGGTAGGCGTCCGCGCGGACGGCGAAGTGGTCGCTGCCCAGGTGTATCCGGCGGAAGGAGGCGGTCAGGGCGCGTCGCCCCGTCGGGTGCCGGGTGGCCTGCCGCAGGCCGAACAGGCTCGCGGTCAGCAGCCGGGAGTCCAGGCACAGGCGGGTCGTGACGCGTTCGACGCCGAGCGTACGGGGCAGGGTGTGCTGGTCGGAGAAGGGGAACGGGTGGGCGGTGCGGGTGCCGTGGCCCGGCAGGCCCACGCGTGCCGGTCCGGCCGGGGACGCGGGTTCGGCGAGGTGCTCGACCGTCCACCGCACGGCGTCCGCGCCGTGCCGCTCGCCGCCGCCCAACAGGACGGTGAGGTCGATGCGTTCGGCGCCCTCGACGGCTTCGTGTGCCCGGAGCGCCAGCAGGTTCGTCAGGCCGGGGGCGACTCCGACGCTCAGCACACCGGTGGCGCGGGTGTCGGCCGCCGCCTCGTGCAGGTCCTCGATGTCGTCGAGCAGGCGGCGGGTGGCCGCGACGTCGACCAGGTGCACGCCCTGCTCGAAGCAGACGCGTGCGATGCCCGCGTCGGGCGGCTCGACGCACATCACGACGACGGACACGTCGCCGAGTTCGGTGAGCGTGCGCCGGAAGTCGGCCGGATCGGTGACGTCCAGCCGCACTCCCCCGAGCCGCGCCGCCCGGGCCGCGTCCCGCCCGCCGACGACGACCGGCTGCCCCGGCCACGTACGGAGCGTGTCCACGAGGAGGGCACCCACGGCTCCGTATCCCCCGACGACCAGGACCCGGCCCGGCTTCGCTGTTGTCATGCTCCAGCGGAATACACCACGCTCCGGCGTTGGTAAAGGGGCCGGCGCGAGGGAGCCTCGGAGGGCCGCGCCGCGGAGCCGCAGCCCCGGAAGTGTCGTCCCGGTGCCCGGGGCCGGTTATCCCCTCCCCATCGGGGCCGCCGCGTGCAACCGTCCGGAGCAGAGCCCCGCGAGGTGTGGACCCGGAGGGGGTGCAGCTGTGCAGACGCGCGGAGTGCTGCCGGAGTGCCTCCACGCCGAACTGCCGCCGCACCCCGCCCACCCCCGACAGGAGGCACCGTGGCACCCGACCGACTCGCCGGACCACGACGCCCTTCGACATGGTCGTACGCAACGACCTCGACCGGTACCGCCTGGTCATGGACGTCGTCGACCGCGTCCCCGGCCTCGCGGTCCGCGCGGCGGGTGTCCGCCAGGCCATGGCCGACGTCCGCACCCGCCACCGCGTCTGGATACGCGCCCACGGCACCGACCTGCCCGAGGTCTCCGACTGGACCTGGAACGGCTGATTCCGCCCTGCCATCCACACACCACGGAGGTGTGCACCGTGCTCACCCAACGAACCGTCACCGTCGGCCTCGACGGCTCCCCCGAAAGCCTGGACGCAGCGGACTGGGGCGCCCGCGAGGCCCAACTGCGCGGCCTGTCCCTGCACTTGGTGCACGCCTCCGCCACTCCGCCGCATCCCCGGCAGCCGTCCGCCTCCGTCTCCTCCGCCGACGCCGCCGGGACCCGGGAGCAGAACGTCGTCGACCTCGCGACGCTGCACCTCTCCTACGCCCACCCCTCACTCGGCATCATCGAGGAACCGGTCGAGGGCGCCCCGGTGCCGGTCCTGCTGTCCATGGCCGAGACCTCCGCCCTGCTGGTCCTCGGCTCGCGCGGCAACAGCGCCCTCACCGGGCTGATGGTCGGTTCGGTCGCCCGGGCGGTGGCCGCCCGGGCCGCGTGCCCGGTTGCTCTCGTACGGGCCGGGGAACAGCCCCAGGACGAACGGCGGGGCGCGCACGACGCTCCGTACCGCCCCGTGCTGCTGGGCCTGGACCTGGAACGGCCCTGCGACGAGCTGATCGAGTACGCCTTCGGGGCGGCGGCCGTACGACGGACGTCGCTGCACGTGCTGCACGCCTGGACGGTCCCGCTGGCGCCCTCCGCCGCGGCCGAGGACCCGAGGGTCGCGAAGCGGGTCCGGATGGCGGCGGTGCTCCAATCCTGGGAGCAGAAGTTCCCGGGCACGGAGGTGGTGCGGGAGGAGGTGCACGGGCTGGCGGGGCACCACCTGCTGAAGGCTTCCGCGGACGCGAGTCTGCTGGTGGTCGGCCGTCCCGCCGAGGCGGGCCCGCGCCTCGGCCCGACCGCCCACTCGGTGATCCACCACGTGCTGTGCCCGGTGGTGGTGGTCCCGCACGCCTGACGGGTACGGGTCACCCCGGGGCTCCTTCCGCACCACGCCGGCACTGCGAGGAGGACCCGGAACCGGCAGGAGGAGGCGCGGACATGAAGGTGCTGGTGGGATACGCGACCTTCCACGGCTCCACCCGGGAGATCGCCGAGCGACGGTGAGCGGTCTTCGGGGGGCCGCTCAGGGGGTGGTGGAGAAGCCGTCCCGGCGGTCGGCGTCGTAGTCGGTCGTGGCGTTGACGACGTGTCCGGCCAGGCCGAGCAGCAGGAACAGTACGAGGAGGACCTTGGCGGTGGTGTCGAGCAGCAGCGGCCTCGTGCCGGACGGGGCCGCTGCCCGCTCGGCGGAGGCGGAGGTGGTGGAACCAGCGGAAGGCGCGTCGCCGAGGAGTCCCTTGGGGTAGGCGGGGGTGAGCAGGTACGCGTACGCGTTCAGCCGGAAGCTATAGCGGGCGACGGCGGCCGTCGCACCGTACAGCGGTGCGGGAAGGCGTCCCAGGACGAGGGCCACGAGCCAGAACACCCAGCTGACGGCTGCCCAGCCGCTCTGCAGGAGACTGGCGACGACGGCCGCGGGGATCACCAGGAACAGGCGGAAGAGCACTGCGAGCCGGTTGAGCGGGGTGGCGCGCACCTCGATCCGCACGGGGTAGTCGGGTGCTGCGAACGAGAAGGGCGGGTAGCTGTCGACGAGGAGCGCCGCGCCGGCGTGGACGCGGGTCGTGTACGCGAGTACGGAACCCAGGAACCGGAAGATCCCGTCGGGCAGCCGGCCCGTGAACAGGGCGGCGAACCAGCCCACGACCGTGACGAAGAACGCCGCGACGCCGAGCGCCCAGACCACGACGAACTGGGGGATCAGCAGCAGCCAGCGCACCAGCACGGTCCAGCGCCGCTGGGGTGCGGGAGCGGGGACGTCCAGAACCGGCAGCCACTCACCTCCGTCCTCGGGGGCGACTGCGGACGGGTGGTGGTTCTGGCCTGTCGTCATGAGCACTCCCCAACGAGGTACGGCCGACACGGCCATGCTGCTCTCATTCCGCTTCGCCCGCGCGGCCCCAGGACGCCAGGGGAAGGCGTGGTGGGGAAGCGCCGAATGAGCGGCGAGGGGTTCGTCAACTCCCTTGCGTTGATGTGGAGTTGCGCTTCGTCGACTCCCCCGCCCCGCGCCACGGCCGGGCCAGGCAGCACAGGCTGATGGCCGCGGCGGTCACGCCGGTCAGCATGATCGCGGCCATCGGGGCCGAGCTGTCCTCCCCGAACAGCCCCACCAGCGGCGAGGCGACCGCGCCCAGGAGGAACTGGAGTCCGCCGAGGAACGCCGACGCCGCACCCGGGCTGCGGCGGCCCAGGGTCTGGCCGAGGGTCATCGTCGCCGGGAAGATCAGCCCGACGCCCAGCAGGATGACGAACAGGGAGATCCACGTTCCGGCCAGGGTCTCGCCGAGGGCGGCGAGGAGGACGAGTTGGGCCACTGCCCCCACCAGGGAGATGCCCACGCCGGTGCACAGCAGCGTGTTGATCCTGACCCGTCCGGCCAGCTTCCCGAAGACGCCGCCCGCGACCAGCATGCCCATCGCGTTGCTGGCGAAGATGAGCGCGTACGTCGTCGGCGAGACGTCGTGCAGCGACTCGAAGACAAAGCTGGACCCGCTCACGTACGCGAACAGTGCGCCCGCCGCGAAGCCCAGGGTGAGTACGTACCCCAGGAACGCCCGGTCCCGGCACAGCGTTCCCATCGCGCCGAACGCCTCCCGCAGTCCCCCGCTCCGCCGTCGCTCCGGCGGCAGCGACTCCGGCACCTTGGCCAGTACGGCGAGGAGGAGCAGCACGCCCAGCGCGGCCAGGGCGACGAAGACGGCGCGCCAGGTGGACACGGCCAGGATGCCGCCGCCCAGCACCGGGGCGGCGACCGGGGCGACGCCCAGGATCTGGGAGAGCAGGGCGAAGTAGCGCGGGATGTCGGCGCCGTGGAACCGGTCGGTGATGATCGCCCGGGCGAGCACCATGCCCGCGGCGCCCGCCACGCCCTGGAAGAAGCGCGCGACGGTGAGCGTCTCGATGTTCGGGGCGACCGCGCAGACCAGGCTGACCAGCAGGAAGCCGGCCGTCCCGGCCAGGAGGGGCTTGCGGCGGCCGATTCCGTCGCTGAGCGGGCCGATGACGAGCTGCCCCACGACGAGGCCGACGAGGAAGGCCGTCATGGTGACCTGCACGGCCGAGCTGCTGGTGTGCAGCGCGGCACCCATGGTCGGGAAGCCCGGCACGTACATGTCGATGGCGAGGGGGGCGACGGCGGTCAGCGCGCCGAGCACCAGGATGAGCGCGGTCGGAGCGTTGGACCGTCCAGGGGCAGGAGTGCGGGGGGCCGTGCCGAGTGCGTCGGCGGCCGGGCCGGGAGAGGGTATCCGGGTTACCATGCACTGAAACGTAACCAATACATCACCGGTTAAGCAAATGGATGGAGCCGCCGTGGCACCCCCCTCCCACCCTCATTTCGCCGAGGTCCAGCGCCGGTGGGCGGACAACAACCCCGGACTCGACGTCTCCCCCATGGAGATCGTGGCGCTCCTCAAGCGGGCCACCGCCCTCCTGAACAGCGCGGTGGAGCCGCTGTACGTGGGCGGAGCCCTGACCGCGCCCGAGCTCGACCTCCTCATTCCGCTCCGGTACGCCACGGAGCCCGTCATCGCCCGCCACATCTCCGCCGACATGGGCCTCTCGCAGGCGGCCGTCAGCAAGGCGCTGGCCAAGCTGGAGAAGCGCGGTCTCGTCGAGCGCACCCCGAACCCGGCCGACCGCCGGGCCGCCCTCGTCACCATCACCCCCCTCGGCAAGGAGGCCGTCGACTCGCTCTTCCCGCGCCAACTCGCCCTGGAGAGCGCGATGTTCGCCGATCTGGAGGAGAAGCGCGCCACAGTGATCAGCGCGCTGGAGAGCCTCGTCACGGCGATGGAACGCCACACCACCTGACCGGCCGGGCACTCGACGTCCTCAACGCCAGGTCGGCGAGGGCCCGTTCGACGGCCGGTACGGGATCGGCAGCCCGGTCTGCGCGTCGAGCAGGACCCGCTTGCCCAGCGCCCGGTCGAGCGTCACCGTCACCTGCCGCAACCGCCCCTCCTTCGTGCAGAGTCCGTCCCGCGTGCGGCGCCCGGCCGTGACCGACAGCACCACGCTGCCGGACGTCTCCAGCGCTTCCACCACGGGACCGTCGTCGCAGGCCCCGTGCACGGCGACCACGGTCACCGACCGGCCGTCGGCGCCGGTGCGGACCAGCTGCCGGACCGGCTGGCCGGGCACGTCCCGGGCCTCCCCGATCGGCGGGCGGGGCAGCGGGGACGGCTGGACGGCCGCGTGCTTCAAGGGGGTGTCGTACCCCTCCAGGCTGAACAGCCAGGCCGGGACGACCGCCGATCCGCGGCTGGTGGGCACGGTCATCTCCCCGAGCCTCGCCCCGGTCACCGTGAGGTGCGGTCCGTCCGTCGTCCGGGAGCCGACGAGTGTCCGGTACGTATCGGCCGCCGCCCGCAGGGGGAGTGCGCGGGTTTCCCCTCCGGCCCACGCCACCCGCCCGGTGCGGGAGGGGGCGGCGGGAAGCGTGCCCCGCAGCACGACGTTGCGGTCCGCGTAGGCCCGAGTGTCATCCCCCTGACGGAGGCCGCCCCGGGGAAGCTGGATCACGTCGCCCAGGGGGTGGTAGCCAACTCCCCACTGCTCAGCGGCGGATGACCCGTCCCAGGCCGCACCGACCTCCCGAGCCCGCTGGGCCGTCTGCTGCGCGTCGGCGGCGGCGTCGGCCGCCGGGGAGCCACAGCCGACCGCCGCCCCCAGAGCACCGACGACCAGCAGAAGCAGACCCGACCTGCGCCCGACGACAGGCGACAGTCCTCTGCGCATGTGCACTCCAACCTGCCCCGTGACGTGATGGTGCCCCTGACCGGCGCCCGCTCGACGCCCGCACAGCGCTCTGACGCAGGCGGAGCCCCATCGGTTGCCACCTGGACGGCGGGCCCGGGCCAACTCGTCGTCTTCGGGCGGCCGTTGCTCGAACGCGTAGGCCTCACCCACCAGGGAGGTCGCCCGTACTGGAGACATCCGGCACCGGCGATGGCAAGATCGGCGCAACGCACGCGCACCACGACCGCACCACGATTCCGTGCGGCCGGCCTCCCCCCGGGGCGTCGGCCGAACCTCTCGTATGGAGGCGTCTTGTCCGCTCGCACCGCGCTGCCCCGTGTCACCGTCGTCGCCGCCGTCGCCGCTCTGGCGGTGTCGGCGACCGGCTGCACGAGTACCAAGACCACCGGTTCAGGCGGGTCGGAGATCTCGCTCGTGAAGGCGGGGAAGCTCACCACCTGCACCCATCTTCCGTACGAGCCCTTCCAGTTCCGCAAGGACAACAAGGTCGTCGGCTTCGACGTCGACATCGTCGACCTGGTCGCCAAGGACCTCAAGGTCACCCAGGAGATCGTCGACACGCCCTTCGAGGGGATTCAGACCGGCGAGGACCTCAACGCCTCCAAGTGCGACGTGGCCGCCGCGGGCATGACCATCACGGCGGTCCGCGAACAGAACCTGGACTTCTCCGGGCCGTACTTCGACGCCACGCAGGCCCTGATCACCAAGAAGGGCTCCCCGTACACCTCCCTCGCGAGCCTGAAGGGCAAGAAGCTGGGGGTGCAACAGGGGACGACGGGTGAGACGTACGCGAAGAAGAACGGGACGGGCGTCGAGACCGTGCAGTTCGAGGACGTGGCGCTGCTGCTCACCGCCGTGAAGACGGGGCAGGTCGACGCGGGCATCAACGACAACGGTGTCCTCTACGAGTACGTCCGCAAGAACCCCGACACGGCGGTCACCGCCGAGTTCGACACGGGCGAGAAGTACGGGATCGGCGTGCGGACCGGCAACAAGGCCCTGCGCGAGGAGATCGACAAGGTCGTCAAGGCGGCGCGGGCGGACGGGCGTTACGACGCGATCTACAAGAAGTGGTTCCCCGCCGCTCCCAAGAAGTGAAGTGAGGATTCCGGCGATGTCCGAGTCCGAGTCCGATTCCCAACAGTCACCGCGGGCTCCGCAGGCCCCGCGGGCCCCGGGCGCCCGGCAGTCCCGGTTGTCCCGTCGGCAGCGGGCGCGGGCGGTGCGCGGGGGTCAGTACGCCGTACTGCTCGTGGTGGTGCTCGTCGTCGCGCTGGCCGCCGACTGGGGCGAGATCCGGCGCGCCTTCTTCGACGTCGAGGTCGCCAAGGCCCAGTTCCCCGACATCATCACCACCGCGCTGGTCAACACGGTCGTCTACACCCTGCTCGGCTTCGGCTTCGGCCTGGCGCTCGGGCTGATGCTCGCGCTGATGCGGCTCTCGAAGGTGCCGCCGTACCGCTGGCTGGCCGTCGCGTACATCGAGTTCTTCCGGGGCGTGCCCGCGCTGCTGGTCTTCATCGCGCTGGGCTTCGGCGTGCCGCTGGCCTTCCAGATGTCGCTCAACCAGTACGTGACGGTCATGCTGGCGCTCGGCCTGGTCGGCGCCGCGTACATGGCGGAGACGATCCGGGCGGGCATCCTGGCCGTGCCCAAGGGGCAGACCGAGGCGGCACGTTCGCTCGGGATGTCGCAGGGCAGGGCGATGGTCTCCATCGTCATCCCGCAGGCGCTGCGCATCGTACTGCCGCCGCTCACCAACGAGTTGATCCTGCTGACCAAGGACTCGTCGCTGGTGTATCTGCTGGGTCTGTCCCTCTCCCAGTACGAGCTGGCGAAGTTCGGCAGGGACGCGCTGAACCAGAACCGCAGCCTGACCCCGATCCTGATCGCCGGGCTCTGCTACCTGGTGATCACCCTGCCGCTGGGTCATCTGGTGCGGCGGCTCGAAGCACGTACGTCGAAGGCGAGGTGAGCAGCGTGGAGAACGCTCCGCAGGCGTCCGGCACCGCTCGGGACGCGCACGCGATCGAAGTGCGGGCCCTGCACAAGTCGTTCGGCTCGCTGGAGGTGCTGTCGGGCATCGACTTCACCGTGGCGTACGGCGAGGTGGTGTGCGTCATCGGCCCCTCGGGCTCCGGGAAGTCGACCCTGCTGCGTTGTGTGAACCTGCTGGAGGAGCCCACGTCGGGCACGGTCCGGGTGGCGGGCGACGAGGTCACCGACCCCGACGTGGACATCGACCGGGTACGGCGCGGGATCGGCATGGTCTTCCAGTCCTTCAACCTCTTCCCGCATCTGACGGCCCTGGAAAATCTGACGCTCCCTCAACGTCGGGTGCTCGGGCGGGACAAGGCGGAGGCGGCCCGCGTCGGGCGGGACCGGCTGGCCCGGGTCGGCCTCACCGACAAGGAGTCCGTCCATCCGGCGAAGCTCTCCGGCGGGCAGCAGCAACGCGTCGCCATCGCGCGGGCGTTGGCGATGGACCCGCAGCTGATGCTCTTCGACGAGCCGACCTCGGCGCTCGACCCGGAACTGGTCGGCGACGTGCTGGCGGTGATGCGCTCGCTGGCCGACGAGGGGATGACGATGCTCGTGGTCACGCACGAGATGAGCTTCGCCCGGGAGGTCGCGGACCGCGTGGTCTTCATGGACGGCGGAGTCATCGTCGAGGAAGGCCCACCGGAGCAGGTGATCGACGCCCCGACCCACGCCCGCACCCGCGCCTTCCTCGCCCGCGTGCTGGACCCGGCGGCTGCGGGCCTGGCCGATCCGCCGGAGTCGGCCTGATGCGTGATGGGGGTCCTCGACCCGGCGACAGCGTGCCCCCCCCTTCCCTCAGGACGGGCGTCGGGCAGGTCAGGACTCGACCGTGCGGACCCGTTCGCCGATCTCACGGGCCGCCTTCTGCACGCTCTCGACGATGGCCGCCTCCGCCACCTTCGACGTACGCGAACCCACCGCCGCGACGCTGACGGCGGCGACCACGGTGTCCCCGTCGCCGAAGACGGGCGCGGCGACGCCCAGGACGTCGTGGTCCAGCTCGGAGCGCGCCACCGCGTGGCCGAGGCCGCGGATCTGCTCCAGGCGCTCCATGATGTCCGGGACCTCGGTCAGCGTCGCCGGGGTGAACGCGCGCAGGTCGGCCCCGCGCAGCAGGGCCTCCACCTCGTCGGCGGGGCTCCAGGCGAGGAGGACGAGGGCCGAGGCGCCGGCGTTGATCGGCAGGGTCATGCCGCGTTCGTACGAGATGCGCACCCGGTGGGTCTGCGACTCGGCCCGGTCCAGGCAGACGACGAGGTCGCCCACCCGGCGGGTGAGCAGGACCGTCTCGTGGACGGCCTCGGCCAGTTTCGTGAGGGTCGGCAGGGCGATGTCGGACAGCCCGTAGCTCCGGCGCGCCACCCGGGCCAGCTCCAGGACGCGCAGGCCGAGGCGGAAGCCGCCGCCGGGCGCCTCTTCGAGGAAGCGGTTGGTGACCAGGCTCTGGAGGTACCGGTAGGCGGTGGACTTGGCCACCCCCAGGGCGGTGGCCACCTCGATGCCGGACAGCACCGGCCGCTCGTCCGTGAACAGCCCGAGGATGTCGAGGGCGCGATCGGCCGTCGTGTTGCGTTCCCGGTACGAGGATCCCGTGGCGTGTCCTGACATGCGGGACAGGATAGCGCCCCGTGGGACTCCGCAGACCGGAAGGCTGTTCTTCGTGGCCGGGTTCGCGCTCGCCGCCGACGACCGGTTCCGTACCGTCATGCGGCGGGACGCCACGGTCGCGGCGCGGCTCGGCGGGCTGCTGTTCGGGGCGGCGGGGTGGTGCCCGGTGGTCGCCGTCGCGTACGTCGTGACCGGGTGGTCGGCGGCGATCCTGGTGGAGTACGTGGTGCTCGTGACCGTCGCGCTCGTGTCACCTTCGCCGTGCACGAGGTGCTGGTGCGGCGCGCGCGGGCGACCCGGTTCCTCTTCGGGATGCGAGCCTGGCGACGCATCCCGGGCGAGGGTGACCGCAACTCGCCGTGCGGGCGCGCGAGTTCACTACTCCCCCTTGCTAAGTACCAGTAGTCAGCGTTACGTTGTACCGGTACTCAGCAACACCGAATACCTCGGGGAGGAGGTGGCGCATGGCCAAGCTGTTGACGGAGATGCTCAAGGGCACGCTGGACGGCCTCATTCTCGCGTCCCTGTCCGGCCGGCCCGCGTACGGCTACGAGATCACGGCGCGGCTGCGCGAGCAGGGCTTCTCCGACATCGCCGAAGGGACCGTCTACGCACTGCTCCTGAGGATGGAGAAGCGCGGTCTGGTCGACGTGGAGAAGGTGGCGTCCGAGAAGGGGCCGCCGCGCAAAGTGCATTCGCTGAACGCACAGGGGCGGGAGTACCTCGAAGAGTTCTGGAGGACGTGGAGCTTCCTCACGGAACGACTGGAACAGCTCCGCGAAGGGGGAAAGTGATCATGTCCGAGGCCGAGAGCAGCGGATTCCTGGCGAAGATGATCGGGCCCAAGAAGCGCTGGAGGGCCTACAAGGGGCGCGTCAAGGAGCTTCCGGCGCACTACCGCTCGGCGGTCGAGTCCATCGAGCGCTACCTGAACCACTTCGTACCGAACGACGCCGACAGCAGCGCGTCCATGTTCGAAGACCTCGTCGACCTCTTCGAGCAGGCGGCGGCCCACGGCACGCCGATCCGCGAGATCGTCGGGGAGAACCCGCTGGAATTTCTGAACGAGTACGCCCAGAACTACACCGAGGGCGGCTATGTTCCCGCCAGTGCGCGCAAGCGGCTGACCGAAGACCTCGCGGCCGACGACGCGCACGGCCGCGGGGACACGCGGGCCTGACCCGGCCCCGGGGCCACCCCGCCCTCCTGGGTGGGCCCCCGCCGCACCCCAGCCCTCCGGGGCCGAGCACCACCTTCTGCATCGCCTTTCATCGCCCGTCCGCACCGACCGACGCGTACAAGGAGATCGACCATGGGAATGGGAATCGGCAACAACGGCTTCTCCGCAGCAGGGCTGCGCCGCCTGCGCGAGGTACTGGAAGCACACGTGGAGTCCAAGAAGATCCCCGGGCTCGTCGCCCTCGTCGGCAGAGGGGAGGAAACGCACGTCGAGACCCTCGGGACGATGCGCCACGACGGCGGCACGCCGATGCGCCGGGACACCATCTTCCGGATGGCCTCGACGTCCAAGCCGGTCGCGGTCTCCGCGACCATGGTCCTGCTGGACGAGTGCCGTCTGCGGATTGACGACACGATAGACCGGTGGCTGCCGGAACTGGCCGACCGCCAGGTGCTCAAGCGGCCCGACGGCCCGCTGGACGAGACCGTCCCGGCGCGGCGCCCGATCACCGTACGGGACCTGCTGACGTCCACCTGCGGGCTCGGTCTGGAGACGACGGCGATGGGCTCGCCGATGATGCAGGCCTACTTCGAGCGGAAGGTCTACGGCGAGAACGGGTGGATGCTGCCCGCCGTGGAGCCGGACGAGTGGATGCGCCGGCTGAGCACCCTCCCGCTGATGTACCAGCCCGGTGAGCAGTGGATGTACAACGTCAGCGACGACCTCCTGGGCGTCCTGGTGGCCCGGGTCACCGGTCGGCCGTTCGAGGAGTTCCTCCGCGAGCGCGTCTTCGAACCGCTGGGCATGAAGGACACCGGCTTCCACGTCCCCGCCGACAAGATCCACCGGCTGCCTCCGCTCTACTCCCCCGACCCGCAGACGGGCGAGTTCCACGTGGAGGACCCGGCGGAGGGCGGGCACCACAGCCAGCCCCCGGCGTTCCCCTCCAGCGGCGGCGGACTCGACTCCACCGTCGACGACTACCACGCCTACTTCCGGATGCTGCTCAACCACGGCAGGCACGGCACGACCCGCATCCTGTCCCGGCCCGCCGTCGAGCTGATGACCACCAACCGCCTGACACCGGAACTGACGTCCGCCCGGGCGGCCATGGCACGCAACCTCGTGCATCTCTCGTACGGTCAGGGGCAGCACGGCGGCTGGGGCTGCGGGATGGCGGTGCGCACCTACCGGGGTGACTACGCGCCCGTCGGCCAGTTCGGCTGGGACGGCGGGACGGGCACGTCGACGTACGCGGACCCGCAGAACGGGCTGGTCGGCATCCTGCTCACGCAGACCGGAATGTCGACACCGGATTCGGCGCGGGCCGTCCTCGACTTCTGGACCACCCTCTACCAGGCCCTCGACGACTGACGCCGCACGACGACAGGGTGACAGGTGCCCCCTGCGCCCGGGCCGTGGGCCCGGGCGCAGGGGGCCGGTGCTTGTCGGGTGTTACTTGGACTGGGTGGAGAGGCTCACGCCGCTGAAGCCCTGCGTGGCGGCGAGGCTGAAGTAGACCCACCCGGAGGGCGGGTTGTCGATGGTCAGGGTCTCGGCATTGCCCGTACCGGTGGACTTCGACTGGTGGCTCGTGGGGGTGGCCCAGCTGCTGCCGCCGTAGTACAGGTCGGCGTTGCCGGTGCCGCCGGTGCTGGTGATGGTCAGCTGCTTGACCCCGGCGGGCAGGTTCACGAAGTGGTAGCTGATGTTGCCGGTGGGCGCGGCGAGGTTGTCGCGGCGGCAGTTCTGGTCGAACTGGCGGGGGTCGCTGAGGGTACACAGCGGGGTGGTCGGGGTGGTGGGCGTCGTCGAGGCGTCCGGCAGGGGGCCGCAGCCGTCGGTGGCGCAGGTGGTGGTCAGCCAGGTGGCGAAGTCGGCGTCGTACCGCGTGCCGATGGTCTGCTTCAGGAAGGTGCGGGCGCCGCTCCAGTCACCGGTGCGGTACTTGGTGAGGACCGTCTGTACGTCGGCGGGGTGCGCCTGGAGGAGGTAGCGGACCGCGAGGAAGCCCCAGCGGTAGACGCGGTTGGAGTCGGCGTCGGGGTTGGTCTCGCCGCCGTAGACGGTGTCGAACAGGTCGCTGAGCCTGTACGTCTTCTTGGCGGCCTCGGCGATGGCGTCGGCGTTGCGCTCGCCCCGGTAGCCGTAGGAGATGTTCTCGGCGATGCCCTCGACCCACCAGATGGTCGGGGTGGTCATGCCCGCGTCGAAGTCGCCGTACATGTTGTAGCGGCCGTCGAGGTAGTGGGTGTACTCGTGGTTGAGGTTCCAGATCTGGAAGTCGGGGCGCAGCCAGCTGGCCTCGTGGGCGATGAAGCGGGCCTGGTTGCCGGGGGTGGCCGGGTTGCCCTCCTCGTACATGCCGCCGTTGTCGACGTCGATGTTGTAGATGGCCCAGGCGTACAGCGAGTACTGGGTGTAGTCGTCGAAGACGACGACCTCCAGGTTGGTGTTCACGTCACCGGGGATCGGGCCCTTGTCGCCGATGATCCGGTGGAAGTAGGCGTCCTGGTTGACCAGGCTGGTGCAGGTGGCGGCCAGTTGGCCGGGCGAGACGTCCTGGGCGCGGATCTTCAGGCCCGGGGTGCAGGTGTGCTGGGTCGGCAGGATCGCGGGGAGCACGCGCTCGCCCAGGTCGCAGATGGCGTAGGCGGCGCAGTTGCCCCGGTCGTACTGGCGGGTGTACCAGCCGAGGTTCATGGTGATCGGCGCGGTGGGGCCGACGTTGGGGTAGCGGTTGATGAGGTCCTTCAGCAGTGGCCGGACGCGGTCCTTCAACTCCGGTATGGAGAGCGCGTATCCGAGGAAGCGGCCGACGTTGCTCACCACGTCCAGGCGGTTGAGCTGCGCGCCGTTGCGTGTGATGAATCCGGCCCAGGTGTCCAGGATGGCGGGGTCGGCCTTGAGGGCGGCGCGCCAGCCGCGGGCGTCGTTCTTGGCGTCGAAGCCGTTCTCGACGACCCATTCGACGTGCTGCATGGCGAGGTTCATCTGGCCGGGCCAGGTGGCGTCGTAGCTGCCGAGCATCCACTTGACGACACCGGCGAAGCGGCCGGCGGTCTGGGTGCTGTCGATCAGCGTGACGACCTCGTTGAGGATCTCGCCGTTGGCGTCGGTGACGTCCTTGCTGCGCGGGGAGGCGAAGAAGGCGTCCAGCGCGCCGCGGGCCGCGGTGTCCAGCGCGGTGCCGTAGTCGCCGACGACGTCGGCGTTGTTGTCCTGCACGTAGTAACCGGCGCGCAGGAAGAGCACCAACTGACCGACGGAAGCACTGTTGTTGCCCGTGTACGAGGCGGAGGCGTCGCGCAGTGCGTTGGCGACGGTGACCATCTGGGGCTCGCGGAAGGCCTTGCGCGCGTTCTCGCCGGTGAGGTTGAACAGCGGGTAGGTACAGGTGATCTGGGGCAGGGCCTTGAGCTGCTGGACCAGTGCGCTGCCGGTGGCGTTGATGACGCCGGAGAGGTCGCTGCACGCGTCGGCGGCGGCGGAGGAGGACTGCTTGGCGGCCTTGAGCCGGGGGGCGGGCGCGGGGGCGGACTCCTTGGCGCTGTCCTGCGAGGAGATCCGGAAGCGGGCGTTCTTGTTCACCGCGTCGGGCGACTTGGGGACGGGGATCGACCGCAGTGCCGGGGCCGAAGACGCGGCCCTGCCCGCGTTCGCACCGGCGGGGCCGGTGGCGCCGGCGGTGGCCGCCTGGCTCTGCGGCGTGAACAGGCCGAGCGTGAGAAAGACGGCTGCGCCGAGCGCGGGAAGTCTTCGTGCACGGGACTTCGCTATGCGGAACGGATGCATGGGTGGGGGCCTCCGGGGCCGTCGTGGCCGCGTGCTGGGGCGCACGGGCAGTTAACACGTGACGCGTAAAATTTCACATGTCGCATTGTCTGGGGAAGGGTTTTGACCAGATCCATGAACGATCTGTGAACAACGCCCTCAACCGGCAGCGCGGGGAGGCCCGGAGGCAGTGGACGGCAGGGCGCCCGTCAGCGGGACCACGCCCGCGTCAGGCCCTCGCGCAGGGCGGCCGCCGCCTCGGGCCCCAACTGCTCCGCGAGAGTCTGTTCCAGGTCGCGCAGAATCCCCGAGGCGAGATCCCTGCGTCGGCGCCCCGCGTCGGTCAGTCCGATGAGCGTCGTGCGGGGAAAGCCCGCGCCCGGCGTGCTGAACAGCAGACCTTCGTCGAGGAGTTGGGTGACGGCGCGGTGCATCGTCTGGCGGGCGACACCGGCCCGGCGGGCGAGTTCCGCGATGGTCAACGGCGTATCGCGGTCGAGGTGGGCGAGTACGGCCGCGTGGGCGGGGGTGATGGGGTCCACGCCCGCGGCGTTCAGTTCCGCCACCAACTCCTCGGAGAACCAGCGGACTCCGCGCTGGAGCAGTGCGAGCAGGGACGGGCCGTCCGCGTCCGACCGGCCCTCGGCACGGCGCTCGCCGCGGCCCTCGGTACGGTCCTCGCCGCGGCCCTCGGTGCTCATCGCTCGCGTTCCTCCGACTCGTGGGCTAACCTCCTGCGTCAGCATAGCTGACACTGGAGTGCGGAGAAGGCTGAAGGAGTCGGACTGCCGTGACAGAGAAGGAAGTTGACGTCCTCGTCGTGGGGGCGGGCCCCGTCGGGCTCACCGCGGCACTGCAATTGGCCCGGTCGGGGGTCTCGGTACGCGTCGTGGACGCCGCACCCGGTCCGGCGACGACCAGCCGCGCGCTGGGGGTCCATGCCCGCAGCCTGGAGATCTTCGATCAGCTCGGGCTGCTCGGCGACATCGCCGCCCACGGAACGCGGGTCAACGCGTTCATCCGCCACCGGGCCGGTCGCGCCACCCGGCTCGACTTCGACTTCACCGGGCTCGCGACCCGCTTCCCGTACATGTTCAACGTGGATCAGGTGATCACCGAGCGCGTCCTGCGCGGCCATGCGGCGGCGGCCGGGGTCGCGGTGGAGTGGAACACCGCACTGGAGTCGTTCCAGCAGGACGACGACGGGGTCACCGCCCTGTTGAGGGGCGGCGAAGGACCCGGCGCGGTACGGGAGACCGTGCGCGCCCGCTACCTGTGGGGCTGCGACGGCGGGCACTCCACCGTCCGCAAGGCCCTCCGGCTGCCGCTGGCGGGGGAGGCCGCCCACACCTGGCTGATCGCCGACGCCCTCGTGCACACGGATCTGGACCGGGACGGCGTGCACTGGCTCTTCCCCGCGGGCGGCGCACTGATGCTGTTCCCGTTTCCGGAGCCCGGCAAGTGGCGGCTGCTCGACACGACCGGCGACGGCCGGCCCGAGCAACCCGCTCAGATCGCCCGGCAGTTCAGCGCCAAGCTGTCGCAGGCGCTGGGGCGCGACACCACCGTGGAGGACCCAAGCTGGACGTCGAGGTTCACCATCCAGCAGCGCGCGGTACCCGCGATGCACGTGGGGCGGTGCTTCGTCTCGGGCGACGCCGCCCATGTCCATTCCCCCGCGTCGGGGCAGGGCCTCAACACCGGCATCCAGGACGCGTACAACCTGGCGTGGAAGCTGGCGATGGTCGTGCGGGGCCAGGCCGATCCCGCACTGCTCGACACGTACGACGCGGAGCGCGTCCCCATCGGCGCGGCGCTCCTCGCCTCCACCGGCGAGGTGATGGACAACGCCATGGTCGACACGGACACCGGAGCCGAGGGCGGCGACGGCCGGGGCGCCGACCGGGGCTTCATGCGTCACCTCATCCGGAACATGTCGGGCCTGCTCATCGCCTACCCCGGCAGTCCGCTCACCGTGCCCAACATCACGTCCGGCGCCGGGCCCGCCGAGGGCCCCCGGCCCGGTCAGCGGCTCACGCAGATCTCCGCCGCCGACGCCCAGTCACCCGGCTGGACGGCACTGCGCACCCGCCTGCGGACCCCGGCCTGGCACCTGCTCGACTTCACCGGGAGCGGCGGGCACGCCACCGGCCGGCAGCAGGCCGCCGCCCCGGTGCGGCCGCTCCCGGCCTGGCTGAGCAGGGTGGAGATCGGCCGGCGTCGACCGGACGAGGGCGGGCCCGGGGTGTGGGACGCCGACGGCCGGGTCCAGGACACGCTGGCCGCGCGGGACGGCGACTGGTTTCTCGTACGTCCCGACGGCTACCTCAGCGCACGCGGCACCGGAGAGGCCCAACTCCGCACTGTTCTAAGCCAGTTGAAGGCCCTGCATCCGCGGGAGACGGCGGCGGCCTCCGAAGGGAGCACAGCGTGAGCGAGACGGGACTTCCGACCAACTGGGGCCGGTGGGGCGACGACGACCAACAAGGGACCCTCCGTCTGATCGACGCGGCCGCACGGATGCGGGCTGCCGCCGAGGTACGCACCGGTCACCACGTCAGCCTCGCCCGTCGCGTCGAGCCCGTACGGCTGACGACGGGACTCGGGCCCGTCGGCAGCCCGGCCGTGATGCCCGCGGGGGTGCTGCAGGTCATGAACTTCACCGGGGTGAACCCCGCCGCGATGACGGACACCCTGGTGATCAACACGCACAACGCCGCCGTGACGCACCTCGACGCCGTCGCCCACATGCCCGTCGACGGGCACGTCTACCCCGGTGTGCCGCTCCGGGACGCCGTCACCGCGTCCGGTGTGGCACGCGGTTCGGCCGATCCTTTCGGGGCCGGGATCGTGACCCGGGGCGTGCTGCTGGACCTGGCTCCCGGCGGCGGCAGTCTTCCGGCCGACCGGCGGATCGGGGCGGCCGACCTCGATGCGGCCCTCGATCGGGCAGGTACGACACTGGCCTGCGGGGACGCCGTCGCCGTGCGTGGCGGGTGGGACACGAACCGTCCGCTCGACGAGCCGGTGCCGGGCCTCGATCTCAGCGCGGTGCGGTGGCTGGACGAGCAGGGCGTGAGCGTCTACCTCGGCGACATCGGTGACGCGCGACCGGCGTCGTTCCCCCTGCCCGTGCACCACGTCGCCCTGGCCCGGCTCGGTATGCCGCTGGTCGACGCGGCGGACCTGGACCGGCTCGCCGAGGTGTGCTCGGCGCAGGACCGCTCCGGCTTCCTGCTGGTCCTGGCGCCGCCGCGCATCACCGGAACGACCGGACTCGTCGTCAACCCGATCGCCGTCTTCTGACCCGGGCTTGGGGGGGGCGGGTCAGTGGCCGCCGCGCGGTTCCGTGCAGCCGCCTTCCAGGTACGCCCCGTGTGCCGTGACGGTGGCCGGGGTGCCGAGTCGTCCGGTGACGCAGGGGCCGGTCTCGGGGACGAAGTAGGAGAAGCCGAGGGTGTCGCCCGCGCGGTAGACGCTGCCGCTGTCGGCGGGATAGCCGAGCCGGGCGAGGGCGGAGGTCAGGTCGGCCTCGTTCGCGGGGGCCGGGGCGCCCGGGCCGGTGAGGGCCTTCCTGATGCGCTGGGCGTGGGCCTCGCCACGGCAGCGCGCTTCGGGCGTGAGGCGTTTCTGCTGCTTGAAGGCGTGGTTCTCGGCGTACTTGGCGGCTTCGGGATCGGTGGGCAACGGGTCCGGTGTCCCGGGACCGGCGGTCGGGCTGCCGCCGATGACGCCCTTGCAGCGGGCCGCGACGTCCGGGAACGCCTTGTCGTGGGCGGCCCGTGCCGAGGCGACGAGGTCGGGGGCGGTGGGTGAGGCGGAGGTGAGGGAGGAGTCGACGCCGGGGGGCGTCGGGCCGGCTCCCGCGTCCGCGCGCAGGGTGCCGCACGCGGTAAGGGCGAGCAGGCCAACAGCCAGCACGGCCACTGCCGCGGGCCGGGTCGACGTACGTATCACGGGTTTCCTTGTCACTGGTGGAGTCACGAGCGGGCGGTCGCGGGACCCGGCGGTCAAGCCTTCGGCCCCACGCTCTTGCGGTAGTGGAAGCGGTCGTAGACGCCTTCGTCGAGGCGGCGTTCGACCATCTCGTAGCCGTGGCGCGGATAGATCTTCTGGTTCTCCCACATCAGGGCGTTGGTGTAGAGCCGAATCTCGGACAGTCCCAACTCCCGTGCGTACGCGTCCGCATGCGCCAGCAGCTCGCGCCCCACACCCTGGCCCGCCCGGTCCGGGTGGACGGCGATCGAGTCGAGAAAGAGGTGGTCGGGCTCCGGGACCAGCACCAGGACCCCGTGCACCGGCTCCCCCACGACGAACACCCGTCCCGCCGCGACGTTCGCCCCGTGATCGGCCAGCATCGGCACGGGCGGACGGCCTATCCGCTCGACGTAGTGCTGGTACGCCGCGTCGGTCACCGCTTTCACGGCGGGGACGTCGTCGGGGGTGGCGGGCCGAATGGCGGTGAGGGTCATGGTCGTACGGTACGACGTGGCTCTGACAGCCCGAGGAAGCAGGAGGAACGCGCAGGTCAGGGACCTAGAGTGGGGCGGGGGTGCAACATCGGCGGGGGAAGTCGGCCGACGGTGCTTGACCCTGACACCGTGTGAGGCCCTCAACTCGGAGACATCATGTTCACCATCGGAGACTTCGCCAGACTCGGCCGCGTGTCGATCCGGATGTTGCGTCACTACGACGCCACCGGGCTGCTGCGCCCAGCCCGGGTCGACCCCGCCACCGGCTACCGCTTCTACTCCGCCGCCCAGCTCGCCCGGCTCAACCGCGTCATCGCGCTCAAGGACCTCGGCTTCACCCTCCAGCAGGTCGGCGAGATCCTCGACGAGAAGGTGAGCGCCGAGGAACTGCGCGCCATGCTCCGGCTGCGCCAGGCCGAGTTGGAGACGGCGATGACCGAGGCGGCCACCCGGCTGGGCCAGGTCGAGGCGAGGCTCCGGTCCATCGAGAGTGAGGGACACATGTCCACGAACGATGTCGTCGTCAAGAGCCTGCCGAGCGTCCGGGTGGCCGAACTCACCGGTGTCGCGGCCGGCTTCGACGCGGTCGGCGCCACGATCCAGCCCTTGTACGAGGAGTTGTTCCAGCGGCTGGAGGCGGCGGGCATCGCGCCCACCGGTCCGGGTATCGCCCACTACGAGGACGCTCCCGGGGGCGGCATCCTCGTCCACGCAGGGGTCGAGGTCTCGGCCCCGGTGCGCGACGACGGCACGCTGCGCGTCCTGGACCTGCCGCCCGTCGAGCAGGCGGCCACCATCGTCCACAAGGGGGCGATGACGACGATCCTCGCCCCCGTCCAGACCCTGGGCCAGTGGATCGAGGCCAACGGCCACCGCTCGGCCGGGTACCCCCGGGAGATCAATCTGGAGTGCCCGCCCCACCAGGACGAGTGGGTGACCGAACTCCAGGAGCCGATCGTCCCGGCCTGACGCCTGGCTCGTGCAGGTGGCTCGCTAGCCGAGCCAGACGAGGTCCAGTACGGACAGGTGGCGCGTCGCACGGTTGGCGAAGTAGACGACCGACACCTGTCCGACGGACGCGATCCGCACGTCCTCGCCCTCCACGTCGCCCGCGTCCCACGGGGCGAAGCCCCAGGGGTTCTCGGCCGCCGCGTCCAGCACGTCCCACACCGTCCGTGCCACGTGCTCCGGCAGTGCGTCGAGCACCTTCGCGGCCGACGGCGAGAACCTGACCGCGTACGGCTGTCCCCCGCTCACCGGCGCCTGGTCCGGATCTCTCCCGCGTCCACGAAAGCGGTGTCGTCCCTGCCGGAGGCGAGGAACGCGTCCACCGCCGGGGCGGACGCGAGGCGGGCCTGCCAGTCCTGGACGACCTCGTACAGGGCGGCGAGGGAGAAGGTGCTGCGGGACAGCTCCAGCGCGGCCGACCACTCCCGCTCGAAGGCCGGAACCCACCGTTCCGCCCGGCGGTCGGCCCGCAGCCGGGCCAGGAGTTCGGCCGGGGCTCCGGGGGCGGGGGCGTACGGCGTGCGGGGCGTGTGGTCGGGCTGCGCGCTCATCGGCTGGTCCTCCCGGCGGCGGGTCGTCACCTCACGGTACGCGCCCCGTCCGGCGGGCGGGGCGGGCCGGGGCCGTATCGGCCGGTCCGGGACCGTTCGACACCCGCCCGAAGTCGTCCCGGTGTCTTCCCGAGTCCTCCCCGAGTCTTACGGAAGGGGGACATCTGGGCGCTCCCGCCGCCCGTGGCCGCCTCCGGGGCCCGTCCTGGTGCGAGGCTGGGGGGATGGGGAACGTACAGAGGGTGCTGGTCGTGGACGACGACCCGACCGTGTCCGAGGTGGTCGCCGGATACCTGGAGCGGGCCGGGTTCGCGGTGGACCGCGCCGCCGACGGGGCCGCTGCGCTGGAGGCCGCCCGGCGGCACTGGCCCGACCTGGTGGTCCTGGACCTGATGCTGCCCGGCATGGACGGCCTCCAGGTCTGCCGGAGGCTGCGGGCGCACGGCCCCGTACCAGTGATCATGCTGACCGCGCGCAGCGGCGAGGAGGACCGCATCCTGGGCCTGGAGGTGGGGGCCGACGACTACGTCACGAAGCCGTTCAGCCCCCGCGAACTGGTCCTGCGGGTCGCCTCCGTGCTGCGGCGCGCCTCGCGCACCCCCTCCCCCGGGCCCGCGCTGCGGGCGGCGGGCCTGGAGGTCGACCCGGCGGCCCGGCGGGCCGTCAAGGACGGTCGCGAACTGGCACTGACCCAGCGGGAGTTCGACCTGCTCGCCCACTTCCTGCGGAACCCCGGGCAGGTGTGCGACCGGGAACTGCTGATGCGGGAGGTGTGGGGGTGGGAGTTCGGCGACCTCTCCACGGTCACCGTCCACGTCCGGCGGCTGCGCAGCAAGATCGAGGAGGACCCGGCCCGGCCCCGGCTCATCCAGACCGTCTGGGGCGCCGGATACCGCTTCGACCCGCCGCACTCCGGATCCGGGACGCCCGACCTGCCGCACGCCGAGACGTTCGACCCGCCGCAGGACCGGACAGCAGAGGACTGAGACGCCCGTGCACGAGATCCTGCTCATCGCCCTGTACGCCTTCCTGGGCGCGGCCGGGGCCGGGCTGCTGGGTGCGGCCGTCCTGCACCTGCTGCGGCGTCGCTCGGTCGCGGTGTCCCTCGCCGTGGTGGCCGCCGTCGCGGTGGGCGCGATGCTCGCCGGAACGCTCGCCGTGGCCTGGGCGATGTTCCTCTCCCCCCACGACCTCTACGTGGTCACCCTGGTCGTGGCGATGGCGGCGGCCGTCTCGCTCGGCACCGCGCTCCTGCTCGGCCGCCGACTCGTCGTCGGCACCCGCCAACTCGCCCGCGCCGCACGGGACTTCGGGGACGGTGGGACCTTCACGCCGCCCCCGCCGGGAGCCGCCCCGGCCGAACTGGCCGCGCTCAGCGCCGAACTCGCCGCGACGGCCGACCGGCTGGCCGCGGCGCGCGAGCGCGAACGCACGCTGGAGGCGTCCCGGCGCGAGCTGGTGGCCTGGATCTCGCACGACCTGCGCACCCCGCTGGCCGGGCTGCGCGCCATGTCCGAGGCGCTGGAGGACGGTGTCGCGCAGGACACCGCCCGCTACCACCGGCAGATCCGCACCGAGGTGGACCGGCTGAACTCCATGGTCGGCGACCTGTTCGAGCTCTCCCGCATCCATGCCGGGGCGCTCGCCCTGCATCCCGCCCGGATGTCGGCGTACGACCTGGTCGGCGAGGTCCTGGAAGGGGCCGACCCGCTCGCCCGGGAGCACGGGGTGCGCCTCGTCGGGGAGCGGGTCGATCCGGTTCCGCTGGAGGTGGACGGCAAGGAGATGTCCAGGGTGCTGGCGAACCTCCTGGTCAACGCGATCCGGCACACCCCGGCCGACGGCACGGTGGCGGTCGCCGCCGAGCAGCGGGCCGCGTGCGTGGTGCTGTCCGTCACGGACGGTTGCGGCGGCATTCCGGCGGAGGACCTGCCCCGGGTCTTCGACACCGGCTGGCGCGGTTCGGCGGCGCGGACCCCACCGGCGGGGGCGGAGCTGGCCCCACCGGCGGGGGCGGGCCTGGGCCTGGCCATCGTGCGCGGCATCGTCGAGGCGCACGCCGGACGGGCGGAGGTCCGTAACGTACCCGGCGGCTGCCGCTTCGAGGTCACCCTCCCGGCCGCTCCGGCCTGAGGGCCCCGCGCCGCCCTCCTCACGCCGCCCGGGCGCCGGCCGGGGTCAGGTCGGCGGCGCCGAAGGACACGGAGAAGCGCGCGCACCAGATCACGGCGCTGCGGTAGGCGGAGAGGTCGGTTCCGGCCGGGACGGCGTAGTTCTGGTTGCCCCGGTTGCCCTTGAGTTTGCCCAGCTCCAGGGCGCCCTTGCCGAGGCCCTTCGGCACGCTCCCGGCGTCACGGGGCGACAGGTAGACCCGTACGTCCGGACCCTCCGACGTCGCGAGGTTCTCCAGGCGCAGCACGGACTGCTTGCCGTCGGCGAGGCGGACGGCGCGGGCGGTGCCGGAGGTGGCGTGCTCATGGCTGACGAAGCTGCCCCGGGCCAGGTCGACCGGCCCGGCCGCGCCCGGGGACGGAGTCGCGGTCGGTGGGCCGGAGGCGGTGGCGGGGAGTGCCTCGTCCACGGTGGTCGTGGTGAACGCCTTCCAGGGCTGGAAGGCGTAGAGGGCGGCTCCCGCGGCCACTGCCAGGGCGACGAGGAGGAGGACGATGGTGCGACGGGACCTGCCGAATGCGGACATGGGGGATCACTCCATGGAGGCGGTACGGGAGGGGCCCGGACCTTGACGGGCCGGGCCTTCTTGCCTCCAGTAGACCTGCGGCCGCACCGGCTGGGCGACCGGTGGAGGGGTGCCGTAAGAGACCGGTAACACCTTGGTGGGGCGGCGCGCGGTGATCCGGGGCCCGGAACCTCAGTGCTTGACCGGCGGGCAGTAGCCGGTGTCCTCGCCGATGCTGTTGATCTCGGCGTTGGAGCGGGGGTCTCCGGCGTAGTTGATCTGGTTGGTGCAGCTGACCCCGGCCTTCTTGGGCGTACCCGCGGGCTTCTGCGGCTTCTGCGGCTTCGGTGCCTTCTCCGGTGCGGGGCAGCGGCCGGTGCTCTCGCCGATGCTGTTGATCTCGGCGTTGGAGCGCGGGTCGTCGGCGTAGTTGATCTGGTCGGTGCACTTGGCTCCGGCCTTCTTCGAGGACTCCTGCGCCTTCGGCGAGCCGCTCCGGCCGGGCTCCGGCGTGGCGGCCGGGGGCTGTCCGCCCACTTTGGCGGAGCTGGACGACGCGGGTTGGGCGGACGAGGGCGTGCCGTCGGTGCCGTTGCCGCCGCAGGCGGTGAGCGTCATGGCGGCGGCCACAGCGGCGAGGGCGAACACCGAGGTCTTCTTCTTCCGAACGAGCATCGTCTCTACTCCCTAGCGGTGGTTCGTGGTTCTGCGGGGTGAGATGCCGGGGTGACCCCGCGAGGTTCCTGGTGGGGCGGTCGTATGACAGGACCGTGACATGTCGTCAGCCCGTGGTGCCGCCCGCCACGCGGCAAAGGCCGATCGTCAATCGGGGTGCGCGGCGCACACGCAGGCGATTTACTCACCGCATGAACAACGGATGGAACAACGGCACGAACAACGGCACGGCCACCGGAATGCTGGCCGGGAAGGCCGTCATGATCACGGGTGCGTCGAGCGGGATCGGGGCCGCCGCCGCCCGCCTTTTCGCGGCGGAGGGAGCGGCGGTCCTGCTGATGGCCCGCCGGGAGGACGTACTGAAGCAACTCGCCCAGGAGATAACCGAGTCGGGCGGCCGGGCGGCCGTGAGCGCGGGCGACGTCGCGGTGCCCGACGACGTACGGCGTGCGGTGGCGGCGACGCGCGAGCACTTCGGCGCGCTGGACGCGGCCTTCAACAACGCCGGGTACGCGGGCGAGGAGTTCCTGCCGCTGCACCAGCTCGACGACGACGCGTTCGACCGGACGATGGACGTCAACGTACGCGGCACGTGGAACTGTCTGCGCGCCCAGATCCCGGTGATGCTCGACGCCGGGAAGGGCTCGATCGTCAACACCGCCAGCACCGCCGCGATGGTCGCGACGGGCGCGCCCGTGCCGTACGTCGCCTCCAAGCACGCGGTGCTCGGCATGACGAAGGCCGCGGCGGCCGAGTACGCGGCCCACCGCATCCGTATCAACGCACTCGTGGTCGGCACGACACGCACGGAGATGATCGCGCAGGCGGTGGAGGCGCGGCCCGAGTTCGAGGAGGCGTTCGTCGCGCGGCAGATGCAGAAGCGGATGGCCGACCCGGTCGAGATCGCCCAGGCCGCCCTGTGGCTGTGCAGCGACCGCTCGACGTTCTCCACCGGATCGGCATTGGCGGTGGACGGCGGCCTGACCTCCAACTGACGGTGCGGCGGCGTGCCGGCCGTCCCCGCGGCTACGGGTCGCGGGGACGGTCGGGAGTGCGCAGGTAGGCCGTCGCCATCTCGCCGAGCTCGTCGGCGTACCGGCGTCGGGCCGCGTCGCCGGTGGCGGCGTCGGGGCGCAGGGAGTTGTGGAAGCAGGCGCCGAGGACGGCGCGGGCCGCGGTGTCGAGTGCCTGCTGCGGCCGGGAGCGGCGGATCTGGTCGGTGTACGGGTCCGCCGCTTCGAGCAGGAGACGGTGGAGTTCGGTGATGGTGCGGGCCCCTCGGTCCAGCGACCTGGCCCCGCGGGTGCGCAGCAGCTCGGGGAAGAGGCTGCTGCTGTCGGCGAAGGACTCCAGCAAGGCGTGCGCGTAGGCGTCCATGACACCGGAGAGCGAGGGCTCGGCCGCCCGCAGCCGCTCGGCGACGTATTCCTCGCGGCGTTCCAGCATCCGCTCGCTCAGGGCGGTGATCAGCTGTTCCTTGTCCTGGAAACGGCGGTAGATCGTCCCGACGGCGACGTCCGCGCGCTGCGCGACACCCGCGATGGTCAGCCCTTCCAGGCCGGAGGCGGCGGCGATCTCCTCGGCCGCCCGCAGCACACGGGCCAGGGTCGCGGCGCTACGGGCCTGCTGGGGCTCCCGGTAGGCCGCCGCGCGTTCCGGCTCCTGAATCATGTTCCGCATCGTATCCACACCGCTCTGAGCAGGGCCTTCGGCGACCGGTGGACTCTTCTGCCGAACGCCTCCCGACGCCTCGGCCGGGCTCCTCTCGACGCCTCGGCCGGGCTCCCCTCGACGCTTCGGCCGGACTCCTCGTCTGGACTCCTGGCCGCGTCTCGTCGTACTCTCAAACGCGAACGTGAATTCACATTCGCATCATGACGGAGGTTCGACCATGACCGAGCACATGACCACCGCCCACCCGACGCCCCCGCCCGTCACCGTGACCCTTGAGGCCGGGCCCGCCGGGGCCGGGAGCATCGACGACTTCGAGCTCTTCTACGCCCGCCGCGCGGTGGACCGCTTCCGGACGCTGCTGGGCCGCCAGGGGCTCCTCGATCTCCTGGCCGCGGACATCGAGGAGGGCAACGCCGTCCTGCGCGAGAGCGCCCGCACCTCCCGAGGCGCCTTCAAGGCGGGCACCACCGTGCTCGCGACGAAGGGGCTGACCTCGGGCGCGTTCCTGGCCTGGATGGACAAGGCGTTCGCGGGGGACGAGCGCGTGCTCCTCGCCGCGCACCCCGAGCACTACGTGATGGGCACCGACGAGATCGGCGCGCGCGTGGTGGAGAACATCGGCCCGCACGTCGCCGACTTCTACATGGGCGGCTGGGGCACCGACGCGCTGGACTGGGCCAAGGACGCGGCCGAGCTGCTCCCGGAGTCGGAGTTTCCGCGCAAGATGTCCTCGAACCTCTTCCTCGCCGACGGCACCGTCGTCGGGCGGGCACTGATCCAGTTCGGCGACACGGCCGAGGGCTTCACCTCGAACCTGACGGTCTACTTCCCCGTCACCTGCCCCGACGAGGTCCTGGACCACCACCTGCGGCACTACGCCGTCGAGTTCCGGAACTGGATCGTCGCCGCCTCCACCGCCCGCGCCTGACCAGGCGGGGATGACACCGGCCTTCCGTACGGGACAGAATCGGCAAACGTCGCACAACGCCCGACACGCGAGAGGGAGGGCCGAGATGGGCAACGAGGCCTACGGCAAGAAGCAGTTCAAGAGGTCGCGCAGTCACTTCACGGACCGCATCACCGCCGACGGACGCGACGGCTGGCCGGTGGAGGCGGGGCGCTACCGGCTCGTGGTGAGCCTGGCGTGCCCGTGGGCCCACCGGGTGCTCATCGCGCGCCGGCTGCTCGGCCTGGAGTCCGCGCTCTCGCTCGGCGTCACCGATCCCCTTCAGGACGACCGCAGTTGGCGGTTCACCCTGGACCCCGACGGCCGGGACCCGGTGCTGGGCATCCGGTATCTGAGCGAGGCGTACGAGGCCCGGGAGAAGGACGCGCCGGGCGGGGTCAGCGTACCGGCGATCGTGGACGTACCCAGTGGGCAGCTGGTCACCAACGACTTCCAGCAGATCACCCTCGACCTGGCCACCGAGTGGACGGACCTGCATCGTCCGGGGGCTCCGGACCTGTATCCGCAGCGTCTGCGCGAGGAGATCGACGAGGTGGCGGAGGAGGTCTTCCTCGACCTCAACAACGGTGTGTACCGGGCGGGTTTCGCGACCGGCCAGGCCGAGTACGAGGGTGCGTGCCGGGACGTCTTCCGCCGCCTCGACGCGCTGGCGCGGCGGCTCGCGGACCGGCGCTACCTCGTCGGTGACACGCTCACCGAGGCCGACATCCGGCTGTTCACGACGCTGGTCCGCTTCGACGCGGTCTATCACGGCCACTTCAAGTGCAACCGGTACAAGCTCAGCGAGAACCCGGTGCTGTGGGCGTACGCCCGGGACCTCTTCCAGACGCCGGGGTTCGGGGACACCGTCGACTTCGACCACATCAAACGGCACTACTACCAGGTCCACACGGGCGTCAACCCGACGGGCATCGTGCCGCTGGGACCGGACACCGACGGCTGGACCACGCCGCACGGCCGCGAACACCTGGGTGGCCGTCCCTTCGGCGAGAGGACGCCGCCCGGGCCGCCCCTGGTGAAGGTGGGTCAGGAGTAGCGCTGGACGGAGGAGACCCGCAGGCGCAGCGGCAGCGATCCCGAGGTGATCTGCGCGGCCAGCTCCTGTGCCGACTCCCGGGTGAAGGAGCCGGAGATCTCCGCCCGGCCGCCGGTGAGCGCCTGGTTGACCGTGGGGGCCGAGAGCACCTCGCCGTCCCGGACGATGGCGAACTGGTTCATGGGCTGCTGTTGCGCGGCGAGTCGACCGGTCAGCTCGGTGAAGCGCCGGGACCCCGCCGTGTCGAAGGTCAGCGCGACCAGCCACGCGCCGGTGTGCTCGCCGTACTCGGCCGTGGACTTCTCGACGTTCGATCCTGCGATGCCGACGGGGCCGAGCTGGTAGGGGGTCCCGGCCTCCGGTCCGGTGCCGCAGGCCCTCGTCGGGCGCGACGGCGCGGGGTCGCGGGGCGGTGTGCACGGCTTCGCGCTCGGGGGCCCGATGGCGAGGACCGGGCGGAAGGCCACCTCGGCGGGGGTGCCGAGGGAGGTGAGGCGCTCCTCGGTCTCGTTCGTCGCGGACACCGTGACGTCGCCCCCGGTGACGGTGATCTCGACGTTCTTCATGCCCAGGGCGGCGGCACGCTTGCGCATCAGTGCGGCCGTCCGCTGCAACTCGGCGTCCCCGCGCGGGGTTTCGGGCCGGAAGGTCACATCCATGCGGCCCCGGAAGGCCGGTGGTGCGGTCGTCGTGTCCGTGGGGGTGTGCGGGGCCGTCGCGGGCGGCGGAGGGGCGGTGGGCGGGGCCGACCGCTGCGAGGTGTCGCCCGGTTGCGATCCGCAGGCGGTCAGTACGGCCAGGGCGCCTGTCGTCGCCAGGGCCTGCAACGCCGTACGCCGAAGCGGCCGAAGAGGTCGTGCGCCACGATTCATGTCGCTCCCTGCCCTGTGCCCTGCGCTCGCCCGGGCGTCCTTGGTGGCACGGCCCTGGGTGGCATGTCCCTTGGTGGTACGTCGTGCGGTGGTACGTCGTGCGGTGGTACGTCGTGCGGTGGTACGTCGTGACCGCGACCGCCCACACCAGGGTGCGCGGGCGGTCGCGGAGGAACCCGTGGCCCCGTCACGGGGCGGAAGGGGTCAGGCGGGGGTGATGTTCTCCGCCTGCGGGCCCTTCTGTCCCTGGGTGACGTCGAAGGTGACCTTCTGGCCCTCCTGGAGCTCGCGGAAGCCGGAGGCGTTGATGTTCGAGTAGTGGGCGAAGACGTCGGGGCCTCCACCGTCCTGCTCGATGAAACCGAAGCCCTTTTCCGCGTTGAACCATTTCACCGTGCCACTGGCCATGCTCGTACCTTCCACGCATCCCAGGACCCGCACCGCGCGAATCCGGGAGGATCATGCCCCGACCGCGCGAGGTAATGCGGGACGGCGGCACTTTTCGGAGATCGACAGGCCGAGGCAACTGGCAGAATGTCCCGACATGTTGAGTTCCGCGAAATCTGCCGCCGCCCTTCGGCGAGTGGCCCGTATATCTCTGGACCTGCTTCTGGTGCTGGTCGCCGTTGCGGCGGTGCTGTGGCTGGTGGGGCAGATGTGGTCGGTGTTCTGGCCGGTCGTCGTCGCCCTCCTGCTGACCACGCTCACCTGGCCGCCGGTACGTTTCCTGCGTCGGCACGGCTGGCGTCCGGCCGCGGCCGCCGGGCTGGTGACGCTGGTCTTCCTGCTCGTGGTCGCGGGCGTCGCGGCGCTGATCGCGCTGCCCGTGGCGTCCCAGGCGGGCCAGCTCAGCGACAGCGTGGTCGCGGGCATCCAGCAGGTGCGCGAGTGGGCCGCCGGGCCGCCGCTGAACATCGGCGACGACCAGATCACCCGCGCCCTCGACGAAGCGGTCCAGCGCATCCAGAACAGCGCGGGCAGCGTGCTCACCGCCTTCGGGACCGGTGTGAGCACCGTCGTCAACGGGCTGGTCACCGCGGTGCTGGCCGTGTTCCTGATGTTCTTCTTCCTCAAGGACGGCTCACGGTTCCTGCCGTGGCTGGGCCGCCAGCTGCCCGGCCGGGCCGCCACCGATCTGCCGGTCGTGGCGAAGCGGTGCTGGCGCACGCTGGGCACCTTCGTGCGGTCGCAGGCCCTGGTGGGACTGCTGGACGCCGTGTTCATCGGGATCGGCCTGTGGGTGCTGGGCGTGCCGCTGGTGCTGCCGCTGGCCGTGCTCACGTTCGTCTCCGCGTTCGTACCGATCGTCGGTGCGCTGTTCGCGGGATTCGTCTCGGTGCTGATCGCCTGGGTGTCCAACGGCTTCACGGACGCACTGATCGTCCTGGTGATCATCGTGGTGGTCCAGCAACTGGAGGGCAACGTCTTCCAGCCGATGATCCAGAGCCGCGGACTGGGGCTGCACGCGGGCGTGGTCCTCATGGTGGTGGTGCTGGGCGGCAATCTGGCCGGAGTGGTGGGCAGCCTGCTCGCGGTGCCCGTCGCCGCGCTGCTGGCCGTCGTCTGGAACTACCTCCGCGACCAGCTCGGCGCCATCGAGCTCGAACCGTCGGCGGGCGATGCGGGAGAGGGCGGGGTGTAGACCGGTGGTGCTGTCCACGGCGGTTCGGGGCCCGGGCCCCGATCGTGGAAACGGGGGATGACGACGATGCCCAAGGTGGGGATGACCGCCGTCCTGGCGCTGCTGCCGGACGCCGACCCGCTGCTGGACCTCGCGGCCCGGGTGGACCCCCGGTCAGTACGGCCCGGGGTGCCCGCACACGCGGCCCTGCTCTACCCGTGGCTTCCGGCCGACCGGATCGGCCCGGCGGAGCTGGACCGGCTGCGGGCCGCGCTGGTGCGGTCCGTGGCGGGGGCCGACCGGATTCCGGTACTGCTGGGCGAGGTCGAGCGGGCCGGGTCGTTCGTCGGGGTCCCGGTGCCGGAACTGGACGCCGTGGCCACCGCCGTGCGCGCAGCCTTCCCCGAGCAGGTTCCGTACGGCGGCCGGTTCGGGCGGAATCCGCCGGTGCACGTGACGGTGGCGCTGGACGCGGAGGACCGTGCCGCCGGGGACATCGCGCGGCGTGTCACCGGCTGCCTGCCGATCCGTACCGCGGTGACCTGCATGCAGGTGGTCGCCCTCGGGGCGGACGGCTGGCGGGGCGTGGCGGAGCTGCCGTTCGCGGGGTGAGCGGTGGGGGGGCGTTGCGGGTCGGGGCCTGACGGATGGGGTGGCTGCTCGCGGTCACCGGTTCGGGTGGACGGGGGGCTCGTGGTCAGCGGTTCGGGCGGCCGGGGGCTCGTGGTCAGCGATTCGGGTGGCCGGGGGCTCGTGGTCAGCGATTCGGGTGGCCGGGGGCTCGTGGTCAGCGGTCCGTCCGGTCAGTGGCGGTCTCCGCCGCGAACTCCGGTGCGAGGCGGGCCTCCAGGCGGTTCAGGCGGGCCTGGAGGCGGGACACCACGCTGATCCGGGAGGCCAGGTAGCCCGCCGCGAAGACCAGGCTCACCCCGTAGAGCACGTTCCCCGACAGCAGTTGCAGGGCCGCGACCAGGAGCACCAGCACCACGCTCGCGGGCCTCATCCAGCGTCCGCCCGCCCGCTTGCTGTTCTGAAACCTGACCAGGCAGAACATCGCCCGCCGGGCCACCGGGTCGGCCGGAATCGCCTCCCGCCGGGAGAGCCGCAGGACGGCGGCGAGCCGACGGTGGCCGAGTCCCGTCTCGCGCTGGAGCCGCTTGAGGGCCATCGAGTTGAACAGGATCAGCAGGCTCGCCGTCACCACCGCGACGACGCTGCCCCAGACTCCGATCCTCGGGCCGAACAACCAGGCCACGCCGGACACGGCACCGAGGCCGAGCAGGATCGCCGCGTTGCCCGCCCAGGGAGCGTCGTGCCAGCGCCACTCCGCCTCCCAGTCCACGTCGCTCTCGCCGCATGCGTACTGCTGTCTGTCGTCGCTGTTCACGGGGTTCCCGCCTCTCCGCCTCATCCATGCCCGGCGGATGTTACGGAGTGCCCGACGGGACGCCAACTCGGCGTACATTCAGGGCATTTGCGGTCAGGCGGGGTCCTGCGTGCGCCCGCTACGCCTTCCGGCGCCGCCACCAGTCCTTGAACGTCATGATCAGCCACCACGCACCACCGGCCGCGACTCCGCGCCCCACCGCCGCCGCACCGTCGGAGCCCATCCAGAGCATCGGCAGGAACGCCGCAACGAGGCCGACGAACACTCCACCCGCCGCGTTGATCAGCACCAGTCGTCTCATGCCCACCGGCTACCCGGCACGGGGTTGTTCATCGTCATGGGAGACCCCCTTTCCAACAGGCTTGCCAGGCACGCGCGTTGAGCCAGGCGTGGAGATCTCGCGCGCCGTCGCGGCCGGTGCGTTTGGTGCGTGCACGGGGGGTCCAAAAAGATGAACATTGCTCTACTCTCACGCACATGTCGTGGACCCGCAGGTTCCCTGCCGTGCCGGCGGCGCTCCTCGCCGCGCTCTTCGCCCTGCTGTTGATCGTGATCGCCGCGCCCGCCGCGAGCGCGCACGAGGAGCGGCCCGTGTCCTTTCCGGACGGCTCCGGGTCCGTACCCGTCCACCGGACGGGAGAGCCCGATCTCGTCGTCTGCAAGACCGACCGGGCCGCGTTCGAGCGGCGGATCGCCGCCTTCCCCGAGCAGCTGAAGCAGCGCAACCTCGCCCTGTACGCGCGCTGTCAGAAGAGCGGTTACCGGCATCTCCAGGCCGCCGTCGACGCCGTGGACCGGCCCGGCATGAACATCGCGATCCTCCCCGGCCTGTACGAGGAGGAGCCCTCGCTGCCGAAGCCGACCGGGGCGTGCGCCGCGCTGAAGGCCCCCAACTCCTCGCTCGGGTACCAGATCCTGTCGTACGCGCAACAGAAGCAGTGCCCCCGCAACCAGAACCTGGTGGCGATTCTCGGCAAGAAGAACCTCCAGATCGAGGGCACCGGCGCGTCCCGGCTCGACGTCGTCATCGACGCCAAGTACCAGAAGCTGAACGCGATTCGCGCCGACGAGTCCGACGGCGTCTACTTCCGCAACTTCACCGCCCAGCGCACCACCTTCAACTCGCTGTACGTCCTCGCGGGCGACGGCTTCGTCATCGACGACGTCCTGACCCGCTGGAACGACGAGTACGGGTTCCTGACCTTCGCCAGCGACCACGGCCTCTACAAGAACTGCGAGTCGTACGGCAACGGGGACTCCGGCATCTACCCGGGCAGCGCCTCCAACATCAACAACGGCCGCGGCTACGACGTCCCCCGGTACTCGATCGAGATCACCGGCTGCCGGAGCCACCACAACATGGTCGGCTACTCGGGCACGGCGGGCGACTCGGTCTGGGTGCACGACAACGAGTTCGACCAGAACATGGGCGGCGCGTCCATGGACAGCGCCTTCCCCGGCCACCCCGGACTCCCCCAGAACCACGCCAAGTTCGAGCGCAACCTGATCCACGACAACAACGCCGACTACTACCCGTACGTCGCCGACGGCACCTGCGCCAAAGCGCCCGTCGACCGGGGCTACGAGCGGGGCGTGGTCTGCCCGCAGATCTCGATGCCCCCGGGCACCGGCATCATCACCGCGGGCGGCAACTGGAACCTGTACGAGAACAACTGGGTGTACGGACACCAGCGCGCAGCCTTCTACCTCAACGCCGTCCCCGCCTTCATCCGAGGCGAGAAGGCCTGGGGCAAGCAGACCGACACCTCGCACCACAACCGTTACGCGCACAACGTCCTCGGCAAGGACAAGAGCGGTGCCTCCCGACCCAACGGCATGGACGTGACCTGGGACGGACAGGGCAAGGGGAACTGCTGGCAGGACGGGCCCGACGGGTCGAGCCCGGGGACCGTACCGCTGTGCGGCGACGAACGGGGCGACCTCTCGGGCGGCTCGGACCGGCTCGTGGGCGAGCCGGTCAAGCTGGCGCAGCTGCTGATCTGCGCCGACTACAGCGTGCAGGCCAAGCGGCTGCCCTCGGGCTGCGACTGGTACGGGGCGCGCGGGATGGAGCGCGTGGAGACGCAGATCGCGCTGGCGGTCGCGGCCGTATTGCTGCTGGTGGGCGGGGTGCTGTGGTGGCGGCGGCTGCGGACGTCCCGGCTGGGCACGGTGGCCACCGTGCTGGGCGTGGTGGGTCTGGCCCTGGACGTGGCGGGCTCCACCATGCCGCTGGCCCCCACGCCCGTACCCGCCGTGGCCCTGCTCTGTCTCGGGCTGTGGTGGGTGGGCGCGGGCCTCGCCCTGCGGCCGGCGCGGCCCTGGCTGGCCCGGCTCACGCTGCTGCTGGGCGCGCTCACTCTGCTGGACGCCTTCGACAAGGCCGTGCTGATGGTTCCCTGGATGCCGATCAGTCCTGCTTGGGTACGGACGCTGGTCGCGGTGGTGTGGGTGCTGTGGGCGGTGATCGCCTCGGCAAGCCGCCCGGGCACCGCGGCCCAGCCCGGCGAAGGTTCGGGCGACGACCCCGACGGGAGCGAGGCCCACGACGGCGCCGCCGAGGGCGCGCTCGTCGGTGGCTCGCCCCGGGCGAGCACGAAGGTCACGAAGGTTCCGCGGACGGGAGCGGGGTCCGGCTCCGGCTCCGGGCCGACCGGAAGCGCAGGGCCGACCGGGAGCACCGGGCCGACCGGGAGTTCCGGCGCGCAGGACCCGACGCCGTGAACCGGACCCACGCCGCCGCCGCTGCTGCTGCCGCGCCCACTGCCGCTGGAGGCACTGTGACCGCACGCCCCGAAGACGACCGGCCCGAAGCCGCCGGTACCGCAGGCGACCGCTTCCGCTGCGCCGCCTGCGCGACGAGTACGCCCGACACCGCCCCGCACCCAACCATCCGCACCCACCCACTCGCCCACCCCCACCCCCACTCCCGCCCCCACCGCACCCGCCGCCCCTTCCTCGCCCCCCGCGCCCTCCTCGTACTCATCCTGCTCACGGTCGCCACGGCTGCGGGCTGCGGTGAACCGGCCACCACCCACCACAAGCCCGGCACCACCCACCAGCAGGCCTCCGGCAACGTGGGCACCCTGCTCAGCACCGACGACGGTGCCGGGCACCGGCTTCGCGAGGTCGCGGCCGAGGGTGCCCCGCAGGTGCAGCTGGCCGTGCGCCCCGACTCCGAGGACGGCTGGAACCTCCAACTGACGGTACGGAACTTCCGGTTCACCCCCGACAGCGTCGGCGGCGCCGCCCTCCCCGGCACGGGCCACGCCCACCTGGAGCTCGACAAGCGCAAGATCGCCCGCCTGTACGGCCCCTGGTTCCACCTGCCCGCGTCGCAGGTGCCCAAGGGCGCGCACACCCTGACCGTCCGCCTCTACGCGGACGACCACACCGCATGGGCCGTCGCGGGCAAACCGGTCGAGGTCGCCGTCCCCCTGACCGCGTCCACCCCGGCCACCGGAGGCCACAGCCACCCCGCACCCGCTCCGGGCCAGAGCGACCCGGCACAGGACAGCCCGCCTCGGGGCGGCCCGGCGGCCGACCGCACCGTGACCATCGCGGTGCGGGACGGCAAGGTCTCCCCCGCCCCGGGCCGCACCGAGCTGAAGCGCGGCGAACGGGTCGCCCTGCGGGTCACCAGCGACCGGGACGACACCCTGCACGTCCACGGCTACGACAAGGAACTCCCGCTGCCCGCCGGCCGCGAGGCCGCCCTGGTCCTGACCGTCGACCGCAGCGGCCTCTTCGAGGTCGAGACCCACGAGTCCGGCCTGGTCCTGACCCAGCTCCTCGTCCGGTGAGCCGCCGGTGATCCTCGCCCACGGCATCGGCTCCCAGCACGACCTGCCGATCTCCCCCTTCTACGCGTTCTCCGGAGCCTTCGCGGCGCTCTTCGTCTCCTTCCTCGCCCTGGGGCTGCTCTGGTCCACCTCCCGTTTCCGCGGCGACCGTTCGGGGCTCGCCCTGCCCGTCGGCCTCCAGCGCGCGGTCGACGCACCGGTCACCCGGACCACCCTGCGGATGCTGGGCCTCGCCGCCGCACTGGCCTTCGTCCTGCACCTCGTCCTGGGACCCGACGACCCCGACCGCAATCCCGCTCCCGGCGCCGTCTACGTGCTGCTCTGGGTCGGTCTCGTGCCCGCCTCCCTCCTCCTGGGCCCCGTCTGGCGCCTCCTCAACCCGCTCCGCTCCCTGCACCGGCTCCTCACCCGGGCCCGCCGCCGCGGCCGACCCGACCCTCGCCCGCACCCGCTCCCGCCCCGGCTCGGCCAATGGCCCGCCGCGGCCGGGCTGCTGGCCTTCACCTGGCTGGAGCTCGTCTCACCCGAGCCCGCCGCCCGCACCTCCCTCCTGATCGCCCTGCTCGTCCACGTCGTCGTCCAACTCGCCCTCGCCGCCCGCTACGGCGAACGCTGGTTCGCCGACGGCGACCCCTTCGAGGCCTACTCCACCCTGCTGGCCCGCCTCTCCCCCTTCGGCCGCCGCGCGGACGGCCGCCTGGTGCTCCGTAACCCCTTCCACGGACTCGACGCCACACCCGAGCGTCCCGGACTCGTCGCCACCGTCTGCGTCCTGCTCGGCTCCACCGCCTACGACGGCTTCTCCGACAGCCCTTCCTGGATCAACGCGATACAGACCTCCCCTCTCGGCCGCACCTTCACAGCCACCCTCGGACTCCTCGGCGCCGTCACCCTCGTCGCCGCCCTCTACTGCCTGTGCGCCGCAGCCACCCGACTCCTCAGCGGACCGCACCCCGCCCCGCTGACGGCCTTCGCGCACTCACTGGTGCCGATCGCGCTCGGCTACCTCGTGGCCCACTACTTCTCCCTCCTGGTGACCGAAGGACCACGTACGGTAAGCATGGCACTCGGCACTGACAACGCCCCCGATCCCTTGCCCCCCTTGGGCCCCGGAGCCCTGGCCGTCCTCCAGGTGACCGCCGTCGTCGCCGGCCACGTACTGGGAGTGATCGCGGCCCACGACCGCTCCGTCCGCCTCTTCCCACCCGCCCGCGCCGTGGTCGGCCAACTGCCCCTGCTGGCCCTGATGATCACGTACACGATCGGCGGCCTGGCCCTCCTGCTGAACTGAGGGATGCAGGGCCGGAGGGGGTGACGTCGGACCTGACACTGCGTCATCATGCTGCGCATGGCGGATTCTCTGCTCGTCGCGCTTGCCGGCGGCACCATCGGCGCACTCATCACGGCGGTGATCGGCTATGCGGCCAATGTGAAGGTCGTGCGGCGTCAAGCCGAGAATGCCCGGGAGTTGCAGCGACGGCAGACTGCTCATGAGCTGGACCTTGAGCGGATGCGGATTCAGCACGCTCTGACGACCCAGCAAGCGGCGGAGAACCACCAGCGCGAGCTGGAGAGAGCGAGGGCGACCGCCGAGCGGCACCAGAGGTTCCTCCGTTTCCGCGGGGTGGGGAAGGCGTGGCTCCGGGAACTCCACCTGGTGGTACAGCAGCTCGACGAGGGCGAACAGGTCGCTCCCGACGCCTTCGACGCACAGTTCAGCGCCTTGGCCCGGGAAGCAGACGAAGCCTCCGACGCACTGCTGAGCGACAGCATCTGGGTGGCGTCGGCGGACGACCTCAGCGCTGCGACTCCTCCCTTGTTCGGGGCCCTGGCCGAGGCCACCCGGCAGGTGCGGGCGGCAGTGGGCAACAACGTGGCCGGGCAGACACACGGGGTCCCGCAGCCCGCCAGGGACGCCGTTCACTCGGCGGCGGCGGCACGGGACCAGTTCCGTCTCACCCTGCTGGACCTGCTGGCCGCCGAGGGCAACCAACTTCGACGGATCTGACGTCGGGCGAGCTTCCACCTCTGACGCGCGCTCGGCCTCAGGGGCAGACCCGCACGAAGGACCGGTTCGGGATGTGTGTGCCCCACTCCTCGCGGGTGAGCCCGCGTCCGATCTGCGCGCAGATTTCCTCGGCGATGCGCTCGGGATCGGTACTGACCTGCTCCAGCAGGACTGGCACCCGTATGCGCAGCGGGTCGCTCGACCAACTGTCCTGATCGCTCCCGGTGATGAGGAACCTCTTCGTGCCCGCGGTGAAGGACATGTCGGACACACCGCCCCACAGCGGCAGCGGGTCACCGAGTCTGCGCAGGGCAGTGGTGTCCCACCATTGCACCGATCCCCCGCCGAGTGCGGTCACCGCCAGGGTGCCGCCGTCCGGCGACAGTTGCACCAAGCTCCCCTCCGGTCGTCCGTACACGCCGGGTGCGAAGGCGACGTCCAGTCCGAGGTACCCCACGCGACGCCGCAGGCCCCTGTCCCACAGGGCGACGCCGCCGTCGGTGTCGCTGGCCGCCATGAGCCGACCGTCGCCGCTGAAGGACACGCGGGCGAACTGCTGCGCACCCCTTCCCGCGAAGTCACGGACGGCCCCCGAGGCCACGTCGACGGCTTGACCGGCATCGGTAACGATCGTCCGGCCGTCGGGACTGAAAGCCAGGGGTTCGCCGTCGACCCCGCTCACCACCTTGACCCTGCGCCCCGTCTCCACACTCCAGAAGAAGATCTTCTTGTGCTCTCGATCGGCGAGCGCGACCCGCTTCCCGTCCCGGAGGCCGAGGTGCGCCGGCGTGCGGCCGAGGACATCCGGCTGGAACCGGCCGACGCAGTACGGCTGTTGAGCGACCCGGCGGCCTCCGTCCGCAGCGCGGCGATGCGCAGCCCGCGGCTGCCCGCCCGGGTGCTGGCCGGACTGCTGCACCACCGCGACACGGCGGGCACGGCGGTCACCAATCCGGCGATTCCGGTCCCGGTGCTGTACCGCATCCTGGCCGAGTCCGTGGCAGCTGTGGCGGCCGTTGAGGCATGACAGTGGATCATGCGCCTCCCCCCGCACTTCCGTACGGCTCTAGGGTGAGCGCATGCAGATACGTTCGGGCGAGGAACGGGCCGGTCTCTATCCGGAGTTGACGGGTCCGGGCGGCCTGGCAGAGGCGGTGGCTCGCGCGGGGCGCGGCGGCATTCCGCACCTGGAAGCCGTGGAGGGGTTCGCCCCGTCCGTGGCCGCGCGTTGTGTCCGGGGGCAGGCGAAGTTCGCCACGTACGCGACCAACGGGGACGACCGCGAGTTCCGTATCGAGATCTCCGCCGACGACGGGTGGCCCGGGGCGGCTTTCGGCAGCACCGACAGCCTGACCGTGGTGGCCGACCTCCTCCTCCAGTGGTACGAAGGCGCACCGCTCGCGTCGCTGCGCCGCGACTGGCCGTTCCTCGCCGACGACCCGCTGGCGGCGGCACCGCCCGGCAGGGTCGTGTCCACCGCGTGGCGACTGACCCTGGAACGTTCGCGCGCCATCCGGCTGGGCAACGCCGAACTCGCCGAGGCGCTCTACGCGCAGCCCGCCCTGCGCGTCTTCTTCCCGTGGCCTTCGCACGGCCGGTTCAGCCTGCTGAGCAGCACCGCCGACCCCTTCCACTCGGTGCTGCCGCATGTGGCGCCGACCTGGGACGGGTGGTGGGAGGTGATCTCGGAGGGCTCCGCCGAGGCACCCTCGCGCGTGCTCGGAACCGGCCTGAACCCCGCGGAGGCGGCAGCCCTGGTGGTATCGAGCATCCCCCCGGGCACCGCTCCGGCCGTCGAGGGCGGCTGGCGGAAACCCGGGAGCGCCGAGAGCACGACCTGAGCCGTTCCGTACGTACGGCCTGCCGTTGTCAGTGGTCCCGGCTACGGTTTTGGGGTGAACGGATCGAACGCACCCGCCCAAGCACCCGTCCGCCCCGACGCGTTGCTGCCGCTCCTGGGTACCGACGCGGAGGTCGTCGCCTTCTTCGCGGGGGTCGCGGACCTCGACGCGACGAACCCGGCCGACCACCTGTTGGAGGACGGGGTCCGGCTCGCCTCCGGGGCCCGGTTGGAGCAGTTCGCGCGGGCGGGCGCGGGGGACGCCTTCTGTTTCGTCGGCGAGGGCGGCGAGGAGCGCCCCGTGGTGTACATCAGCCTCGACGGTGCGGCGGGACCGCTCGCGCTCGGACTGCCGGAGCTGGTGCGGCTGTGTCTGGTGGCACCGTGGTGGCGGGATGCTCCCGGACGGACGGCCTCCGAACTCCGGGCGGTCGCCGACGAATACCGGGAGGACGTGCCCGACCTCGACCGTCGGCGCGACCGCGCGGCCCGGGCACTCGGTCTCGATCCGGCGGAACTGCCGTCCGAGGCGGCGGCCCTGGCCCGGCTCGCGGAGCTCTCCCGGGGACCCGTCGCCGAGGCCTGCCTCGTCGTCGGTGACGAGGACGATCCACTGGACCCCCTGTTCGGCGCCGCCCCGGGCCACCCCTGACGATCCGCCCCGGCTGATTCTCCGTTCGGCTTCGTCGACGTCGCGGCAGCGCAGGAGGTGTTCCGTGAAGCGGTTCTTCGGTCCCGTGCGGATGGCCGAGCCCAAGGTGTCCGATGCCGAACGGGAGTTGTTCGGCGGGCCGTTGCGGTACGACATGGGGTGGTCCCGGCACGAGCACGCCGCCCTCGACCTGACCATGCTGTCCGCACTGCGGTCCATGCCGTCGTTGGTCGGCGCCACCCTGCGGATGGCCTGGCAGGCCGACCGGCGGGGGCTCTTCGCCGTGATGATCAGCGAGGTCGGTCAGGGTGTCGCCGCCGCGGTGGGGCTGCTCGCCGTCAACGCCGTCATGCACGCGCTGCTGGGCGGCTCCGGCACTCCCGTCCAGCGTGTGCACGCGCTCCTGCCCGCGCTGCTGGCCGCCGCGGCGATCGCCGTCGTCAACTCCGTGCTGGCCGGGTGGTCGACCTCCAGGGCGGGCCGCCTGGAGCCGGTCGTGGAGCGGATCGCCACCACCCAGTACCTGGCCGCGGCCGCCTCCGTCGAACTGGAGGCCATCGACGACCCGGAGTTCCGGCGGCTCATCGACATCGCCCAGGAGGGGCCCGGCTCCGCCCGCCGCATGATCGGCGTCAGTGTCGCCGCCCTGAACAGCACCATCTCCCTCATCGCGACGGCGGGCGTGCTCACCGTCCTGGACCCGGTGCTCCTGCCCATGCTGATCCTCATCGCCGCGCCGCGCGGCTGGGGTGCCATGCGGGTGGCTCAGGAGCGGTACGTGTCGGTGATGAGCTGGATCGAGCACGTCCGGGCGAGCAGGCTGATCGGCGGTCTCCTCACCGAACGCAGCGCCGCCCAGGAGGTGCGCATCCACGCGGTCGGCGCGTTCCTGCTCAGCCGGTACGAGGGCATGGCGCAGAGTGCCGAGGCCGAGCAGGAGCGGCTGGCCGCCAGCAAGGCGGTCACCGAGTGGATCGCCTCCGCGCTGTCCGGGCTGGCGACGGCGGCGACGTACGGGGCGATGTTCGGGCTGATCACGAGCGGCCGGATGAGCCTGGCCGTCGCCGGGACCGCCGTCGTCGCCGTACGGTCCGGCTCGGCGAGCCTGGGCGCGCTGGTGATGAACATCAACAACCTGCACGAGGAGTCCCTGTACGTCCGCGACCACGGCCGGTTCCTCGCCCAGGCCGCCGAGCACGCCATCCCGCGCGGCGGCGCCCCGGTCCCCGAGAGGGTCCGCCACGTCACCCTCGACCAGGTCAGCCACCGCTACCCCGACAGCGAGCGCCCGGCGCTCGACGGCGTCTCGCTCACGCTGCCCATGGGGTCGGTCACCGCCGTCGTCGGTGAGAACGGTTCCGGCAAGAGCACGCTGATGAAGGTCCTCTCGGGGCTGCTGCTGCCCCAGAGCGGCACCCTGCACTGGGGCGAGGAGAACCTCACCGGTCTCGACCGTGCCGAGGTCTTCGAGCGGGTCGCGCTGCTGACCCAGGACTTCCAGCGCTGGCCGGTGACGGCCGCGATGAACATCCGGCTCGGACGCCCCGCGCGCCCCGCCACGGCGGAGGATCTGCAACCGTCCGTCGACTACGCCGGGGCCGCCACCCTGGTCGCCCGACTTCCGTACGGACTCACCAGCCTGCTGGCCCGCGTATTCCGGGGTGCCACCGAGCTGTCCGGGGGCGAGTGGCAGAAGGTGGGGCTGGCGCGCACCCACTGGCGGAGCAGGACGTCGCAGGCGGACAGTGTCCTGGTGGTGGACGAGCCCACCTCCGCACTCGACCCGGAGGCGGAGATCGAGGCCTTCGACCGCATCCGCCGGCTCGCCGCCCCGCACCGTGCCGTGGTCCTGGTCACCCACCGCATGTCCGGCGTCCGCCACGCGGACCACATCCACGTCCTGCACCACGGCCGCCTCACCGAGCACGGCACCCACGACGAACTCATGGCGGCGCACGGCCGCTACGCCACCATGTTCTCCGCCCAGGCCGCCCAGTACGCGCCGTCCACCGACACGCAAAAGGCGTGATGGTCTCAACATGTGAGACGGCGTCTCAGAGTGAGATTGACATAAAGGGTGGGGTCGTTCATATTTCTCGGCATGTCGCCCCGTCACGCCGCCGCCACCGATCGCGCAGCCATTGAGCTCGCGCTCATCGGTGTGACCGCACATTGCGTGGCGGACATTCTCTGTCGCTGACGTCTGCCTCGGCGCGCACCCGAACTCACCTTTTCCACCTGGTAGTTGTCGCGCTCGGCCCCATGCATGTCTCTTCTGCATTCCGCCCGCAGGCGCGGCCCTTTTTGTGATCCCCAGCTCGGGTTCCGTGCGCCTGCGTGCATTTCTTCCTGCCGCATCCCGCATTCCGAGAGGTCGCTTTTCCATGCCCAGAACCGTCATATCCCGCCGGGTGGCCGTCGTCGCCGCCAGTGTCGCGCTCGCCACCGCCGCCACCGCCTGCGCGGGACCGCAGGGCGACAACGCCGCCTCCGCGAGCGGTGCGGGCGGCAAGGCCGGGGCCCCGCAGAAGGGCGGCACCCTCCAGATCCTCAACCGGCAGCCGCAGACCGACTTCGACCCGGCCCGGCTCTACACCTCCGGCGGCGGCAACGTCCCGTCCCTGGTCTTCCGTACGCTCACCACCCGCAACCGCGAGGACGGCGCCGAGGGCACCAAGGTCGTCCCGGACCTCGCCACCGACCTCGGAAAGCCCAGCAAGGACGCCACGGTGTGGACGTACACACTGAAGGACGGGCTGAAGTACGAGGACGGGACGGCGATCACCTCCGCCGACATCAAGTACGGGATCGAGCGGTCGTTCGCGGCCGAACTGTCCGGCGGTGCGCCGTACTTGAGGGACTGGCTGATCGGTGGCGCCGATTACCAGGGGCCGTACAAGGACAAGAAGGGGCTCGACTCGATCGAGGTTCCGGATGCGAAGACGATCGTCTTCCATCTGAACAAGCCGGAAGGTGAATTCCCCTACCTGGCCACCCAGACGCAGACCACACCGGTGCCCAAGGCCAAGGACACGGGCGCGAAGTACGAGGAGCACCCCGTCTCCTCGGGACCGTACAAGGTCGTCAAGAACGAGAACGACGGCGAGAAGCTGCTCCTGGAGCGCAACCCGCACTGGGACGCCAAGACCGACGAGGAGCGCAAGGCGTACCCCGACAAGATCGAGGTGCACTCCGGGCTCGACCCCGCCGTCATCAACCAGCGGCTCTCGGCGAGCGCGGGCGCCGACTCCGCCGCCGTGACGACGGACAACAACCTGGGTCCGGCCGAGCTGGCCAAGGTCACCGGGGACAAGAAGCTCGCCGACCGGGTCGGCACCGGGCACTTCGGGTACACCAACTACCTCGCGTTCAACCCGAAGGTGAAGCCCTTCGACGACCCGAAGGTGCGCCAGGCCGTCGCGTACGCCGTGGACCGGTCCTCGGTGATCAACGCGGCGGGCGGCTCCTCGCTGGCGCTGCCCGCGACGACGAACCTGCCGCCGCAGAAGTCCTTCGGGTATGTGAAGTACGACCACTTCCCGGCCGGTGAGTCCGGCAACGCGGAGAAGGCGAAGGAACTGCTGAAGGAGGCCGGGCACGAGAAGGGCCTGACCATCACCCTCACGCACTCCAACGCCAAGGACCGCGAGACCAGCCCGGAGATCGCCACCGCACTTCAGGACGCCCTGAAGAAGGCCGGAATCACCCTGGAACTCAAGGGACTTGAGGAGAACGACTACAACGACACCATCCACAGCGTGAAGAAGCAGCCCGGCTTCTTCCTCGCGCACTGGGGTGCCGACTGGCCGTCCGGCGGCCCCTTCCTCGCGCCGCTCTTCGACGGCCGCCAGGTCGTCAAGGACGGTGCCAACTTCAACTACGCGCAGCTCGACGACCCGGCCGTCAACAAGGAGATCGACGAGATCAACAAGCTGACGGACCTGACGGCGGCCGCCGCCCGCTGGGGTGCGCTGGACAAGAAGCTCGGCGAGCAGGCGCTGACCGTGCCGCTGTTCCACCCGGTCTACAAGCGGCTGTACGGCAAGGACGTCAAGAACATCGTGATCAGCGACTGGACCGGTGTGCTGGACGTTTCGCAGGTCGCGGTCAAGTAACCATGAGTGAAGCCTTGTTGGCCCAGGAGGTGGGGACGGCGCCGGCCGCCGTCCCCGCCTCGGGGGCCCGTCAGTTCTGGCGGCGGCTGCGTGCGCAGCGGGCCGCCGTCGTCGCGGCGTCCGTCGTGGCACTTCTTGTTCTGGTGGCGCTCGCCGCGCCGCTGCTCACCGCTCTGGAGGGGCAGGACCCCAACACCTTCCACCCCTCGCTCGTCGACTCGGCGGCCGGGGGCGTGCCGCTCGGTTCCTTCGGCGGGATCAGCGCGGACCACTGGCTCGGTGTCGAGCCGCAGACCGGGCGCGACCTCTTCGCCCGGATCGTGTACGGCGCCCGGGTGTCGCTGGGCGTGGCGGTCTTCGCGACCGTCGTCCAGGTGTTCCTGGGTGTCGTGATCGGCCTCGCGGCCGGGCTCGGCAACCGGACCGTGGACCAGGTCCTCAGCCGGATCACCGACGTCAACGTGGCGATGCCGCTGATGGTGATCGCCCTCGCGCTGCTCGCCGTGGTGCCGCCGGAGTTCCCGCGTCCGGTGCTGATCGCACTGGTCGTCGGCCTGATCAACTGGGCCGGTACGTCGAAGATCGTGCGCGCCCAGACCCTGGCGCTGAAGTCGCTGGACTACGTCTCGGCGGCCCGGCTCAGCGGGTGGGGGAAGTGGCAGATCGCCCGCCGCGAGATGCTGCCGTCGCTGGCCGCGCCCGTGATCACGTACGCCGCGCTGCTGGTGCCGCAGAACATCACCGTCGAGGCGGCGCTGTCCTTCCTGGGCGTGGGCATCAAGCCGCCGACGCCGTCGTGGGGGCAGATGCTCACCGACGCCGACGTCTGGTACCAGGCCGCGCCCTCGTACCTGCTCATCCCCGCGGCGCTGCTGTTCGTCACGGTGCTCGCGCTGACGGTGCTGGGTGAGGGTGTACGGACGGCGCTCGACCCGCGCTCGCGCTCGCGGCTGGGCGGGGCGCGTCGTGGATTCCTTTCCCGCCGCAAGGGTGGTGCCCAGTGACCGGCTTCCTGCTGCGCAGGCTCGGCGGGGCGGTCTTTGTCCTGGCCGCGCTGAGCGTCTTCCTGTACCTCGTCTTCTACGTCGCCCCCGGCAACGTCGCACAGATCGCCTGCGGTCCGCGCTGCTCGCCCGCCCAAGTGGCGCAGGTGCACGAGCAGTTGCGGCTCGGGGACCCGCTGTGGCTCCAGTACGCGCACTTCGTGCAGGGCATCTTCGCGGGCCGCGACTACTCGTCCGGCGTCGGCGTGCTGCACTGCGACGCGCCGTGCCTGGGGGTCTCGTACCAGAGCGACCAGCAGGTCACCCGGCTGATCCTGAACAAGCTGCCCGTCACCGGGTCCCTGGTGATCGGCGCGTTCGTACTGTGGCTGCTGATGGGCGTGGGGACCGGTGTGTTGTCCGTGTGGCGGCGCGGCCGTCCCACGGAGCGGGTGCTGACCGGGCTGACGCTCGCCGGGACCGCGACTCCGGTCTTCGTGATCGGACTGCTGCTGATCATCGTGTTCTGCTCGACGCTCCAGTGGCTGCCGTTCCCGACGTACGTGCCCTTCGGTGAGAACCCGGAGCAGTGGGCGTGGAACCTGTTGCTGGCCTGGGTCTCGCTCGCGGCGATCGAGTCCGCCAAGTACGCGCGACTGACCCGGAGTTCGATGCTGGAGACGCTCGCGGAGGATCACGTGCGGACGTTTCGCGCGTACGGGGTGAGCGAGCGGGCGCTCGTGGGGCGGCACGCCCTGCGGGGTGCGGTCGCCCCCGTGATCGCGCTGAGCGCGCTGGACTTCGGGTCGATGTTCGGCGGTGCGGTGCTCACCGAGTCGCTGTTCGGACTGCCCGGTCTGGGGCGGGAGTTGGTGGAGGCGGTGAAGGTCGTCGATCTGCCGGTGGTCGTCGGGATGGTGCTGGTGACCGGGTTCTTCGTAGTGCTGGCCAATGCCGTCGCGGACCTGCTGTACGCGGTGGCCGACCGACGGGTGGTGCTCTCATGAGCGAGAGCTTGGTGGTGCAGGTGGAGGGTCTGTCCGTGACCTTCCCCGGCACCCAGGAGGTCGCGGCGGTACGGGACTTGTCGTTCTCGCTGCCCGAGGGCGGTGCGCTCGCCCTGGTCGGCGAGTCCGGCTCCGGGAAGAGCGCGACCGCCTTCGCCCTGCTCGGGCTGCACCGGGGAACCGGCGCCCGGGTCGAGGGCTCGCTGAAGGTGGCCGGTGTGGACGTGGGCGCGGCCTCGGAGGCCGAACTGCGGGCGCTGCGCGGCGCGAAGGCGGCGATGGTCTTCCAGGACCCGCTGTCCTCGCTCGACCCGTACTACGCGATCGGCGACCAGATCGCCGAGGTGCTGCGGGTGCACCGCAAGGTGTCCCGGCGGGCGGCGCGGGCGCGGGCCGTCGAGGTGCTGGACCGGGTGGGGATTCCGGATGCGGTACGCAGGTCCAGGTCACGCCCGCACGAGTTCAGCGGCGGCATGCGGCAGCGGGCGCTCATCGCCATGGCGCTCGCCTGCGAGCCGAGGCTGCTGATCGCCGACGAGCCCACCACCGCGCTCGACGTCACCGTGCAGGCCCAGATCCTGGACCTGCTGCACGGGCTGCGCCGCGAGGAGGGCATGGGGCTGCTCCTGGTCACGCACGACGTGGGCGTGGCGGCGGAGAGCGTCGACGAGGTGCTGGTGATGCGGGAGGGGCGGGCGGTCGAGCGCGGCCCCGTCACCGAGGTGCTGGCCGCGCCTGCCCGGACGTACACGAAGGCGCTCCTGGAGGCGGTGCCCCGGCTGGACGGACCGCTCGACCGCCCACCGGTGGAGGTCGGTCACGGCGAGCCGGTGCTCGAAGCCGTGTCCCTGCGGCGGGAGTTCCGGCAGGGTCGCAGGACCGTCACCGCCGTCGACGACGTGTCGCTGACCGTGCGCCGGGGCGAGACGCTCGGCATCGTCGGGGAGAGCGGCAGCGGGAAGACGACGCTCGGGCGGATGCTCGTGGGTCTGCTGGAGCCGACGTCGGGCCAACTCCGTTACGGGGGTACGGAGAAGGGGCTCGGCGGGCAGAAGGAGCGCGGCGCGCATCAGGGCCTCGGGGTGCAGATGGTGTTCCAGGATCCCGTCGCGTCGCTGAATCCGCGCCGCAGCATCGGGGAGGCCGCCGCCGATCCGCTGCGCGCGGCCGGGGAGCGCGACGAGAAGGTGATCGCGGACCGGGTGCGGGAGCTGCTGGAGCGGGTCGGACTCGACCCCGACCGCTCCGACCGCTACCCGCACGAGTTCAGCGGCGGGCAGCGTCAGCGCGTCGGCATCGCCCGCGCGCTCGCGCCGTCGCCGGGGCTGGTGGTGTGTGACGAGCCGGTGTCGGCGCTCGACGTCACCACGCAGGCCCAAGTGATCGCGCTGCTGGGCGAGTTGCAGCGGGACCTCGGGCTCTCGCTGGTCTTCGTCGCGCACGACCTCGCGGTCGTACGGCAGGTCAGTGACCGGATCGCGGTCATGCACCAGGGCCGGATCGTCGAGCAGGGCACCGTCGCCGAGGTGTACGGGGCGCCCACCGAGCCGTACACGAAGGCACTGCTGGCGGCCGTGCCGACGCTGGACCCGGTGCTGGCGGCGGTACGGCGGGCGGCCCGGCGGGAGCTGGTACCGGCCTGACGGCCTCCGGCGGGCCGGGGTCGGACGCCCTCAGGCGGCGGCCCCGGCCTGCGGGGAGCGCAGGACGAGCAGGGTGATCTCGCTGGGGGCGAAGACGCGGAAGGGCGGGCCCCAGAAGCCGGTGCCCCGGCTGGTGTAGAGGAGGGTGCGGGCACCGTGGCGGGTGAGGCCCGCGAGGGCGGGCTGGTCGAGGCGGACCAGGTGGTGGAAGGGCCAGATCTGGCCGCCGTGGGTGTGGCCGGAGAGCTGGAGGTCGACGCCGCCCGCGACCGCCCGGTCGATGAACTTGGGCTGGTGGGCCAGGAGCAGCACGGGGTGGTCGGGGTCGGCGCCGTCCAGGGCTCCGTCGAGGTGGGCGCGGTGGCCCGCGAGGCCGGAGGATTCGGCGGTGACGTCGTCGACCCCGGCGACCACGAGGGTGTCGCCGCCGCGTTCGAGCAGGAGGTGGCGGTTGCGCAGGGGCTCCCAGCCCAGCTCGCCCATGAGGTCGACCCAGCCCTGGGCCTCGGTGTAGTACTCGTGGTTGCCGGTGACGTAGACCCGGGCGCGGGTGGCGCGCACGGTGCCGAGCGGGGTGGCCTGGGCGCGGCGGCGGTCGGCCGTGCCGTCGGCGATGTCGCCGGTGTGGCAGACCAGGTCGGCGTCCAGGGTGTTGACCGTGTCGCAGACGCGGGCCGACCAGCGGGCGCGGTCGAGCGGGCCGTAGTGGGTGTCGGTGATCAGGACGACGCGGGTGCCGTCCAGTCCGGCCCCCAGCCGCGGGAGGGGTACGTCGAGGCTGCGGACCCGGGGGACGCGGCGGGCCTCGGCGTAGCCCCAGGCCAGCAGCACGGCGGTGGCGGCGAGGGTCGCCCAGGTGACGATCCGGGCCCGGTCCTGGCCGTCGCCGACGTCGGCCAGGGTCAGGGCGAGCCGCAGGACGGTGCCGAGCAGGACGGACCAGGTGAACAGGACCCAGACGGCGCCCAGCAGGGTGTCGCCGACGATCGCCGCCCGGTCCTGCTGGCGGCGGCCGTGGCCGCGCACCATCGCGAGCGGCATGACGACGAGGCCGAGGGCGAACAGGGTGGTGCCGGTCAGGGTGGCGGGGAGTGGCCAGTGCTGGCCCGCGTGCAGGAGCAGCCAGCAGGGGACGGCCCAGAGGAGTACGGGGGCGATCAGGGGGAGGTAGCGCATCGCGCGGTGCAGGACGCTCGGGCGCGTGGCGGGTTCGGCGGGCGCTGTCGGTTCTGCGGGTGCTACAGGTCCGTCGAGCGCTGTCGGTTCTGTGGGTGCTACAGGTCCGTCGGGCGCCGCGTTGTCGGCGGAACGGGGTTCGCTGGTTTCGGTCACCGTTTCCCTCCTCTGGGTAGCCGGGCTGCCGTCGCGGGCACTGTAGCCGGTCACTCTCGTGGGCCGTCGCGACGGTCAGGGTCGCGGGAGCGGTCGCGTACACATGCATGTCATACGCCCGTCACAGGGGGGCGGAATGCATCGTCAACTCCCTTTCGTTTCCCCTGACATGACTACCGGAGTAGCACTCAGCGCCACCGACACCGTCAACCAGATCGACGCCACCGTGCAGCTCGCCCGGGAGGCGGCGGCCGCCGGGCTGACCTCGGCCTGGTTCGGGCAGACCTTCGGCCCGGACTCGCCCCAGCTCGCGGCGATCGTCGGGCGGGAGGTGCCCGGCCTGCACGTGGGCACGTCGGCGATCCCGGTCTTCGGCCGCCACCCACTGCTGGTCTCCAGCCAGGCCCTGACCGCCCAGGCGGCCACGCACGGCCGCTACCACCTCGGGCTGGCGCTCGGCACCAAGCTCCTGACCGAGACGGGTTTCGGCATCCCGTACGAACGTCCCATCGCCCGGCTGCGTGAGTTCCTCACCGCGCTGCGGCAGTTGACCGAGACCGGCTCGGCGGACTTCCACGGCGAACTGCTCACCGCCACGACGCCGATCCCGGCACGCGTGCCGGGGGCCGAGGACGGAGTGCCGTTGCTCGTCGCCGCGATGGGCCCCCAGGCGCTGCGCGTCAGCGGGGAGCTGGCGGACGGCATCCTCCCGTACCTGGCGGGACCCCGCGCACTGGGCGAACACATCGTCCCGGCCCTCACCGCGGCGGCCGAGGCCGCCGGGCGGCCCGCGCCACGGGTCGTCGCCCTGGTGTACGGCGTGGTCACGGACGACGCGGACGCCGTACGGGAGGAGGCCGCCGGGCAGTTGGCGTTCTACGAGCAGTTCCCTTCGTACGCGCGGGCCATCGAGCTCTCCGGCGCACGGCGGGCCGTGGACGTCGCGGTGATCGGCACCGAGCGGGAGGTGGCCGCCGAGGTGCAGCGCTACCGGGACGCCGGGGCGACGGAGGTGGTCTTCTCGGGCACGGAGATCGCCGGGGACGACGACCGCCGCCGCACGTGGGCCCTGCTGGGGGAGCTGGCGACGACGAAGGGGTGACCCACGGGCCCACGGGCTCGCGCGCCGTACGCGGCAGTGTCGTCCGGTGTCCTGACACCGGAGGGAAGCGGGCCGATTCCCCCATCCCTGGCGGGTCAGGACACCGGAGCTGCTGGGCGGAACGCCCGGCACACCCAAGCCCGGGTCGGCCGGGATGCCCGGGCGCGGGTCGGCCGGGTTGCCCAAGCCCGGGTCCGGCGGGTCACAGCCCCAGACGTCGGGGCCCGGGCCGGTGGCTGCACGTCAGCCGTCGCGCATCACTGCGAGCCCGCCGCCACCAGCCTTGCGGTGAGCGGCTCCAGCGCAGTGATCAGTTCGGCAAGCTCTGCCGGTGACAGGGACTCGTACGGCGGGGCGGCGAGTTCGTCGGTGAGGTCCTCGACGCGTTGCTGCGTCGCGCGGCCCTCGTCGGTGAACCGGCCGTCGTCGTCGACCAGCCCGCGGGCGCGCAGCCCGGCCATGACCTCGGCCAGTCGTTCCTTCGGCAGGTGGTGGATGCGGCCGAAGGACTCCGGCGGGTGGATGCCCATGGCCAGCGCGGACAGGACATGGGCCTCCGTGCCGGCGATGTGCGCCCCCATGAGGGCGGCGACGTGCCCGTCCGCCCGGTGCTCACGGAGCGTGGTCGCCGAATGCCACAGCCGGGCCACCGGATCGGCGGGGACCGACAGGGTCCGCATCCCCGCGTACATCACCCGGCCCGCCACGGGCGCGCTCGTCGCGGCCCTGGTGGTCAGGTCGGCGGCGCGCACCAGCCCGGGGGAAGCCGCGAGTCCGTCGCCCAGGATGCGCCGCAGGGAGGCCGCGCTGCCCCGCTCCCGGGCGGCGACGGATGCTTCGGGCGGGATCGTCTCCCACACGGCGGGGATGTGCCGCGCCACTTCCCCGTCGGCGAAGCTGTAGAAGGCCGCGTCCACGACCTCTGCCGGAACCCGGCCCAGCGGCGCGGCGCGGCTGGCGAAGTAGCCGTCCCAGTAGGTGCGGTGTCCGAGCGCGGCGAGTTCCACGTTGCTCTCGTCGGCGAGGTAGGTGACCAGGCAGATCGGTTCCAGGAGCGCGTACATCCGGCGGGCCGTGTGCGTCATGGGCCCCATCATGCCCGGCGCGGGCGTCGTGGGTGCCCTTCGCACCGAACCACCCTCCATGGGGTGCGAGTTGACCTACCGGTCCGCGGGGCCGCCGCTGCCCCGACGCGTTCGGGCTCTTCCCCTGCCGTTCAGGGCGCGTTGCCGTGCAAGCAATCCCGTGACCCTACGGTCTGCCTGCCAGCACACCCCGGAACCCTGGAGTGATCGACCATGGAACGACGCACCTTCCTGCGCGCCGCCGTCATCGGTTCGTCCGCGACCGCGTTCAGCGGGTCGCTGTGGCTGGGCGCCGCCCACGCCGACCCCGCGCAGCCGGGAGTCGGTCCCTACGGGGCGCTCGGTGCCGCCGACGCCAACGGGGTCCGGCTGCCGGCCGGGTTCCGCAGCCGGGTGGTCGCCCGGTCCCGTCAGAAGGTCGCCGGTACGTCGTACACCTGGCATCCGGCGCCCGACGGCGGTGCCTGTTACGCCGACGGCACCGGCTGGATCTACGTCTCCAACTCGGAGGTCGACCCGTCCGGCGGCGCGGGCGCGATCCGGTTCTCCGCGACCGGCGCGATCACCGGCGCGCACCGCATCCTCTCCTCGACGCGGCAGAACTGCGCGGGCGGCAAGACCCCGTGGAACACCTGGCTGTCCTGCGAGGAGGTCGACCGGGGGTACGTGTACGAGACGGATCCGTGGGGTGTTAAGCCGGCAGTGCGGCGGGACGCAATGGGCCGGTTCAAGCACGAGGCGGCCGCCGCCGACCCGGACCGGAAGGTCGTGTACCTGACCGAGGACGTCACCGACGGGTGCTTCTACCGCTTCACCCCCACCGCCTGGGGCAACCTCGCCGCCGGGCAGTTGGAGGTGCTGAAGGCGGGTTCGGGGACGAGCGGCCCGGTCACCTGGGCGAAGGTGCCCGATCCGTCCGGCGCGTCGAAGGCCACCCGTAACCAGGTGTCGGGCGCCAAGCGCTTCAACGGCGGCGAGGGCTGCTACTACGCGGACGGCGTCTGCTACTTCACCACCAAGGGCGACAACCGGGTGTGGAAGTACGACGCCACCGCCTCCACCCTCGACCTCGTCTACGACGACTCCCTGGTGACCGGCGGCGACGCCCCGCTGACCGGAGTCGACAACGTCACGGGGGCCGCCTCGGGCGATCTGTTCGTGGCGGAGGACGGCGGTTCGATGGACATCTGCGTGATCACGCGGGAGAACGTGGTGACGCCGTTCCTGCGCCTGACCGGGCAGTCCGGGTCGGAGATCACGGGTCCGGCGTTCTCCCCGGACGGGTCGCGCCTGTACTTCTCCAGCCAGCGCGGTACGAGCGGCAGCTCGTCCGGCGGCATCACCTACGAGGTGACCGGCCCCTTCCGCAGTTGATCTCCGGCCTGTCCGAGGCCGCCGCACGCGGGTAGGGATGCGCAATGCAGACATTTCTCACCCATCCCGGCTTCGCGGACTCGGCGGCCGTGCTCGACCAGCGGCGGCTCGGCAAGCAGCGGGTCGAGGCCCTCCAGGTGTTCCGCGGCCTGACCGTGCCCGGCTACGGCTGGCGGCGGCACCCGGCCGTGCGCATGTGGGCGGGCTACGAGGAGGCGCTGGTCCGGTACGGCCTGGACGTCTGCGCGGCCTGGACCGCCGAGGGCCGGGCCGACACCTGTGCCGCCACGCTCGTACGGGACTACCTGGCGTGGCGGCCGGGCGGCGGCGAGGTGCGGGAGCAGCCGGGGCTCGCCGCCGCCGGGGAGCTGCCGCCCTGGCTCGGCGACCCGGCGTTCCACCGCAGTCACCGCTCCGCGCTCGTCCGCAAGGCTCCCGAGCTCTACCGGGAACTGTTCCCGGACGTGCCGGACGATCTGCCGTACGTCTGGCCGTCCTCGGACCGAACCTGAACCCCGTCTCGCCGTCCTCGGACCGGGCCTGAACCCCGGCACGGCGTTCCTGTAGTCTCGCGGGGTTATGTCCTGTGTTCTGACCACGGTGTGCGCCGGTTACGAGGCGCGGTTCGCCGAATTCGCCTTCGAGCCCGGTTTCGCCGCCGCGGTCGACCAGCACGCCGCCGAGATCCGTGAGCGCCTCGGGGCGCGTTCGGCAGGCCCGGAGCCCGCCGCCCCGGACCGTGCGGCGCTGGCCGACTACGCGCTGGGCTTCCTGGACGCGCTTGCCGAGATCGACTGGCGGGAGCCGGTGGCGTACGACTACGCGGTGTGCCGGCTGACCGCCCTGACGTATCTCGCACGACGCCACCGCCTCGTCGCCCCCCGCGGCTGAACGCCCGACGGCCCGGCCCCCACACACCTGGTGCGGGGGCCGGGCCGTCGGTGGGCGACGTCACATGGGGACGTCACATGGGGACGTCACATGGGGTCGACGCGGTCCGGGTCCACGACGGGCTGGTTGCGCAGGGCGTCCTCGCGGCCGGCCTGGTAGGCGCCGTCGCGTGCGGTGTCGGAGCCCGTGGCCGCCCGCATCCGGCCGGTCTCGGCCTCGGCGGTGTCCATCCAGCGTTCGATGCGGCCGCGCATCGGCTGGATCAGCGCCCCGCCGACGCCGACGATCAGGATGCCCGCGACGGCCGCCAGTGCGGCGATCAGCACCGGCTGGGTGACGGTCGTGGCGATGCCGACCTGGCCGAGGGCGGCGATCACACCGAGGGCGACGATGACCGCCCAGACGACGCGGGCCACCATCGGCCCGTACGAGGCGGCCGACAGCACGCCGGAGACGATGCCCCGCACGGCGTTCGCGATGGCCATGGCGACCACGACGAGCACCAGGGCGACCAGGGCGCGGGGCAGCCAGGCGACGATGCCGTCGATCATGCCGCTGACCGGGTTGGGCCCGAAGACGCCGAACGCGAGCTGGAGGGTGACCAGCAGCAGCGCGTAGTAGACGACCTTGCACACGAGGGAGGTCGCGTCGTACTTCGAGTTGTCGAAGACCTTCGCGGAGCCGGCCCGTTCACTGAGCCGCTCGAAGCCGACCTTGCGCAGGACCCGGTCGAGCACCCTGGCGATCATCTTGGAGACGAACCAGCCCACCAGGAGGATCACCAGGAATCCGGCCAGCTTCGGCACGAACTGGGCGACCTTGGACCAGGCGTCGGAAATGCCCTGCTGGAACTCCACCGCGAGCACCCGGTCCCCGGAGGGCGGGAGCGCGGCAGCGACCACGATCTGGGATGAAAGCACGATCAGACCTTCCGTCGATGCGGTACTTCTCCGCTTCGTGCTTATCAACGGGCGGCGGGGTCCGCCCCCGGCGGAGGGCCGGGATACGGCCATTCGGGGGACGATCGGGTCCGTGGGCGGCGGTCCGTACGGAAAGGGGCCGGTCCCGCCACGGCAGGCGGGACCGGCACAGCAGACGGGACCGGCGTACGGGCGGGACCGGCGCGCGGGGTCAGGCGACCGCGCCGAGGAGGGTGCTGCCCGGCGCCTCCGCGTCCTCGTCGAGCAGGAAGTCGCTCCAGCCCGCCACGTACTCCTCGCGCGTGATCCAGCCGTCGCCGTTCTGGTCCAGGCTCGTCGCCGAGGCCCACGCCACCTCGTGCTCCAGGCCCCAGGCGGTCAGGAACGCCGCCATCTGGTCGATCGTGGCGACACCGTCGTCGTCGGCGTCGATCGCGGCGAACTCGGCGTGCAGGCCGTCCCGCAGGTTGCGTTCCAGGAGCGAGGGGTCGCCGAACGCGCCCGACATCGCCCGGTGGAACTCGTCGCGGCTGATCTGCCCGTCCCCGTTGGCGTCGGCGTGCTCCAGCAGCAGGGCCCAGCAGCGCTGCCGTTCCAGCACCAGCGTCGCCCCCTTGGGGGAGGTGTCGCCGACGCCGGTGGCGCGGGCGATCGACCGGGCGAGCGTGATGAAGTCCTGCTCCTCCAGCACCCCGTTGAGATCCACGTCGAGCATGTCGAACATGCGGTCGTACTTGAGTCCGAGCACGTCAGTGGTGGTCATGAAAGGCCCTCCCGAGGGATACGAATCGACCCCAGCAGCATGGGCGCTTCCCGGTGGCCGACGCGCCCCCGGACACGAACGGGGCAGTGGATGGCACACGTTGGCGGTACCCGAGCGCTGCCGCCTTGACTTCACGCACCCGCGCACTCACGCCCACACCCCCTCACCCTCGACCCCGGATCCCGCGTCGAGGTTGCGTCTTTGATCATTCCCTGACTTCGGATGACTACTTTCGGACATACGTGCCTACGGCGCGTCATCGGCCATTCCCCGTCACCCCAAGATCACCCAAGGGGCCCGGAACACCGGCCGCAAGCCGTCCGGCCCGTGCGCCACATCCCCACCGTTCATCTCCACGTTGCTCATATCTGCCAAATAATTTGCGGGACTTGGGCCGATCGACAGGAAGAACGACCGGAAGTCTCCGTTCTCTTTTGACTCTGGATCTTCCCTTGGTGAAGGTCTCGTGCATGTCCACCTCCTCTCCAGCCGCTCCCGGCGGCCTGCTGCGGCTGCGCGATTTCCGTCTCCTGCTCGCGGGGGCCGCCGCCGGTCAGGTCGGCGCCCAAGTCACCCTGGTCGCGCTGCCGTTGGTGGCCGTCCTCGAACTGCGGGCGCCCGCCTTCCAGGTGGGCCTGCTCACGGCGGCCGAGACGGCCGCGTTCCTGCTCATCGGCCTGCCCGCCGGTGCATGGGTGGACCGGATGCGCAAGCGCACGCTGATGATCCGGGCCGACGTGGTGCGCTGCGCGGCGATGGCGAGCATCCCGCTCGCGGCCGTCGCCGGGGTGCTGACGATGGCCCAGCTGTATCTGGTGGCCCTGGCCACCGGTGCCGCCACGGTCTTCTTCGACGTGGCACATCAGAGCTACCTGCCCCAACTCCTCGACAGGGAGAGGCTGGTGGCGGGGAACGGTGCGCTGGAGACCGTGCGGTCCTCGGCGCAGGTGGCCGGTCCCGGGCTGGGCGGCGGACTCGTGCAGCTCGTCGGCGCGCACCTGGCGATCGTGGCCGACGCCATCGGGTACGCCGTCTCGGCGCTGTTCCTCCTGGCGATACGTACGCCGGAGGCGAAGCCCGAACCCGTGCCGGGCGCTTCCGTGCGCAAGGACGTCGCCGAGGGGCTGCGGTTCGTGCTCGGCCAGCCGCTGTTGCGGGTCATCGCCGCCGCGACCGCCCTCGGGAACTTCTTCAGCGCGATGCTCCTCGCCACGCAGACCGTGTTCCTGGTACGGGTGCTGGAACTGCGGCCGGGGGCCGTCGGGTTGATGCTGTCCGCGTCGGCGGTCGGCGGGCTCGCCGGGGCGCTGTGCGCGGGCAGGCTGGCCCGCCGGTTCGGGCAGGCCCGGCTGATCTGGCTGTCGTGCCTGGTCACCGGCCCGTTCGCGGTGCTGTGGCCGCTGGCGGGCGAGGGGGCGGCCGCAGCGCTGTTCGCCGTGGCGTCCGGCGTGGTCTTCTTCGGGGCCGTGGTCTACAACGTGGCGCAGGTGAGCTTCCGTCAGATGCTGTGCCCGCCACGGCTGTTGGGCCGGATGAACGCCACGCTGCGGTTCCTGATGTGGGGCACCCTGCCGCTGGGCGCCGTGGTGGGCGGGGCCGTCGCCGACGGATTCGGGGCGCGGGCCGCGCTGTGGGTGTGCGCGGCCGGTTTCCTCCTCGTACCGCTGCCCCTGCTGCTCTCGCGGCTGAGGGGCCTGCGGGACCTGCCGGAGGCGCAGGGGGAGCCCGGGGACGGGCCGCAGGAGACGGACGAGGCACCGGCCGAGACGCGGGCCGCCCGCTGAGCGAAGCGTTCCGCGGCTGTGGCGACAGCCGCGGATCCGAGCCGCCGACACCTTCCCACCCGAGGACTTCACCCGAGAGGATCGATCCCTTGCACCGCAGCATCACCGGCTCCTACCTGGACCGATACCAGCGCCTCAGCCGGGGCGCGGACGGCGCGGACCTGCTGCCCGTCACCGGCGCACAGCGCCGCTTCGTCCTGGTGCGGGCCATGGACCCCGCCGGGCGGCCCGACACCGTACCCCTGTTCTTCGCGTTCCCGTCCGGCAGCGTGGACACCGGCAGGCTCCGGGACGCCGCCGAGCACCTCGCCGCCCGGCATCCGGTGCTGCGGGCACGGGCGCAGGTGTTCCGGGGCACTCCCGTGCTGCGGACCGCGTCGCCCGCCGTACCGCTGGAAGAGGTGCGGGCGGCACCCGGCGAGGGGGCGCGGGACGCACTGCGCCGGGTGCTGGGGGCGTGGGCGGTGGACGGGCCGCCGCTGCGGCTGTTCCTCGCGCGGGACACCGGGCCGGAGCACGGGGAGCACCCGGGCGAGGACGTGCTCGCGGTCGTGCTGGACCACGCCGCCTGCGACGGGCAGTCCCTGGCCCGCATCGTCGAGGACCTCGGCGAGGCCTACCTGTCGGGCCTCGACGCGACGGACGTGTCGGCGGACGAACGGGCCGCCGGGCTCGCAGAGTACCGGGAGGCGGTCCTGCTCCAGTTGGAGGCGGAGCACCGGGCCAGTTCCCCGGACGCCCTCGCGTACTGGGGCGACCGGCTGCGCGCGGTGCACGAGCGCGCCCCGCTGCCCGGTGCGCCCCGGCCCACCGGGGCCGCCGAACTCGACGTCCCCGGCGGCCCGTCCGGCGTTCCCTTCGCGACGCTGCTCGACGCCTGCCGGTCCGCCGCCCGCGTGCTGTACGGGGCCGGGCAGGTGCCGCCGGTCGGCTACCCGTGGGGCGGGCGGCCCGCCGGGGCTCCCCCGGTGGTGGGCTGCTTCCTCAATACGGTCGTCTTCCCGGCCGGTACGCACGAGGCGCGCCCCGCACCCGAGTTGACCGCCACCCAGTGGTGGGACGACCTGGACCGCGCCGACACCCCCTTCGACGAGGTCGTGCACGCGGCCCGCACCGCAGGTTCCCGCTGGTCGGGTGCGCTGGACGGCCTGCTGACGGTAGACGACGCCCGGCGTCGGCCCGTGCTGCGGCTGGGCGGGGCGACCGGCCGCGAGACGCAGGTCGACGGCCGCCCGGTGCGGGCCCCGTTCGCCGTGTCGGTGGTGCAGGGGCCCACGCTGCGGCTGCGGATGGTCTGGGACCGGTCCGTGCTCGGCGACGCGGCCGCGCGGGAGGCCTTCGCCGTGCTGGGCGGGGAGCTGCGGGCGGGCCTGCCGGTCGGCTGAGCCTCGTAACGCCCCGACCGCTGGACGACACCACCCCGTACGACACCACTCCGTACGACACCACCCCGTACGACACCACCTCACATGACTTCGCACCGGTGGAGCCCGCGCAACCCGCAGGCCCGCCGGGACTCCGACGGGCGGCGCACCACCACGCACCACCGCGTGCCGCCGCCCGACGCGGCGGGAGCACGACCCCGTGCCCCCGTCCGACGGCCCATCGACCCTCCAACCCCAGGGATCGCCATGCTCCCCCTCTCCTCCTCGCAGGAGATCGTCTGGCTGCACGAGCAGATGCAGCCCGGCAGTCGCGCCTACAACTTCACCGCCTCCCTCGACCTGTGGGGCGACCTCGACGCCGACGCCCTGCGCGCGGGCCTCGCCGCCACCCTGAACCGGCATCCGGGCCTGCGCCTGGAGCTCGTACCGACACCCGGTACGGCGCCCGGCGCGCTGCCCGGGCAGCGGGTCGCCGACGGGTGCCCGCCCCGCCTTCACCGGGTGGATCTCGGCGGCCACGACGACCCCGAGGCCGCCTTCCGGGAACTGCTGCGGGCGGAGGCCGAGCGCCCCCTCGACACCTTCGAGGCCCCGCTGCTGCGCTGGACGCTGGTGCGGATGGCCGACGACCACCACCGGCTGATCCACGTCGAGCATCACCTCATCCACGACGGGCACTCCTTCGCGATCCTCCTCGCCGACGTCTTCGGCACCTACCGGGCCCATGTCCTGGGCGAGACAGCCGAGTTGGCGCCCGCCTCCTCGTACGCGGACCACGTGCGCGCCCAGTCCGGCCCCGGGCGGGCCGACGAGGTGCGTGCGGGGCTGGAGTTTTGGACCCGTGAACTGGCGGGCGCGTCCTTCGACCTGCCCCTGCCGGGTCTCGTACGACCGGGAGCCGTGCGGCGGCACCACGGCGGGCAGCTGCGCCAGTCGATCGGCGCGGACCTGGCCGAGCGGCTGCGGGCACACGCCAAGGAGCGCGGCCTGACACCGTTCGCGACGCTGCTGGGGCTGTTCGCGGAGCTGCTGCGGCGGCACAGCGGGCGTCCGGAACTGGTGGTCGGGACGGCCGTCGGGAACCGTCCGCTGGGGTTCGAGGACGCGGTGGGGATGTTCGTCAACACCATCCCGCTGCGGCTGCGGCCGGACGCCGAAGCCCCCGCGCAGGACACGATGGACGAGGTGACGGACACGCTGGTGCGGGCGCTGCCGTACCAGGAGGTGCCGGTCCAGGAGCTGACCCGGGCGCTCGGACTGCACACGTCGGGGGCGGACAACCCGCTGTTCGACGTGATGTTCAGCGCGCACGACGCGGTGCTGCCCGACCTGGAGGTGCCGGGTCTTGAGGTGTCCCTGTTCGAGGGGTTCAACACCGGGACCACCCGCTTCGACCTCGACGTGGTGCTGCTGCCCGACGACCGGCGCGGGGTCGGCCCCCGGGCGGGCGCGGCCGGCATGACGCTGGTGTGGGACTACGACGTCGACCTGTACGGGGAGGACGTGGCCCGGCTGCTCGCCGGACGCTTCCTCGACCTGCTGCGGGCCTACCTGGACGCCCCGGGCACGGCCCTGGCGGCGCTCGCTCCCCCGGCCGCCGCCCCGCTCCCGGAGCCGGAGGCGGCGGGCGTGCCGGGCCGCGAGCCGCTCGATCCGCTGTTCGGGCACGACCCGTCGCTGCCCGCCCTGCTGGTCGGGGCCCGGCGGATCACGTACGGCGATCTGGAGGCGCGCGTGTCGTCCCTCGTACGCCGTCTGGGCGCGGCCGGGGTCACGGCAGGGCAGCCGGTGGCCGCGGTACTGCCGCGCGGGGTGGATTCGGTGGTGACGCTGCTGGCCTGTCTGCGCAGCGGCGCGGTGTACTGCCCGCTGTCGCCGTCCGACCCGGCCGCCCGGCTGGAACTGCTGCTGGAGCGGCTGTCCCCGGCGATGGTGCTCATCGCGCCGGGCAGTGGCGTGCGGGTTCCGGCGGGGCTGCCGACGGGGTCGGTGGCGGAGCGGGACGAGGCGCTGCCGCCCGCCGCCCCGGCGCGGGTCGTGCCGTCGGCGGCGTACGTCATCCACACCTCGGGCTCGACGGGCGTGCCGAAGCCGGTCGCGGTCGGCCCCGGCGCGCTGCGCAACCACCTGACCGGGGTCGCCGAGCGGTTCGCCCTGGCGGCCGGTGACCGGGTGCTGGTGTTCGCCCAGCCGTCCTTCGACGTGGCGCTGGAGGAGGTGCTGCCGTCGCTGTACGCGGGGGCGTGTCTGGTGGTGCCGGAGTTCGAGGTGCCCACGGGGGCGGAACTGGCCCAACTCCTGTGCGGGGCAAGGGTGTCGGTGGCGAACCTGCCGACCAGCTACTTCCTCGCGACGCGCGAGGAACTGCGTGCCGCGCTGGTGCGGGGCGACTGGTCGCCCCGGCTGCTGGTGCTCGGCGGGGAGCGCCTGCCCGCGGACGTACTGCGGGAGTTCCTGGACGGGAGCGGGCCCGGCGTGCGCGTGGTCAACGCGTACGGGGTGACGGAGGCGTCGATCAGTTCCACGGTGTACGAGGTGGACTCCGCGCTCCTGTCGGGCGCCGCGACCGAGATTCCGCTCGGTGGGGAGCTGCCCGGTGAGCGTGTGCACGTGCTCGGGGCGGGACTCCAGCCGCTGCCGGACGGCGCGGTCGGTGAACTGGCCGTGGCGGGGGCCGGGTTGGCGGAGGGCTACCTCGGCAACCCGGAGGCCACCGCAGCCCGGTTCGTGCACGTGCCCGCCCTCGGCGGCGAGCGCGTCTACCTCACCGGCGACCTCGGTTTCCGGGGCCGGGACGGGCTGCTCCGCTTCCTCGGGCGGCGCGACAACCAGGTCAAACTGCGCGGCTACCGCATCGAGTTGGAGGAGGTCGAGGCGGCGGCGTCGGCGGTGCTCGGCGGCCGGTCGTGTGCCGTCGTGCTCGACACGTCGACGGCCGGGAGCCCCCGGCTCGTCGGCTTCCTGGAGGGCGGCGAGCCCGAAGGGTCCTGGGACGAGCGGGAGTTGCACCGCGCGCTGAGCGAGAGGCTGCCCGGCGCGCTCGTGCCCGGGGCGTGGGTGCGGCTCGACGCGATGCCGACGCTGCCCGGGGGCAAGCCGCACCGTGCGGCGCTGGTGGAGCTGGCGGCTGCGGTGGAGGCATCGGCCGGGACGCACGCGGAGGAGCCCAGCGTCGACCTCTCGCCCGCCACCGACGCCGATCCCGCTCTGGCTCTCCTTGCCGAGGGCTGGCGGGAGGTGCTCGGGCACGGCCGGTTCGCGCCGGGCTCGCACTTCTTCCGGGTGGGCGGGCACTCCTTGCTGGCCGCACAGCTCGCGGCCTGGCTGGAGCCGCACCTCGGCAGCCGCCCGCCCCTGCGCGTGCTCTTCCAGAACCCCGTGCTCGCGGACCAGGCCCGCGCGCTGACCGCCACGACCGCGTCGTGAGCACCACGAGAACCACCATGCCGAAGGGACGTCAGGACGTGACGCGAAGTGTGCTGTACGGAAAGCCCGTTGACCCGGATGCGCCGCTCGTGCGGGGCCGGTACGAGGAGTGGGTGCGCCGCACCCCCGACGCCCCGGCGGTGCTCGACGGGCCGCACTCCTGGTCGTACCGGGAGATCGACGCGGCGGCGGACGCGCTGATCCGCGCCTGGGGCGACCGGGTGCGCCCCGGCGACCTGGTGGGCGTCTGCCTCGACAGGTCCGCCGCGCTGGTGGTGACCGCCGTCGCGCTGGCCCGCGTGGGAGCGGTGTACCTGCCGCTGGGGCCGCGCCCCGGGGAGCGCAGGCTCGCCGCCGTCGGTGAGGACGTCGGCGTCGCCTGTCTGATCGGGGCGCCCGAGGTGCTGCCGCCCGCGCACCGGGAGGCCGAGCACCTCGTACTGCCGCTGCCGGGCGGGGGCGCGAACGCGGCGGCCGGTGCGGTGGCGGCGTTCCTGCCGCCCGCGCCCGGCGCCCACCGGGCCCCGGAGGGTGCCCTGTACGCGGTCCTGACCTCGGGGTCCACCGGGCGGCCCAAGGCGGTCGCGGTGGCGGAGCCCGCGCTGGGCGCGCTGCTGGGCTGGTACCGGGAGGCGACCGGGCTCGGTCCGGGCGAGCGGCAGTCGCTGCTCATCGGCGTCGCCTTCGACCCGCACGTGATGGAGCTGTGGGCCGGGCTGACCTCCGGTGCGGCGCTGGTGCCCGCGCCGGACGCGGTGCGCTGGGACCCGGCGGCGCTCGTCGACTGGTGGCGGGAGGCCCGGGTGACGGTGGCGGTGTCGGCGACGCCGATGGCCGAGCCGCTGCTGGCCGCGCCGTGGCCGCAGGATCTGGCGCTGCGGCACCTGGTCGTCGGCGGTGACCGGATGCGTCGCCGTCCGGGCGCGGACGTGACGGCCGTGGTGCACAACGCGTACGGTCCCGCCGAGGCCACCGTGGTCACCACGGTGCACACCATGCGGGCCACCGACGCCGACGTGCACGAGGAAGCCGCGCCGCCGATCGGCGTTCCGCTGCCGGGGGTGGGCGTGCTGGTCACGGACCCGCAGGGCCGGATCGTACCGCGTGGCGAGGAGGGTGAACTCCTGGTCGCCGGAGCCCAGTTGGCGCTGGGATACCTGGATGCCGAGCTGACGAGGAGCCGCTTCGTCGCGTCGCCCGAGGGGGACGGGGCGCGGGTGTACCGGACCGGGGACCGGGTGCGGATGCGCGCGGACGGCCTGGTGGAGTTCCTGGGACGCCTCGACGACCAGGTGAAGATCAGCGGCGTACGGATCGAACCGGCCGAGGTGGAGGCCGCGTTGGAGCAGGACCCGTCGGTGCGCGGTGCCGTGGTGGTGGCGCCCCGGGACGCGGACGGCCGCGCCCGGCTCGTCGCGTACGTACTGCCGGCCGGCGGGGCGGCAACGCCTCCGCAGCCCGAGGCACTGCTGAGCGCCGTGCGCGGCTGGCTGCCGGAGCAGGCGGTGCCGTCGGCGGTGCGGGTCGTGGACTCCTTTGTCCTGGACGCCAACGGGAAGGTGGACAGGGCCGTACTGCTGAAGGGGCTGGAGGGGGAGGCGGACACCGGGGCGGTGGACGGCTCGTCCGCGAACGAGCGACTGGTGCTGGGGACCGTACGCGTCCTGCTGGGCCGCCCGGACGTCGTCCTGGACGACAACTTCACGGACGTCGGCGGGACCTCCCTCGCGGCGGCCCGACTGCTGGCCGCCGTGGAGCGCGAGACCGGGGTGCGGCTGCGGGCGCCGGAACTGTTGCGCCAACCCGACCTGAGGGCGGTCGTCGCCGTGCTCGACGCGCGGTGTGCGGCGGAGGTGCACGGTGTCTGAGACGTACGCACCCGGGAGCACGCACCCCGACCTGACCGCCCTGTTCGCCGAGCGGGCCGCGCGGACGCCGGACGCGCTGGCCCTGACGGACGGCGAAGATTCCTGCCTGACGTACCGTCAACTGGATTGTGCGGCAGCGGATTTGGCCGTACGTCTCGTGGTGGGCGGGGTGCGGCCGGGTGAGGCCGTGGCGCTGCTCGTGCGGCGTTCGATACGTACCGTCGTGGCCCAGCTCGCGCTGTGGCGGGCGGGCGCGGTGTGCGTTCCGCTCGATCCGGCGCACCCGAGGGCGCGCACGGAGGCGGTGCTCGCGGATTCCGGGGCCGTGCTCACGGTCGGGGACGGGGACCTGCTGGAGGCGGCGGGGGTGAGCGGGCCCCGGCTGGTGCTGGAGGCGGACGCGCCCGCGTCCGCGTCCGCCGGGGTCACGGCGCTTCCGGGGCCCGGCCCCGACGCGACGGCGTTCATCATGTTCACCTCGGGGTCCACCGGGCAGCCCAAGGGCGTGGCCGTGCGCCACCGTGCGGTCGCCTCGCTGGTCACGGACCCTTCGTACGTCACGGTGGGGGCCCGGGACCGGGTGCTGCTGCACTCCCCCGCGACGTTCGACGCCTCGACGTTCGAGGTGTGGGTGGCCCTCGCGAACGGTGCGGCCGTGGTGGTCTGCCCCGCCGACCGGCCGTCCTTCGAGGACCTGGCCCGGACGGTGGAGCGGCAGTCGGTCACGGTGGCGTTCTTCACCACGGCGCTCTTCCACCAGTTGGCCGCCCGCCGGTCGCGGGTCTTCGGGCTGCTGCGGTCGGTGGTGGTGGGCGGTGAGGCGCTGTCGGTGCGGCACGCGGGGGTGGTGCTCGACGCGTACCCCTGGCTGGAGCTGGTCAACGGGTACGGGCCGACCGAGACGACGACCTTCGCCACGGCGCACCGCGTCACGGAGGCGGACCTGAAGGGGCCGATGCCGGTGGGCCGCCCGATCGCGGGCGCGTCGGCGCACGTCCTGGGCGCGGACGGCGGCCCGGTCGCGGAGGGAGAGGTCGGCGAGCTGTGGATCGGCGGAGGGCGGCTGGCCGCCGGGTACGTGGGCCGACCAGGGCTGACCGCCGAACGCTTCGTCGAACACCCCGCACTCGGCCGCCTCTACCGCACCGGCGATCTGGCCTCGGTGCGCGCGGACGGGGTGCTGGACTTCCACGGACGGACGGACGACCAGGTGAAGGTGCGGGGCCACCGCATCGAACCGGGCGAGATCGAGCACGCGCTGCGGGACCTTCCGGAGGTGGAGGACGCGGCGGTGACCGTGCGCCGGGCGACACCGGACGACGCACGCCTGACGGCGTTCGCCGTGCTGACACCGGGGACGGCGTCGGACGCCGCGACCGTCCGCTCCCGCCTCGCCGAGCGACTTCCGGCCTATCTGGTGCCGGACGAGCTGACGGTGGTGCACCGCCTGCCGCTGTCGGGGGCGGGGAAGGTGGATCGGGGGGTGCTGGCCGAGTGGGGGGCTGGTGCGGGGGCGCCGGGTGGCGCGGGTGCCGGTGCGCCGGGCGGCGCGGGTGCCGGTGCGCCGGGCGGCACGGGTGCCGATCAGCCAGACGGCACGGGTGCCGGTGCGCCGGACGGTACGAGTGCCGGTGAGCCGGGCGATGCGGGGACCGGTGCACCGTATTCAGCGCCGGGAGCGGTCGCGACGTCCCCGCACAGCACGGGCACGGCAGTCGGTCCTGTGTCCGGTGAGGCCGGGCCTGTGCCCGGTGGGCCTGGACCGGTGCACGGAGAGGCCAGGCCAATGCCCGGTGGCCCCGGACTGGCGCCCGGTGAGGCTGGGCCGGTGTCCGGTGGGCCCGGGCCGGTGCCCGATGAAGCCGGGCCGATGTCCGGTGGGCCCGGGCCGGTGCCCGATGAAGCCGGGCCGATGTCCGGTGGGCCCGGGCCGGTGCCCGGTGAGGCTGGGCCTGTGTCCGGTGAAGCCGACCCTGCGCCCGGCCGCCTCACCCCGCTGCAAGCCGTCGTCGCCGAGGTGTGGGGGCGGTCGTTGGGGTGTGAAGTCCGGTCCGCCGACGACGACTTCCTCGCCCTCGGCGGTCACTCCCTGCTCGCCCTCGCCGTCGCCGACGACCTCCGTGAGGACCTCGGCGTGGAGCTGTCGCTCGCCGAGTTCTTCGCCCTGCCCACCGTCGCCGGGCACGCCGCCCTCGTCGAGCGTGCCCTGCTGGCCGCCCACGGCGATCCGCGCCCCTCCGCCGATGCCCCCGCCCTGCCCCTCACCTCTCACGACGCCCCGGAGCACCACGATGTCCCTTGACACCTCCCCCGCCCTCCAGGCGGAACTGCTGCGCCGGGCCCGGTCCCGGGTCGTCGGTGGCCCGCGCCCGTCCGGGGCCGCCGGGTCCGGCGCGGGCCGGGCCCCGCTCTCGTACGCCCAGCGGCGCATGTGGCTGATGGACCGGCTCGGGCAGCGCGACGGCGTCTACAGCGTCCCCTTCGCGACCCGGCTCACCGGCCCGCTCGACCTCGACGCGTTCGGGGAGGCGCTCATCGCGCTCGTCGCCCGGCACGCGATCCTGCGCACCCGGTACGGGCAGCAGGGCGACGAGCCGTACCAGGAGGCGATGCCCGCGCCGGACGCGGTGCCGGTGCGAGTGGTCGACGTCGACCCCGCAGACGGCGCGGCGGTGGGCCTGCTGACCGCCGAGGCCGCGCTTCCGTTCGACCTCGGCGCCGGTGCGCCGCCGCGTGCACTGGTGCTGCGGCACGGCCCAGAGGATCACACGGTGATGTTGACGATCCATCACATAGCCGTGGACGGACAGGGGTTGGTGACGGTCGCCGATGAGCTGAGCATGCTGTACGGCCGGACGACCGGCACCCCCGACCCCGCCCTCCTCCCGTCCCCACCCCAGTACGCCGACTTCGCTCGGCGCGAGCACGCCGCGGCCGACGACCGGTTCGGCCCGAGCCTGGACCACTGGGCCCGTCGCCTCGCCGCCGCCGTCCCGCCCGCGCTGCCCCGGCCCGTCGCACCCCCCGCCGACCTGGCCGAACGCCCCTCGGCCAGCTGCCTCACCCCCCTGGCCGGTGACGTCGTGAGCGCGCTGCGCACGGTGGGCAGGGAGCACCGGGCGACGCTCTTCACCGTCCAACTCGCCGCCGCCTTCGCCGCGTTGCACCGGCTGACCGGCGGGAGCGACCTCGTGATCGGTTGCGCCGCCGGGCTCCGCGAGGGGCGGGAGGCGGCCGCGCTGGTGGGGCTGTGCGTCAACACCTTGCCGATACGGGTGGACCTCGGCGGCGATCCGTCGTTCGAGGCGCTGGTGGAGCGCGTACGGGACGCGGTGCTGGAGGCGCAGCAGCACCGGCACGTTCCGTACGACCTCGTCATGGAGCGGCTCGGCGCGACGGCGCGCGGCGCCGACGGCTCGGCGCTGGTGCGGGTCACGGCCGACGTCCTGGGCGAGCCGACCGCGCTGCGGCTGCCGGGGCTGCACGCCGAGGCGGTCGACGTCCCGCTCGCCGGGGCGAAGTTCGACCTCTCCTTCGGTCTGGTGGACACGGCGCAACCGGCGGGCCTCGTGCAGTACGCGCGGGGTGCGCTCGACGACGCGACGGGGCAGGCGCTGGGGAGTTCCTTCGCCGCGCTGTTGTCAGCGGTCGCCGCCGACCCCTCGCTTCGGCTGTCCGAGCTACGGCTGTCCGAACTCCCCGGCGCACCCTCCCGGCACCCCGCCGAAGCCGCCCTGCGCGCGCATCCCCGCGTCGAGGACGCCGCCGTGCACCGGACACCGGACGGGACCCTGCTGGCGTACGCGGTGCTGCGGGACCGGATCGGGCCCTCTCCCACCCAACTCCGTTCCGCCCTGCGGTCGTTCCTGCCCCCGCAGGACACCCCGGTCGCGGTCACACTGCTGGACGCGCTGCCCCGTACGGCCGACGGATCGGTCGACCCGGCCGCCCTGATCGGCTCTCCCGCCCCCGGCCGGGCCGCCGCGCCGCGCGGGCCGCGCGCCGAGGCCGTGACGGCGGCGTTCGCGCACGTCCTGCGCCGTCGCCCGGCGGCGGACGACGACTTCTTCGCGCTCGGCGGGCACTCGCTCGCCGCCGTGCAGGTGGCCGAGCGGCTGCGGACGGGGCTCGCCCTGCCCCTGACCGGGCTCGACGTGATGGAGTCCCGGACGGCGCGTGCGCTCACCGCCCTGCTGGACGCCCGGGCCGAGGCGCGTGCGGCCGCTCCTGTCGTACGTGCCACGGGCCGCCGCTCGGTGCGGCCGGGCAGCGTCCTGGTGACCGGCGGCACGGGCGGCGTCGGCGCGTTCGTCCTGCGGGAACTGGCCGCGCAGGGGCGTCCCGTGCTCGCGCTCGCCCGCCCCGAGTCGGCCCACCTGGTGGCCGGTGACGGCGTCGAGGTGGTGGAGGGCGACCTCGCCGACCTGGACGGTCTGCGCGAGGCCGTCGCCGGAGTGGACGCGGTGATCCACGCGGCCTGCACCTTCACCCGGCCCGAGGTGGACGTGGCGGCGATGCGGGCGATGACGCAGGCGTGGCGGCGGGGGCCGTTCGTGTTCGTGAGCAGTGTCGACGCGTACGGCCGTCCGGCGGGCGCCGAGGTGGCGGAGGAGGCCCCGCCAGGGCCGCCATTGAGCCCGTACGGACAGGGAAAACTCGACTGCGAGGCCCTCCTGCTGGCCGTCGCCGGGACCGAGGGGCGCGGCGGGGCGAGCGCCGTGCGGTCGCCCCTCGTGTGGGGTGCGCACGACCGGCTGCGCGACCAACTCCGGTGGGGCGCGGTCGGGTTGCTCTACCAGGCGGCACGGGCGGACGCCCCTATCACCCTGCCCGCGCCGGGCACGCACGGCCACGCCTGGTACGGGGCGGCCTGGGTGCACGCGGCGGCGCTGGCCCGCGCGGTCACCGCGTGCCTGGACGCGCCGGTGCACGGGGTGGCGAACGCGGTCGGCGGGCACGTCGGCTGGCCGGAGCTGACCGGCGAACTGCGCGGCCTGCTGGGCAGCACGAGCGAGGTGCGGTACGCGGACGAGGTGCACCCGGACCTCGACCACCGCTGGCACTACGCGTCCCGCCGACTTGCGGGTGCACTGTGCCCGGAGCCCGGTGAGGACTTCCGTACGGTGCTGGGGCAGATGGTGCGCTGACCCCGGCCGGGCCGACGGCGCGGAACGAGGTGGGCGGGACGGCGGTCGTACTGCTGGAGGAGGTCCCGAAAACCCACCGGAGCGAGCGGCGGGCTGACTACGCTGGCGCACATGTCTGCTCTCCGCGCGATGCCCCTGCTCACGGTGACCGACCTCGATGCCGCCGTGGCGGCCCACACCCGGGCCACCGGAATGGAAGTGATCATGAATCACGGCTGGATCGCCACGCTGGCCCCGCCCACGGACCACTCCGTGCAGATCAGCCTGATCACCAAGGACCCCACCGGGCCGGTCAACCCGGCGGCCTCCATCGAGGTGGCGGACCTGGAGGCGGCACTCGACGGGGCCCGTGCCGCAGGTCTGGAGATCCTGTACGGGCCCGCGGAGGAGGAGTGGGGCGTGCGGCGCTTCTTCTACCGCGACGGCGACGGCAACGTCGTCAACGTCCTCGCCCACCTCTGATCCCCGGGGGTGCGCCAACCGGTGGCCCCCGCAAGGAAGTTCGCCTCCGCCCGGCTCCGGGGGAGGCAGAGGGCCCGGCGCCCGCTCCCCCGGTGCCGGGCCCCCGGCATTCAGGGCACATGCGTTCGTTTAACCTTGGAGTGTCAGCCGGCGGTGGTTTCGGGTCGTAGGAAGGCCTCTCTATGCAGCATGCGGCCCTGAGGGCGGCTCGTCATGGGTGAGGTCATGCTCACGGCGGCCGGGCTCTACGTGATTGTCCTGCTGCGTGCCGGCGGGACGTACGCCGTCGGGCGGCTCGCCCATGCCGGGGCGCAGCGCAGCCGGTTCGCCGAGCGGATGTCCGGACCCAGGTTCCAGCGGGTGGAGCGGGCGATACAGCGGTGGGGCGCGCCCGTGGTGGCGGTCTCGTTCCTGACCGTCGGCTTCCAGACGGCCGCCAATTTCATCGCGGGCACCATGCGCATGCCCCTGCCGCGTTACCTCCCGGCACTGTTCCTGGGCGGGGCGGCCTGGGCCCTGGTGTACGCGACGGTGGGCGTCGGCGCGCTGAAGGTGCTGGGAAACCTCTTCGCCGAGAACACGGCGCTCGCCGTGGCTGTGGTCGTCGCCCTGGTGCTGCTGGTGTGCGGCGTCGTGGTGTACCGCCGCAGGAACGCCGTACGGGCAACCGAAGAGGCCTGACCGCCGAAGAGCCCTGACCGCCCGCGCCACGTGTCACCCCCGGCCGCGCCACGTGTCACCGCCGGCCGGGCACGACCAGCGGCCGGCACCCGCCGGACGGGGCGGGCCCACCGGGCGGGGTCGTCAGGTGCGCCGGGCGCGCGCCGCGGCGACGCCGGTGGCCGCCGCCAGGGCTCCGGCGAGGGCCAGCGGCACCCAGCCGTTGCGCAGGTTCCGCACGACGGCCGCACGCCCCGCCGGGTGCTCCCGCTCGTCCTGTGCCTGGTCCGCGAGCCGCTCCACCAGGTAGAAGAATCCGAGATCGTGCACAAGTCCTCCCTCACCGCTGTCGCGCCGCGCCCGGTTGCCGGACGCCCTTCCGGACTTCACTTCTTCCCGGCGGACGCCGGGTGAATCCCGGTGCCCGCGAGGGACCTCCGTTCGGCCTCGCCGACGGCCGCTGTCGAGCGCGCGGGGATTCGGCCCGGGGTCCGGGGGCATCCGCACCGCACGGCGGCCCCGGCGCGTTCCGGGGGGAGGAGGCTCAGCGTGGAGGCACAGTCGTCGGTCGAGTTGGCCAAGATGTGGGCGTCGGGCACGGGGGCGACGGTGTTCGTCATCGTCTTCGTCGTGTTCGCGATCGCTCTGGTGACGCTGCTGCTGCGGCGCAGGAGGCGGTGAGACCCACCCGTGACGCGGGGCCCGGGAGGACGTCCTCCCGGGCCCCGCGTGCGTTCAGCACTCGCCGCGCCAGACCACCTTCGTGACGGCCACACCCTCCGCGAAGCTCAGCTTGTAGGGGTACGGGTCGGGACCGGGGTTGTAGTGCAGGCACTCCTCGTAGGTGCCGCCGTTGTAGGTCCAGGTCAGCTGGACGTGGTCGGCGTTCGGGTAGGCGATGCCGTTGTTGAAGACGGAGCGGGCCGGGACGTTTCCGGTCCAGTTGTCCTTGGTCTTGACCAGGAGCTGACCGGTCTGGCCCTCCCCCGCGTACATGCAGAAGTACTCCTTCTCGCAGCCGGGCGGGTTCGGCTCCGCGGCCGCCGTCGGGGCCAGGGCGAGCGAGGCGGCGAAGAGCGCGGAGACGGCGACGGGCACGGTCGCCAGGGCACGGAGGTGCGGGGGCATGCGGGCTCCAGGTGTGAGGACGGTACGGGGAGTGGGGTTCCGCTTGTGAAAGGTGAGGCGGTCGAGCGGTGTACGTGAACGCCTTCACGATCCCGGCGGAAGGAGAGCTTCCGGGGAACCGATCCCGCCTTTCTCCGCATCGCCCCTGTTCGGCTGCGGTGCAGGTCAGAGCTTTCTGGCGGCGCACATCCGGCTCACGGGCTGCTGGCGTTTGGCGTGTTCCTGACCACATGGAAAGCAATTCCGGGGGAACGGCGGCGAGTTGACCGGGCGACGGATGTCACTTTGAGGGGCGCCTGTGACCACAAGGGCCACAGTTCTTTCACCTTGGGGACGAAGTGTCAGCCTCCCGTAGATCCGGTACCTCCCGTAGACCCGGTACCTCCCGCACATCTCCTACGTCCCATGCCTCCCCTGCCTCCCGTACGCCCCGGGCCGTCCGCGTGCTCTCCGCCACCGCGCTCGCCCTCGTGCTCGGCGCGTCCGTGGTGAGCCCCGCGCTGGCCGTCCCGCCCCCGCCGCCGCCCGGCGGATCGCACTGGGGCGACCACGGCCGGGCCGCGATGCCTCCCGTGCTCACCGGGAAGACGCTCCCGCCCCGCTCGATACCGTCGGACCCGCCGCCGAGCACCATCAAGCGCTACGTCCCGCGCGACCAGGGCGACGTGCCCTGGCACCGGATCTCCAACTTCCGCATCACCGACTCCCTGGTCGGCAGGGTCAGTTACTCCACCGGCAACCTCATGCTCGCCGCCACCGACTTCGAGGTGGGCGGCGTCGGCCAGTCGCTGCGCCTCACCCGTACGTACAACTCCTTCGACGCCCCCTCCGGCCAGGTCTCCTCGCCGTGGTGGCTGGGGTACGAACGCAACCTCGACCTCAGCTTCACCGGCATGGTCCTGCTCTACGACGAGTCCGGCGCCACCGTGGAGTACACGCAGAACGCGGACGGGACGCTGAGCACCCCGAGCGGGTACTCCAAGGACCTGGTGAAGAACGCCGACGGCACCTACACCCTCACCGACCGCAAGTCCGGCACCGCCGACACCTACGACGGCAACGGCCGCCTCACGAAGATCACCGACCGCAACAAGGGCGAGATCACCGTCGCCGCGCACACCACCGACGGCTCCGACACCGGCTTCAAGGTCACCGAGACGCGCTCCGGGCGCTGGGTCGACCTGGTCCGCACCACCGCCACCCACTGGCAGGCCACCGACCACACCGGCCGCACCGTCGGCTACGACCTGGACGCCGCGCACGGCAACGTCACCCGGACCACGGACACCGAGGGCAAGTCGACCCGCTTCGGGTACGACGCGGACGGCCGCCTGACCAAGGTGACGACCCCGCAGAACCGTTCGACCTCCTTCACCTACGACGCCCAGGACCGGGTCACCTCGATCCGCCGCTACGCCGAGGGCAGCACCGGCGGGCCCACGTACACGTACACCTACAGCGCCCCGTACGCGACCGACGCGGGCACCACCAAGGTCGCCGACCCGCTGGGGCACACCACGACGTACGACCACAACGCCGACGGCGAGGTCACCAAGGTCCTCGACGGCCTCGGGCACACCCGCTCGACGACGTACACCAACCACCAGGTGCAGACGGCCACCGACGCCATGGGCACCGGCAGCGGCGGCATGGGCGGCAACGTCACCACCTACGGCTGGGACACCCGCAACAACCCGACCTCGGCCAAGCTGCCCACCGGCGCGACCGCGACGGGCAGTTGGCAGACGGTCGCCGGCACCGAGCGGCAGAAGAGCAGCACGGGCGCGGACGGACAGAAGACCGACTACGCCTACGACGGCGCGGGCAACACGACCTCGGTCGCCACCCTGGGCACCGGCGGCGCCACCGTCACCTTCACCTACAACGAGGCCGCCCCCACCTGCGGCGGCTTCCAGGGCCAGCGCTGCACGGCCACCGACGGCAACGGCAAGAAGACCTCCTTCCGGTACGACGCGAGCGGCAACCTCCAGACCGTCACCCCGCCCGCCCCGCTCGGCGTCACCAAGTTCACGTACGACGCGCTGGGCCGCACCGCGACGGCCACCGATCCGCGCGGCGTGAAGACGCTGTACACGTACGACAAGCGCGACCGGATCACCAAGGTCGACACCTCCGGGTACGCGACCGTCACGTACACCTACGACGGCGACGGCAACCTGTCCTCGCGCACCGACGCGACCGGCGTGCAGACCTACCAGTTCGACGCGCTGAGCCGGGAGACGATCCGCACCCTCCAGGACGGCTCGCAGACCGTGCTGGCCTACACCGCGGACGGCGACGTCGACACGTACACCGACCCGGGCGGCGTCACGGACTACGCCTGGGACGCGGCCGGGCGGCTGAGCTCGCTGGTGGACCCGCAGGGCAAGAAGACGACGTACGAGTACAACAACAACGACGCCCGCACCAAGACCACGTACCCCGGCGGCACGGTGCAGAGCCAGAAGCTCGACGCCTCGGGTCGGCCCGAGAACATCCGGGCGATCGCCCCCTCGGGCGTCGTCCTGAGCGACCTCTCCTACACCTACGGGTACGTCGCCGGGACCGAGACCCTGGACGGCACCAAGATCCGCTCCCGCACCGACAACCTCACCAAGGCGAGCACGGCGTACTCCTACGACGCCACCGGCCGCCTCTCGCTGGGCGCCGAGACCCTGACCTCGGGGGTCCGCACGTCCTGGCAGTACTGCTTCGACAGCGCCGGGAACCTCACCTCGCAGGGCGACGCGCCGGGCTGCCGGGCGGCCACCCAGTACACGTACAACGACGCCTCCCAGCTCACCGCGAAGAACGGCGTGACGACCGGCTGGTCCTACGACAAGGCGGGCAACGAGACGGCGGGCGCGCCCACGCCCGAGACCGCGCGCAGTACGGAGAAGTACACCGACTTCGGGCAGCTCAAGTCGGTGACGGTGGGCACCACTTCCTACGCGGGCACCTACGCGAGCACCGACAGCAGCGAGCGCACCCGGTTCGGCGACACCGTCTTCCACAACGGTCCGCTGGGCCTCTCGGGCCAGACGGTGGGCACCAAGGACACCGAGTTCGTCCGTGAGCCGGGCGGCACCCTCAACTCGGCGCGCACCGGCGGCAAGAGCTACTACTACCTGACCGACGTGCTGGGCTCGGTCATCGGGCTGGTGGACGAGGCGGGCAAGCGGGTCAACACCTACCGGTACACGCCGAGCGGGGTCGCCAGGACCGGCACCAGCGAGACCGTGCCGCAGCCGTACCGGTTCGCGGGCGGCTACCAGGACCCGACCGGGCTCTACCACTACGGCGCCCGCTACTACGACCCGGTGATCGGCCGGTTCACCCAGCCCGACCCCTCGGGCCAGGAGAAGAACCCGTACCTGTACGCCGAGGGCGACCCGCTGAACCGGATCGACCCGTCCGGTCTGGTCACCGGCTCGCTCAAGGGCGAGCTCTGCTACGGCATCTGCATCAGCGTCGGCGGCAAGACGGACGGCAACGAGATCAAGCCCACGCTCGGCTTCGGCTTCGGTTCGCCCGGCGCGAGCCTGGGCATCGGCGCCGACACCGGTGACATGGACAGCGGCGGCCAGGTCGGCGTGTCCTGCGGCTTCGGCGGCGGCAGCGTCACCGCCGCGACGAACGGGGAGAGCGTGGACTACGGGGTCGAGACGGGCGGCAGCACCGGCAAGTGCTCGGCGACCGCGGAGTACACCTTCTAGCTCCAGTGGTGCACTCCGGCTGGCTCCAGTGGTGCACTCCGGTGCTGGAGGTGCCTGCGGCACCGGAGTGCACGGCGGATCCCCGAACCGGCCCGGGAAGCGTGATTTCTTCGGGCCGGCCGGGGCATCCGGTGTTCCATGAGCACTCACGAGGAGCACACGGTGCGGGGCCTGGGCCCCATGGAACGCGGCACGTCCCAGCGGGTGGCCTCGCGCCACCGCATGTGGACGGTGGCCTGGAGCGCGCTGTGCGTGCTGGCCGCCCTGTGGTCGTTGGCCTGGGCCGTCGGGGCGATCGCCGGGGACGGCGACGCCTGGGCGTTCGCCGTCGCCGGGCTGGCACTGCTCGCCGGGGCGCTGTGGGCGCGGCGGTCCGCCGTGCGCAACAGCCCGCCGCGCCACCTGTAGTCCGGGCGGAAGGTCAGCGCAGGCCCGCGAAGAGGTCGGTCTCGGGGAGGGGGGTGCCGGTGGTGTCCTTGACCCGGACGAAGGTCTCCGTGCCCATCAGCTCGCCGAACTTCTCCTTGCCCATCTTCAGGAAGAAGATGTTCTCGCCCTGACTGGCGTGCGCGGCCAGCGAGTCGAACTTCTGGTCGCTGAAGGCGGCGGTGTCCACCCACGTGGTGATCTCGTCGTCGGGCAGCCCGATCTCGGCCATCGCGGCGGTCTCCGCGGGGTCCGGCTCGGGCATGTCCGGGTCCAGCTCGCGCATGGTCTCGCCGAACCGCTGCATCGCCGAGCGGGGCATGGTGGTCCAGTAGACCTTCGGCGTCAGGCCGGTCAGCTCCAGGGCCGCCATGGTGATGCGGTTGGCCTGGATGTGGTCGGGGTGACCGTAGAAGCCGTTCTCGTCGTACGTGACGACGACGTCGGGCCGGTAGTGCCGCATGAGGTCCGCGAGCCGGGCGGCGCCCTCCTCGACCGGGGTCTGCCAGAAGGCTCCGGGGGCGTCGTTGCCCGGCCAGCCCATCATTCCGGAGTCGGCGTAGTCCAGGGTCTCCAGGTCGCTGATCTTCAGGACCTCGCAGCTCTCCTGGAGTTCCTGGCGGCGCATACGGGCGACGGCTGCGGGATCGTGTCCGGGCTCCCCGGGCTTGGAGCCGCCCGGTCCGTCTCCGCAGCCGCCGTCGGTACAGGTCACCAGGACCGTGCGGAAGCCCTCCGCCGCGTACCGCGCGAGGACTCCTCCCGTACTGGTGGCCTCGTCGTCGGGGTGGGCGTGCACTGCCATCAGGGTCAGCGGCCGGTCAGTCCGGTCAGTCATGAAAGGGTCCTCCAGCGGAACGTACGTCGTGTTCGGTGCAACCGTGCCGACCTGTCCGGGTGTTCCCGGTGCGGCTGCCCCATTCTCCGTACGCCGCCGGACGCCCCTCGGCTCAGGGGCCCCGCCAGAGGTTGGCGAAGGCCGCGTTCTCGATGGAGCGCCGCTGCCGTACGGCCTCCAGCTCCATCAGCGCGTCGTGCACGGCGGCCACCACGGCCGTCGTCGCCTCGTCGCGGACGACCTCGCCGGACCTGTCCTCTGTGCCGGCAGCGCCCACCCCTTCGACGCCCACCGCCGAGGCGAGGGCGGTCAGGACGGGTTCCCGCGCGTTCCAACGGTCGGCCGCCGCCTGCCGCGCGGGCGTGTCGGCGGGTATCACGCGCTTGGCGCCCAGCGACAGCCTGCCGCCGCGCTTGCGCGTCAGCTCGCCGTCCTCCTCCATGGCCGCCTGGTAGGTGGCCGCGAGGCCCTGGCCCCGGCGCCACAGCCAGTCCGCCGTCCGCTCGTACGGTTCCTGCCGGACGATTCCGGCCGCCGCTTCGCCCAGGACGCGGTCGTACGATCCCGGCTGTCCCGGCACGATGCGGTCGCCCTCCACGGTGGCCGCCCCGGCCCCGACGAGGTCGATCAGCTCGGCCCCGGCCAGCGCGAGCGACAGGTCGCCCTGCCCCACGGAGTCCTCCGGCCCCTGGTCCATGACGGTGATGAACAAGTCCTTCGCCGTTGTCACGCCCGGCTCCCCTCACCTTTGTCGGCAGCAGTACGTCACCCGCCCGGCCCGATGCGTGTCCGGCCGGCGGCGGGGCGACTGTCACGGCCAGTATCGCCCCGGTGCGCCACCGGCTCCCGGAAACCGGTGCACAGCAGAAAGCCCCGCCCTGGCGGGGGCGGGGCAAGGGGCAACACGTCACGGGGCGGCCGTCACTGCACGGCGCCCTCCGGGATGCAGACGTATCCCGGGCCCCAGATGTTGGGTTCGACCCGGTGGGGCGGCAGGCAGCGGCTCCAGACCTCGAAGTACGCGGGGTCCTGCTCGATCAGCCGCCGCTCGTCCGGGGACGCGTCGAGGTACCGCGCGTAGTTCTCGTTGGAGAAGATCAGCGTGCCGTGCTCGGGGCAGTCGGCCAGGGCGGGCGCGGCGGAACCGACCGTCGCCGCTGCGGCGAGCACCAACGCGGCCAGGGACGTGCGGGTTCGTGACATGGGAACTCCGAGGTGAGAGCCGATGACGGATTCGCCCCCTCCAACTGCGCGGCACCCCGAACGGTCACGTGGACGGCGGACATCACCGACGGACAACGCCGCCGGGCAACGCCGTCCGACATGCCGCCGGACACGCCGTCAGACATCGCGTCGCCGGGGGCCGACGCCGTAAAGCCCCCTTCGGTTGCCTTCCTCCGCTGTGTCGAGCGACACGTTCCACCGACATTGTCACTCGACAATGTCGGGCGATAAGTTGTGGACCACGCAAGCGACTTGACGCAGGACGCAGGACAGGACGAGAGGCGGACGGACCCATGACGCACACAGCCACGGTGACCCCGGTGGAGACGACGGCGACGGCAGCGGCAGCAACGGAGACGGCAGTGGCGGCGTCGGCAGCACTCACGCCGATTCCCGAGCGGCCCGCGCTGCCCCTGATCGGTCACGCCCTCGACATCCCCCGGGGCGCGGACGGCCTCCTCCACCTCGTCAAGGAGGTCAAGGAGTTGGGCCCGATCTACCGGGTGCGGGCGTTCGGTGACGAGAACGTCGTCGTGGGAGGGCTCGACCTGGTCACCGAGCTGGCGGACGAGACCCGCTTCCGCAAGAACGTCCACCAGGACCTGGTCGAGATCCGGCGGATCGCCGGGGACGGCCTCTTCACCGCCTACGCCGACGAGCCCAACTGGCAGAAGGCGCACGACATCCTGATGCCCGCGTTCTCACTGGGCGCGATGCGCGGATACCACGCCACCATGCTGGGTGTCGCACACTCGCTGATCTCCAAGTGGGACCGCCTGGCGGGGACTTCGCCGGTGGACGTGCCCGCCGACATGACCCGGCTGACCTTCGACACCATCGGCCTGTGCGGTTTCGGGTACGACTTCGAGTCGTTCCGGAGCGAGAAGGCGCACCCCTTCGTGGACGCGATGGGGCGCGCGCTGGCCTTCACCCAGGCCAAGAGCGAGTCGCTGCCGGGCACGGAGATCTTCCGGTGGAAGCAGGCGGAGCGGTTCCGCGCGGACGCAGCCCTCATGACGGACCTGGTGGACGAGGTGATCCGGCAGCGCCGGGCCTCGGGCGACACCTCCACCGACGACCTGCTGGGCCGGATGCTGCACACCCGTGACGCCGCCACCGGTGAGCCGCTGGACGACCTGAACATCCGTCACCAGGTGATCACCTTCCTCATCGCGGGCCACGAGACCACCAGCGGCGCGCTCTCCTTCGCCCTGCACTACCTGACCAAGCACCCCGAGGTGCTGGCCCGCGCCCAGGCTGAGGTCGACGCCCTGTGGGGCGACACGGACGCACCCTCCCCCTCGTACGGGGACGTCGGGAAGCTCACGTACCTCCGCCAGGTGCTCAACGAGAGCCTGCGGCTGTGGCCGACCGCGCCCGCCTTCGCGGTGGAGCCCCTGGAGGACACCGTCATCGGCGGCCGGTACGCGGTCCGCAAGGGCGAGACGCTGATGGTGCTCACCCCGGCTCTGCACCGGGACCCGGCCTGGGGCGAGAACGTGGAGCTGTTCGACCCCGAGCGGTTCGCGCCGGAGCGTGAGGAGAAGCGGCCCGTCCACCTCTTCAAGCCGTTCGGCAGCGGTGAACGGGCCTGTATCGGACGGCAGTTCGCGCTGCACGAGGCAACGCTGCTGCTCGGGCTGATCGTGCACCGCTACCGGCTGATCGACCACGCCGACTACCAGCTGAAGATCCACCAGTCGCTCACCATCAAGCCCGACGGATTCACCCTCGGACTCGCCCGGCGCACGGCAGGCGAGCGGCGCACACCCGCCGCCACGCACGAGACCGCCACGCCGGTCATCAAGCCTCAACGCCGCGCCACAGCAACCGCGTTGACCCTCCTCCACGGTTCCAACCTCGGCACCTGCGCGGGCCTCGCCCGCGACCTGGCCTCGGACGGAGACGGTTACGGGTTCAGCGCCTCGGTCGCCTCCCTCGACGCGCGGGCCGGTGAACTCCGTGCCGCCGACGGGCCCGTGGTGATCGTGGCCGCCTCGTACAACGGCCGCCCGACCGACGACGCCACCCGCTTCGTGGAGTGGCTGGAAGGGCTGGAGCCGGGTGCGCTCGACGGGCTGCGGTACGCCGTCCTCGGCGTCGGCGACCGCAACTGGGCCGCCACCTACCAGCACGTACCCACGCTCATCGACGAGAGACTGCGGGCGGCCGGGGCCGTGCCCCTCCTGGAGCGCGGGGCGGCGGACGCCTCGGGGGACTTCGCGGGCACCGTGGACCGGTGGAGCGCCGAACTGTGGGCGGCACTGCTCGCCCAGTACGGCGGCGAGCCCCAGCAGCGGGAGGAGGAGCCCGAGGCCGGGCTCTACACGCTCACCGACGTGCCCGCCTCGGCCGTCGGTGAGCTGGCCGACCGGCACGGCGTACGGCCCATGCGGGTCGTGGAAGCGCGCGAACTGGTCGACATGGAACACGAGTTGGGCCGTTCGAAGCGGTTCCTGAAGATCCGCCTGCCCGAGGGCGTCCGCTACCGCACCGGCGACCACCTGGCCGTCCTGCCGCGCAACGCCGAGGCCCTCGTGCGCCGGGTCGCGGACCGGTTCGGCCTGGACCTGGACCGCACCGTCCGGCTCGACACGAGCCGTCGCAGCCGGGGTGCGCTGCCCGTCGACCGGCCGCTGACCCTGCGACGCCTGCTCACCGAGTTCGTGGAGCTCCAGCACCCGGCGACCCCGGAACAGATCGCCCTGATCGCCGAGCACACGGCGTGCCCGCCCGAGCGGCAGGCGCTCGTCGCCGCCGGTGCGCAGGCCGCCGACGGGCGCAGCGTGCTGGACGTGGTGGAGACGTACGCCTCCTGCACGCTGCCGTTCGAACGCTTCCTGGAGACGCTGCCGGTGCTGCGTCCGCGCCAGTACTCGATCTCCTCCTCCGCGCAGGCCTCCCCCGGCGAGGTCGACCTGATGGTCTCCCTGCTCGCCGCACCGCACGGCAGTGGCTCCGGCACTTTCCGGGGCGTCGCCTCGCACTACGTACAGACGCTGGAGGCCGGGGACGAGGTGCTGGCCCGGGTGCTGCCGTGCGCGGAACCGTTCCGGCTGCCCGAGGACGACACCGTCCCGGCGGTCCTGATCAGCGCGGGCACCGGCCTGGCGCCCTTCCGGGGGGCCGTCCTGGACCGGCTGCACCAGGGCTCCACCGCCCCGCTGCTCTGCTACTTCGGCTGCGACCACCCGGACGTGGACCGGCTGCACCGCGAGGAGTTCGAGCGGGCCGAGGCGGCGGGCGCGGTGAGCATGCGCCCGGCCCACTCCCGCGCCCCGCAGGACGGTGTGCGCTACGTCCAGGACCGTATCGCCCGCGAGAGCGCCGAGGTCTGGGCCGTGCTGGAGGCGGGCGGACACGTCCGGGTCTGCGGCGACGGCCGCCGCATGGCCCCGGCGGTGCGCGAGGCCCTGATGGCGGTGTACCGCGAGCACACGGGCGCGGACGACGCGGAGGCGGTGGCGTGGCTGGCCGCGCTGCGGGAGTCCGGCACGTACGCCGAGGACGTGTGGGCGGGCTGACCCACCGCCTCCCCTCGTACGGTACGAAGGCCCCGCTCTTGCGGTACGAAGGCCCCGCGTCCGGTGATCACCGGACGCGGGGCCTTCGCGCGTGCCCGTTCAAGAGAGCGGGCCTTCACGCGTGCCCGCTCAGACGGCGGGCAGCGGGACCTCCGCCGGGGTGCCGCCCGCCAGGGTGACCGTGCTGGAGACCAGGGTCTGGAGGCAGTGCCGTTCGGCGTTCTCGTCGGGGAGGGTCAGCAGCTGGAGGCTCAGGCCGTCGAAGGCGCCGAGGAAGTAGTGGGCGACGACCGTGGCGGGCACGGCGAGCCGCTGTCCCGAGCGGTCGGCGACCTCCTCGATGAGGCGTGCCGTGACCACCTCCACCTGGTGGTGGTGGCTGTGCAGGACGTCGTGCAGCTTCGGGGTGCGCAGGGCGAACAGGGTGAGTTCGTTGAGCAGTTGGTGGGTGGCGGGCTGCTCGCGGACCGTGTGCCACAGGGCGGTGGCCATGACCGTCAGGCTCTCCGCGAAGCCGCCGTCCGTCGGGGCCGACTGCTCGACGTGGTCGACGAGGTTCTGGGTGAGCTGCTCCATGACGGCCCGGTACAGATCCTCCTTCGTGCCGAAGGTGTAGTGCACCGTGGCCTGCGCGACGCCGAGCTCGGCGGCGATCGCGCGGGTGCTGCCGGCGGCGACGCCCTCGCGGGTCATGAGGGCGATGGCCGCCTTGACGAGTTGGGGGCGGCGTTCGGCCGCGGTCACGTGTGCCATACCCGCACCCTATCGACATGGTCGTTCGAACGAGTCACCCGCCCGCGTGATGGGCGCTCCGCCCGTGCGGTGGGCGCTCCGCCCACGCCTGCGGATTCTTACGTTGCTCTGTCATTGCTCTGCCGTCGCTGTGCGGCACGCCCGGCAAGGTCGTTCTTGCAGCCCGGACGAGCCCGGGTACGAACGACGAGGAGCGGACCATGACGTACACGAACAAGAAGGTGGCGAAGCGGGCCGGGCTGGCCGTCGCCCTCACCGCCCTGCTGGCCACCGCCGCGACCACCCTGCCCACGAGCACTCCGGCGACGGCCCCCGTCGCCTCCTCCCGGACCGCGACGACGGGGCCCCAGTGGTGCCCCGGCGTCCCCGGTCACCGGGTCGACTGCGGCGCGCTGGACCGCCCGCTGGTCACCGGCAGGCCCGCGCTGGGCAAGGTCACGGTGAGTTACGCGGTCGTACGGCACAGCGGCAGCGGCCCCGCCAAGGGCACCGTAACCGTCAACACCGGCGGCCCCGGCGAGGTCGTCATCGACCGCGCCCCGATCTTCGGGCACGCACTCGGCGACCTGCTCAAGGACCACGACCTCCTGCTCGTCGACCCGCGCGGCACCGGCCGCTCCGAGCGCATTCCCTGCGGGGTCACCGACGCCGAGTACCGCTTCGGCACCCGAGCCCAGCAGCGCGCCGCCGTCGAGCGGTGCGCGACGAACCTCGGCCCGAAGGCCGCCGCGTACACCAGCGCCGCCACCGCCGACGACATCGACGCCGTCCGCGCCCGCATCGGGGTGCGCCAACTCTCCCTCTACGGGCTGTCGTACGGCACGTATCTGATGCCCGTGTACGCCTCCCGGCACCCGGAGCGGGTGCGCTCGATCGTGCAGTCCGGGGCGTACCCCCTCGGCTTTGACCCCCTGGCGCGGCCTCAGGCGCAGGCCGTCTCGAAGTCCCTGCACCGCGTCTGCGAGCGGAGCCTCCGCAAGGCCTGCGACGGGAAGCAGGCCGTGAACGACCTCACGACGGTCGCCGCCCGGCTGCGGGCCCGGCCGATGACCGTGCCGGTGACCACCGAGCACGGCACGTACTCCGTACGGTTCACCGAGGGCAAGCTCGCCAACCTGCTGTACGAGGCGGCCAGCCGCGAGGTCGGGGCCGCCCCCGGCGAGCCCTCGCTGCTCGGTCAACTGCCCGCAGCTCTGAACAAGTTCACCCGTGGCGACACCGCCCCCCTGCGCACGCTGGTCCAGGAGGACGGGGCGTCCGGCAGCCTGGAGGACCAGGCCCCGTACATCGGGGTGGTGTGCAACGACTACCGGCAGGCCTGGTCGGCGAAGGCCCCGGTGGCCGAGCGGTGGCGGCAGTACCGGGCGGCGCTGGCGGGCGCGGGGCGCGGCGAGCACGGCGCGTTCAGCGCCGCGGGGTTCAACGAGGGGCCCACGGACGGCGGTGACGTCTGCATCGGCTGGCCGCGCGAGAACACCGCGCCGCACCCGCAGCCCACGCACCCGAAGCTGCCCGACGTCCCGGTCCTCGTGCTCTCCGGCGACCTCGACGCCAACACCCCGGACGCCAACGGCGTCAAGGCGGCGAAGCAGTTCCGTGACAGCCGCTTCCTGTCGGTGCGCAACACCGGGCACGTCCCGGAGTGGGAGCAGACCGGCTGCGTCACCGGTGTCTCGACCCGCTTCCTGCGCGACGGCAGCACGGGTGACACCTCCTGCACGCGCGGCCTGGAGCCGATCACCGTCGCCCCCGTGGGCAAGTGACCTCCGTGGACGGCCAGTACGGGCAGCCCGGTGCCGTGACCAGGCACGACACCGGCGAAGATGATCACATGAGAGACGCAACGGAGCGCCCCCGCACGGTGCTCGTCGCCGAGGACGACCCCGGAGTGCGCAGCACCCTGGACCAACTGCTGCGCTTCGAGGGCTACCGGGTTCTGCTGGCCGCCGACGGCCTGGAGGCCCTCGGCCTCCTGGAACGGGAGCGCCCCGACGTGGCGGTCCTGGACGTGGTCATGCCGAACCTGGACGGTCTTGGCCTGTGCCGGATGCTGCGCAGACGCGGAGACCGGCTGCCCGTACTGGTCCTGACGGCCCGTCACGAGGTGGGCGACCGGGTGGCCGGGCTGGACGCGGGCGCCGACGACTACCTCGCGAAGCCGTTCGCCACTGAGGAACTCTTCGCGCGGATACGGGCGTTGCTCCGCCGCACCGACCCCGCCGAGGGCGTCGGGGCGCTCACGGTCGGGGACCTGAGCCTGGACCCCGAGGCCCGCCTCGCCTTCCGGGGCGAGCGGCAACTCGACCTGACCAAGACCGAGTTCGACGTGCTGGAGCTGCTGCTCTGCCACCCCGGTGTGGTGCTCACCCGCTCGCAGATGTACGAGAGCATCTGGGGGTACGACTTCGACACCACCTCGCGCTCCCTGGACGTCTACATCGGCTACCTCCGCCAGAAGACCGAGCAGGGCGGCGAGCCCCGGCTGATCCACACGGTGCGCAGCGTCGGCTACACGGTGCGGGCCGCCTGATGGGGCCTACCGACGGCAGGGTGCGCCCCCTGCTCCGTACGAAGATCACGGCGGTGGTCGTCGCGGCCGCCGCGCTCGCCATGACCCTGGCGGCGGTCATGTCGTACCGGGGTGTCAGCGACCTGGTGGGCGAGGAGCTGGAACGCGGTCTGGAGGACCGCATGCACACGGTCCACACGCTGGTCGCGGCGGGGCTGGCCCCGCCGCCCCGGCGGGGCATCGCCGACCAGGTGGTGTCCGAGCGGGGGACCGTACGCCGACTCGCCCCGTCCGGCCCGGACATCCCCGTCTCGGCCGCCGCCCTGAAGGTGGCCCGGACGGGGAAGGGCACGCATCTGGAGGACCTGGTCGTGGACGGCACCGAGTACGGGGTCCTGACCCAGCCGCTGCCGCGCGGCGGTGCGGTGATGGTGGCCCAGAGCTATGAGGGTGCGGCCCGGGTCGACGACGCGTTCCTGTGGCGGGTGACCGGCACGACGGCCGCGGCCCTCGCCCTGTCCGCGCTGCTGAGCTGGTTGGTGGTGGGCCGACTGCTGCGGCCGGTGCGCCGGCTCGCCCGGACCACCGCGCACATCACGGCCACCCGGGACCTGACCGCCGAGCTGCCGCCCGCCGGGTCCGACGAGGTGGGTCAGCTCACCCGGAGCTTCGCCGCCATGCTCACGGCGCTGCGCCGCTCCCGCGACCAGCAGCAGCGTCTCGTCCAGGACGCCAGCCACGAGCTGCGCACCCCGCTGACCTCGGTGCGCGGCAGCGCGGAACTCCTCCAGCGAGGGCGCGGCAGGCTCGCCGCGAAGGACGAGGAGCAGATCCTGTCCACGCTGGTCACCGAGACGGCCGCGCTGGACGACCTGGTGCGCGAGCTGGTCGAGCTGGCCACCGACCGGTACACCGACGAGCCCCCGGCGGCCGTCGACCTGGCGGTCCTCGCCGAGGACACGGCGCTGCGCCACCGTGCCCGTACCGCCCGCACGATCACTGTCACCACGGACCGTCCTCTTCCGGTACGGGCCAGACCCCGGGCGCTCCAGCGCTGCGTCGACAACCTCCTGAACAACGCGCTGAAGTTCAGCCCGGCGGACACCCCGGTCGCCGTGCACGTCGAGGGGTGCCGTCTGTCCGTACGGGACCGGGGGCCCGGCATCGACGCGGCGGACCGCGAGGCGGTGTTCGACCGCTTCTACCGGGGTGCGCGCACCCAGTCCACACCGGGTTCCGGCCTGGGGCTGGCGATCGTGCACGACAGCGTCACGGCCGACGGCGGCACGGTGTTCGCGGCGGACGCCGAAGGGGGCGGTGCGGAGGTGGGTTTCGTACTGCCGTCGGCCGAGCCGGAGACGTACGCGCCGACGGGCGGGCGGCGGCCCCGCAGGCGGAGCGGGCGGACCGGACGTCAGGAGGCGCGGCCCGAGCCCCGGGAATCCCGGACCGGATCGTAGGATGCGCGGATGACCAGAGCCTTCGGCGGGTGGACGGAACAGGCGCTCACGGTGCTGCTGCGCCTGGAGGGCGACCCTCCGCTCGCGGTGCGCGAGGCGCTGCGCCGGGAGCGGGAGCGCCATGTCCGGCAGCCCATGATCGCCCTGCTGAACGACGCGGCCGACGCGTTCCCCGCCCTCGACGACTTCTCCGTGTGGGGATTCCGCAAGGAGATCTGGTGGTGGCAGCACCAGAGCGCGGCAATCCGGATCGCGCCCCGGGTCGAAATCGGGCTCCGCTTCGACCTCGACGGCCTCCATTTCGCGGCGGGCTGGCACTACCCGCTCCCCGGGCAGGTCGCGCGCTACCGGGCGGCGGTCGCCGCCGACGGCACCGGCGGCGAACTCACCGCCCTGGTGGACTCCCTGCGCGGACGCGGCTACGCGCTCACCGGCGACCTCATGGCCCGTGTTCCCCGGGGCCTGCCCGCCGACCACCCCCGCGCCGACCTGCTGCGGCACCGCTCGCTGCGGGTGGCCCGCCCGCTCGCCGGGGACGAACTGGCGCTGACCGCCGCCCCCGTGGACCGCCTGGTGGAGGCGGCGCACGAGGTCATGCCGCTGCTGACGTGGCTGGCCCGCCAGGTAGCGGCGTAGGACTCCGGATCAACCCGCTTGCGGATCAACCCGCTTGCGGATCAGCCCGCTTGCCCGTCAGCCCGCTTGCGTATCAACCGGTCGTGGCCGTCAGCACCAGGGTCGCCTGGTCGTCGTCCGTCTCGTGCCCGTCGGTGAAGTCCTGCACCGCGTGGCTGAGCGCCTTCAGGACACCCTGCGCGCCGGGCGGCGGCGAGGTCAGGGCCCGGACCAGCCGGTCCTCGCCGAACTGCTCGCCCGTGGCGTCGCGGGCCTCGGTGATGCCGTCCGTGTAGAGCACCAGGCTCTCGCCGGGTGCCAGCCGCAGACTCCGTACGCTCAGGACGGGGCTGCCCAGGATGCCCAGCAGCGAGCCTTCACTCCGCACCAGCCGGGCGGCGCCGTCGGCGGTGAGGTGCACGGGCAGGGTGTGCCCGGCGCGGACGAGTTCGATGTCCAGCCCGTCGGCGGTGGGCGTGAAGTGGCCGTACACGAGGGTCACGAAGCCCGTGTCGTGGCTGTTGTGACGCTTCGTCAGGGCCCGGTTGACCGCGTGCACGACGGCTTCGGGACCGGCCAGCAGCGGGGCGACGGCGCGTGCGGTGTTGCGTACGAGAGCGGTGGTCGCGGCGGCGAGCGCACCGCGTCCGCAGACGTCGCCCAGCATGAAGGCCCAACGGCCGTCGTCCAGCGGGAAGACGTCGTAGAAGTCGCCGCTGATCTCCAGGCCCTCGCCCGCCGGATGGTACGAGGTGGCCAGTTCGGCCCCGGGCAGCGTGGGCAGGTCGGGCAGCAGCAGCCCGGCCTGGAGGTCGCGGGCCAGGGTGACGCGCTGGGTGTACTGGCGGGCGTTGTGCGCGGCGGTCGCCGCACGCCGGGCGAGCTCCTCGGCGAGGGTGACGGCGTGCCCGTCGAAGGTGTGGTCACCGGTGCTGAGCAGGGTGAGCGTGCCGAAGGTCTGGCCCCGGTCGGTGAGCGGGGCGCACAGGTAGCCGGTGACGCCCAGGTCCTGCCAGGGGCCGGGGCCGGTGGGGGTGCGCCGGGCGACCTCGGTGAGGGAGGAGGCCAGGACGCGGGCGACGGCGTCGTCGCTGCTGTCGTACACCGGGATGTGGGAGGCCAGCAGATTGCGTTCGTACGCCGTGGGGGCGGCCGTGGCGATACGGCGCACCCGCCCGCCCTCGATGACGTCGACCGCGCACAGCGGGGCCAGGGTCGGGGCGCACAGGGTGGCCAGCCGTTGCAGGGTCTGGGCGTGGTCGAGGTCGGTGCTCAGTGCGTTGCTGGCCTGGAGCAGGAAGGTGAGGTCGTCGCGGGCGGCCTTCTCACGGGCCTCGGCGGCGAGGCGGGCCTGTTCGGCGTGGTGGCGTTCGATGGCCAGGGCGGCGGTGTCGGCGAAGATCCCGGCGAGCGCCAGGTCGGACTCGCTGGGGCTGCGCGGGGTGCGGTGGTACATCGCGAAGGTGCCGAGCAGGCGGTTGTCGCGGGCCAGGATGGGCGTGGACCAGCAGGCTTCGAGTCCGGCACGCTCCGCCAGGTCGCGGAAGTCGTCCCAGTAGGGGTCGGTGGCGATGTCGGTGACGATGACCCGCTGTCTGCGGTGCGCGGCGGTGCCGCAGGAACCGACGCCGTCGCCGGTGGCGATGCCGTCGATGGCCTGGTTGTAGAAGTCGGGCAGGCTCGGGGCGGTGCCGTGCCGCAGGTGGCGGCCGTCGGGGTCGGCGAGCAGGACGGAGACCAGCACTTCCGGCGACAGGGTCTCGATGACCTTCGCCATGCCTTCCAGGACCTCGTCGAGCGGGGCCTGCCGGGCGATCTGCTCCAGCAGGGCGCGGTGTTCGGCGGTGAGCCGCTGGGCGTGCTTGACCTGGGTGGTCTCCACGCCGATCATCCGTACGCCCATGACGTTGCCGCCCGCGTCCCGGCGCGGCTCATGGGTGAAGTCGAAGAAGGCCTCGCGCGCGCTGCCGCCCTCGCCCAGCACCACCCGGGCGTCGCGCACGGTGCTGGGCCGGCCGGTGCGGTAGACGCGGTCGAGCAGGGTGAGGAAGCCCTGGTCGGCCAGTTCCGGCACGACTTCGGCGATGGGCAGACCAGTGCGGGCGTGTTCGGTGCGGCCGATCGCGGTGAAGAACGCCGGGTTCGCCGCCTCCAGGAGGTGGGCGGGTCCGGCGACCGAGGCGAACACGGCCGTCGACTCGCCGAAGAGCGCCCTCAGGTCCGCCTCCGCGGCCGGTGCGGCGGGCACCCGAGGTGCGTCGTGCTGCGCCGGGGTGCCCGGTCGCCGCGGTGTGCTGGTCATCCTGCCCGCCCCTCCCGAACCACCCGGTCACCTTCCCCTGCCCCGAGATCAGCACAAGCATTCGCCCCCGTGACGTGTGGGGTGTCCGCGAAGTCCTTCGCGGCCGCTTCGGCGCTGACGTCCGCGAGGGCCGCCTCCGTGCTGAGGTCCGCGAGGGCCGCCTCCGTGCTGACGTCTGCGAGGGCCGCCTCGGCGTCGTCGTACAGCGTGATCGCCCGGTCCAGTCCGGTCAGCTCGAAGACGCGGCCCACCGAGGTCGGTACGGCGGCCATGCGCAGCCGGCTGCCCGCCTCCGTCAGCCGCAGGTAGAACCGTACGAGTTCACTGATCCCGGAGGAGTCGCAGAACTCGAGCCCCGCGCAGTCCACCACCACCAGCCGAGGCACCGGGCCGTCCGCGAGGACGGTCGCTGCCGCCTCCTGGAACTGCACCACGCTCTCGAAGTCCAGTTCGCCCCGGAACCGGAGCACCGTCCCCGGCCCACCCGCTACGACATCCGCCGAGAACACGCGCCGCCGAACCTCCCACCCATTCCCACCCGCCCCAAGGCCCCCACCCTAAACTCCCTTACCGCCGCTCAGGCCAGGCCCGCCGCGATGGCCCGTCGCACGGCGTCGGCGCGGTCGCGGATCGCCGCCTTGGCGAACAGGTTGTTGATGTGCGTCTTCACCGTGGCCTCGCTGATGAAGAGCGACTCGGCGATCCCCCGGTTCGGCAGCCCCCGCCCGATCAGCGCGAGCACTTCCCGTTCGCGCGGCGTGAGGTCGTCGGGGAGGGCGTCGGGCACCTCCTGCTCCGGCTGCCGGGCCTGGGTGCGCACCGTGGCGAGCAGCCGGTCCTGGACCTCGCGGTCCAGCACGGACTGCCCGGCGGCAGCGGCGCGGATCGCCCGGGTGATGTCCTGGCGTCCCGCGTTCTTGGTCAGGTAGCCGCGGGCGCCCGCGCCGAGCGCGCCGAGGATCGACGCGTCGTCGGCGAAGGTGGTCAGGACCACCACGGCCACCTCAGGGTGCTCCTCGGCGAGGCGTCGCGTCGTCTCGATGCCGTCCATGACCGGCATCCGCAGGTCCATCAGCACCACGTCGACCGGCCCGGCGTCGACGGCCGCCAGCACCTCGCCGCCGTGCGCGGCCGCCGCCACGACGTCGATGTCCTCGGCCAAGGCGAGCACCGCGGCGAGCGGCTCCCGTACGGCCGCCTGGTCGTCCGCCACGACCACCCTCAGCCGTCCGCTCCCGTCGGCCTGTTCCCTCGTCATGTACGCATCCTCCTCGCCACCGGTCCACTCATCCCGGAATCACCGCCTCCACCTGCCAGCCTCCCGCGTACGGTCCTTCGGTGACCGGGCCCGCGGTGACGGTGCCGCTCAGCAGGGCCACCCGCTCGCGCATCCCGATCAGGCCCATCCCGCTGCCGCCCGGCCCGGGCGCCCCACGGGTGGCCGGACCGTTCCGTACCGTCAGCGTGGTGGAGGCGTCGGCGAAGGCCAGCCGTACGTCGACCTCTCCCCCGGGAGCGTGCCGGGCGGCGTTGGTCAGCGCCTCCTGGGCGATCCGCAGCAGGCTCTGCGCCGTCTTCGCCGGTACGTCCCGCACCTCCCCCGTGACGCTCAGGGCGTCGCGGTGGCCGGACGAGTCGACCATCGCGGTCAGGCTCTCCAGCAGCGGCAGCGCGTCCTCGCGCAGGGCGTGCACGGTCCACTGGGCCTGCTTCAGGCTCTCCTTGACCAGGCTGTGGGCCTTGCCGTTGGCCTCGCGGACGCGCTCCAGGTCGCCGGTGTCGATCAGGGCGTCGACCAGTTCCAGCTGCATGTTGATTCCGGCGAGCGAGTGCGCCAGTACGTCGTGGACGTCCCGGGCGATGCGGCCGCGCTCGGTCAGCACGGCGGTCCTGGCCTCGGCGCGCGCGGCGCGTTCGGCCGCCTCGGCGGCTTCGAGGGCGGACCGTACGCTCTGCCGCTGGCTGCGATTGACGATGCCGATGACCACGGGAGCGGCGGTGGCGAGACCGAACACCCAGGTCAGGCCGCTGTCCCCCGGCCGCAGCCACAGGACGGCCGCGCACAGGAGCCCACTGGCCCCCGCGAGGAGGAGGGCCCGCCGGGTCGGGAGCCGGAAGCCGATGTGGCCCGCGACGAAGAAGGGGAAGAGGAAACCCGTACCGCTGTCGCCGACCGCGAGCAGGGCTGCCGCCGCGAGGACGGCGAGCGCGAGCCAGACGAGCGCGCGGCGCGGGGACACCCGGTGCTCGGGCAGCCGCCGGGCGAGCAGCGAGGCCGCGTTGACCACGAAGAGGGCGGCGACGGCGAGCCCCTGACCGGTGAAGCCCATCGGCCGGATGGTCAGGGCCCCCACGGCGATCACCGCGAGGCTCACCACCCACTGCACACGCGGGTCCTGCCCCGGGACCGTGGTGGTCCCGGGGCGCTGGTCACTGTGCTGCTGCTCGGGCCCGGACACGGGCCCAACGTACGACACGATCAGGCCGCACGGTCGAGGACGGGCACGGGCCGGACCGCCGCCCGCACCCTGCGGCTGCGCAGGAAGATCGTGCCCACCCGGGTGACGACCTCGGTGAGCGCCATCAGCACGAACGCCGTGACCCAGGCCTGCCCGCTGGTGATCTGGTGCGCGGCGCTGAACCTGGCGACGTTGTCGGCGCCCCCGCCGTGCTCCACCCAGACCTGGAAGCCCATCCGGGCGCCCATCCCCACGATCCACAGCACCGCCGACACCGCGCCCGCCTTGATCAGCAGGTGCCCGTCGAGGGACCGGATGCGGGTGTAGACGCCGCCCGCGACGCCGAGGACGGCACCGGCGGACATCAGGGCGGCGATCAGGACGAGGTCGTTGCCCGCCGTGGGGATCTCGTCGAGGTACGAGTACGCGACGAAGGACACGATGGCCAGCGGCAGCAGGAACGTCTTGTGGTCGAGCCGCCCCTCCCGCAGCTGCCGGAAGACGATGAGGACGAGGGCGATGTCGGTGATCCACTCCGTTGTTGTCATGCCCTCAAGCCTGCTGCGCGGCGGCCTCCCGCACCTGGACCCACGGGTGGAACCGGGGGTGGAGATCCGGGAGGAGCGCGGGGTGGAGGCGGGGGGGCGGACCGGGGTGGAGTCGCGCCTCGGGCGACACCCCTACAGCCGGCGTTGCACCATCCCTACAGCCAGCGCTGCACCGTCCCCGCCCAGCTCATCCCCGCGCCCACCGCCGCGTGCAGGACGGTCGTCCGCGCGGTGAGGCGGCCTCGGGCCCGTGCCGCGTGCAGGGCCATCGGGATCGACGCGGCACCCGTGTTGCCGAAGGTGTCCGCGGTGACGACCAGGCGCTCGGCGGGGATGCCGAGGCCGGCGCCCAGGGTGCGGAGCATGCGGGGGTTGGCCTGGTGCGGGACGACCAGGTCGATGTCTTCCAGGGCGAGGCCGCAGGCCCGGGTGGCGTCCTGGACGATGCGCGGGAAGGCGTCGTGGAAGTAGGCGGCGACCGCCTTGCCGTTCATGTGGAGGTAGTGGCCGCCCTCGGCGAGGGTGCTCGTGCTGGCGGGCCGGGCGCTGCCGCCCGCGCGGATGCCGACGATGTCCGCGAGCGCGCCGTCGCTCCCCTGCACGCTGCCGAGGATGCCCTCTCCCTCCGCCGCGGGCCCCAGGACGACCGCACCGGCCCCGTCGGCGAACAGCACACCGGTCGACCGGTCCCGGGGGTTCTGGAACTTCGAGAACGTCTCGGCCCCGACGACCAGCGCACGTCCCTGCGGGTACGAGGCGGTCAGGACGTCGCGGGCCAGCTTCAGGGCGTGGAGGAACCCCGCGCAGGCGCCGCCGATGTCGGTGGCCCAGGCCCGGTCCGCGCCGAGGCGGTGCTGCACCCGGCAGGCCGTGGCGACGGCGAGCTGGTCGGGGGTGCTGGTCGCCAGGAGGATCACGTCGAGCTCGCGGGCGGCGATGCCCGCGTCGGCCAGGGCGTCGGCGGCGGCCGCGAGGGCGAGGTCCGAGGTGGTCCGGTCGGGTTCCGCGTAGTGCCGGTGGGTGATGCCGGTCATGCGCTCGATCCAGGCGGGTTCCACACCGTACTGCTCGGCGATGTCCGCGTTGCTCACCCGCCGCTCGGGGAGGTGGACGCCGAGCCCGTGGATTCCCCACGCGGTGTGCAGCGGGAGGCGGCTCATGTGCGGGCCTGCTGTGTCAACGCCTCGTGCACCACGTGCGCGCAGTGGGCGACGGTCGTCTCCGGCTCGCCGAGCAGGCTGTCGTCGACGGGTGTGCCGAGTTCCTCCTCGGCCCGTACCGCGATCTCGACCACTTGCAGCGAGTCCAGGTCGAGGTCTTCGACCAGTCGGCTCTCGGGGGTGATCTCGGCCTCGGGCCGTTGGGCGACGGCGGCGACGATGGCGGTCACCCGGCGCAGGATGTCGGTCATGGGGGGCTCCAGTCGTTGGGGTGGTGCGGGGCGGTCCGTACGGACCGCGTTAGGAAACGGTGCTGCGGTCGCCCGCGGTGAGGACTTCCAGGTCGGTGTAGAAGCGCCCCGACGGGCGGGGCAGGCCCAGCAGGATGCGGCGCGCGGCCTCGGCGGTGAGCGCGCCGCCGAGGGCTACGCCGGAGGCGAGCTGGGGCCAGCTGCTGAGGGTGGTGCCGATCTGCCTGACGGCGGCGGTGAGTTCGGGGCTGAGGCGCTCCCGGTCGACCATGGTGAGGATGACGTCGACGGCCTGCTGCGGGGTGAGGTCGGTCAGGTCCCGGGAGGTGGTCCGGCCGAGGAGGCCGTGCAGGAGGGGCCGGTCGGGTTCGAGGTCGAACCGTTCGACGTCCAGCAGGCCCCGGTCGTTCGCGTCCATCACGACGGGGATGCCGAGGGCGCGGGCGTGTTCACGGGCGGCGACCTTCACGTACGGGGTGTCGCACTCCTCGACCAGGAGGTCGATGGGCCCGGTGCCGCCGCTGAAGAACTCCTCCATGGTGTCGTCGGTGAGGCCGCCGGGGTGGATCTCGATGTCGAGCCAGGGGTCGATCTCCAGCATCTGACGGGCCGCGACGACGCACTTGTTGAGGCCCAGGTGGTGCACTCCGGCCCGCAGCCGGTTGAGGTTCGAGACGCTGAGGGAGTCGAAGTCGGCCAGTTTGTACGAGCCGCCGATGCCCTCCATCGCGAAGGTCAGGGCGGCGCTGCTGCCGACGGAGAGCCCGATGACACCCACCCGGCACCCCAGCAGCCTGCGTTGCTGAGCCCGGTCGATCCGCCCTCGGTTGCGGTCGGTGCGTACGAGGCGGAACTCCTCGCGCGGCAGCAGATGCACCAGCCGCCCCGACCACGGGTACCAGACCCAGGCCCCGTACTCCTGCGGGTCCGCCCCGCCCAGCTGCTCTGCCACGGCCCGCTGCACCGCCTCGGGCGAGGAGCGCAGGCGGGGGTCGCGGCTGGTGACCAGTTCCGCCAGCTGGTCCCCGAGGGTGTCGAGCACCTCGCGGACCGCCCCCGTGTCGAGCAGCTCCCCCAGTCGCGCCCGGTCCTCCTCGCGCCCGAGGTCGAAGTGCACGGGCCGCCAACAGGGCTCGGCGGCACGGTCGTTGCGCAGGCTCGCCCCGGCCAGCCGCTCCCCGCACGCACGGACTTCTTCCCGTGCGTCCGCCACGGGAGCCGCGTGCTCTCCGCCGAGGCCCGCCTCCCCCGCCGGGACGGTCGCGGCCGGGTAGGCGGCCTCCAACTGCTCGACGAGAGCGGCGTGTTCGCCCGCCGGGAGCGCGGACCGGTACAGCATGATCACGACGTCCTCGGTGTACCGCTCGACGTAGCGCCGCGTCCCGGGAACCGGCCGGAAGCCGAACCGCTCGTGGAACCGGTCCTGCCCGTCCGCCGTGCCCGAGGTGCCGATCATGGCCTTGGCCCCCAGGCAGCGTGCGGCGGCGATGGCGAAGGCGTTGAGGTACAGGCCCAGGCCCAGCTTGCGCGCCTGGTGCTCGACCACGAGCCTGCTGTGCTCGAACGTTTCCGCAACACCGAACCCGCACTCCCGGAGCAGTTCCTCGTACGGTTCCTGGCCCAGGTACGCCCGGGTCTGGAACAGCTCGCCCGTCTCGGGCGTCGAGAGCCGCACATAGCCGAGCGGCGGGCCGCCGGGCTCCCGCCTGCCGATGAAGTGCCAGGCGCCGAAGTCCAGGTCCTGGTCGTCGGCGTAACCACCCTGCTCCGTGCGGAAGTCGGGCCGGCGGCCGTGGTCGAAGAGAATCCTCGCCCGCAGCTCCCTGATCCGCCCGACGGCCTCCGCCTGCCCGGGCCCCCCGGCCGCCAGGCCGTCCAGCCGGAACGCGGAGACGTGCCACGGCACGCCGTCGGCCACAGGAAAAACGTTCATGTCCAGCAACCCTCTTCAGCTCACGAAGCCGTGCGCACCCAGCGCATCGACGACCACAACGAGCGTCCGGCCGAACGGTTGCGCATCGGCGAACGCGCAGGACAGTGACGTTTCCGCAGCCCGGCTCACGGGCCCCCGGGGCCCGGCTCGAACGTTTCCGCGGTACGCCCCGGGCGTTTCCGCGACCCGCCTCACACGATCGGATGGCCCGCTCCCGCGCAATGGGCCAAGCGGGTGACACGGAGGGCCGCCCCGGCCGGTGCGCTCTGCGAGGGTTCTCCCCGCCCCGCACCACCCTCCCCCGGCCCACCGCGGCCGGGCCGCCAGCAAAGGACAACCCCGTGCCAGACGTCATCCAGGACAAGTGCGACCGCCTGTTCGCCCTGTACGACACCGACGGCAACGGCCACCTCGACCACGAGGACGTCACGCTCATGGTCGGCAGGATCCTGGCCGGCAGTAACGTTCCGGCCGACTCCCCGAAGGCCGCCGCCCTGGCCGCGGACTACGACGCCTGGTGGCAGGCCCTCCTCGCGCACGCCGACCAGAACGGCGACGGCGTCATCACCCGGGAGGAGTTCCGGGCCACGATGTCCGGGCTGGACGCCGACGACCCGGCGCTGATGGGCACTGTCCGCCAGGCCGTGGACGCCGTCTTCAGCGCCCTGGACGCCGACGACGACAACGAGATCCCGGACTCCGCGCTGGTCGCGATGTTCACCCGGGGCGGCCTGAGCCAGGCCGACGCAGCGGAGGCCGCGCGCGTCTTCGACCTCGACGGCGACGGCACCATCACCCGCGAGGAATACGCCACGCGCTGGCTGGACTTCTTCACCACCGACGACCCGGAGTCCCCCGCGAACCGCATCCTGGGCGGGCTCTCCTGACGGCTGCGGCCGCTCTTCGCCGACGTCGCGGGCGCCGGAGGAATCCGTTGCCCGCCGTCGAGCCCCCGTGAGAACATCGAGGTCCAACGGTCCGCGCTCTTGTGTACGCGTCTCACCACGCGAACGCGTACGAAAGAGCGCGGGCCGTTGCCTTGTCCGCGAGGGACGGCAGACGAAGGGCAGGTGCCGCTCGATGAGCACAACAGAGGTCACGGAAGCGTACGTTGAGAGTGCGGGCACCATCATGGTCGCCCCTCCGACGCTGCACGGCCACGCCGGGGTCGGTGAATTCTTCGGGTCGGTCATATCGCCGGAGGACCTCGTCGCGGGTGCCGTCGACCTCGCGGGGAAGACCGTCTACCTGTGCGGCGACGTCTCCGAAATCGACGCGACCCAACTCCGGTCGGCCGCGCGGGTGTTCACCGTACGAGGACTCTCCGCCGACCACGACGGGAAGACCGCGGCCCCCTGGCCCGTCGTGGACCCCGGTCGGATACCCACCCGCGTGCACGGCGTCGGCGTCTACTACCCCCGCTTCTTCGCACCCGAGGACGACCATTTCGGCCGGATCAGCGCGGAGCACGCGTTCCAGTCGCTGACCGAGTCCACCAAGCCCGGAACCGCCCGCCGCAGCGGCATCTATCTGACCCCCGTCACCCGCGACGGCGACGCCCTGCATTTCCGCCTGCTCCGGTGCTCCACGAACCTCTCGGGGCCGACCGAGACCTTCCGCCCGACCGACACGGGCATCGTCGAGGCCCTCAACCGCGAGGCCGACGCCGTCTTCCGGAATCACGCCCCGCTCAATCACGTCCTGGCGCAGATCTACCACAACACCGTCGCCACGCCCGAACGCAAACAGTCCAAGGCCAAGATCTCGGCCCACGCCGACAAGACCAAGGACATGCCCGCCAACGGCATCATGGCCTTCTGCACCTTCTACGACGGGCTCGACAAGCTGCACCCGCTGCCCGGCGACCCCTTCGACCACGGACTGAAGGGCTCCAGCGGGCTGACCCGCCTCCACTTCCGCCTCAAGGACCCGGCCGGGGTACGCAACGAGGCCGCACTCCCCGCGCAGTTCACCGTGACGCTCCACCCGGGCTCGGTCTTCCTGATGCCGCTGTCCACCAACCGCCTGTACACGCACGAGATCCGGCCGTCGGCACTGGACGCCGAGCTGCTCCCGACCCGTCTGGGTTACGTGGTGCGCTGCTCCGACACCGAGGCCGTGCACCAGAACGGCGACACCTTCCTCAAGCGGGGCGACGCCGTGCTGAAACTGGGGCCGCCCACCGAGGAGGGCATGAACGAACTGCGCAGGCTGTACGCCGAGGAGAACCGGACCTCGTCCTTCATCGACTACGGCGACGCATTCCTCTTCAGCATGAACACGGGAGACTACCTTGCCCCCCGCATCTAGGATCACGGACCAATTCCGCGCGTGCGCCCTGCCCATCGAGCGGAACCCCTTCCCGGAACTTTCCGCTGCGGCCCTGTGGGAAGACACGGGAAAGGGCCGGCTCGGCGGCGTTCTCACCCGCGTCGACGCGACGGGCGGGGTTCCTCTCGTACGCACGACCACCCAATACGCCAACCCCGCACAGCATTTCCAGCAGGTGCACACGCAACTCGCCGACCAGATACGTGAGTTCGCCGCCCTTCCGGTCGCCTTCAACAACGCCCTCATCGAGTGCTACACAAACACCTACCGAACCATGGGCAGCCATTCCGACCAGGCCCTCGACCTGGCCGACGGTTCCTTCATCGCCGTCTTCTCCTGTTACCAGCACCCCGAGACGGGCCCTCTCAGGAAATTGGTCGTCGAAGCGAAGGAGGCCGACGGCGAAAGGGCCGAAATCCCGCTCGCGCACAACGGGTTCGTCGTGTTCTCCGTCGCGGCGAATCGCCGCCACAGGCATAAAATCGTCCTCGATACGTCCGGCCGGGCACCGGACCAGGCACCGGACAACCAGTGGCTGGGTCTCACGTTCCGCACCTCCAAGACCCTCGTGCACTACCGCGACGGCCAGGCATACCTCCCCGAGGGCACACCCCTCACGTCCGCCGACGACGAACAGCGGCGCGCGTTCTACCGCCTCCGCCGCCGCGAGAACACGGAGACGGACTTCGCCTATCCCCAACTCGCCCACACCGTCAGCGAAAGCGACCTGGTGCCGCCCGTCCACCGCTGAAACTGCCTGCCGTGACCGGCTGTTCGGCCTGCACCAGCAGCGCGTTACCATCTCGCTGCATGAAGGTCCTCCCAGAGATCTCCCGCACGCCGAGTGAATACCTCCTCCTGCCGTGCCTGATCGCGGAGGACTGCACCCCGGACGGGGTGGATCTGACGACGGGAGAGACATGTCCCTATCCGGTACGGACTCCTACGCGGGCGCTGTCGGCCTGCCCGACCTCGTGGTGGCGGCGCTCGACCTCGCCCGGCGGCTGGGATTTCCGTCCTCGTGCCGCCCGGAACAGGGCCGGCTGCTGCACGCGTTGGCCGCGGGCGCCACGGAGAGCATCGGCGAGACCGGCACCGGGTGCGGTGTCGGTCTCGCCTGGATGATCGCGGCGCGTCGGCCCGGGGTCCGGGTGGTCAGCGTCGAGCGGGACGAGCAACGCGCCGAGGAGGCGGCCAAGCTGTTCGCGGACGTCCCCGACGTGGAGATCCTCTGCGGCGACTGGACACGCATCTACGAGCGCGGCCCGTTCGACCTGCTCGTGACCGACGGTGGCGGCAACGGCAAGAAGACGCCACCGGCCGATCCGCTGCGTCTGCTGCGTCCGGCGGGCACGGTGGTCGTCGACGACTTCACGCCGCTGACGCAGTGGCCCCCGCTGATGGACGGCGAGCCGGACACCGCGCGGCTGGCCTGGCTGGAGCATCCGGCGCTGCTGAGCACCGAGGTGCGGCTGGCCCCGGACCTCTCGACCGTCATCGGCACCCGCAGGCCCTGAACGGGGGCCGGTCAGCCCTTCTTCAGCTCCTCGGCGAGCATCACCAGGATGCCGCTGGGGCCCCGGAGGTAGGTCAGCTTGTAGACGTCCTCGTACGTCGCCACGCCGCGCAGCGGACGGTAGCCGTGCTGCGCGGCGGTCTCCAGGGCGGCGTCGAGGTCGTCGACGGAGAAGGCGACGCGGTGCATGCCGATCTCGTTGGGGAGCGTCGGCTCCGTCTCGATCGCCTCGGGGTGGATGTACTCGAAGAGTTCGAGGCGGCCGTGCCCGTCCGGCGTTTGGAGCATGGCGATCTTGGCGTGGTTTCCGTCGAGTCCGACGGCGGTGTCGGTCCACCCGCCGCTGACGGTGTCGCGGCCGAGGACGGTGAGACCGAGGTCGGTGAAGAAGGAGATCGTTGCTTCGAGGTCGCGGACGGCGATGCCGACGTTCTCAAGTTTGATGGCCATGCCCGGGATGCTACCGAGTGGGCTCTCGCCGGTCCCGTGCTTCGGGGGATGCGCGGCGGTGCGGTGACGAGGCGGTCGGCCGCTACGGATGGGAGGGCTGGAGGGAGGGCTCCAGCCCCACCGCACTCCTCAGCCCCGCCGCGCCACGGTCCGTCAGGTGGACGACGCGAGGGGCCGCGCCCCGGCGGACCCAGTCCAGGGCGAACAGGCGCGAGGTCAGGGCGGCACCGGCGGCGCCCGCCAGGTGGTGCTGGTGCTCGCTCCAGTCGACGCAGTAGCGGATCGCCGGGCGGCGGGGCGGGAGGGCGGCGGTGTCGATGCCCAGGTCCGTGAGGAGGGCGGCGCCTTCGGGGGTGAGTTCGTAGCGGAGGTCGCGACCGTACGCGGCGGGGCGGTCGAGCACCGCGTCGGACGGGCGGTGGACGCCGTCGTGGCCAGTCAGGGCGCCCCGGTCGAGGAGGGCGCGCATCAGGGCGACGCCCAGTTGTCCGGCCAGGTGGTCGTAGCAGGTGCGCGAGCGGTGCAGGGCGTTGGCGCGGTTGGACTGCTTCAGGGACGTGAAGGGCAGGGGCGGGGCGATCAGCGCCAGGGCTTCGAGGGCGGCGCAGATGTCCGGGCCCGCGAGGCGGTAGTAGCGGTGGCGGCCCTGCCGGGCGACCGTCACGAAGCCGCCCTCGACCAGCTTGGCGAGGTGCACGCTCGCGGTCGCGGCGCTGACCTCCGCCTCCCCGGCGAGCGCCCCGGCGGGCAGCGGGCGGCCGTCGGCCAGGCACTTGAGCATCCGCGCCCGCGACGGGTCGGCGATCAGCGCGGCGGCGCGGGCGATGTCGGTCTGGTGCTTGAGGGGTGTGCCGTCTGTCCGATGGTTGAGGGGTGCGGCGTCGGTCCGGTGGTCGAAGGGGGCGCTGTCGTCGGGCATGGGGGCAGCGTAGAACGACGACACTTTGACGGACAACGAAGCATCCGGCCCGAAGAATCGTCCGCATGACCTCCGTACACCCCGTCGCCCCTGCCGCACCGGCACCTGCTCCGGCGCGATCCCGGCCCGCCCGGGCCGCCCGGGCCCCGCTGGTCGCGCTGTCCCTCGGCTACTTCCTCGTCATGCTCGACGTCACCGCAGTCAACGTCGCCCTCCCCGACCTGCACCGCGCCCTCGGCGCCGGGCCCTCCGTCCTCCAGTGGATCGTGGACGGCTACAGCACCGTCTTCGCGGGGCTGTTGCTGGTCGGCGGCAACCTCGCCGACCGCGTCGGGCACCGCCGTACCTTCCTGGCCGGTCTCGGTGTCTTCGCCCTGGCGTCCTTGGTCTGCGGATGCGCGGGCGGTACGGGAGTGCTCGTCGCGGGGCGGCTCGCGCAGGGGGCCGGCGCCGCGCTGCTGGTGCCCGCCTCGCTGGCCCTGCTCCAGGCCGCGTACCCGGACCGGGCGGTACGGGCCCGGGCCGTGGCGGTCTGGGGTGCGGTGGCGGCGACGGCGTTCGGGGCGGGGCCGGTCGTCGGCGGGCTGCTGGTCTCGGGCTTCGGCTGGCGCTCGGTGTTCTGGCTGAACCTGCCGGTCGCCGTCCTCGCCGTCGTTCTGACACTGCGTTACGTTCCCGGAGGCGCCCGGCCCGCCGCCGCACGCGGGGCGGACCCCCTCGGTCAGGTCCTCGGCGTGGTCGGCCTGGTCGCGCTCGCCTGTGGTCTCAACGAGGCGGGCACCCGGGGCTGGACGTCACCGCTGGTACTCGGCGCGTTCGGGGTCGGGGTGCTGGCGCTGGTCGCCTTCGTCGCCGTGGAACGTGCCGTCGAGGCCGGGTCGGCCGCCGGCGGGGCGCGTGCTCCGCTGCTTCCGCCGTCGCTGTTCGGAGCGCGCGCCTTCTCCGCCACGGCGGCCGTCGGGCTGCTGATCAGCCTCGGGTACTACGGGATGCTCTTCCTGACCACGCTGTACTTCCAGCAGGAGCGCGGCTTCAGCGCGTCGGCCACCGGGCTGGCCCTGCTGCCTTCGGTGTGCATGGGGCTCGTCGCGGCGCCGCTGTTCAGCCGGATCGCCGCGCGCAGGGGTCCGTATCTCCCGATGGTGTGCGGGCTCGTGGTGGGCGGAGTCGGCTTCCTCGGCTGGTTGCTCGCCGGGCCCGCCACCTCGTACCCCTTCCTGCTCTTCGCGCTGATCGCGACCGGTCTGGGGCAGACGACGACGGCGCTGGCGGCGACCGCCGCGATCATCGACGCCGCCCCGGCGGGCGGGACGGGGATCGCCACCGCTGCCTTCCAGGTGTCCCGACAGATCGGCAGTGCGGTGGGGGTGGCGCTGTTCGGCACGTTCGCCGCTGCGGAAGGTGGCTTCACGGCGGGCCTGCACGTGTCGGCGGTGGCGGCCGCCGTGGCCTTCGGGGCGGGCGCGGTGCTGGCGGTGGTGGCCCGGCGGACGTCCCGCGAGCGGTGCGCCCGGACGGGGGAAGACTGACCCGTTCCCGTACGTTGCCCCCTGAAAACCTCGTAGGCAGATGACGAAGTGAGGACTTACCGATGACACATCCCGTGACGAACCCGACCGCTCCCTCGGCGCTTCCCTCCGAGGTGCTCCACTACACCGCCTTCTCCACCGACCCGGCGGGCGGCAACCGGGCCGGGGTCGTGCTCGACGCCTCCGCGCTGGACGACGCGGAGATGGTGGCGATCGCCGCCGAACTGGGGTATTCGGAGTCGGCGTTCGTGACCCCCGCTCCGCAGGCGGACGACGCGCGGACCTTCCGCCTGCGCTTCTTCAGCCCCAAGGCGGAGGTCGACTTCTGCGGCCACGCCACCGTCGCCACCGCCGTGGCGCTCGGCGAGCAACTCGGCGCGGGAGACTACACGTTCCTGACGAACGCCGGGCCGGTGCCGATCACGGTCACCGCGTCCGGCGAAGGGCTCCGGGCGACGCTCACCAGCGTGCCGCCCCAGGTGTACGACGTCGCCCCGGACGACGTGGCCGAGGCGCTGGCGGCGCTCGACTGGCTGCCCGGCGAACTGGACGCCGCCCTTCCGCCGAGGATCTCCTACGCCGGGGTCCGCCACCTCGTCCTCGCGGCGGCCACCCGCGAGCGACTGGCCGACCTGGACTACGACTTCGACCGGCTGCTGACCCTGATGCGGGCGCTGGACCTGACGACGGTGCAGTTGGTGTGGCGCGCGTCGGAGACCGTCTTCCACGTCCGCGACCCGTTCCCCGTCGGGGGTGTGGTGGAGGACGCGGCGACGGGTGCGGCAGCGGCGGCCTTCGGCGCGTACGCACGTGAGCTGGGCCTCGTACCGGAGCAGGCGACGCTCACGCTGCACCAGGGGCACGACATGGGCAGCCCGTCGCTGCTGGAGGTCACGCTGCGCGAGGGCGAGCCGGGGGTGCGGGTCACGGGTGCGGCGGTACGGGTCTGAGGGCGGGCCGGGCGGGGCTCCACCGGTCTCCACCCGGGGGTGGAGCGGGCGCGTCCGCCCGTTCGTCCCTCGGGAGGATGGTCGGCCCGCCCGTCCCGGCCGTACCGTGGAGACATGTTCAAGTCACGCAAAACCCATGAAAAGGACGCCTGGAGCGGTGTCGTCGTCGACAAGTCGCGCGGCATGACCGACGGGTCGAGCCTGTACCACTACGTCAAGGTGCGCCTGGCGGACGGCTCCACGAAGAAGGTCCGGATCGACGGGACCCTGTGGGAGTCGTTGGACTCCGGCGACCGCCTCGTCAAGGAAGCGGGCGCCCCCGCCCCGGTCAAGGCCTGAGCCGGGCGTCGTAGGAGTCGGAGTACGGGCCGGCCGCCGCGGTGCGGTGGGCGTCCCGTACCGGGGCAGTGTGCTTCAGCGCGGCGGGGCCGTCAGGATCGCGTGGAGGCGGGTGCGGCACTCGGTGGCGAAGGCGGGGAAGGTGTCCGTGTAGTGGGCGAGGCCGCTGATGCCCACCGCGATGGCCCAGGCGCGGGCCCTGGTCCAGGTGGGGTCGTCCAGGGACAGGGTGTTCCAGTAGGCCTCGCGGGCCCGGGGCGGCAGGTCCCAGACGGTGGCGTGCTCGGCGTCGGGCAGGCCGACCGAGAGGCCGCCGAAGTCGATGACCGCGTGCAGCCTGCCCTCCTTGACCAGGAGGTTGGTGGGCTTCAGGTCGCCGTGCAGCCAGCCGTGCGGCCCGGGGCCGTCGGGGAGGGCGAGGCCGGAGCGCCACAGCTGTTCCAGGGTGTCGACGTCGAGGTCGGGGCCCGCGACGGCCCGGCAGGCGTCGAAATAGCCGCTGAAGGCCTGCTCGCTCTCCCGCAGGCCGCCGCCCCGGTACCAGGTGAGGTCGCCGGTGCGGGTGGCGCCCATGAGGTCGGTGCGGTGGAGTCGGCGTACGAATTCCGCCAGGTCACAGCCGAAGGCCGCCCAGTCGTGGACGGTGTCCGGGCCGGGTTCGGCGCCGTCGATCCAGCGGTACAGGGACCAGGGGAGGGGGAAGGCGTCGGTGGGGGCCCCGGCGTGGACGGGGGCGGGGATCGGGGCGGGGAGGAAGGGGGCCAGGCGGGGGAGCCAGGTCTGTTCCTTCTGTACGGACCGGGCGTTGCCGGGGGTGCGCGGGAGCCGGACGAGAAGGTCGGCGCCCAGCCGGTACATGGTGTTGTCGGTGCCCGCCCCGGCGGGCGAGAGCGGCAGGTCGGACCAGTGCGGGCACTGTTCCTTGAGGAGCGAGCGGACCAGCGTCTCGTCGACCGGGATTTCGTCTTCGTGCAGGGGCATGGTGGGTCAGCGTACGTGCCGGTCGACGACGTCGGCGATCGCTTTTGTGTAGCGGGTGATGCCCGGGGAGGGAGCCGGGCACGGGCGGGGCGTCGTGGTGGTGGGGGCCAGGCAGAAGTGGAGGGGGTCGTCGGTGCGGTGGAGGGAGGTGAGTCCGTTGCGGCAGGCGTCGGGGGTGGCGGATTCGGCATCGGTGCAGGGGAGTTGGCGGCGCCAGGTGTAGCGGGCGCCGGGTGCGCTGACGGCGCGGCCCGCGTCGGCGAGGGCGTCGCCGGAGGCCGCCGCCTGGGCCCGGTAGAGGTCGTTGACGCGGGGGATGCGGTCATGGGCGAAGGCGTCCGGGCCTTGGAGGACCCAGATGATCCGGGGGCGGGGGATGCCCGCACGGCGGGCGGCGGACGCGATCTGGGAGGTGAGGGTCGCGGCGTCCTCGGCGTAGCGCGTGTAGTAACGGGCGCTGGACTGGGGGATGTTGTCCATACAGGGGGTGAACCCCCAGGCGTTTCCCCAGAATTGGAGGACGACCACGCGGGGTCGGTGCGTGGCGACCAGGGCGGCCGCCTTGTCCCGGACGGGGACCAGGGAGCGGGTGGGGCGTCCGGTGAGGTAGTCGCAGAGGGTCGTGCCGGAGTACGGGGCGCTGTGCACGGTGGCGCGGCCGTCCGCCGCGACGGTCTCGGCCAGGGAGAGCTGGTTCTCCATGGCGAGGGAGTCGCCGAGGTAGAGGACGGTGGGGCGTTCGCCCGGGGGCCGTGGCGGGTCGGGCACGGTCTGGGGCTCCGGGGCCTGGGTCGGGGAGTGCCCGGTCGGGGCGGGCCTCTGCGCGGTGGGCGCGGCCGGGGCGCGCGGGGCCGGGGGCGGCGGTTCCTCCTCCGGTGGCTCGGCGAAGAAGGCGCAGCCCGTGGCGCACCAGAGCAGCAGCAGGACCAGCACGATCGCGTACGGTCGCGGCTTGCGCATCCCCCGAGCGACACGCCGATCCGCCACCCCCTTCTCGGCCACCCCGCGCTCAGCCACCCGTCGCTCCGCCCCGGTGCGGGGGCTCGGCCAGTTCGCCGCGCAGGCGTTGGGCGCGCAGGACCAGTTCGAGTTCGAAGCGGCGGTCCGGGTCGTCCACCTCGTCGCCCCAAAGTTCCCTGATCTGCCGCATGCGGTAGCGGACCGTCTGCGGGTGCACGCCGAGGCGGGCCGCCACCTCGGGTGCGCCGCCCCTGATCTCCAGCCAGGCGAGCAGGGTCTCGGCCAGGCGGCGGCCCTGGGTGGGGCCGCAGTGTTCGAGGGGGGCCAGGCAGCGGGCCGAGAGGTCGCCGATGAGTGCCTCGGGCGGCAGCAGGACCAGGGCCTGGGTGTGTTCCGTACAGGAGAGGAGGCCGTCGGAGGGGAGCAGGCCGCGTTCCATGAGGCCCACGGCGGCGGTGGCCCAGCGGAGGGACTTGGCGGCTTCGCCGAGGGAGACGGCGGGGCCCAGGGCGCCCGTCCAGCCCGCCGTGGCGCGCCGCAACTGTTCGGTGCGGCCGACCTGTCCGGGGTCGGGGACGACCATGAGGGGCTGTTCGCTCTCCATGTCGAGGAGGACTTCGGGGCCCACGGCGGGGGCGACGCTCTCCCGGGAGGGGCGGACGAGGACGCCGATGGCGAGCCGCTCGGGCAGCGCCCAGCCGATGCGGGCGGCGTGCGCGGACAGTTCGGCGAGGGACTTCGCGGCGTCGGCCGCGCCGGTCGAGGATTCGTGCAGGAGGGCCTGGGTCAACTTGCGTTGCAGGCGCAGGCGTTCACCGGCCTGGCGGGCGGCCGCCTCCGCGTAGCCGCGCAGGGACTCGTCGACCAGGCCGTCCAGGAAGGCGAAGCCCGACTCGGCGAGTTCGTACATCGCGGGCGGTGGGATGGCGACCTGCTGGCCGATCTCGGCGAGGCGTCGCCAGGCGAGCCGCACGCCGAGGCGGTACACGGCCTGGAGGGAGTTGAGGGACCTGCCCTGGAGACCTTCGCCCCGGCCGAACTCCTGGAAGACATCCAGGTCGAGGTGGGGGCGGCGGCCGTCCTGGCGGACCAGATGCCGTACGAAGTCCTCCAGCGCGCGGCGGATGCCGACGAGCGCCATCAGGTCACCGTGCTCGTCGCGGATCAGCGGCATCCGGGGATGCTCGCGGCAGATCTCGTCGAGGATCTCGCGGGCCAGGGCGGGCACCTCGGCGAGCGCCAGATCGGCGAACTGCCGTATCTGCAACGCGGGCACGTCCGCCCAGGCGGACACGACGGGCGGACCGCCTCCGGCCGTGCCCGCCGGGGCGGCGGGCGCGGAGGACGCGGAGCCCACGCCACCGGACGCCGACAGGCCCGCACCGGGCACGGACGTACTGGAGCCGGACGCGGAGGATGCGGCGGACGCGGAGGACTCGGAGCGGGCCGAACTGGGCACAGACGCGCCCGTGTCGGACGCGGAGGACGCGGCACCGGACACGGAGCGAGCCGCACCGGGCACAGACGCGCCGGAGCCGGACGCGAGCCGCGCGGCGTCGGACGCCGACGCCCCAGCACCCGACGCGGACCGCACGGTGCCGGATACGGCCCCAGCACCCGAGGCGGACCGCGCGGTGCCGGATACAGACCCGCCGGCGCCCTGTGCCGACACCCCGGCGCCGGGTGTGGACGCTGAAGGCGGGGTGGCGAGTGCCGAGGGCCCAGTGCTGGCGGCCGAGTGTGCCGGGCCCGTGACCGGGCCGCCGGAGGCCACGTACGCCGGTCCCGCAGCCGGGCCGCCTGAGGCCGAGTGTGCCGGACTCGCAACCGGGCCGCCGGAGGCCACGTACGCCGGACTCGTCGCCGGGCCGCCGGAGGCCACATGCGCCGGGCTCGCAACCGGGCCGCCGGAGGCCACGTACGCCGGACTCGTCGCCGGGCCGCCGGAGGCCACATGCGCCGGGCTCGCAACCGGGCCGCCGGAAGCCACGTACGCCGGTCCCGCAGCCGGGCCGCCTGAGGCCGAGTGTCCCGGACTCGCAACCGGGCCACCGGAGGCCACGTACGCCGGACCCGTCACCGGGCCGCCAGAGGCCACATGCGCCGAGCCCGTAACCGGACTGCCAGAGGCCGGGGCCCTCCGCGCGCTCCGGGCCGAGGCGCCGGTCGTCACGCCGTTCTCCGCACCCGTGCGGGTCGTCGCACCGGTGGTCGTACCAGGGGTGGTCATCGTCGCTGTGTCCCCGTCTCGTAGCTGACCAGAGGCACGTTGGGCTGCTCCGGGGTGGCGTCGAGCAGAGCGACGATGCCGAACGCGGCACCCACCGCGAGTGCGGCGGCGACGAGGGAGGTCAGGAGCGCTGAGATCAGTCTGGGCATGGTGGGAAGCCTCTCCGACGCTGGTCCCCACCGGCGGCCTGACAGCAAGTCCACAGTCTCACGCGGACCCTGACGGCCCGTCAAGACCGTCGCCGCACGGGAATTGACAGTCCGTCACATCCGCGCCTACGGTTCCCGGCCCATACGCACCGTGCACGTGTCCCCCTCCGCCACGGCACCCCCTGGAGCGCCCCGTATGCGTCGCACCGCCTCCCCCCTGTCGCTGATCCTGCTCGGCACCGGCGTGTTTCTGCTGGTCCTGGCCCCGCTGCTGGTTTCGTACGTGTCTCCTCGCGCCAAGAGCAACCCGATCGACATCAGCACGACCACCGTGTTCACCGGCACGGGGAGTTACTTCGACACCCAGGCCCTGGCGACCGCCCACGACAAACCGCTGACGATCACCCGGCAGGTGCGCGGCGACGTCGCCGACAGCGTCAGCAGCGGGCGGGCGGTCTGGGACGTGTCCACCTCGGTCGACAACGAGGACACGCTGCCCGCCGCCGACACCAGCGACTCCCTCCAGTGGACCCTGGAACGCTGGGTCACCGACCGCAGGACCAACGAGCCGGTGCACTGCTGCAAGGAACAGCCCGCCTTCGACGGCGAGGCCTACCTGAAGTTCCCCTTCGACGTCGAGAAGCGCACGTACCGCTGGTGGGACGGCACGCTCGGCTCCACCGTGTCCCTCCGCTTCAGCGGTACGAAGAAGGTCCAGGGGTACGAGGGCTACCGCTTCACCGGCACCGTGGCCCCGGTGCGCACCGGCACCCGGATGGTCCCCGGACTCCTGGTGGGGCTGCCCGAGCGGGGGCAGGTCCAGGCCGAGGAGTGGTACGCCAACCACGGCATCGAGCTGGTCGTGGACCAGCGCACCGGGCGGATCGTGAACGCGGCGATCGGCCCGCGCAAGACGCTGCGGGCCCCGGGCGCGAAGAAGGACGCGCTGGTGCTGCTGGACAGCAGGCGGATGGAGTTCACCCCCGCCACCCAGCGCGCCCAGGTCGCACAGGCCGGCACGGACAGCGACAAGCTGCGCCTGGTGGGCGAGACGCTGCCGATCGGCGGCGGGGCGGCGGGGGTCGCACTGGCGGGTTCGGGGCTGTTCCTGGTCGTACGGGGACGCAGGAGCACCCCGCCCCGGGTCGGACGGAGGCCGTTGCGGTGGCCGCTCCGAAAGGCTTCCGGAAGGCCCGAGTCAGCAGCATGAGGGTGTCAAATGGCTTACAGCGTGCGGGATGTGATGAAGCGTCAGCTGATATCGGTGCCGAATTTGTCACGCAGGTGAGTAGCCGCCTCGAACGACGTGGCGAAAACTGCCTAACCACCCCACCGCACACGTAACGCCGCGCGTCCCCCTTCATCGGCAATCCCCTCACCCCTCATCGGCTGCCCGTCGGCCACCCACCAACCAGTCATCGGTTCCGCACCCTCGACACGAGTTGGAGCCCGGATGCCTCAGCACGGACCCCCCACGTCACACCTCACGGCACCCCTCGCGGCACCCCCGACCCCCCTCCCCCTGCGCGCCCCGCGGCCCCCACAGCCGCAGGCCGCCGCCCCGGCGCACCCCCGCAGAATCGTCTTCCTGTCCCGGCGGGACCTGGGCAACCCGGCGGCGGGCGGCTCCGAACTCCTGGTCGACCGTCTGGCCGACGGTCTCGCCGCCCTCGGCCACGAGGTCACCCTGCTGTGCGGCGGGCCCGCCGCACAGCGCAACTACCGCGTCGTGTCGGCGGGCGGCGACCTCGGCCACTTCCTGCGCGCCCGCCGCACCTTCGAGCGGCGCATCGGCGGCTGCGACCTCCTGGTCGAGGTCTGCAACGGCCTGCCCTACCTCACCCCGCTCTGGCACCGGGGCCCCACCCTGTGCCTGGTCAACCACGTGCACACCGAGCTGTGGGGCATGCGCTTCCCCGGCCCGGCCGCCGGGCTCGGCAGACGCCTGGAGCACTGGGCGCTGTCCGCCGCCCAGCGCGACAACCTCCTGGTCGCCGTCTCGGCGTCCACCGCCGACGCACTGGGCGCGCTCGGCGTGAACCGCGAGCGCATCCGCGTCGTGCACAACGGCGTCGAGAGCCCGCAGGCCCTCACCGCCCGCTCCCCCGAACCCCTCTTCCTCGCGGTCGGCCGTCTGGTGGAGTACAAGCGCATCGATCTGCTGCTGCGGCTGTGGGAGCGGGTCCGCCCGGTCACCGGCGGCAGGCTGGTGATCGTCGGCGACGGCCCCGAGCGCCGTCGGCTGGAGGCGACGGCGGGCCCCGGCGTCGTCTTCAAGGGGTACGTCTCCGAGGCCGAGAAGCACGAACTCCTCTGCGCCTCCTGGCTGTTGCTGCATCCCTCGGCGGTGGAGGGCTGGGGGCTGGTGGTCACCGAGGCCGCCACCCGCGGCACCCCCTCCGTCGGTTTCGACGTGCCGGGGCTGCGGGACTCCGTCGAGGACGGGGTGACCGGGGTGCTGGCGCGCGGCGAGAGCTCGTTCGCCGCCGCCTGGTGCGCGCTCGCGCTCAGTGCAGAGCGGCGTACGGCGATGGGGCGGGCCGCGATGCTCCGGGCGGAGCGCTACCGCTGGTCCAGCACGGTCAGCGGGTTCCGGGCGGTGGCCGCCGAGGCGGCGGGGACACCCGTACCCCTGCCCCTGTCCGTGCCCGAGCAGCCGGACCCGCACGGCCCGGCCCCCACCACGGCGGTCGCCCTGCGATGACGACCGCCGACCGCACTCCACCCCTCAGGGACCCCTCCTTCCGGCGCTCCGCCGCCCTCCTGCGGGCCTTCCTCCACGAGCAGGAGGACCCCGAGCACTGCTACACGCTGCTCGCGCGGGACGCCGCCGACCAGGTGCAGCGCCACGTGCCCCTGAAGGGGCGGGTCGTGGTGGACGTCGGCGGCGGGCCCGGGTACTTCGCCCGGGAGTTCCGGCGGCGGGGCGCGGAGACGTACCTCTTCGAACCGGACTCCCACGAGCTGACGCTCCACGGGCGCAAGGCGCCGGAGGGCGCGGTGGTGGCCGACGGCTATCTGCTGCCGCTCGCCGAGGGCGCGGCCGACGTGTGCTTCTCCTCCAACGTGCTGGAACACGTCGCCGACCCGCAGACCTTCCTCAGCGAGATGGTCCGGGTCACCCGGCCCGGCGGTCTGATCTACGTGTCGTTCACCAACTGGTTCTCGCCGTGGGGCGGCCACGAGTGGGCGCCCTGGCACTACCTGGGCGCCGACCGGGGCCGCCGCCGCTACGAGCGGCGCACCGGCCGCACCGCCAAGCACACCGTCGGCGAGAACCTCTTCCCGATCCACGTCGGGACCACGCTGCGCCGGGTCAGGGCGCGCGAGGACATCCGGGTGGTGTCCGCGCGCGCCCGCTACTGGCCGGTGCTGCCCACGCTCGCGCCGCGCATTCCGGTGCTGCGCGAAGTCGTCACCTGGAACCTCCTCCTCATCCTCCGGCGGTGTCCATGACCAGCACGCTCCAGGCTCCGCCCGGCCCCCCGTCGCACGCCGCGCCGGTGCCGGACGGGCGCGGACCCGACGACGCGCCCCGCTCCCGCAGGTGGCTGCTGGGCTTCTGGGCGGTCGTCCTCGTGGCGTTCCTGGCGGTGTCGCCGGGGCGGATGACGTTCGAGACGAAGCTCGGGGTGGCCGCCGACCCGTTCCGGTTCCTCGGGGACCTGGGCGAGCTGTGGCACTCGCGGGCCGGTTTCGGCGGGATCTTCGACCAGTACGTGGGCTACGCCTTCCCGATGCTGCCGTACTACGCGCTGGCCGACCTGGTACAGTTGCCGGTGTGGCTGGCGGAGCGCCTGTGGCTGTCGCTGGTGGTGTCGGTCGCGTTCTGGGGTGCGCTGCGGCTCGCGGAGCGGCTCGGCGTCGGCTCTTCGCGGAGCAGGCTGCTGGGGGCGGCGGTGTACGCGCTGTGGCCGACGTACACCATCGTGATCGGGTCGACGTCGGCCGCGGCGCTGCCCGGGGCGCTGCTGCCGTGGGTGCTGCTGCCGCTCGCCAACGCGACTTTGAGCGCGCGGAGTTCGGCACTGCGCTCGGCGCTGCTGATCCCGTTCATGGGCGGGGTCAACGCGGCGTCGACGCTTGCGGCGCTGCTGCCGGTGGGCCTGTACCTGTTGAGCCGCCCGGGGGGCCCGCGCCGCCGGACGCAGATCCTGTGGTGGGTGCCGGGGGTGCTGCTGGCCACCCTGTGGTGGGTGGTGCCTCTGTTGCTGCTGGGCATTCACGGCGAGAACTTCATGCCGTACGTCGAGCAGGCGGACACCACCACGAACACCATGTCCGCCACCGAACTGCTGCGCGGTGCGGGCAACTGGACGGCGTACCTGAACTTCGGCGAGCCGTGGCTGCCCGCCGGGTGGACGGTCGCCGCCTCGGTGCCGGCGATCCTCGGCTCGGCCGGTGCGGCGGCGATCGGGCTGGCGGGGATCGCCCGGCGGGACGTGCCCGAGCGGCGGTGGCTGCTGCTCGTCGTGGTCTCGGTCGTGCTCATCACCCTTGCCGGGTACGGGGGTTCGCTGGGGGCGCTGTTCCCGGGGACGGTGCAGGACTGGCTGAACGGCTGGCTGGTGCCGTTCCGCAACATCTACAAGTTCCAGTCGGGCCTGGCGCTCGTGCTCGTACTGGGGCTGGTGCACGCCGTGGCGGTGGCCTCGGAGCAGCGCGGGACCCGGCGGGTGCCGGGCCGCTCGTACCTGCCGGTGCTGGCGGCGCTGCTGGTACTGCCGGGGCTGTTGCTCCCGTACGTCAACGGCTCCATCCTCCAGCCGGGGGCGTTCCGCAAGCTCCCCGACCACTGGTCGCAGACGGCCTCCTGGCTCAAGGAGCACTCCCCGAACACGCGCGCCCTGGTCACCCCGGCGACCGCGCACGGCATCTACACCTGGGGCTCGACCATCGACCAGCCGCTGGACGTGCTCGCCGAATCCCCTTGGGCGCAAAGGGACTTCGTGCCGTTCGGCGCACCCGGCAACCGGCGCGTGCTCGACGCGGTCGAGCAGTCGCTGATGTCGGGCGGCGAAGTCCCGGGCCTGGCCGCCTACTTGAACCGGGCGGGGCTGCACTACGTCGTCGTACGCAACGACCTCGACCCCGACCAGATCGGCTACGTACCGCCGCAGACCGTGAAGCGCACGCTGGAGTCGTCCGGGTACCGGCGGGTGACCGGCTTCGGCCCGGTCCTCACCGGCGGGCGCATCCCCGACGACACGCCCGTGCAGGTCGAGGGCCTGTACCCGAGGCAGCAGGCGGTCGAGGTGTACGAGCCGGTGCCGACCGGCGGGAACACGGGCGATCCGGGGCGGGCGGCGCTCAAGCCGGTGGCCGACACCATGACGGTGTCCGGCGGCCCCGAGTCGCTGCTGCGGCTCTCCGCCGACCCCGCCACGCGCGACCGGCCGGCCGTGCTGACCGGGGACAACGCGCCCGGGCTCGGCGAGCCCCCGGTGCGGGCGGCGGGCGACGGGCTGCGCCGGGCGGACACCCGGTTCGGGCTGGTCAACACCAACACCTCGTACACGTACACCGAGAAGGAGCGCAATCAGCCGGGCAGCATGCAGGACCCCGGCCGTGAGCCGCGGCAGATCCTGCCCGACGACAATCCGCGCCGACAGACGACGGCCGTGCTGCGGGGCGCGAAGTCGGTGACCGCGTCCAGCAGCGGGAACTGGCTGTTCCACCTCCCCCAGTACGACCCGGTGAACGCCTTCGACGGCAACCCGGAGACCGCCTGGGCGGAGGGCAGCGCGGCCCGGCCCGCCGGGCAGTGGCTGCGGGTCGACTTCACGGCCCCGGTGACGATGCCGTCCACGCTCCGCCTGACCCCGCTGCCCTCCGACGGGATGCGGGCCGCGCCGACGGTGGTGCGGGTGGAGACCGACCGGGGCGGTGCGACCAGCCCGCTCCAGCCGAACGGGCAGACGCAGACGGTGGACGCCCCGCCGGGCGAGGCGAAGTGGCTGAAGATCACCATCGAGGAGGCGCAACAGGGCCGCCCCGGGCTGATGGGTGCGGGGTTCAGCGCGGTGGACGTCCCCGGCGTGACGGTGACACGCCTCCTCGCCCTCCCCCGGGACGCGGCCGACGACGGCACGGACCCGAACGTGATCTCCCTGCACCGGGGCAGCGACCCCGGCGGGCTGTCCCCCGTCTCGGCGGAGGTCGGGCTGCACCGCCAGTTCACCACCCGGCAGGACGGCGCGTACGCCCTGAAGGCGACGGCGCTGCCCGTTCCGGGCGAGGCGCTGGACGAACTCCTCTACCGCCAAGCACCCGACCAGCGGCGGCAGTTGCTGGTCAGCGCCGACTCGACCGCGAAGCTCGGCACCGCGCTGAGCCCCCGCAACCTGGTCGACGGCGACCTGAGCACGTCATGGATCTCCGGAAACACGTCCGTCCTGCACCTGCGCTGGCCGGAGAAACGCCCGGTCGGGCAGATCGTCTTCGCGGCGGCGGGCGGCCTCTCCACCCGCCCCGAGCAGGTCGAGATCAGCTCCCCGGACGGCGCGGCGACCGCCTCCGTGGACCCCAACGGTCTCGCCAGCTTCCAGCCGATCACCACCGACCGCCTCGACATCACGCTCACCAAGGCGGCACCGCTCACCATCCACAACCCGGTGGCGCAGGGCGAGTTGCAGCTCCCCATCGGACTGAGTGAGGTGTACGTCCCCGCTCTCGACGACTACCGGGTCCCGCAGCCCGACCCCGCCCGTGCCTTCTCCCTCCCCTGCGGCCAGGGCCCGATCCTGTCCATCGACGGCACCCTGCACGCGACGAGCGCCCGGGGCACCCTGCGCGACCTGACCGAGCGCCGCCCGATCGAGGTGTCGCTGTGCGCGGGCGACCAGCGCGACGGGGTGGCCCAACTGGCGGCGGGCACCCACCGCCTGGAGGCGGGCGACACGGGCCCTCTCGCCATCACGGACCTGACCCTGACCCGGGGAACCGTCACCGAACCTTCCGCCGCCTCCCGCGAGTTGGCCTTCAAGGACTGGTCCGGGGACTCCCGGGAGGTGACCGTGGGAGCGGGCTCCGCGTCGTACCTCCAGATGTACGAGAACGCCAACTCCGGCTGGCAGGCGACCCTCAACGGCAAGGAACTCGCCCCGGTCCGGCTGGACGGCTGGCAACAGGGCTGGCTGGTGCCGGAGGGCGAGGGCGGAACGGTGCGGCTGGAGTTCGCCCCGGCCCGCTGGTACGTGGGCGGTCTCGTCGCGGGCGGCGTGGCGCTGCTGGCGCTGGCGGGGCTGGTGCTGTGGTTCCGCCGCGACCCGCGCGAGCCGGCTCCCGCCGCGGCCGAACAACCTCCCGCCCCGGGAGCCGTGTTGGGCCTGGCGGTACTCACCCTGGTCATGATCCTGGTGGCGGGCCCCCTGGCCCTGGCCGTCCCCGTCCTCGCCCTCCTGGCCCGCTGGCGTCCGGCGCTGCTCCCCCTCATCGCCCTGGCGGCGATGGCGGGCGCGGGAGTGACGGCGGCCTGGGGCGCGGGAACTCCGGTGGCGGCCCAGACGGGCGCGTTCGGCCCGCTGGCCCAGGCGCTGGCGGTGGTGGGCGTGGTGGCCGCGGTGGTGACGCTGGGTTCGGCGGCGACGACCGGGCCAGGAGCGAGTGTGCGGTGGCCGTGGCGCAGGAGGGAGGAGTGACGGGCGTGACCTGCGCGGGGCGTGGGGGCTCCACTGGGCACGGGGACTGTGCCCGGCACGGGGACTGTGCCCGGCACGGGGACTGTGCCCGGCACGGGGACTGTGCCCGGCACGGGGACTGTGCCCGGCACGAGACCGCTGCACAACGCAGGGCCCACGCCGGGCTCGGGGTCCCCGCCCGCACGGCGTCCGCCAGGCTCGGGGTCCCCTCCGAGCACGAGGACTCCGCTGGGCACGGGGCCACCATCGAACCCGAGGCCTCCGCCGGGCACATGGCCTCCGCCAAGCACGGAACCCCCGCCAGGCGCAGGGCATCCGCCGGGCTCGGGACCCCCGTCAGGCACGGGCCCCCCGCCCTACACGGAGCCCCCTCCCGACACGAGGCTGCGGCCGGGCACGGAACCCCCGCCCGGCACACGGCATCCGCCGGGCTCGGGACCCCCGCCAGGCACGGGACCCCCGCCGGACACCGAGCCCCCTCCCGACACGAGGCTGCGGCCGGGCACGGGACCCCCGCCCGGCACAGAGCTCCCGCCCGGGGCGGGTGCGTGCCCCGACTGTCCGCAGCGCGGGCGCGGGCTCGGGGGCCCCGTAGTCCGGTCACCGAGTGGGCCGGGCACCGGTGCGGTCCGGTTCGGTCTTCCCACCTTCGTCCTCCGAGGAGCCCGTGATGCGTGCCCCGACCAGCACCACCCCCTTCACCGTCGTCGACGAGATCACCCGGCACTGTCTCGACCCCGCCGAGCCCGAGACCGTACACATCGAGGTGCATCTTCCGGAGGCCCCCGATCCGGCACGGCTCCGGGAGGCCTTCCTCCAGGCGCTGCGGCAGCATCCCCGCATCCTGATGCGCGAGGCCCCCGGGCCCTGGTACCGGCGCCGGTACGCGTGGGAGCTGACCCCGCATCCGGACACCGCCGGTGTGGTCGTCCATCACCAGGACGCCTCGCCGCGCGTGCTGGAGGAGGCCCGGGCGCGGGCGCTCACCCATGCGCCGCCGCTCTCCCTGTCGCCCCCGGTACGGCTGGAGATCATCGGCCGGGTCCTGCTGCTGGTCCTCAACCACACCGCCCTCGACGGCCCCGCCTGCCTGCGCGTCCTCGCCACCGCCGCCGAGATCTACGGCGGGGTCGACAACTCCCCCGCCGCCACCGCCGCACCCGAGCGGCCCGGACACCGCGCCCGGCAGCCGGTCCGGGGAACCGGGTTCGCCCCGGTGGCGCGCGTCGCCGCCGGGACACCGGGCGCGGCGAAGACCTCGGGCAACGGCATGCTGGCCGTGGAGCTGCCGGTGCCCAGGCGGCCGCCCGGGGTCCCGTACACCGTCAACGACCAGCTGATGGTCGCCACCGCCCGGACCATCGCCGAGTGGAACACCGAGCAGGGCGCCAGGCCCCGCCCGATGCGCATCACCATGCCGGTGGACGACCGCTCCCGGGGGATGGACATGCCCATCGGGAACGGGACGCGGCTGGTGGAAGTCCCCTTCCGGCCGGAGGAGTTGGCGGACGCGGACACCCGGGGGCTGCTGCTGCGGACCGCAGATCGTACGCGCGCCCTCAAGGCGCTCTCGCGGCCGCAGCTCGGTCACGGGGCGCGGTTGCTCACCGCGCCCGTCGTTCCCGTGGTCGTACGGGCGGGGCTCACCCGGCAGTTGCGGCGGGCGGTCGGCGCCTGGACGTCCACCACGCTGCTCAGCAACATCGGGCGGGTCCCCTACCCCCTGGACTTCGGCGAGGGCGTGGGGCGGGCGAGCGCGGTGTGGTTCTCGGCGCCCGCGCGGATGCCCCGAGGGCTGACCGTGACCACCGCGGCCACCGGCGGCCGCCTCCACCTCTGTCTGCGCTGGTCGGGTGCGCTGCTCGGGCCGCGCGACGGCGAGCACCTGCGCGAACTCTTCGAGAAGCACCTCCAGTCGACCTCCGCGCTCGCGGCCCCTCCGACCACGACCACGTCCACGACCACCACTCCGTGACCCCTTGGCCCCTTGACCCTGAGGAGGGATCGCCGCCATGACGGCTCCCACCGCCGACCCATCGCTCCCCCGAGGCGAAGCCCGCGCCGAAGCGCGCACCGAGGCCCGCATCGAAGCCCGCGCCGAACCGCGCGACCACCTGCGCGAGTTCTACGAGAACCCCGCCGTGCCCGTGGCCTCCGGCGACCCCCGGAGCCTCCGCCAGGCCCGCATGCTCGCCGCCGCCCTCGCGGGCTCCCCCGGCGCCACCGTCCTCGACGTGGGCTGCGGCGACGGAACGGCCGCCGTGACGGCGGCCCCGCTGCTCCCCGGGCACCGTCTCGTCGGCGTCGACTGGTCGCAGGACGCGCTGCGCAGGGCGTCGCGGCGGTTCGCCGCCACCAGCGGTGAGCTGTGTGCGGTACGGGGTCAACTCACCGACGGCGGGCTGCCGTTCGCGTCCGCCTCCGCCGACGCCGTCCTCTTCAGCGAAGTCATCGAGCACCTCGTCGACCCCGACAGCGCCCTCGACGAGATCCGCCGCGTCCTCAAGCCAGGCGGCCACCTCATGCTCTCCACACCCAACCTGGCCGCCTGGTACAACCGGGCCCTGCTCCTGGCAGGAGTGCAGCCGGTGTTCTCCGAGGTCAGCCTGCGCGCGATCCACGGGCGGCCGGGCCGCGAGGTCGTCGGCCACCTGCGGCTCTACACCGCCCGCGCCCTGCGCCAACTGCTCGCCGCGTCCGGCTTCGAGGTCGTCCGCACGGCCGGCGCCCCCTTCCACGGGGTGCCCCGCCCGCTGCGCGCCCTGGACCGGCTGGCCTGCGCCGCGCCGTCCGCCGCGTCGATCCTCCTCGTCCACGCACGCAGGACCACCAACCCTTCCCCGCAAGGGAGTTGAGTGCCGTGATGTGGTGGGGAGTGGTGGCGGCACTGTTCGCGAACGTCCTCTACAGCGGCGGCTTCGTCCTCCAGAAGCGCGCGCTGGGCAACCTGCCGGACCTGGACGTGCACCGCCCGCTGCGGGCGGTCCGGCTGCTGCTGGGGAGCCTGCCGTGGCTGGCCGGTTCACTGGCGCTCGCGGGCGGGTTCGCCGCGCAACTGGTCGTGTACCGCACGCTGCCGATGACGGTCGCGCAGGCCCTGTTCATCTCGGGCCTGGTCCTGCTCCTGCTGCTCTCCTCCCGCGCGCTCGGGGAACGCGTGTCGGGCCGTGAGCGGTACGCGATGGCCGCGGTGGTGGTCGCCCTGCTGATGGTGGTGCTGTCGCTGGACTCCGGCGGCGAGCACGTCGGCGCGTACTCGCCGCCCGCCCTGATCCTGCTGCTCAGCGGGCTGTCCATCGGTGCGGGAATCTGGGTGTACGTCGTCGCCGACCGCCGGGATGCCGCGCGGCAGGACACCGCCGGGACCACCCCGGCGAGCGGTGTGCCGTACGGGGTGGCCGTCGGGTTCGTGTACGGGGTGAGCTCGCTGGCGATCAAGGGGGTCTCGGCGCTGTTCGACGCGAGCGACCTGCCCGGCACGCTCGGCGCGGTGCTCACCTCCCCGTACCCCTATCTCCTGCTCGTCACCGGCGGCACCGGTCTCGTCCTCTCGCAGACCGCGCTCCAGCGCTGCCGGGCCTCCCTCGTGGTGCCGGTCTGCACCACCACGTCCTGCCTCTACACCGCCACCCTCGGCAGCTTGGCGTTCGGCGAGTCGCTGCCGGGCGATCCGCTGCGGCTGGTGCTGCGGGTGGTGGGCGCGGCCCTGGCGGTCGCGGTGCTGCTCAGCCTCGCCACGCACGAACAGCAACAACAACCCTCACCCGAAAAGGACTTCACCCGTGAACCCCACTGACCCGCTGCTGAAGATCCTCGCCTGCCCGATCGACAAGGGCCCGCTGTCGCTGCTCCCCGACGGCAACGCCCTCTACAACCCGAGGCTGCACCGCCGCTACCCGATCGTGGACGGCGTCCCGCAGCTCCTGCCCTCGTCGGGCGAGCAACTGGACGAGACCGAGCACCGCCGCCTCACGTCTCCGTGACGCGCTCCGCCGGACCCGGATCAGGGATAGACGCGTACCGAGTTGGTCGAGGTCAGGCTGGTCCACAGTCCGGTGCTGCAGTTGTTGACGGTGAGGTTCCAGGCCACGCTTCCGGTGCCGTTGTAGCCGGTGAGGCCCTGCACCTTGGCGCCGCCCGTCTGGCAGTTCTTGATGGTGTAGTCGCCGATGAGGTTCGCGACGTTGTACGTGCCGTAGCGGTAGAAGCTGTAGACCAGGGGGTGGTTGGGGCTGCCGTCGAAGATGTCGCCCTTGTAGATGCAGACGTAGCCCGAACTGCACGAGGCTGCCGCCCGGGTCTGCTCGGCCGAGGCCGTCGAGGTGGTGGTGAGCGCCGTCGGCACGGCCAGGGCGAGCGAGGCGGCCAGTGCGGCCAGGGGTCGAAGAGGGGTGCGGGTGAAGGTCATGTGCTCTCTCCCAACGTTCTTCGCGGTACGGAATTGGTCCGTCCGGAAGCAGTATGGGTCTTCGCTCCCCCGCCGTCACGGGCGCAACAGGACATATGCGAGAACAGCCGTGCCCCGGCGCGGACCGGCGTCTTCCGTACCCTGGCAGCATGCATATGCGCCCCACCCTGAACTGGGTTCCCGACGGTGACCTGCCCCCCGGCACCTCCGACTGGACGCCGGTCGCCGACGTGCTGGACCGCGGTGGCGTGCTGGTGCTCAGCGGGGCGGGGATCTCCACGGAGTCCGGCATTCCGGACTACCGGGGAGAGGGTGGCAGCCTGAGCCGGCACACCCCGATGACGTACCAGGAATTCACCGCCGACCCGCAGGCCCGGCGCCGCTACTGGGCCCGCAGCCACCTGGGCTGGCGTGTCTTCGGCCGGGCCAGGCCCAACGCCGGGCACCGGGCGGTCGCCGCCTTCGCCCGGCACGGCCTGCTCTCGGGGCTGATCACGCAGAACGTCGACGGGCTGCACCAGGCCGCGGGCAGCGAGGGCGTCGTGGAACTCCACGGCAGTCTGGACCGCGTCCTGTGCCTGACCTGCGGCACCGTCGAACCCCGCAGCGCGCTCGCCGTGCGCCTGACCGAGGCCAACCCGGGCTTCGCGCCGGTGGCCGCCGGGATCAACCCGGACGGCGACGCCGACCTCACCGACGCGCAGGTCGGGGACTTCCACGTGGTGCCCTGCACGGTCTGCGGCGGTGTCCTGAAACCGGACGTGGTGTTCTTCGGCGAGTCCGTGCCGCCGCAGCGGGTCGAGCAGTGCCGGGAACTGGTCCGGCAGGCGGCCTCGCTGCTGGTGCTGGGCTCGTCGTTGACGGTGATGTCGGGGCTTCGTTTCGTACGGCAGGCCGCTCGGGAAGGCACCCCGGTGGTGATCGTCAACCGGGACGTGACGCGCGGCGACCGCGAGGCGCTGGCGCGGGTGGCGCTGCCGCTCGGGCAGGTGCTGCCGGAGGTCGCGGGGCGGCTGGGCGTACGTATCGACGAGGCGGGCCAGGACGGGGCATTCCCCGAAGGCCCCGCAGGAGAGGAACTCCGATGACGACCACCCCCCACCCCCTGTACGGCTGCATGGGCCTCGGCGGCACCTGGGACCCCGAGCCGTACACCGCCCGGGACATCGCCGACGCACAGGCCGCCGTCGAGGCCGCGCTGTCCATCGGCATCACGGTCTTCGACCACGCCGACATCTACCGGCACGGCAAGTCCGAGGCGGTCTTCGGCGAACTGCTCGCCAGGGACGCCGGGTTGAGGGAGCGCATCACCCTCCAGACCAAGTGCGGCATCCGCCTGCCCGACGGCAACCACGGGGGCCGGTACGACCTGCGCGCCACGAGCATCGTGCGCCGCGTCGAGGAGAGCCTGACCCGGCTCCGTACCGACGTGATCGACGTCCTGCTGCTGCACCGGCCCGACCCGCTGACCGGCCCGGAGGAGATCGCGGAGGCACTCGGCTCGCTGCACGCGCAGGGCCTGGTGCGCCGCTTCGGCGTGTCCAACATGAGCGCCGCCCAGATCTCCCTCCTCCAGTCGCACCTGGACGTACCCCTCACGACCAACCAGCTGGAGATGAGCCTGGCGGCCCGCGACTGGGTCGAGTCCGGGGTGCTGCTGAACACGCGGGCGGCGGCCGACAACGGCTTCCCGCACGGGACGGTCGAGCACTGCCAGGCCCGGGGCATCCAGCTCCAGGCCTGGGGCGCGCTCGCGCAGGGCCGCTACACCGGCCGTACACCGTCCCCGGCGGCGCGGCTCGTCTCCGACCTCGCCGCCCGCAAGGGCACGACGCCGGAGACGATCCTGCTGTGGTGGCTCCAGCGCCACCCCGCCCGCATCGCCCCGGTGATCGGCTCCAGCCGCCCCGAACGCATCCTGAACTGCGCGGACGCGGTCCGTCGCGCACCGGAGCTCACCCACGAGGAGTGGTACGAGCTGTGGATCGCGGCGCGGGGCGAACCGCTTCCGTAGCGACGCTCAGCTCGCCGGGTGCGGGTCCCCCAGGAAGGGGAAGTCGGGGCGGAGGTCGGTGTGCGGCCGCAGCCCGTCGTGGGGCACGGCGCCGCCGGTCAGCTGGGCGATGCCCAGGTTGATGACGTCGTCGGTGAGGTTGCGGCCGTTGGGGAATCCTTCGGCGCTCGTGCTGTCGTACGTCAGGAGGTCGGGGAGGAGGCCTTCCGCGAGGGCGGTGGCCCGGTCCTTGGGGTGGCCCGCGTGCTCGAAGATGTGCGCGAACTTGTCGAGGAAGCGTTCGCGGTCGTGGATCGGTTCCTGCTGGTTCCAGACGCGTTTGTCGTCGTCGTTCTGGTTGAAGTTGTTGTCGATGCCGGGCCGTCCGGCCCGGTCGCCCTGGACCAGGCGTCCGTCGTGCGGGACCAGGACCCTGGCCCAGACCCCCACCTGCGGGTTGGGGCCGAGTGCGCTGTTCGGGACGTCCAGGACGAGGGCGAACACGTTCTTGTCGGCGAAGAAGTCCGTGCCGGTCCACTGGAACTTGTCGCCCGCGCCGACGGGATCGGCGAAGAACGGGTCGCTGCGCAGCCCCGCGAAGAACCGGAAGCCTCCGCCCTCGGTGATCTGCGGCTCGGCGCCGAAGGTCACCGGGGCGTCGGCGATGACGGTCTCCCCCGCCTCGGGGTCGGCCACGGCCTCCCGGCCGTTCGCCACGTACAGCCGGGCGGTCTGCGTGTTCTCCCGCACGGGTGAGAAACGTACGCGGAAGGCGAGGTCGGTGACCGCGTCGCCGTCGGTGTCCACGCCGACCTCGTACACCGACTCGTGGTCGACGGCGTCCTCGGTGAACGGCGAGGTCGGATTGACGTCGACCACGAGCACCGTGCGGTCCGCGTCCTGCGGATTCCGGAACACGTAGAGGTCGGTGATGTGGCTCCTCGGGTCCATGCTCGTGGGGCTGATGCCCAGGCCTGAGACGTGATGCGCCATGTCGGGACTCCCTCGGGTTCGCGGTACGGTCCGGGATGCGCGGTGGTGCGGCATTGCGGCATGACAACGAGCAGGGGAACGCTGAGAACAACCAACGTCCTGCCCCCACCGGCTGTACATCCGTCAACAGACGTATTCACAGCGGACCCGGCCGGCCCCTGCCCGCACCCGCGAACGCACCTGCCTCAGAAGGCGTGCGCCATCAACTCCCCGAACAGGGCGTCCTCGTCGGCCTCCACGAGCCCCCGCGAGCGGAACCAGGCGCAGATGTTGGCGCAGTCGCGCTGGAGGAAGGTCATCCCGTTGAGGTTGCCGACCAGGTCGACGACCTGGGGCAGGTCGATGATCACCAGCCGCTCGCCCGCCGCCAGGATGTTGTACGCGGAGAGGTCGCCGTGCACGAAGCCGTTCTGCACCATCGTCGCCAGCGCGTCGGTGAGCTGCTGGAAGTACGACGCGAGGAGTTCCGGCGAGGGGCGGACCTGGGCGAGCCGGGGTGCGGTCCGCACCGTGCCCTCCTCCTCGTCCGGGACCGTGATCCACTCCATCAGGATCTCGGTGCCGTCGATCTGGACGGGGTACGGAACGGGCAGCCCGAGACTCCACAGCCGCACCAGCGCGCCCCACTCGGACACGGCCCACTCCCCGGCCGCGACCTGTCGCCCGAAAGTGCTCTTCCGCTTGAGGGCGCGCTCGTCGCGGGAGCGCCGCATGGAACGGCCCTCGGTGTAGGAAGCGGCTCGGTGGAAGCTGCGGTGCTCGGAGGAGCGGTACCGCTTGGCCGCCATGACCACACCGGCGTCCGGGGCGAGCGGATCGGCGCGCTCGACCAGATGGACGTCGGCCTCCTTGCCGGTCTTGAGGACACCGAGCTCGGTGTCGATCGCGCCCTGCGAGGTCACGACCCAGTCGGGGCGCGGCTCGGGGCCCCGGCTGAGGGGCTCGACGCTGAGCCAGGTCGACCAGCGCTGGCCGTCCTCCAGCTCGTCGTCGTAGGACTGGAAATCAAAGACGAACCGCTCCTCGACATCCGTCAGGTCGTCCACGGGCGGGACGTACCGGTAGGCGTCGGGGCGGAAGTCGTCAGGAAAGGAAGGGAGTTCGGGGTACTGCGAGAAGTCGTCGCGAGACATCGCTGAGGGTGCTCCAGGAGATGAGGGAAGGCCGGACTGCGGGCAGGCCGAAGACAGTCGTGGTCACGGTCGCGCCTCCTCTCGTGAAGCACCGGGCAGCTCCCGGCATCCCGCTCATGGTGAACGCCACCCCCAGGAACGGCAACCGAATATTCCGCGCCCGGAGCACTGTGTGACCCGCAACCGCATCCGGCTGTGGCGCGTGCGGGGGAGACGCGCACGTCGGCCCGACCGTCGCCTGGGTACCCGGCAAGCGCCTGGACGGGATCTGAACCGGGCCTGCCGGCCGTGCCGGGGCGACTGTTAAGATCACCTCCTCAGCCTTTCGGGTCCGGATGATTCCGGCCGGGAGGCTTTTTTCGTGCCCTGACGCGGTGTGGTCCGCGTGGCCGGGCACGTGCCCGCAGGGGGCTGGCCGCAGCGTGCCGCCGCCCCTGCCCCCGTCCCGTAGAGGAGTCCCATGTCCGAGCTGCCCGCATTCTCTGTGCGTCGCGCGCACGAGGCCGACCGGTCCGTGGTGGAGCGGCTCTGGTTGATGTTCCGCCACGACATGTCCGAGTTCGGTGGTCAACTGCCTTTCGCGGACGGGTCGTTCCGCAGCGAGTGGCTGCACGCGGCCTTCGACGACGTCGACCGGGTGCCGTATCTGCTGGTGAGCGGCGACAGCCCCGTCGGGTTCGCCTTCGTCCGTGGGATCGTCGGTCCCACCCGCGTCCTGAACAGCTTCTTCGTGGTGCGCGGGGCGCGCCGCTCCGGCCTCGGCACGCGTGCCGTCGCGGAGGTCGTGGCGCGGCACCCGGGCCCGTGGGAGGTCGCCTTCCAGGACGCCAACGTGGGGGCCGTACGGTTCTGGCGCCGGGTGGCCGCCGACATCGCGGGCGACGCCTGGGCGGAGGAGCACCGGCCGGTTCCGGGGCGAGCCGATCTGCCGCCCGACGTGTGGATCTCCTTCGAGACGACGCCCGCGTAGGGGTCCGCTCAGAAGGCGTATCTGATGTGCAGCCAGGGAGCGTGTGCGGCCAGGAGCTGGCGGAGGCGGGTGAGGGCGTTGCGCTTGACGTCCTGGGAGTAGCGGACGTTGAGGGCACCGTTCTGGGAGCGTTTGGTCTCCTGGGCGGCCGGTTGCCACAGCAGGTCCTCCGCTCGTGGGTGCCAGCCCAGGTTGACCTCGTGGAGCTGCTCGTTGTGGGTCAGCATGATGACCTCGGCCGCCGCCTGCTCCTTCACCCGTGCGGGCAGCACGTCGTCGAGGTGGGTGAGCAGGTCGGCCCAGTCGCGCTGCCAGCCCGGGCGCAGGACGACGGGCGAGAGGTTGAAGTGGACCTCGTACCCGGCGTCGAGGAAGTCGGGGGCTGCGGCGATCCGGTCGGCGATCGGGCTCGTACGGATGTCGAGGAGCCGGGCGTCGTCCGGCGGCATCAGGGAGAACCGCACCCGGGTGCGGCCCTGCGGGTCGAGGGCGAGCAGGTCCGGGTTGACGAACTTGGTCGCGAAGGAGGCCTTGGCGGTGGGCAGGGTGCGGAAGGCGGCGATCAGGTCGGCCGTGTTGGCGCAGATCAGCGCGTCGACGGAGCAGTCGCCGTTCTCGCCGATGTCGTACACCCAGGCGTGCGGGTCGCACTGGTTGGGCTCCGGTTTGGGGCCCTGGGCGCGGACGTGGCGGCGGATGTGGGCGGTGATCGCCTCGATGTTGGTGAAGAGGGTGATCGGGTTGGCGTACCCCTTGCGGCGCGGGACGTAGCAGTAGGCACAGGCCATCGCACAGCCGTTGGAGGGGCCCGGGGCGATCCAGTCGGCGGATCTGCCGTTGGGACGGGTCTCCAGGATGCGTTTCACGCCCAGGACGAGCGTCTCGGTCTTGACGCGCACCCACCGGGCGACGTTGCCGTCGTTGCCGTGGAGGGAGGGGATGCGCCAGTGGCTCGGCACCTCGGTGACGCGGACGCCCGGCAGCCCGGCCAGGATCTGCCGGCCGCGCGGGGAGTCGAGGGCGGCCGGTTCGGCGTACACCTCGCGCACGTCCAGCAGGCGGCGGGCCTGCGGGCTGCCCGCGAAGGCCGACGGCCCGGGGCCCGCATCGTCGTCGGACCAGCCGAACAGGGCCTGTTGCCCGGGTCGGCCCGGCGCGGACGGCTGGTCCACGTACGTCTCCTCGTACCTCTCCTCAGTGGCGGCGCGTGCTCAGCGGTGCGGGTTGCCCTGGTCGGGGTCGTCGTCGATGGTCTGCCAGGTCTCACCGCGCTGGCTGCCGCCGCTGGGCTGCCCGGCCCCGGGGACCGGCGGCTCGGAGCGCTTCTTGCTCCCCGCCCGTCGGCTGCCGAGGAAGAACGCTCCCAGCAGGAAGAGCACCACCACGATTCCGACCACGATCAGCAACAACGAGGGTCCGCCCTCGGCGGCCAGCATCCGGGAAGTATTCATGTCTTCCTGCCTACCCCCGATTCGATCAATCAGCGACCGGAACGTGATCCTCCAGGGCCGGACTGCCGGACCGGGCCCGTGGCCGGTGGTCAGCGCTGCCGCACCGGTGCCATCGCCCAGCGGATCAGTCCCGTCACCGCCGCCCCCGACGTCCGCGTCAGCGGGGCGAGGGGGCGCGGGCCCGCGCTCAGGCCCAGTTCCGTGCGGGCCCAGGCGGGCAGCAGGGCGGCCGCATTCGTGGTCAGGGCCCGGTAGGGGATGCGGGCGGGCCACGGGAGCGGGGGCTCCTCCACGATGAACCGGGCCGCGTCCCGGGCGGCCTGCGTCGCCCGGAGCTCCGGGCGGTACCCGGCGAGCACTCCGCGCAGCCCGGCCACGTCCGAGGGAGGCTCCGCCACCCCGAGCGCCTCGGCGACGCGCGCGGTGTCCCGTACGTACGCATCGCAGTCGGCCCGCGACAACGGGCGCGCGCCGAAGGCCTGGTGCGCGGTGAGGAAGCTGTCCACCTCCGCCGCGTGCACCCACGCCAGGAGGTGCGGGTCGGCGGCCCGGTAGGGGCGGCCGTCCTCGGCGGTGCCCTTCACCCGGGCGTGCACCGCGCGCACCTGGGCGACGGCGGCCGAGGCGTCTGCGTCGGTGCCGTACGTGGTGACGGCCAGGAAGGTGCTGGTGCGGGCGAGCCTGCCCCACGGGTCGCCCCGGTACCCGGAGTGTGCTGCGACGGCCGCCATGGCCAGGGGGTGCAGGGACTGGAGCAGCAGCGCGCGCAGCCCGCCCACGAACATGGACGCGTCCCCGTGCACGACGCGGATCGGCCGCTCGGGGCCGAACCAGCGGGGGCCCTCGGTGCCGTGGATGCGCTCCCGGTTGCTCGGCCCGTCCGGCCCGGCCACCTGGGTGAACAAGCGGCTCCCCAGGCGGCTCCGCAGGGCCTCGCTCGCGCTTCGGATCACGTCCGTGCCTCCCCGTGTGCGGTCGCCGTCGCCGGTGCCTCCGGGGTGCGGCCCTGGACGGAAGCCGGTGCCTCCCGTGTGCGGCCGTGGACGGAACGGGAGGCCTCCGCGCGGGGGCCTCCCGTCCATCTGCTCATCAGGACTTCTCGACCACCTTGCGTACGTTCTCCACGCTGCCGCAGTCGTCCTTCAGGTACTCCTCGCGCGCGCTCACGAAGGCCTGGCCGAGTTCCGCGCGGCGGGTGTCGGCGACGTTCTCGCGGGCGCCGTTGAGGATGGTGCGCTCCTCCTCGTCCAGGTGGTGCGTGACCGCCTCGACCAGCTCCTCCAGCTTCTCGTCCCAGTCGTCGGAGCCGACCTCCTCGACCTCGAGCAGCGCCAGCAGGGCCTCGTTGCCCTCCGTGTGCTCCTCGGAGCCGTGCTCGACCTCTTCGTCGTCGATGTGCTTGTAGCGCTTGAGGGCGGGGTACACCTCGTCCTCCTCCGCCTCCCCGTGCGCGACCAGCAGCGCCGAGAACTCCCGCAGCGCCCCGGCCCGGTCGTCCTCCACACTGCGCATCCGTCGCAGCAGTTCCTCCATGCGGCGGTGGTCGTCCAGGATCAGTTCCACCACGTCCTGCGACTGCTGTGCCATGGTCGTCTCCGTGTCGGTCGGCGGCATCATTCACACCCGGGTACCCCGTCCCGCGCCGATCCGCGCCTGCGACAGGGCCGAATGCGTGTACGCCTCTTCACCGCCCGCTCTTCAGAGCCCGCGTCTCACCGCCCGATCCACATCATCCGCGTCCCGCCGCCCGCTCCTCAGAGCCCGCCGAGGGTCTCCATCGCCTCGCGCTCCGTGCGGGCGACGTCCCGCAGGAGCGCCCCCGCCCGTACGAGGTCCCGCGCGTCGCCCGCCGTGCCCGCGGCCTCGACCAGTCCGGCCACCTCCGTCCACCGGGCGGCGGCCTCGGCGTACAGGCGCTGTCCGGTACGCAGGCGGCTGCCGCCGATCAGTTCGGCGGACTCGGCGAGGAAGTCCCGGTAGAGGTTGCGGAAGAGTGCGCCGCCGGTGCCCGCCCGCTCCATGAGGAGGGCCGCCCGGGGCAGGTCCGTACCGGGGTCGTCGGTGCGCTCCAGCCACTTCGGCACCTGCCGGGCGGCCTTCTCGATGCCCCGGTGGCCCAGGTTCGCGATGGGCGGGGCGAGGAAGGCCTCGGCGCAGGCCCGGATCGCGGGGACGATCCGCTCGCGCGGGGGCACCGGGGTGGTGGGCGCCGCGAGGGTGAAGGAACGGTTCCGGGCGGTCATGGGGCCGCGCTCGGCCCGGGCGCGGGCCAGGGAGTCGAGGCCGGTGGTGACGGCTCCGCCCTGCGGGGCGGTGTCCACCAGGTGGGCGCGCTCGTCGTCGTACCCGTACATCGCGACGACGTGCCCGCCGAAGTGGACCCGGGTGGTGAAGTGCTCCAGGTGGAAGCTGTCGAGCTGGAGGCCGACCGGGCGGCCCGCGTCGAGGGGGGCGGTGACGTTCTGCCAGGCCTTGCGGGCGGAGGTGGTCTCGGCCACCTGAAGGTCGAGACCGAGGGTGGCGGCGAGGTTGCGGGTCAGTTCGAAGGGCTTGACCCGGCCGCCCAGGAAGGGGAAACCCATGTTCTTGCTGTCCCAGTAGACAAAGGACAGGCCGGAGCCGAGCCCGAACAGCATGGGCTCGGAGAGGTCGATTCCCTCGTGGCGCAGCAGGACGCCGAGGGTGGTCGTCTCACAGTGCTGGGTGTCGCGGACGTCGATGTCCTTCACCATGCTCATGCCCATCATTCTCGCCGCTGCGGCCCGCTGCGGAAGGGGTGTGCGACGTCGGGGGTACGACGCGGCTTCCCGGGTACTGCGAGGGAAAGCCCCCCCCGCCGCACAGATGAGGAGCCCCCGTGGCAGTCCCCGACGAGCAGTCCGCCGCCCGGTCGTGGAGCGTGACCAGGTCGTCCGCCGCCGCCGAACTGCTGGCCGGGCTCCAGGTCGACGAACAGCGGCCCGAGCAGCCCGTGCTGCTGGACGAGGACGGGCGGCCCCCGCGGACCTGGCGGGAGAACTACCCGTACGACACGAAGCTGGGCCGCGCGGCCTACGAGCGGCAGAAGCGCATCCTCCAGATCGAGCTGCTGAAGCTCCAGAAGTGGGTGCGCGAGACCGGGCAGCGGGTCGTGGTGGTGTGCGAGGGGCGGGACGCGGCGGGCAAGGGCGGCACGATCAAGCGCTTCACCGAGCGGCTCAACCCGCGCGGGGCCCGTGTCGTGGCGCTGGACAAGCCCACCGACCGCGAGCGCGGCCAGTGGTACTTCCAGCGGTACATCACCCAGCTGCCCGCCGCCGGGGAGATCGTGTTCTTCGACCGGTCCTGGTACAACCGGGCCGGGGTCGAGCGCGTCATGGGCTTCTGCACGACCGACGAGTACCAGCACTTCTACGCGCAGGCGCCGGTCTTCGAGCGGATGCTGGTCGACGACGGGTTCGTGCTGGTGAAGTTCTGGTTCTCGGTGTCGCAGGGCGAGCAGCGCACCCGGTTCGCGATCCGGCAGGTCGATCCCGTACGGCAGTGGAAGCTGTCCCCGACCGACCTCCAGTCGCTGGATTTGTGGGACGCGTACACGGCGGCGAAGGTCGACATGTTCCGCACCACCGACACCGAGCACGCGCCGTGGACGGTGGTGAAGAACAACGACAAGCGGCGGGGTCGGATCGAGGCGATGCGGCACCTGCTGCTGCGCTGCGACTACACCGCCAGGGACGCGGCGGCGATCGGCTCGGCCGACCCCCGGATCATCGGCGCCGCCGACACGCTCCTGGAGTCCGGCGAGGAACCGACCACGCTGTCCCCGACCCCCCTGCTCTCGCAGGCGGACGGGCCCGGCCGGCACCCGGAGGTCGGGGAGTAGTCGCCTCAGGCGGCGGCGCGGAGCCTGGCCTCGGCCAGGGCCTGCTTGACCTCGCGGGCGACGCGGGCGGCGTCATCGGGGTTGTTCACCACGTCGGTGCAGGTCATGTCCACGACGAGGACCTCGCTGGCCGCGTAGTGCTGGTGCACCCAGTCGTCGTAGCCGGACCACAGGGTGCGGTAGTACTCGACGAGGCTCTCGTCCTGCTCGAAGTCGCGGCCGCGCAGTCCGATGCGGTGCAGCACGGTCGCGAAGTCCGCCTTGAGGTAGACCATGAGGTCGGGGGCCTTGCGGTACGGCAGCCCTTCGATCTCGCGCATCATCTCGTCCAGCAGGCCCTCGTACACCTGCATTTCGAGGGCGGTGATCCGGCCCAGGTCGTGGTTGACCTTGGCGAAGTACCAGTCCTCGTAGATGGAGCGGTCCAGGACGCTGTCGCCCGTCTTGTACGCCTCCTTGATCGCGGCGAACCGGGTCTGGAGGAAGTAGAGCTGGAGGAGGAAGGGGTAGCGCTTGGCCTCGATCTCCTCGGGGCTCGCCGTGTAGAAGAGCGGGAGGATGGGGTTGTCGTCGACGCTCTCGTAGAAGACGTCGCTGCCCAGCTCCTTGGCGATCAGCTCGGCGACGCTCGTCTTGCCGATCCCGATCATGCCACCGACGCAGATCACTGCCATTCCTCGCTTCTCCCCGGGGGTCTTCACATACGCGGCCGCTGTGCGCGGCCGGGTGGGCTGGGCGTCCCACACCGCGGGGACGCGGGCCGGCGGGCCGCTTTCTTCCCCAGGGTTTCGCTCGTTCACCGTGCCGTGGCCGCTGTGCGGTCCGTCTCGGCGACGGGTCGCTGCCCCGCGACCGCCATGAAGCATAGACGACGCCTTGGCCATGGCTTGCCCGCGCGGGCGGGGGCCCTGTTCGCGTACGGGGCCGCCCCCGGCCTCGTACGCAGGTCGCCCCGGCCTCGTACACAGGCCGTCCCCGCGCTCGTACGCCCTCGCGAAAGGGGCCCGGATGGGGTGGTGGCGCGACCCCCCTGTTCCCTGTACGGGACAACTGGCTTAAGTTCAGGGGCACTTGCCGCTCGCCGTTGCCGAAGGCGGGCCGGGGCCGGGGTGGGAGGGACCGCACAGTGGTGATGGACGGTGAGGAATGGGGTGAGCGGGCCAGGTGCCTGACCCTCGATCCGGACGACCTGTTCGTGGAGGGGGCTGCCCAGAACCGCGCCAAGGCGGCGTGCGGAGGCTGTCCGGTGCGTACGGAGTGCCTGGCGCACGCGCTGGACCGCCGCATCGAGCACGGCATCTGGGGCGGCATGACCGAGCGCGAACGCCGCGCCCTGCTGCGCCGCCGCCCCCTCGTGACCTCCTGGCAGGGCCTGCTGGAGGCGGCCCGCCGCGAGCACGAGCAGGCTCGCGGCGGGGAGGGCGGGGCGTCGCGGGCGGGCTGACGCCCGGGCGGTTCAGTTGTGCCGGATCAGGGTCTCCACCAGCCCCGGCCTGGTCTGCGGGAAGTCCAGCGGGACGATGCCCAGGCCGCGCCAGCCGTCCGCCTCCGGGCGGTCGAGCAGGGCGTGCACCTGGGGGTTGAGGCGGTCGGAGTTCCAGCGGGGCGGGAGTCCGGCGGCGGTGCTGACGAAGTTCAGGTACTGCTTGCCCGGCTGGGCGGCCGCCTTCCGGAACTGGGCCTCGATCTTGCGGTACTTGGCGAAGGGCTCGGCCTGGTAGTCGTCCTGGATGTCGAAGACCGAGGAGTCGCCCCAGCGGATGCCGCCGGGCAGCCCGCCGTTGTCCGCGAGCAGGACGACCCGGCCGCGCGCCTGTCCCAGGGCGGGCAGGGCGTCGGCGATCAGGAACAGCGAGCGCCACCCCCGGCGGTCGAGGTAGTCCGCGAAGAGGGCCCCGAACTGTGCGTCGGAGACCTCCGAGTACTCCTGCTTCACCCGCATCAGCACCGTCTCCGAGGGGCGCGCGGCGAGGAAGTCGCGGCAGGCGCTCAGCACGTCGTCGAAGTTGAGGTGCTGGTAGAACGCGCCGTGGTGGATCGCGTACGAGCCCTCGAAAGCCCGGCAGCGTACGTCCAGGAAGCGTATGCCGGAGGTCAACTGCTGGGCCACGGTGGTGTTCTGGCACTCCACCCACGGCCCGCCGTACCGGGCGCCGGAGTCGTGCGTGCCGGGCAGGGTCAGGGTGCGCAGCGGCCGGGCGGAGTCGAGCCCCGCCATCCAGTCCTGCGTGCCGAGGGCCCGGGACGCCCGGCCGGCGGCCCGGCCGCGGACCGTACCGGCCCAGGCCGATGCCGTACCGGCCTGGGCGAGGACTCCGGCGGCGGAGAGGGCCGCCGCGCCCTTGAGGAACCCGCGTCGATCCATGCGCAACTCGTCTCCCTGGTGTCGCAGTGGCCACAGGCGCGCATCGAAACACATCTGAGGGCCCGTCAACCAGGGTGCGTACCGGGTCCGTCCCCCGCTGGCGGCCGTCCCGCTCCCCCCGCAGACTGGACCGCATGGCCACAGAAAAGGGCACGGGCACGGCCCGCGGCCGCCGCAGCGCCGGACTCCTCCTCTTCCGCCGCACCCACACCGCCGGGCACCCGGACGTCGAGGTTCTCCTCGGGCACATGGGCGGCCCGTTCTGGGCCCACCGCGAGCAGGCCGCCTGGTCGGTGCCCAAGGGCGAGTACGGGCCCGAGGAGGAACCGGCGGCGGCCGCCCGCCGGGAGTTCCAGGAGGAGCTGGGGCTGCCCGTACCGGAGGGAACGTGGCTGCCGCTGGGCGAGGTGCGCCAGAACAACGGGAAGACGGTCGTCGTCTGGGCGCTGGAGGCGGACCTCGACCCGGCGACCGCGGTGCCGGGGACGTTCGTCATGGAGTGGCCGCGCGGGTCCGGCGTGCAGCGGGAGTTCCCGGAGCTGGACCGGTTCGCCTGGTGCACGCCCGAGGAGGCGGCGGAGCGACTGGTGTCGGGCCAGGCGGCCTTCGTCGACCGCCTGCGGGCACGGCTGCGGGAGACGGCCGGGCCGTAGCACCTGCCGACCCCCGGCGGCATGCGGTCGGCGAAGATGTGGGGAGGCCGTACGTCCGTACCGCCCACCCGCCCGTGCAAGGAGCGTCCGCGCAGATGCCTCAATCCGGTTCCGGTTCCCGGTCGAGACCGCCGACGATCTCCGACGTCGCCCAGGCCGCCGGGGTGTCCCGGACCACGGTCTCGCACGCCCTGAACGGCATCGGGAAGGTCGACCCGCGCACCCGGGAGCACGTCAGGAAGACCGCCGCCGACCTCGGGTACCGGCCCAATCTGCGGGCCCAGCGGCTGCGGCGCGGTGAGGCGAAGGCCATCGCGCTCGCCTCCTCGATGCCGTTCGCGGTGGCGGGCGGGCCCTCGCGGCTCGGGTTCTACATGGAGGTCGCGGCGGCCGCCGCCGAGAGTGCGCTGCTGCACGGCTACGCGCTGGTCCTCGTACCGCCCGTGCAGTCGACGTCGGCCCTGTACTCGGTGGACATCGACGGGGCGATCGTCGTGGAACCGGACGTGGACGACGCCGCCGCCGCGCAACTGCGCGAGCGGAACCTGCCGTACGTGGCGCTGGGGCGGCCGGTGTCGGCGGACGAGGAGGTTCCGTACGTGGACCTGCACGGCGGCCGGGTCACCGAGCTGCTGCTGACGCATCTGCACGAGCAGGGGGCCCGGCGGCCCGCGCTGATCGTGGGGTCCGGCTCACGGCACTCCTCCGTCGACGCGCTCGCGGCGTACGAGCGGGTCTGCGCGCGGTACGGGTGGGAGCCGGTGGTGGCGCACGCCCCGGAGGAGGGCGGCGAGGACGCCGGTTACGAGAGCTGCGCCGCGCTGCTGGCCGCGCATCCGGACCTGGACGCGGTCTGCGCCATGGTGGACGCGTTCGCGGTCGGCGCGGTGCGGGCGGTGCGGGACAGCGGCCGGACCGTGCCGGGCGACGTCATGGTGGCCACCCGCTACGACGGGCTGCGCGCCCGCACCTGCGAGCCGCCGCTGACGGCCGTCGACCTGCACCTGGACCGCGCCGCGTCCGACGCGGTCGCCCTGCTCCTGAACCGGCTGCGCGGCGAACCCGCCACCGCCGCCGCGCTGCCGAAGGCGCCCGAGCCACGGGTGGTCGCCCGGGCTTCCACCCTGCGCTGAGCCCGGGCCCCGGCCCGCCTCACACCCCCGCGATGAGCACCACGCCCGACACCAGCGCGAACCCCAGCACGCACAGCCGCATGCGGCGGGCGTCGAGGCGGTCGTGGACCAGGCGGCTCAGCCAGGCGCCCACCGCGATCACCGGGATCAGGGCCGCCGCGAGGCCGAGGTCGGCGGGGCGGCCCTCGCCGGTCGCGAACAGCAGGGCGAGGGAGGCCACTTCGCCGACGAGGAAGCAGGCGGCGACCGTCGAGCGCAGTTCGGCGGGCGGTCGGTGCTGGTAGACGAGGGCGAGCGGCGGGCCGCCGACGCCGGTCGCGGTCTCCGTGAGTCCGGTGATCGCACCCGCCCCGACGTACGCCAGCCTGCCCGGTGTGAACGCGGGTGCGGCGAGGCTGACGACGGCGGCGAGCACCGTGGCGACGCCCACGAACAGGCCGATGCTCCGGTCCGGGATCAGCCAGAGCAGCGCCAGGCCGCCGGGCGTGGCGGCGAGCCTCGCCACGGTGACCCACCCCGCACCGCGCAGGTCCAGAGCGGCGCGCTCGCGCCAGGCGACGTACACATTGAGCGGGATCATCGCGGCCAGGACGAACGTCGGGAGCAGCCCGGGGTCGAGGATTCCGGCGACCGGCGCGACGATCAGGGCGAACCCGAGGCCGCTGCCGCCCTGGACGAACGCGGCGACGGCCACCGTGGCGGCGAGGACGATCAGTGCTTCGGTGCTCACAGGGCTCGGCTCCGCTCGCGGGCGGCCGTGGACGTGGGGTGCACGCGCGTGATGGGCGACTTCCCGACGGCCGCCCGGGCCAGCCGTTTCGCCTGCTGTACGAGTGCGGGGGCGTCCCAGCCGGTCGGTTCGCCGTGCCACATGCGCAGCCGTCCGGCGACGTACACGCCCGTGATCTGGTCCCGGTTCCCCCGGCGTACGAGTTCCCAGGGGACGTCCCAGGAGAGGGCGAGTTCGGGGGTGGTGACGTCCACGAGGAGGAAGTCGGCGGCGAGTCCGGGGGCGATTCTTCCGGTACGTGTGCCCAGCCCGACCGCGTCGGCTCCGCCTGCGGTGGCGTGCTCCAGCCAGGTCCAGCCCGCGCCGCACGACGAGTCGCCGGTGGCCAGCCCGTAGGCGAGGCGCTGGGCGAACTCGGCTGCCTCGGCGAGCCGGAAGCCGTCGCCCCGGGTGCCGTCGGTGCCGAGCCCGAAGCGGATGCCGCGCTCGGCCATGGCGGTGGCGGGGGCGACGGCGTTGCCCTTCCAGGCGCTCGCGACGGGGTTGTAGCTGACGGCGGTTCCGGTGTCGGCGAGCAGGGTCAGCTCGTGCGGGGTGAGCAACGTGGCGTGTGCGGCGAGGAGTTGGGGCCCGAGGGCGCCGATGCGGTGGAGGTGTTCCAGGGGGCGCAGTCCGTGGCGTACGAGAGAACGCTCGACGCCCGCCAGGTGCTCGTTGACGTGGATCTGCACGACCGCCCCCGCTTCGGCGGCGAGGCGGGCGGTGGCGTGGAGCGTGGCGGAGGTGGCCGCCTCGGGGATGGAGACGGCGAGGGAGGGGTGGATCAGGGGTTCCTCCGCGAACCGGGCGAGGTGCTTTTCGGCTGCTTCGAGGACGGGGCCGCCGGGTGGGGTGTTCCGGTGGTCGCCCTCGGGGGCGTCGTTGCAGACGAGGCCCAGGACACAGCGGATTCCGGCGTCGCGCGCGGCCGAGGCGACCACGCCGACGTCGACGGCGGCGCGGGTACCGGCGTCGGCGACGGTGGTGAAGCCGCCGCGCAGCGCCTCCAGGGCCGCCAACTTGGCTGCCACGTACGCCGATTCCTCGTCCAGGGCGCCTTCCAGCGGGACCCAGACCCGGCGGAAGATCTCGGACGGTTCCCCGAAGGCGAGCGCCGAGCCGAAGCTCTGGGTCAGATGGTGGTGGGCGTCCACGAAGCCGGGCATGAGGAGGTGGCCGGGCAGCCGTACGGCGTCGAGCTCCGGATGGGTGCGCCGTACGTCGTCGTACGGGCCGACCGCGCGGAACACCCCGTCGGCGACGACGACCGCGTGCCCCTCGGCGGGCCCCTCGGGCAGCAGTACCGCGTCGGGCACCAGGAGGTGCGGGCCGGGGCCGCTGAGCCGGTCGGGAGCGGGGGCCGGGGCGAGGGAGTTCATCGGGCGCCTTCCGTGGGGGTGGGGTGGGTGGGGGTCCGGCCCGTGGCGAAGCGCGGCCGGACGTGGTGGAAGAGGATGTTGAGCACGGCGGCGACGAACGCGCCGACGGCGACGCCGCTTTCGAGGAGGATGCGGAGGTTCGGCGGGAAGCCCGCGTACACACCGGGCACGAGGATCGGCAGCAGGCCCAGTGCGAGGGCCACGGCGCAGACGAAGGTGCTGGTGTGCCGGTCGAGGTCGGAGCGGCCCAGCATCTGCACGCCGAGGACCGTGATCACCGCGAAGACGACCATGGCCGTGCCGCCGACGACCGCGGAGGGGACGACGCTGATCGCCCGGGTGACGGGGGCGCAGAAGCCGATGGCGATCAGGACCACGCCCGCGGCGGCGGTGACGTAACGGCTGCGGACTCCGGTGACGCGGACGATGCCGATGTTCTCGCCGCTGGTGACCATCAGCGGCAGTCCGAAGAAGCCGCCGAAGAGGGAGGTCAGGGCGTCGCCGCGGACGGTCCGGGGGACGGCGTCGCGGGGGTCGATCTCCTTGCCGACGGCCTCCGCGTTGATGACGGTCTGGCCGGTGGCCTCCGCCATCGAGGCGAGGCTGTAGAGCATCAGCGGCAGTGCGGCCACCAGGTTGAACTGCGGGGAGCCGAACGGCATCAGCTCCGGGAGCGTGAGCAGGCCCCCGTCGGCCGCCCCGCCGAAGTCGATGTGGCCGAGGGCGGCGGCCAGCACGGTCCCCGCCAGGAGGCCGAGCATGACGGCCAACTGCCGCAGCAGGCCGGTGAAGAGGAGGTAGAAGACGACGGTGAAGCCGATGGTCGCCATGCCCAGCAGGAGGTTCGTCGGGTTGGCGAAGCCGGGTTCGCCGGGGCGGCCGGTGACGAGCACCGCACCGACCTTCACCAGGTTGACGCCGACGATGACGATCATCGTGCCGATGACCAGCGCCGGGAAGAACCTCAGCAGGCGGGAGAAGACCGGCAGGACCACGAAGCAGAAGGCGGCGGTGAGGACGACCGCGCCGGTGGCGGTGCGGATGCCGTGCTGTTCGGCGATGGCGAGGAAGAGGATCAGCGGCGCACCGCCCGGCAGCATCACGAACGGCAGCCGGGGCCCGAACTTCCACGGCCCGAGCGACTGGATCAGCGATCCGACGCCGGAGAGGACAAAGGCGGCCGAGAGGAGATTGACGGTCAGTCCGGGGTCGAGCCGCAGGGTCGCGCTCATCAGGAAGATCGCCGAGATGGGGGTGGCCGCCATGACCAGGACGTGCTGGATCCCGAAGAGCACGATCCGGGCAAGGGGACGGGACTCGTCCACGGGGTGGGTGGTCGGTGTCTCGGGGGGTTCCGTCCGGGAGGTCTCCGACGGCGAGGGGGCCGCCGGTGGTGGTGCTTGCGTGCCTGGCGAGTGCGGGTGATGACGGGACACGATCGGCTCCGTTCGGGCATGGGACATGCGCGGGCATCAGCGGCGTTCCGGCCCTGGACGGAGGGCCAAATCGATTCGGCCAAATCGATTTGGCCGTCAGTATGCGAGGACCTCAGGACCACCGTCAAGAGGTGCTGCGGCCGACCGGCGCGTCAGGCGGTCGGGTGCACGGACACGGGCACGGGCCCGGCCCCGGGCACCCTCACGGGCTCAGCGTCTCGTCGAAGAAGTCGGCGATGTGGGCCAGTACGCGGTCGCGGTCCGACCCCGGAAGCCCCATGGCGACATGGGTGCTGAAGCCGTCGAGCAAGGCACGGACGCGGGTGGCGATGCGCTCGGCGTCCACGGCGCGCAACTCGCCCCGGGACGCGCCCTCGACCAGGAGGGCGACCAGGTCGCGGTGCCAGGACAGTTCGATGTCCAGGAGCCGGTCGCGGGCGGTGTCGTCGAGGGAGCGGGCCCGGTTCCACAGCTCCAGCCACAGCGTCCAGTGGGGATCACGGGGCGCCTGGGGAACGTACAGCCGCACGAAGGCGTCGAGCCGCTCCCGTACGGGAATCTGCCGGGCCAGCGCCTGGCGGCGCTCCACGCCGAGCTGCTCCTCGCTCCATTCCAGGGTGCGCAGCAGGAGTTCGTCCTTGGAGCGGAAGTAGTAGAGCAGGTGACCGCTGCTCATGCCGACCTCCCGCCCGAGCCCGGCCATGGTCAGCCTGTCCAGTCCGCCGTCGGCGATGGCGGCCATGGCAGCGGCGAACACGGTCTCACGGGGCGGCGCGGCTTTGCGGCGGCGGGGGGCGGGACCGGGCTGGGGGGCGGTCGGGGGGTCGGCAGGGTCGTTCTTCACCCGTACGTTCTACCTGATCCGGTGCACGTCCGATCCGGTCTGCCCGCCCGATCCGGCCCGGAAGGGCCTCCGGCTGCGGCCGCTCGCCGCCCCGCCGCGCTGCGCACACGGACCCGACAGCCGTGTTGCGCCCGGTGATTGACGTGCTGAAGCGACCCGTGCTGCGCGGGGGGGGGGGGGGGGGGGGGGGGGGGGGGGGGGGGGGGGGGGGGGGGGGGGGGGGGGCGGGGGGGGGGGGGGGGGGGGGGGGGGGCGGGGTGGGGGGGGCCTCGGGGTGGGGCCGCTCGCCGCCCCGCCGCGGTGCGCACACGGACCCGACAGCGGTGTTGGCCCGGTTTTTTTCGGTGCTTAAGCGACCCGTGCTGCGCTGCCCCCCCCCCCCCCCCCCCGCACCAATATTTACGCAACCATCGACGGGTCCGGCCAATGGGGTACGTCCGGCAGGCCCGGGCCGAAGCCCAACACCCGTGGGTGCTCGCGAAGACCTGCCGGACACCACAACCCGAAAGGACGGGCCGACCTGCGCATCGTAGGAGACGCACCGCGACGGCGGAAGCTCCGTGACCGCCAGCAGGCGCCGTCGGTCTTGTACTTGACGACCGGCGAGACGCTCCACGCCGCGTGCTCGTCGCGAGAGGACGGGGTGATGATCCGCCACGACACCGAGACACAGGCTCTGTACCGTCGCTACTGCCTCCCGTCGCGCCGCTACCTGAAGCTTGGCGGAGCGGTGCTTCGCATGGCGCGCGAGGAGTACGAACCGCTCGTCCATGCCCTGGCCCGTGATGCGAGGGCCGTTACCGACGACGAGCTCACCCTCCTCTTCGAGGGCAGCTGGCGCGAGCGGCGCACGGCAGCATGGCTCGTTGCCGTCTCGTGCCGTGACCGCTACCGCGAGCGTCTGGGAGCACTGCTGCTGGAGAGCGAGGTCTGCTACGCGGGTGGAGCCTATTGCGCGGCGTTGGCGAACTTCGGCACCGCACGGGACGCCGACCTGCTCGCCGCCTACCTGGAGCGCTACTTGCGTCGGCCCGACCTTGCCTACGACCAGCCGACTGCCATGGGCGCCCTGGCGTACACCGACTCCGTCCTGCACAGCGACCGGGCCGGGCACTTCCTCCAGGAGGGCGGCCTGTGGCGGCAGTGGTTCCGGGACGCGCCCCACATGCAGGGCGATGACGGCATCTCCCCCTACGTGGATGGAATTCGCCTCGCCTGCGCCGTCATCGGCGAAGGCGCCGACAGCTGACACCATCGGCCGTGGCGAACGGGACGGTCCTCCTTCCGGAGCTGGCGCAAGCTCGGGTTCGGGGGGGCCTGGACAAGGGCTCGCAGCAATCGGCGACGCCGGGCGACGGTCCGTTCCGTGGCCCGCCCCGCCCCGCTCGAAGTCGAGTCCGTGCGGGTCAGAGGCAGGCGCCGCCGGTGTTCCTCAGGTCGCGGGCTGCTGCTGCGTGATGCAGTGGATGCCTCCCCCTCCCGCGAAGATCGTGCGGGCGTCGACCAGGACGACCTCGCGGTCGGGGAAGAGGCGGCGGAAGATCGCTGCGGCCTCCTCGTCGCGGGGGTCGTCGAAGGCGCACAGGACGACGCCGCCGTTGCAGAGGTAGTGGTTGATGTAGGAGTGGTCGAGCCAGTCGCCGTCCGCGTCCTTGACGCCTGCCGGGGCGGGGACCTCGATCACGGTCAGGGGGCGGCCCTTCGCGTCCGTTTCCGTGCGGAGCTGGGCCGCGATGGTCTTGCAGAGTTCGTGGTCGGGGTGGGCGGGGTCGGGCTGGGAGTGAACCAGGACCACGCCGGGGGCGGCGAACGCCGCGACGATGTCGACATGGCCGAGGGTGCCGTAGCCGTGGGGCGGGTAGTCGCCGGTGAGGCCGCGGGGCAGCCAGATGGCCTTGGTGGTGCCGAGCTTGGCGTGGATCTCGGCCTCGACCTGCTCGCGGGTCCAGCCGGGGTTGCGCTCGGGGCCGAGCTGGACGGTCTCGGTGAGCAGGACCGTGCCCTCGCCGTCGACGTGGAGGCCGCCGCCCTCGTTGACGAGGCGGGAGGGGAGGACGGGGACCGAGGCGAGGTCGGCGACCTGGGCGGCGATCTGGGAATCGTGCTTCCAGGAGGCCCACACCTGGGCGCCCCAGCCGTTGAACACCCAGTCCACGGCGGCCAGTTCACCGGTCTCGTCGTCCACGACAAAGGTCGGGCCGATGTCGCGCATCCAGGCGTCGTCGAGGTCGCGTACGACAAGATCGACGTCCTGTCCGAGGAGGGCGGCGGCACTTTCGGTGTCGCCCGGGGCCACCACCATCGTGACGGGTTCGAAGCGGCGCACCGCGCGGGCGACGGCGGCCCAGGCCTCGCGGGAGGCAGCGAGGTCGGCGGGGTCGTTGAAGGTGGTGTTGACGCTGGGCCAGGCCATCCAGGTGCGCTCGTGCGGGGTCCATTCGGCGGGCATGCGGAACATCGTGGCGTCCTTAAAGAGGCGTGAAGAGGTCAGAGGAAGTACAGGCGGTTGAGCGAAACGGAGTCGGCGGGCTCCGAGCGCAGCGGGTCGCCGTCCAGGGTGACCAGGCCGGTGCGCCCGTCGACGTCGACGGAGCCGGTACGGGAGTTGAGGAGCAGGTCGGCGGGGCCGATGCCCCGGGTGTTCCGGACGGCGACCCTGCGGCGGCGGGTCGGCATGGTGTCGTTGCCCTGGTCGAGGGCGGCCTGCGCGACGAAGGCGACGGAGAGGTCTGCGGGGGCCGCTCCGTGGGCGCCGAACAGCGGGCCGAGGACGAGGGGTTCGCAGGTGTCGGTGGCGGCGTTCGGGTCGCCCGTGACGCCGTACGCCGGGAAGCCCGACTTCAGGACCATCTGGGGCTTCGCACCGAAGGAGTTGGGCCGCCACAGCACGATGTCGGCCATCTTGCCGACCTCGACCGAGCCGACCTCGTGCGCGAGGCCGTGGGCGATGGCCGGGTTGATGGTCAGCTTGGCCATGTAACGCAGCACGCGGGCGTTGTCGTCGTCGCCCTCCGCGCCGCGTTCGGCCTTCATCTTCCCGGCGAGCTGGAAGGTGCGGCGTACGGTCTCGCCCGCGCGGCCCATGCCCTGGGCGTCGGAGGAGGTGATGCCGATGGCCCCGAGGTCGTGCAGGACGTCCTCGGCACCCATGGTTCCGGCGCGGATGCGGTCGCGGGCCATGGCGGCGTCGCCGGGCAGATCCGTCTTGAGGTCGTGTACGGAGACGATCATCCCGTAGTGCTCGGCGACGGCGTCCCGGCCGAAGGGGAGGGTGGGGTTGGTGGAGGAGCCGATGACGTTCGGGACTCCGGCCATCTTCAGGACGTTGGGGACGTGGCCGCCGCCGCAGCCCTCGATGTGGAAGGCGTGGATCGTACGGCCTTCGAGGACGCGCAGGGTGTCCTCGACGGACAGGCACTCGTTCAACCCGTCGCTGTGCAGGGCGACTTGGACGTCGTGCTCGTCGGCGACGCGCAAGGCGGTGTCCAGGGCGCGGGTGTGTGCGCCCATGTCCTCGTGGACCTTGAACCCGGAGGCCCCGCCCTCGGCGAGCGCTTCGACCAGCGGTGCGCCGTTCGAGGACGAACCCCGGGCGAGGAAGCCGATGTTGACGGGCCAGGCGTCGAAGGCGCTGAACGCGTGGCGCAGCGCCCACGGCGAGTTGACGCCGACGCCCCAGACCGGGCCGAACTCCTGGCCGATGATCGTGGTGACGCCGCTCGCGAGGGACGCCTCCATGATGCGGGGCGAGAGGAGGTGGACGTGAGTGTCGACGGCTCCGGCGGTCGCGATGAGCCCCTCGCCGGACACGATGGTGGTCCCGGTGCCGACGACGACGTCCACGCCGTCGAGGGTGTCGGGGTTCCCGGCCCGGCCGACGCCGGAGATGCGGCCCTCCCGGATGCCGATGGAGACCTTGCGGATGCCCTGCACGGCGTCGATCAGCAGGACGTTGCTGATCACCACGTCGCAGGTGTCGCGTACGGCGGCGGCCTTGAGGTGCAGTCCGTCGCGGGCGGTCTTCCCGAACCCGGCCAGGAACTCGTCACCCGGCAGCTGTGCGTCGGACTCCACCCGTACGACGAGCCCGGAGTCCCCCAGCCGCACCCGGTCCCCGGCCCGGGGGCCGTGCACGGCGGCGTACTCGTAGGGGGTGATGCCAGCGGTCATCGGTGCGCCTCCGTCGGACGGGGAGTGGATCGGTGGGGCGGAGAGGGTTGTACGGAGCCGTACGGTGCACGGCGGGCCGGCGGGCGGGTCACTCCGCGGCTCCGAGGTAGCCGCACGCCGCCGCCCTCCGCAGGGCCTCCTCCTTCGCGCCCGGCGCGTCGAGGGGGCCGTCGACCAGCCCGGCGAAGCCGATCGCGACGCGGTCGCCGCCGATCGGGACCAGGCCCACCTCGGCGCTCTCGCCGGGGCCGAAGCGGAAGGAGGAGCCCGCGGGGACGGCCAGATGCATGCCGTACGCGGCGGCGCGAGGGAAGTCCAGGCGGGGGTTCGCCTCGAAGAAGTGGAAGTGCGAGGTGACCGAGACCGGTACGTCGGCGGTGTTGCGCACGGTGATACGCACCGTCGCGGCCGGGTCCTCGTAACCGGGCCCCGGCAGCAGCGCTCCGGGGGCGTCGTCGCCGAGCGTGCCGCCGCCGAAGGGGTCGCTGACGACGGCCAGCCGCGAGCCGTCGTCGAAGACGGCCTCGACGTGGACCTCGGTGACCACGTCGGCCACCCCGGGCAGGACGTCGTCCGGTCCGAGCACGCTGCGGGCCGCCGCGATGGCCTCTGCGAGCCGCCGCCCGTCGCGTGCCGCCTCGCAGACGGTGTCGGCGACGAGGGCGGTCGCCTCGGGCACGTTGAGCCGCAGCCCGCGCGCCCGGCGGGCCCGGGCGAGCTCGGCCGCCCCGAAGAGCAGCAGCCGGTCACGTTCGGTCGGGGTCAGTCGCACGCCGTCACTCCTCCACGTACACGTACTGTTTAGAACGGCACTCTAAACAGAAAGTGGGCGGTCAGGGAAGCTCCGCAGTGCGTGGGCGCGTCCGACGCGGTGTGAGTGAGCGCCGGTATTTGATCAACACTCAATCGGTCATCCCCGCGCCGGTGCGGTCGTGCGGGCCTGCTCCCGCAGCGGCAGGCCCGCGCGGTGCAGGCTCCGGAGCGCCTGGCCGTAGGACGCGACGAGGGTGGTCTGGAGGTAGGCGACCCCCAGGCCCTCGCAGTACCGGCGCACGATCAGCTGCGCCTGGCGCAGGTTCGGCGAGGGCATGCTCGGGAAGAGGTGGTGCTCGATCTGGTAGTTCAGCCCGCCCAGCGCCACGTCGGTGAACCAATTGCCGTGCACGTTGCGGGAGGTGAGGACCTGGCGGCGCAGGAAGTCGGGGCGGTCGTCGCCGGTGAGCGTCGGCATGCCCTTGTGGTTCGGGGCGAAGATGGCACCCAGGTAGACGCCGAACAGGCACTGGTGCACGACGAGGAAGAGGACGGCCTTGCCCGGCGGGAGCACCAGGAACAGCGCCCCGAGGTAGGCCACGAAGTGCGCGACCAGGAGCGCGCCCTCGGTCCAGCGCCGCTTGAGCGAACGGTCCGCCAGCGCCCGTATCCCCGAGACGTGCAGGTTGATGCCCTCCAGGGTCAGCAGGGGGAAGAAGAGGTACGCCTGCACCCGGCCGATCAGGCGCGGCACCCGGCCGGTCGCCGCCCGGGCCTGGGCCTGGCTCCAGACGAGGATGTCGGGGACCACGTCGGGGTCGAGGTCCTCGTGGTTGGGGTTCGCGTGGTGGCGGTTGTGCTTGTCCTGCCACCAGCCGTAACCCATTCCGATCCCGACGTTGGCGGCCAGCCGCCCGAGCAGGGCGCTCGACCGGCTGCGCCGGAAGACCTGACGGTGGCCCACATCGTGTGCCACGAGGGCGACTTGACCGAATACGACAGCGAGGAACGCGCCGACGGCGAGGGTCCACCAGCTGTCGCCGACGGACACGAAGGCCAGCCAGCCGGCCACGTAGGCGAGCAGGACCAGCGCCATGCGCACGCCGTAGTAGAAGGGGCGGCGGCGCATCAGACCGGCGTCCTTGATCTGCCGGGCGAGCCGGGCGAAGTCGCTCCCGGTGCCTGTGCGCGGGGGCGGGGGACTGCTGCGGACGGTGGACATGGTGCCTCGCTTCCCGGTTCCGGCCCGGGGGACGGACGCGCGGAACTGCGCGCGCACGCCGGGGTTCGGGCGGAACGGTAGGGCCGGAAATCGGCCGGGACGGAATCCGTCACGCCGCGGTGGCGGCATGGGGAGCGGATCGGGCCCGCACGGCGCCGTCACGTCCGTCGCAGGGGGGTGCGCGTCGCGGAGACGGGGTACGGACGCCCGTGCTCCTCCCCGCTGCCGGAGAAGGAAGCAGCCGAGGGCCGGGGCATCCTGGCCCCACGCTACACAGGGCCACATAAGCGCAGCGTTCCGCCGAACGCGGCTCCACGAAGCGGGAGTTGACCACGGGGCCACTGACGTCAGGCCCTCGCGGCGGAGGCGGCGGGACGTCCGGACGTCGCACCCCGGCGTCGGCCGCCTGCCGGTGATGGGACCCGGCAGGCAGCCAGAGATGGGGCGGGCAGGCGGGCGCGTGCCCCCTATCCCGCGCCCCACACGATGGCGCACCTCACACCACTTCCCTGTCCGATCGGTCAGAACTGACCGATCGGACAGTTACCGTGGACGCATGGCACGCCCTGCGTCCGCGATGCGCGGAGACATCCTTCGGTCAGCCCTGCGCCTGTTCGCCGTGAACGGGTTCGGCGGCACGTCCCTGCACGCCATCGCGGCCGACGCGGGCTGCTCCAAGGCCTCGCTGATCTACCACTTCAGCACCAAGGAAGCGATCCTCACCGAGCTGCTCACCCCGGCGGGCGAAGGACTGGCTGCCCTGGACGCGCGCCTGGGCGCCCTGTCCGGCGAGGAGCGGGTGGCGGCGGCCGTCACCGGATACGTGGACCTCGCCCTGCGCTACCGGCGCGAGGTGAAGATCCTCTTCGAGGACACGCCCACCATGATCTGCAACCCCGCCCTGGGCGACATCCCGGCCCTGGGCGAGCGCCTCGTCGTCGCCATGAGCGGCGGCTCGACAGAGCCCAGACGGATCGTCGCCGCGCACATGGTGCTCGGGGCGGTCTTCGTCACCTGTGCCGGGGAGGTCGACGTACCGGACGAGGTGCTGCGCGACGAGTTGATCGCCGGTGCACTTCGGACGCTCGCCCCCGAGGCCCTCCAGTAGGGCCCGCGCCGGACGCCCCCACCCCGTACCCCCTCCGCACCGCAGGCCCTCCGTACCGAACCAGGAGACACACCCTCCGCATGGCATCCCTCCTCTACCGGCTCGGCCGGTTCTCCTTCCGTCGCCGGGGGCGCATAGCCGCCGGCTGGCTGGTTCTGCTCGCTCTGCTCGGCACGCTGGCCCTGCTCTTCCAGGGGCCGACGACCGACAAGTTCACCATGCCCGGCACCGAGTCCCAGCGTGCCCTGACCTCGCTCAAGGAGGAGTTCCCCGAGGCGAGCGGGACCACCGGCACGATCGTGGTGGCCGCGCCCGAGGGCGAGAAGCTGACCCCGGCCCGCGTCGCTCCGATCGTGCGCGAGGCCAAGGACGTGCCCGGCGCGCTCGGCGCCATCGACCCCTTCCAGGCCAAGGCCCTCACCCCCGACCTCCGCTACGCCCTGGTCCAGGTGCAGTTCGACAAGAGCGCCGAGGACGTCACGGACGACGAGCGCGCCGCCTTCGAAAAGGCCGGGTCGAGCGCCAAGGGGCTCACCGTCGAGCACGGCGGCGAGGTCATGACCGCCAAGGTCGAGGTGGGCTCGACCGAGGCGATCGGCGTCGCCGTCGCGGCCGTCGTCCTCGTCGTCACCTTCGGCTCACTCGTCGCCGCCGGAATGACCCTGCTGAACGCCCTGATCGGCGTCGGCGCGGGCATGGCCGGGCTGTTCGCGCTGAGCAGCACCGTCGAGCTGACCAGCACCGCACCCATCCTGGCGCTGATGCTGGGGCTGGCCGTCGGCATCGACTACTCCCTCTTCATCACCTCCCGCTACCGCCAGTACCTCGCCGAGGGCCTGGACGGCGAGGAGGCCGTCGGCCGGGCCACCGGAACCGCGGGCTCCGCCGTCGTCTTCGCGGGTGCGACCGTCGTCATCGCGCTGGTCGGCCTGTCGGTCGTCGGGATTCCGTTCCTGAGCGTCATGGGCCTGGCCGCCGCCGGAACCGTCCTGGTCGCCGTGCTCGTCGCCCTCACCCTGCTGCCCGCCGCCCTCGGCTTCGCGGGCGAGAAGGTGCTGCCGCGCCGTCTGCGCACGGGGCAGCCGGTCACCGCGAAGAACGAGAAGAAGGAGCCGTTCGGCTTCCGCTGGGGGCGTCTGGTCGCCAAGCTGCGCATCCCGCTGCTGGTCGTCGGCATCGCGGGCCTGGGCGCGCTCGCCCTCCCCGTCCAGGACATGCGGCTCGCGCTGCCCGACGCGGGCACGGCCGCCGAGGGCTCCCCCGCCCGCACGGCGTACGACCTGACCAGCGAGGGCTTCGGCCCCGGCTTCAACGGGCGGCTGCTCGCGGTGGTCACCTCCAACGACCCTGCGCAGACCAAGACGGCCACCGCGCAGGCCGCCGGGATCATCAACGACACCCCCGGCGTCCTGACCGTCGCCCAGCCGCAGTTCAACAAGGCGGGCACCACCGCCCTGATCCCCGTCATCCCGAAGGCCGGTCCCACCGACGTGGCCACCGAGAACGCGGTCCACGCCATCCGTGACCGCGTCGAACAGGTCAAGGGCGTCGACATCGCGCTGACCGGCGTCACCGCGCTCGGCATCGACGTCTCCGAGAAGCTGTCGGACGCGATGCCGGTCTATCTCGGGCTCGTCGTGGGCCTGTCGGTGCTGCTGCTGATGCTGGTGTTCCGCTCGGTGCTGGTGCCGCTGAAGGCGGCGCTGGGCTTCCTGCTGACCGTCGGCGCGACCTTCGGCATCACGGTCGCCATCTTCCAGCAGGGCCACCTGGCTGACCTCGTGGGCATCGACACGCCGGGCCCGCTGGTCAGCTTCCTGCCGATCCTGCTCATCGGCATCCTCTTCGGCCTGGCCATGGACTACGAGGTCTTCCTCGTCTCCCGGATGCGCGAGGACTTCGTGCACGGCACGCCCGCCAAGGAGGCCGTGGTCGGCGGCGTCGGCCACAACGCCCGGGTGGTGACCGCCGCCGCGCTGATCATGACGGCGGTGTTCGGCGGGTTCGTGCTGCTCGACGACCCGATCATCAAGTCGATCGGCTTCGCTCTGGCGGTGGGCGTCGTCGTGGACGCGTTCGTCGTACGGATGACGCTCGTCCCCGCGATCATGACGCTGCTGGGCCGCGCCGCCTGGTGGCTGCCGCGACCGCTCCAGAAGGCCCTGCCGGACCTCGACATCGAGGGCGCGAGCCTGGACACGACGACCGGCGATGCGGGCAAGGACAGCAAGGACAAGGACGGCACGGGCAAGGACGGCACGGGCAAGGAGCGCGACTCGGCGCAGGTCTGACCCGTACGGCTTCCGCATACGTACGTGTACGGCGCCCCGGCCCCCGGTCCCCCACCGGCGGCCGGGGCGCCGTCGTACCAACGCCGGTCCGGACCGACGCCGACCCGGACCAACCCCGACCCGCACGCCACCTACGGCAGGACCACCGCCCGCAGCCCGTACCCCAGTTCCGAGCCGTCCACCAGCAGCGCCTCGACCGCCGGTGTCGTGGCGTCGATGTCCGCGACGAGACCGCCGCCCGCATAGCGCGGATAGCCGGACGCACCGGTCTCGCCGGTGGGTGCGACCACCTCCGCGCGGACGGCCGTCTCCTGCACGGTGGCGGGGTGGCCCTCGACGTGCTCGGGCACCAGGTAGATCGTGAAGCTCTCGGTTGCCATGCCTGCAAGGTAGACGCTCAGGTCGCCGTGCGCTCCCGCAGCGTGCGGTGCCACGCCGGAGCAGTCTCCTCCGGTTCGGCAGGAGAGGGATGCCCGCCCCGGGCGAAGAAGTCGGCCAGCGGCAGGATCGCCGCGCCGACGGTCACCGCGTCGGGGCCCAGCGTGCCGAGGCTGACGGTGACCAGGCTCGCCGGGTAGCTCAGTGCGTACGAGGTGGCGTGGGCCCGCACCAGGTCCAGGAAGCGGGCGCCGAGCTGGAGGCCCGCCCAGCCGCCGACCAGGATGCGTTCGGGCTGGAAGAGGTTGATCAGGTCGGAGAACCCGGCGCCGAGGTACTCGGCGGTCTCCTCCAGCACGGCGAGGGCCGTGGCGTCGGGCTCCGCGGCGGCGGGGGTGCCGTCCTCGTCCGGCGGCGGATAGGCGGCGGCGAGCATCGCGGTGAGCGCGGTCTCCTCGTCGGCCCCGGCCGGGGGCCGCCCGCCCGCCTCCGCCCAGCGGTCCAGGAGCGCTTCGGCCCCGGCGTACGCCTCCAGGCAGCCCAGCGCGCCGCACCGGCACCGGCGGCCCTTGACCCGTACCGTCAGATGACCCCACTCCAGGCCGCGCCCGGGACTCACCTCGTCGGTGACCACGCACGCGCCGACGCCGGAGCCGAAGAGCACCACGACCGCGTCCCGGGCGCCGCGCCCCGCGCCGAACCACATCTCGGCCTGGCCGAGGGTCTTGGCCCCGTTGTCGATGAAGTACGGGACGGATTCCGGGAGTTGGACCGTCTCGCGGAGCAGCTTCTCCAGCGGGACGGCGTCCCAGCCGACGGTCTGGCCGTGCACGACCGCGCCGCCCGCGGGGGTGCCCGCGACGATGCCGGGGACGCCGATGCCGACGCCGAGGAGGAGTTCGGGGGCGATGGCGGCGCCGGCGAGGACCTCGGTGATGCCGTCGCGCAGGTGGGCGACGACCACGTTCACGTCGTAGCGGTCGGTGCGGCGAGGGCCGCCCGCCTCCAACGGCCGCTCCACGCGGGCAAGTTCGGCGAGGGAGAGGTCGAACAGCTCGATCCTGATGCGGGTTTCGCCGACGTCGACGCCGATGAGATAGCCGCTGTCCGGCGCGATGCGCAGCAGGATGCGCGGGCGGCCGCCCGCGGAGTCCACGCTACCCGCCTCCTCCACCAGGCCGTCGGCGACCAGTTCGGCGACCACGTTGCTGACGGAGCCCGAACTCAGGCCGGTGGCCGGGCCGAGCGCGAACCGGCTCATCGGCCCGTCGAAATACAACCGTTGCAGAACCGCGGTCCGGTTCGCCCGCCGCAGGTCACGCACCGTGCGTCCACCACTCGCCATCGCCGTTCCCCCCATGTTTTCGAAACCTGTCCGCAACATACCTCTGCCACAGCCCTTGACGCGACTTTCCCTTGAGGTTTAACTCACACCATAAATTAAGCCGTGTGGGGCTTCAGAAGGTGAACGCGGAACGTTCAACTCCCCTCCCCCGCAGGCGACTTCAGCCTCTTCGAAAGGCCCTGGAGCCATGCCCAGAATCAGAGCCGCAGCCGTCGGTGCCCTCACGCTCTCGCTCGCCCTGTCCGCCACGGCCTGCGGCGGGGGATCGAACGGCGGCGGGTCCAACGAGCAGCCCAAGACCCTTACGTACTGGGCCTCCAACCAGGGCGCGAGCATCGAGGTCGACAAGAAGGTCCTCCAGCCCGAACTCGACAAGTTCGAGAAGCAGACCGGCATCAAGGTCAAGCTGGAGGTCGTCCCCTGGGCCGACCTGCTCAACCGCATCCTCACGGCGACGACGTCCGGCCAGGGCCCGGACGTCCTCAACATCGGCAACACCTGGACCGCCTCCCTCCAGGCCGGCGGCGCACTGCTCGACTGGGACGACGCCACCTTCCAGAAGATCGGCGGCAAGGACCGCTACGTCGCCTCCGCGCTCGGCTCCACGGGCGTCGAGGGCAAGCCCCCGGCCGCGGTGCCGCTGTACTCGATGGCGTACGCGCTCTACTACAACAAGAAGCTGTTCCAGGAGGCGGGCATCGCCAAGCCGCCCACCACCTGGGCGGAGGTGGTGGAGGCCGGGAAGAAGCTGAAGGCCAAGGGCAAGAACGGCATCGGCGTGGAGGGCTCCAACCTCTCCAACAACATCCACCAGATCTTTGTCCTCGGAAAGCAGCACGGCGCCGACTTCTTCACCCCCGACGGCAAGGCCGACTTCACCTCCGAGGGCGCTGTCGCCGCCGTCAAGCAGTACGTCGACCTGATGGCCGCCGACAAGATCGTGGCCCCGGGCAACGCCGAGTACGCGCAGAACCAGTCGCTGAGCGACTTCACCAAGGACAAGACCGGCATGGTGCTGTGGCAGACCGCCGCCGCCACCTTCAAGGCCCAGGGCATGGCCGACGACGCGTACGGCGTGGTCCCCGCCCCCGTCCAGTCCGGCACTCCGGGCACGGGCAAAAACGTCAACTCGATGGTCGCGGGCATCAACATGGCCGTCTTCAAGAACACCAAGAACACCGACGGCGCGCTGAAGTTCGTGAAGTTCATGGGCAGCGACGCGGAGCAGAAGATTCTCAACACGGCGTACGGGTCCATCCCGCCGGTGAAGGCCGCGCAGGACGACCCCGCGTTCAACGGGCCCGCCACCGCGCCGCTGCGCCAGACCCTGGCCACCAGTGCGGCGGCCCTGCCGCAGGTGCCCGAGGAGTCCCAGTTCGAGACGGTCGTCGGCACCGCCGTCAAGGAACTGTTCGCGGACGCGGCGGCGGGCCGGGCGGTCACCACCGAGTCCGTGAAGGCCAAGCTCGACAAGGCCCAGCAGCAGATGCCGAAGAAGTAGATACGGACACTCCCATGACCACCACCGCCGCCCCCGAAGCAGGCGGGCGGACGGTCCGTGCGAGCACCTCCGAAGCGCCGGCGCCCCGCGCGCCGCGCTTCGGGCGGCTGCGCCGCGTCGGACTGCCGTACCTGCTGCTGCTCCCCGCTCTGCTGCTGGAACTCCTGGTGCACCTGGTGCCGATGGTGATCGGCATCGTCGTGAGCTTCAAGGAGCTCACCCAGTTCTTCATACGCAACTGGGGCACCGCCCCCTGGGCCGGGCTCGACAACTACGGCGTCTCAATCGACTTCGACGCCCCCGTCGGCAAGGCCCTGCTCGCCTCCTTCCTCACCACCTGCCTCTTCACCGTCCTGTCGGTCGGCCTGTGCTGGCTGCTGGGCGTGACGGCCGCGATCTTCCTCCAGGAGAACTTCCGGGGGCGCGGACTGCTCCGCACGATCTTCCTGGTGCCGTACGCCCTGCCCGTGTACGCCGCCGTCATCACCTGGGCGTTCATGTTCCAGCGGGACAACGGGCTGGTCAACGGCGTGCTGAGCGATCTCGGCATCACCGACGGCAGCTCGTTCTGGCTGATCGGCGACAACGCCTTCGTCACCCTGCTCGTCGTGTCGGTGTGGAAGGGCTGGCCGTTCGCCTTCCTGATGCTGATGGCCGGGCTCCAGAACATCCCGCGCGACCTGTACGAGGCCGCCTCGCTGGACGGGGCCGGGATCTGGCAGCAGATCCGGCGGATCACGCTGCCCTCGCTGGCGCCGGTGAACCAGGTCCTCGTACTGGTCCTGTTCCTGTGGACCTTCAACGACTTCAACACGCCGTTCGTGCTGTTCGGGAAGGCCGCGCCCGAGTCGGCGGACCTGATCTCGCTGCACATCTACCAGTCCTCGTTCCAGACCTGGAACTTCGGCACGGGCTCGGCCATGTCGGTCCTGCTGCTGCTGTTCCTGCTGCTCGTGACCGGGGTCTATCTGGCGGTCACCTCCCGAGGAAGGAAGGCCTGAAATGCCCGGACGCACTCCACGCTCCCCCATGGCGGCTCCCCCCTCGTTCCTGTGGACCCGGCGGATCTTCCTGACCCTGCTCACCGGTTTTGTGCTGCTGCCGGTGTTCGTGATGGTCTCCAGCTCGCTGAAGCCGCTGGCCGACGTGTCGGGGAAGTTCCAGTGGATCCCCTCCTCGCTCACCTTCCGTCCGTACCTCGACATCTGGGAGACCGTCCCGCTCGCCGACTACTTCGTGAACTCAGCTGTAGTGGCGGGCGCGGCGACGGTCTGCTCGGTGATCATCGCGATCTTCGCGGCGTACGCGGTGAGCCGCTACACCTTCCGGGGCAAGCGCGCCTTCACGGTCACGGTGCTCTCCACCCAGATGTTCCCCGGCATCCTCTTCCTGCTGCCGCTGTTCCTGATCTACGTCAACATCGGCAACGCCACCGGTCTCGCGCTCTTCGGCTCGCGCATCGGCCTGATCATCACGTATCTGACCTTCTCGCTGCCGTTCTCGATCTGGATGCTCATCGGGTACTTCGACTCGGTGCCCCGGGACCTGGACGAGGCGGCCAAGGTCGACGGCTGCGGACCGGTCGGCGCACTGGTACGCGTCATCGTGCCGGCCGCGCTGCCGGGCATCGTCGCGGTGGCGGTGTACGCCTTCATGACGGCCTGGGGCGAGGTGCTCTTCGCCTCGGTGATGACCAACGACACCACCCGCACCCTCGCGGTCGGCCTCCAGGGGTACGCCACCCAGAACGACGTGTACTGGAACCAGGTCATGGCCGCCTCCCTGGTGGTGAGCATCCCCGTGGTGGCCGGGTTCCTGCTCCTCCAGCGCTATCTGGTCGCGGGCCTGACGGCCGGTGCGGTCAAGTAAGTCGCCCCCCTCACACATTTTGTGACGGTACGTCAGAGATCGGCGCCCGCGCGCCCTCCGTACCGTCCGCCCGACTCACCGAGAGGCTTCCCCGTGCCCGCATCCATCGACCTCGCCGCCTTCCCCCCGGGTTTCTCCTGGGGCACGGCCACCGCCGCCTACCAGATCGAGGGAGCCGTCGCCGAGGACGGCCGCTCCCCCTCCATCTGGGACACCTTCTCCCGCACTCCCGGCAAGGTGGCCAACGGGGACACCGGCGACGTGGCCTGTGACCACTACCACCGCTGGCCCGAGGACATCGCCCTGATGAAGCAACTGGGCGTCGACACCTACCGGTTGTCGGTGGCCTGGCCGCGCGTCGTGCCCGGCGGCGACGGCCCCGTCAACAAGAAGGGGCTCGACTTCTACGACCGGCTGATCGACGGGCTCCTCGACGCCGGGATCAAGCCGTCGGTCACCCTCTACCACTGGGACCTGCCGCAGATCCTCCAGGAGCGCGGCGGCTGGACGGTCCGCGAGACCGCCGAGCACCTCGCCTCGTACGCGAGCGTCGTCGCCGGACGGCTCGGCGACCGGGTCACCCAGTGGGCCACCCTCAACGAGCCGCTGTGCTCGGCCTGGATCGGCCACCTGGACGGCGTGATGGCCCCCGGGCTCACCGACCTGACCGCCGCCGTCCGCGCCTCGTACCACCTGCTGCTCGGCCACGGCCTCACCGCCCAGGCGGTACGGGCGGCCGCGCCCGGCGCCCGGATCGGACTGGTCACCAACCACTCCCCCGTCGAGCCCGCGAGCACCCGCCCCGAGGACATCGAGGCCGCCCGCCGCATGGACGGACACATCAACCGCTGGTTCCTCGACCCGGTGTACGGGCGCGGCTTCCCCGCCGACATGCGCGAGCTGTACGGGGTCGAACTCCCGGAGCAGGAAGGCGACTTGGCGGTCATCGCCGCCCCGCTGGACTGGCACGGGGTCAACTACTACTTCCCCGTCACGGTCACCGACGACCCCGCAGGCCCCATCCGTTCCCGTGAGATCCGGCTGCCCGGCGTGCCGCGCTCCGGCATGGACTGGCAGATCGACGCGGGCGGCCTGGAGACGCTGCTGATGCGGCTCACCGACGACTACGGGGTGCGCGAGCTGTACGTCACCGAGAACGGCTCGGCCTTCCCCGACACGGTGACCGCCGAGGGCACCGTCGAGGACCCGGAGCGCACCCGCTACCTGGAAGAGCACATCGCCGCCTGCGCCCGCGCCCTGCGCAAGGGCGCGCCCCTCGCCGGGTACTACGCCTGGTCGCTGCTGGACAACTTCGAGTGGGCGTACGGCTACGACAAGCGCTTCGGGCTGGTCCACGTGGACTATGCGAGCCAGCGGCGCACCGTCAAGGCCAGTGGTCACCGCTATGCGGAGCTCATCCGTGCCCACCGTGCGGCTACGGCTCCCTAGCCTCCTTGACCCGGCCGAGGTCCACCGGGCCCTCGGCCGGCGGGACCGCCCTTGAGAGGGCGAGTCCGCTTCCCGGTACCGGGAAAATTCAGCCCCGGACCGCCGGGCCAAGGGGTCCCCAGCCCCGCCCCTTCACCTCAACCCGCGGGGCAATTGCACGGTTCCGTGCAGGCGCGTCGTGGCTGGTCGCGCAGTTCCCCGCGCCCCTGGAACACCCGCCCCCTGAGGATCGGCGCCGCTCGCACCAACCCCCTTCACCCGCACGGGAATCCGAGGAGAACCTTCATGCCCACAGTCGGCACACCCCTCACCAGACCCCCTGCACACGCACCCCGCCGTACCCTCGCCGGAATCCTCGTCGGCGCCCTGGCCGCGGCGCTGCTCGTCCTGCTGCCCTCCACCGACGCCTCCGCCGCCCCCGTCCTGCTCTCCCAGGGCAAGCCCGTCACCGCCTCCAGCCAGGAGAGCGGCGGCACCCCCGCCACCGCCGCCGTGGACGGCAACACCGGCACCCGCTGGTCCAGCGCCTTCGCCGACCCCCAGTGGATCAGCGTCGACCTGGGCGCGCCGACGGCCGTCAGCCAGGTCGTCCTGCGCTGGGAGGCCGCCCACGCGAAGTCGTACCGCATCGAGCTGTCGAACAACGGCACCGACTGGACCTCCGCCCACTCCACGGCGAACAGCCCCGGCGGCACCGAGACCCTCAACGTCACCGGCACCGCCCGCTACGTCCGCATGCTCGGCCTGACCCGGGCCACCGGCTACGGCTACTCGCTGTGGGAGTTCCAGGTGTACGGCGGGACCGACGGCGGCCCCACCCTGCCCGGCGGCGGTGACCTCGGCCCGAACGTGCACGTCTTCGACCCCTCCACCCCCGGCATCCAGGCCACGGTGGACCGGATCTTCAAGGAGCAGGAGTCCGCCCAGTTCGGCACCGGACGCCACGCCCTGCTCTTCAAGCCCGGCACGTACAACAACCTCAATGCCCAGATCGGCTTCTACACCCAGATCGCGGGTCTCGGCCTCAAGCCCGGCGACACCACCTTCAACGGTGACGTCACCGTCGACGCCGGCTGGTTCAACGGCAACGCCACGCAGAACTTCTGGCGCTCGGCCGAGAACCTCACCCTCAACCCGGTGAGCGGCACCAACCGCTGGGCGGTCTCCCAGGCGGCCTCCTTCCGCCGCATGCACGTCAAGGGCGGCCTGAACCTCGCCCCCGACGGCTACGGCTGGGCCAGCGGCGGCTACATCGCCGACAGCAAGATCGACGGCCAGGTCGGCAACTACTCGCAGCAGCAGTGGTACACCCGCGACAGCTCCATCGGCGGCTGGTCCAACTCGGTCTGGAACCAGGTCTTCTCCGGTACGGAGGGCGCTCCCGCCACCGGCTTCCCCGAGCCCCGCTACACCACCCTGGACACCACCCCAGTCTCCCGCGAGAAGCCCTTCCTCTACCTCGACGGCACCGAGTACAAGGTCTTCGCCCCCGCCAAGCGCACCAACGCACGCGGCACCACCTGGGCGAACGGGACCCCGGCCGGTGAGTCGATCCCGCTGAGCAAGTTCTACGTCGTCAAGCCGGGCGCGACCGCCGCCACCCTCAACCAGGCCGTGGCGCAGGGCCTGCACCTGCTGTTCACGCCGGGCGTCTACCACGTGGACCGGCCCATCGAGATCAACCGGGCCAACACGATCGTGCTCGGCCTCGGCCTGGCCACGATCATCCCGGACAACGGCGTCACCGCGATGAAGGTCGCCGACGTCGACGGCGTCCGCCTGGCCGGGTTCCTCATCGACGCCGGACCGGTCAACTCCCCGACCCTCCTCGAAGTCGGCCCGCAGAACGCGTCCGCCGACCACGCGGCCAACCCCACCACCGTCCAGGACGTCTACGTCCGCATCGGCGGCGCGGGCCCCGGCAGGGCCACCACCAGCATGGTGATCAACAACGACGACACCATCGTCGACCACACCTGGATCTGGCGCGCCGACCACGGCGCGGGCGTCGGCTGGGAGACCAACCGGGCCGACTACGGGCTGCGGGTCAACGGCGACGACGTCCTGACCACCGGCCTGTTCGTGGAGCACTTCAACAAGTACGACGTCGAGTGGTACGGCGACCGCGGCCGGACGATCTTCTTCCAGAACGAGAAGGCGTACGACGCCCCGAACCAGGCCGCCATCCAGAACGGCGCCACCAAGGGCTACGCCGCCTACCGGGTCGACGACGCGGTCACCACCCACGAGGGCTGGGGCCTGGGCAGCTACTGCTACTACAACGTCGACCCGACGATCCGCCAGGACCACGGGTTCAAGGTGCCGGTGAAGCCGGGCGTGAAGTTCCACAGCCTGCTGACCGTCTCGCTCGGCGGCAACGGCCAGTACAACCACGTCATCAACGACACCGGTGCGCCGACCTCGGGGACCTCGACGATTCCGTCCACGGTCACGTCGTTCCCGTAAGCACACCTCCTCAACTGCCCGTCACGCAGCAGCACTTGGTGCGTGACGGGCGCACCACCCCTCTCCGGGCCGGGGCACTCACCTCCCGCAAACCCCGGCCCGGAGAGGCCCCCACCGCACCGTCCGACGCCCGGTTCCCCCGCATCGCCGATCTTGGCAGGTGCATGCCACAGAGCGCTCAGGCGTGCCCGGCGCGAATCGGCCCCCCTCCCCCTGGAGCGGTCATGACCCGTCCACCCGTCCCCCTCTCCCCACCCCGGATGCGCGGCCCCGTCGCGCTGATCACCCTCGGGGCACTCCTCGCCTCCTGCGTCACCCTCGCCACCGCACCCGCCGCCGACGCGGCCGACACCCTCCTCTCCCAGGGCAGACCGGCCACCGCCTCCTCCCAGGAGGGCGACGGGCTCGCCGCGCCGGCCGCCGTCGACGGCAACCTCACCGGCACCCGCTGGGCCAGCAGGTGGACCGACGCCGAATGGCTCCAGGTCGACCTCGGCGCGACCCGCAACCTCAGCCGGGTGGTGCTCAGTTGGGAGTCCGCGTACGGGAAGTCGTACGAGATCCAGGCCTCCGACGACGGCACCACCTGGCGCACCCTGAAGAGCGTCACCGGCGGTGACGGCGGCACCGACGACCTCGCCGTGTCCGGCTCCGGACGTTATGTACGCATGCAGGGCGTGGCCCGCGCGGGCGGGTACGGCTACTCGCTCTGGGAGTTCCAGGTCTACGGCGGCGACGGTACGACGAACCCGCCGCCCGGCGGCCCCGTCAAGGTGGCCGGTGCGCAGGGGAACTGGCGGCTCACGGTCGGCGGCCAGCCGTACACCGTCAAGGGCCTGACCTGGGGGCCGTCCGTCGCAGACGCCCCGAAGTACCTGCCCGACGTGAAGTCCATGGGCGTCAACACGATCCGCACCTGGGGCACCGACGGCTCGACGAAGCCGCTGCTCGACAGCGCGGCCGCCCAAGGACTGCGCGTGGTCAACGGCTTCTGGCTCCAGCCGGGCGGCGGCCCCGGAAGCGGCGGCTGCGTCAACTACGTCACGGACACGACGTACAAGACGAACTCCCTCAACGAGTTCGCGAGGTGGGTCGACGCGTACAAGAGCCACCCCGCCACCCTGATGTGGAACGTCGGCAACGAGTCGGTGCTCGGGCTCCAGAACTGTTACAGCGGTACGGAGTTGGAAGCGCAGCGCAACGCGTACACCGCCTTCGTCAACGACGTCGCCAAGAAGATTCACAGTATCGACCCCGACCACCCGGTGACGTCGACGGACGCCTGGACGGGTGCGTGGCCGTACTACAAGCGCAACGCCCCCGACCTCGACCTGTACTCGATGAACTCCTACGGGAACCTGTGCAAGGTCCGCCAGGACTGGATCGACGGCGGCTACACCAAGCCGTACATCATCACCGAGACGGGCCCGGCCGGTGAGTGGGAGGTGCCGAACGACGCGAACGGCGTCCCGGACGAGCCCACCGACGTGCAGAAGGCCGAGGGGTACGCCAAGGCCTGGGGCTGCGTCACCGGGCACGCGGGGGTGGCGCTGGGCGCGACGATGTTCCACTACGGCACCGAGCACGACTTCGGCGGCGTGTGGTTCAACCTGCTGCCCGACGGGCTGAAGCGGCTGTCGTACTACGCGGTGAAGAAGGCGTACAAGGGCAGCACGGCCGGGGACAACACCCCGCCGGTCGTCTCCAACATGACTGTTACGCCCGCGAGTTCGGCCCCGGCGGGCGGCGAGTTTTCCGTGCGGGCGGACGTGCGCGACCCCGACGGCGACCCGGTCACGTACAAGATCTACCTGAGCGGCAACTACGCCAACGGCGACAAGCGTCTGATCGAGGCCCGGTGGCGGGCGACCGGCAACGGCACCTTCGCCGTCACCGCCCCGGAGAAGCTCGGCGTGTGGAAGGTCTACGTCCAGGCCGAGGACGGGCGCGGCAACGCGGGCATCGAGACGAAGTCCGTGAAGGTCGTCGCCCCGCCGGTGACCGGCACCAACGTCGCGCTGAACAAGCCGACCACCGCCTCCTCCTTCCAAGGGTCGTACGGGGACTGCCCGTGCGGCCCGCAGCTCGCCGTCGACGGCAAGCAGGAGACGCGCTGGGCCAGTGACTGGTCCGACCCGCAGTGGATCAGCACCGACCTGGGCGCGCCGACCCCGATCCGCACCCTCCAACTGGTCTGGGACCCGGCGTACGCGAAGGCGTACGAGGTGCAGGTGTCCAACGACGGCACCACCTGGCGCACGGTGCACTCCACCACGACCGGCAATGGCGACATCGACACCATCGGGCTGAACGAGACCGCCCGCCACGTACGCCTCAACCTCACCCAGCGCGGCACCGGTTGGGGCTATTCGCTGCACGAGTTCGGGATCTACCGCTGACAGGAGAGAACCCATGAGAATGAGCAAGAGGACCAGGTCGCGAGGCCTGCCGGCACTGCTCGTCAGTACGGCGCTGCTGGTCGGCGCGCTGAGCGTCGGCACGGTCGCCACCGCCGCTCCGGACACGACGGGCGGGGCGGTATCGGCCGCCACCCACGCGGGGCACGTCATGGCGCCCTCCACACGGGCGTCCGGCGACGATCCCGACGGGGACGGTTACATTCCGGCCGTCCCGCAGGTCACCGGGGTGACGCCGTCCGACAGGACCCCGCCACGGGCGTACTTCCACGAGTTCCAGGCCAACTGCTCGGTCACGCACACCGCGCCGGACGACCCGATCGTCTACCCGGGGCAGTTCGGCAAGTCCCACGACCACACGTTCATGGGCAACACGTCCACGAACGCGGCCAGTACGACCGCGAGCCTCTACGGCGGGAACACCACCTGCAAGGCCCCGGCCGACGCGTCCGCGTACTGGATGCCCTCGCTGTACAACGGCGACCAGAAGATCCTTCCGGTCGGCCCGCAGACCATCTACTACAAGTCGGGCGTCACCGACTACACCAGCGTGCGCCCCTTCCCCAAGGGACTGCGCTTCGTGGTCGGCAACCCGATGCAGTCCGCCGCGGAGTTCCGCGCCCACAAGGGCTTCGTCGAGGGGTGGGAGTGCGGTGACAGCTTCTTCAACACCGACATCCCCGCGAGCTGTCCGCAGCGGCCCGACGTGCAGCTCAACCTGCGGATGCAGGCGCCCAGTTGCTGGGACGGGAAGTACCTCGACACGCCCGACCACAAGAGTCACATGGCGTACCCGGTCGTGAAGCCCGGCACCAACGACAACATGTGCCCGGCCTCCCACCCGGTGGCCCTGCCGATGATCGAGTTCAAGATGGCGTGGCCGGTCAACGGCGACATGAGCAGGGTGCGGCTGGCCAGCGGGCGTGGCTACTCCTTCCACTACGACTTCTTCAACGCGTGGGAGGAGCGGACGCTGAAGGCCCTGGTCGAGCACTGCGTCGTGGGCGGCCTCCAGTGCGACGCGCGCGGCTACGACCAGAACCAGCCGCAGAAGGGGGCGGTGCTGAACGCGGACTACCGGCTGCCGTAGACCCTGCGGGCCGCCCGGCTCCACGTCGGGCGGCCCCCGCGGCTTCGGCCGAGCGGCCCGGACGGCTTTGGCCGGGTGGCCAAAAGGCGGGCCCCGCATTCTTTTCACCGGCCAAAGAATGCGGGGATTCCGCGCTCCTACTCTTCGCAGGTGGACATCACCGGAATTGAACTGCGCCGCATCGCCATGCCCCTCGTCACCCCCTTCCGCACCTCCTTCGGCGTCGAGAGCACCCGTGACGTGCTGCTCGTGCGCGTCGTGACCGCCGACGCCGAGGGCTGGGCGGAGTGCGGGGCGATGTCCGAGCCGCGCTACTGCTCCCAGTACACCGACGGGGCCCAGGACGTCCTGCGCCGCTTCCTGATACCCGCCCTGCCCCGGGGCGCCGTGGACGCCGAGGCCGTGGGGCGGGCGGTGCGGCCGTTCACCGGGCACCGGCTGGCCAAGTCCGCGCTGGAGACGGCGGTGCTGGACGCCCAGCTCCGTACGACCGGCGAGTCCTTCGCGTCCTTCTTCGGGGCGGAGCGGGACCGGGTGGCGTGCGGGGTGTCGGTCGGCATCGCGGACTCGGTGCCGGAACTCCTGGACGCCGTCGCGGGATACGTCGCCGACGGATACGTACGGATCAAGCTGAAGATCGAGCCCGGCTGGGACGTCGAGCCCGTGCGGGCGGTCCGCGAACGGTTCGGGGACGGCCTGGCGCTCCAGGTCGACGCGAACGCGGCGTACACCCTGGCCGACGCCCGCCACCTCGCCCGGCTCGACGACTTCGACCTCCAGCTGATCGAGCAGCCGCTGTCCCACGACGACCTGGTCCAGCACGCCGCGCTGGCGCGGCAGTTGCGCACTCCGCTGTGCCTGGACGAGTCCATCGAGTCGGCGGCCGACGCGGCTGCGGCGATCCAACTGGGCTCCTGCCGGGTGATCAACATCAAGCCGGGGCGGGTCGGCGGCTATCTGGAGGCCCGCCGCATCCACGACCTGGCCCGGGCGCACGGTGTCGCCGTCTGGTGCGGCGGCATGCTGGAGACCGGCATCGGGCGGGCCGCCAACGTGGCCTTCGCCGCGCTCCCCGGCTGCACCCTGCCCGGCGACACCTCCGCCTCCGACCGTTACTTCGCCGCCGACCTCACGGAGCCGTTCGTGCTGGAGGAGGGCCACCTGGCCGTCCCGCAGGGGCCCGGCCTGGGGGTCGATCCGCTGCCCGAGGTGCTGGAGGCGGTCACCGTGTCCCGGGAGTGGATCACGCGCTAGGTGCGGTGCGTCCGTCTCGTCCGTCTCCCAGGGTGCGCAGGTGCAGCCACAGCACGAGCCGCTCGTCGGGGTCCTGGAGGTCGACGCCGAACTGCTTCCCGGCCTGCTTGAGGCGGTAGCGGCAGGTGTTGGGGTGCACGGAGAGTTCCTTCGACGCCCGTGCCACGTCGCAGCCCGCGTCCAGCCAGGCCGCCAGGGTGCGGGCGTACTCGGTGCCCTGGTCGGCGTCCGCGGCGACCATCCGCTGCCAGACACCCACCTGGAGCCGGGCGTCCTCGCGCAGCACCCCGGCGAGCCGGAGCAGCGTCACCCGGGCGCGCACCTCCTCGACCGTGGCGACCGGCAGCCCGTCGTGGAGCAGCCGCAGCACCAGGTCGGCGTCCGCGCGCGAGTCCGGTACGGCGCCGGGGTCGGCCACCACGCCGCCGAGCGCCGCCCGTACCGGAACCCGCAGGGCCCCTCCCGCACGGCGCACGATGTCCTCGGCGAGCCGCCGGTGCTGCGCGGCGTCGCCGGGCGCGGCCAGCACGGCGTACACCACGCCGTCCACGAGGACGCAGGCGTGCCGCCCGCTGCGGGCCTCGCACTGGAGGCGTACGACGTCCAGCAGCCGCAGCGAGGTCCACTCGGAGTCCGGGGCGCTGCCCGCGCCGGCCGGCGCGAACGCGGCCACCCGGACCGGGCCCGCGCCCAGCTGCCGGGCCGCGGCGGCCGGGTCGGCGGTGCCGTCGAGCAGCCTGCGCAGCAGATCGGTGTCGCGGTGGCGGGCCAGCTCCTGGGCGGCGCGGGCGCGCAGCAGGAGCAGGGCCGCGGTGGACGCGCCCTGGGTGAGGGTGTTCTCGGCGTCGGCGGCCAGGGAGCCGCTGTCCACCACCCAGATGGAACCGAGCGGCTCGTCCCCGGCCCGTACCGCGACGGCGAGCCTCGGCAGGTCGTCGTCGGTCAGCGGCGGCAGCCGTACGGGTCCGGGCGCCGCGAACACCGCCCGGTACTGGGCGGTGTTCCCCAGGCCGTCGGGGACCTGGAGGCCGAGGATACCCTGCCTGCGGTCCTCGTCGACGGGCTGCCCGGGGACGGTGGAGTACGCCAGGATGCGCTGGTGCGGGTCCTCCAGGCTGGTGGCCCCGCCGGTCGCGGCCGCGATGGCCCCGGCCAGGGCGAACAGGTCGGCGAGGCCGTCGCCGCGCGCGGGCCGCGCCTCGATCGCCGAGGCCAGGGTGAGGTGCACATGGTGCCAGGCCGCCCCCTCCTCGACGGACAGCAGGGCCAGGCCGTACGTCTCGGCCTCGGCGACCGGCGCGTCCTGGGCACCGCGCACCAGGACCCCGGCCATTCCGGCGGCGGCCGCCTCCCGGACGAGCCCACCGGCCTCCCCCGCCCGCACGCCGACGGCCAGGAGCAGGGCGCCGGGGGTGTGCGGGAGGGGGGCGTGGGCGTCGTACAGCAGGACGTCGCTGATCCGCACGGCGGCGTCGCCCGGCACGGCCAGCAGGCGCAACGCCGGGCTGCGGACGACGTCGATCAGGTCGCCCAGGGCCATGGCGTCCATGCGTGCTCCTTCGTCATTGTTCGGGAGCACAGTCTCTCAGCGGACGTCGTGGCGGATTTCCGCGGCGGCGCCCGGTGTGCGGCGGCCCCTGGTGGGCGGCCCGTTGCCCAACCGGAGGCGGACTCTGAGACCATGCAGGGAACGTCGAGGCCCCCGTGAGCGCGGAAGGGAGTGCGCGGGCCGACGGGAATGCCACTGGCTGCGAGTGATGTGGGGAAGGACCGTCGGGATGTCCGACGCACACGACGATGGCCTTGCCGTCGTCATGCACCTTGAGTCCGCGCGGGACCTGCGGGCGGCACAGGCGCGCGAGCAGGTACGGAAGTTGATGACGGCCTGGGCCGCCGGGCGCACGCCGGGGCCGGTCGGGGCGTCCTTCCAGACGCGGTTGCAGGACGCGCTGCTGGCCTGCTCGGAGCTGGTCAGCAACGCGCACCGGCACGGCGGCGGGCTCACCCGGTTCGCGGCCCGCATCGAGGCCGGGCACCTGCTCGTGGAGGCCGACGACCGCAGCGCGCTGCCCCCGGTCGCGCACTTCGGGGAGCGGACGGACCCGGGGGGCTTCGGCTGGGCGCTGGTGCAGACGGTCGCCTCGGAGACCGAGGTGCGGATGCACGCCGGGGGTTCCGGCAAGACCGTGACCGTACGGCTGCCGCTGAGCTGAGACCCGTCGGCCGGTCAGCCGGTCCGGGGGTCCGCCACGGCGGTGCGGTCGGGGAGTTCCTGGTCGACGAAGTCGAAGTAGCAGCGGGCGCCGGTGAGGTCGAAGAGGCGCTTCACCACCGGCTGGAGCCGGTTGCCGATCCCCATGGACGTGCCGCGGGCCCGGCAGTGCCGCTGCATGTCGAGCAGCAGGTGCAGGAACGAGGAGTCGGCGAACACCAGGCCGCTCAGGTCGACGCGTACCGAACCGCTCACCGCGAGGGCCGCCTGGATGAGCGCGAGTTGGAGTGTGGGCGCGGACTGCCAGTCGACACTGCCCGTGAGGCGTATGGTGCAGCAGCCCGCACCCATGGTGATGCTCAGGGTGTAGGTGGGGTCGCCTTCGCCCGGCATCGGGTCGCTCGTTCCTTCTCGTACGTTCATAACCATTCGCGCAGGCATTCGCGCGGTCCCCCTCCGGGGTGAGCCTGGTCGGGCCGCCGCATCTCTCGGCAGCCCCAGGGCAACGAAGCAATAAGTCACATCAACTGACGTAACGAGGGGCCGGTCCAGATGGCGCTGCTGCACTTCGATTCGACAGTGGTGGGGCGGCCCGCCAGCGCCGCTGAGGCGCGCGGGGCCGTCACCGCACTGCTGGCCCAGCGGCCCCTGGTATGCGACGCGCGTACCCGCGACGACATCCTGCTGGTGGTGTCGGAACTGGTGGGCAACTCCCTGCACCACGGCGGCCGGATCGCACTCCTCAAAGCCTCCCTGTTCCCGCACGCGTTCGATCTGACGGTGACCACGGCCGACGGCCCTCCCGCGACGGGGGCGTCCGCCGGGTGTCATCCGGTGCCGGACGGCTTCGGCCGACCGTTGGTCGCGGGGCTGGCCGAGGTGTTCACCGTGACCCGCCCGCGCTCGGGCGGCACGCGCCTTCGGGTGCAGATGTCACTGCACCGGCCGCATCAGCTTCCCATGCACCAGTACCCGCAAAACAGGATGGGATGATCACACGATCGGGTGTATCTCGATGCTCATTTCTCCTTCTGCGCAGAGGTGTTCGGTTCGCCGGGCCGTCGCCGCCCTGCGGTCGAGGTCACGCGGAGGCGACGGGTGGGGGGTCGTATTCTCTCCTCATGGAGCAGAGCACTTCCCCGAACGACGAGCACGCCGCGCGCAGGACGGACCGCGGCGCGTCGGGGACGGACGGATCCGTGCCGTCGCCCGCGCCGGTGCCCGTGGTCACCGCCACCGGCGACCTGGACTGGGACAACTCCGAGGACTTCGCCGAACGGTTGCAGCGGGCGACGTCGGGCGACGACCCGCTGGTGATCGTGGAACTGGCGACGGTGACGTTCGCCGACTCGTCCGTGCTGCACGCCCTGCTGACGGCGCACCGGACGCTGGAGAAACGTGGCGGCAGGCTGGCGATCGCCGGTCCGCTCTCGCCCTCGGTGTTCCGTCTGTTCGAGATCTCGCGGGCCGACGGCTATCTCAACCTCGTGGACGACGTCGAGGCCGCTCGGAGGCTGTCGTAGCCTCGCCCTCCGTGTCGGCGACGGCCGCCGGGTTCGCGGCGGTCTCGGCCGGTGCGGGCGCGCCGCGCCGGACGACCTTGCTGGTGCCGCCGCCGGCGAGCGCGGCGATCGTGACGGCGACCAGGGCCAGCACGATGCCCGCGACGGTGGCCGCGGTGACCTCGGCGCCCCCGTGCGGCAGCAGCAGGTCGAGTGCGAGGGAGCCGACCAGCTGGCCGGTGATCGTGCACAGCCCGAGCAGCAGCACTCCCAGCTTCTGCACGGTGGCGACGGCGATGGAGATGAACGCGATCCCGACCAGCCCGCCGAGGTAGAGGTACGGCTCGGTCGGCAGCCGGTCCGGGAGGCCCGTCAGGGCGGCGTGCACCAGCAGGACGACGAGCAGGGCGCCCGTACCGGCGACGAAGTTGAAGAACGTGCCCGTGTACGCGGACCCGGAGGCGTTGCGCACGTGCCCGTTGACCGCCTGCTGCCAGCTCACGCACACCCCGGCCACCAGCGGCAGCGCGAGCGCCGCGTACGGCAGGTCGCCGCCCAGCTTGTCGGCCACCGACAGCACGACGGCCGCCAGCACGAGCAGCGCGCCGACCACCCGGCGCCGGGTGGGCCGCTGCGGTCCGGCCGGGCCGAGGCCCATCCGGTCGAAGAGCAGTCCGCCCGCGACCTGCCCCGCGACGATCGCCACGCTGAACAGCGCCACCCCGAGCACCCCGACCGTCAGCCCCTGGGTGAGGACGAAGGCCGCCCCGCCGAAGCCGCCGAGCACCTGCCAGGGGCGCAGCCGCCGGGCACGGACCTCCGCGACGACCCGGCCGACCCCGCGCCGGGCGGTGCGTACCGCGAGCAGCCCGAGGGCCAGGACCAGGCAGCCGGAGCCGAAGGAGATCGTGGCGGCGGCGAACCCGTCCCCGCCGAGCCCGGCGGCCAGTCCCCCGGTGATGCGGGCCTGCAGGGAGATCAGGGCGCCGGAGAAGACGGCGAGCAGCAGCCAGGGGGCTTGGGCGGTGGGCATGGGCGGTCGGACCTCCGGGTGTGGTTCTCGGCGGGCGCGCCGGGGTCCGGGTGCCGGTGCGGCGGCGTCCGGGCCCACGTGCGTGCCGACGGTCTTTCTAGCCGACCGCCGCGCGGCGGGTGCGGGCGGGGGCGGGTGAGGGCACGGACTGGTGAGGGCATGGGCTGGTGAGGTCATGGGCGGGTGCCGGGCTCCCTGCGCACAGGGGAAGTTGAGTACGGGTACTCACGTCCGGGTTTGTCGCGGCGATCAGGATGAGGTCATCGTCCCGCGCCGTTGACCTGGAGGTTCTGTGATGCTCAGCCGTCTTGCCGGTGTTCTGGTGCCCTGGGCCGGGCGGTTGTCCGTCAGTGCCGACGCCGGGGCCGAGGTGGTGCCGGGGAGCATCGTGGCGGCCAACCACACCTCGCTGGCCGACCCCGCGCTCGTGCTGGCCGCGCTCCACGGGCTGGGGGTGCGGCCCACGGTGATGGCGGCGGCCGGGCTGTGGCGGGTACCGGTGCTGGGCCGGGTCCTGGAGGAGGGCGGGCACATTCCCGTGCACCGGCGTTCGCGGCGGGCGGCGGACGCGCTGGACCTGGCGGCCGACGCGCTGGCCGAGGGCCGGGTGGTGCTGATCTACGGGGAGGGCGGCATCCCGGACCGTCCGGACGCGGGCGAGGCCGCGCCGGGGGCCTTCCGCAGCGGGCTGGCCCGGCTCGCGGAGCGCACCGGGGCGCCCGTGGTGCCGCTGGGGCAGGCCGGGGCCCGGCGGATCACGTCCGGCAGCGTGGCCAAGCAGCTCGCGGGGCTGGCCACGGCTCCGCTGCGGCGGCCCCGGCTGCACGTCCACCTCGGTGCCCCGATCCGCCCGACCGGGGACCTGGCGGCCCGTACCGCGCACGCCCACGCGGCGGTGACCGAGGCGTGGCGCACGGCGGCGGCGCGGGTGGAGGGGCTGCCGGTCACGCTGGCGGCCTGAACGATCGAGCCGGGCCGTCACGTGCCGGTGGCCTGAGCCGCCGGGCCGGTCGGCCCGTGTGCGGGGGCTTCGGTCAGCCCGTGTTCGGGGGTTTGCGGGTGTCGAAGGCGAAGAGGGTGTTCTTGGCGGCGGCCACCACCAGGGCGCGTCCCGCGACGGTCACCCGGGGGCTGGCGCCCTGTTCGCCGGTGAAGCCGTCGGCCTGCGGGTCGGTGGTCCACAGCGGGGTGCCGTCGCGCGGGCTGAGGGCGACCACGCGGCCCGTGGCGGAGCTGAAGTACAGCGCGCCGGGGCCGGGGACGGGGCCGGACGCCCCTTCGACGCTGGTCTGGCGGCTCCACTTCTGGCGGCCCGTCAGGGGGTCCAGCGCCGTGACCCGGCCGGTCTGCCCGCTGACGTACACCGTGCCGTCGGCCATTCCCGGGGTGCCCTCGACGGGTTTCGGCAGACGGCTGTACGTCACCTGGCGCGTCGCCGGGTCGAGGCGGGCCACCCCTTCGTACCCCGCCGGGGCCGGGCCCCGCATGTGGACCTGGAGGAGGACCAGGCGGCCGTCGGCGACGCCCATCGGCACGGCGGGGCCCCGGACGGCGACCGGGCTCCCCGGGGTGCCGGTGGCGCGGTCGAGGGGGCGCAGGGTGGGGTGGCGCACCTCGGTGGCGTCGATCTCGGCGGTGGGCGCGCACATCGCGTACAGGCGCTCCCCCGCCGGGACCGGCGAGCATTGCGTGCGTGCGGGGAACGGCATCCGCCAGGCGACCTTGCCGCTGTGTGCGTCGCGGGCCTCCAGCAGGGAGTTGGATGCGTCGACCATGACCACGGTGGAGCCCAGCACCACGGCGTCGCGCGAGCGGCCCGTGACGGCCATGGACTGGGCGCCGGAGGGCTCGGCCCACAGTTCGCGGCCCTGCGCGGCGTCGAGGGCGACGACTTCGCCCCGGGGGTGGCGGTCGCTGATCCGGTAGCCCAGCACCGTGTTGTCGGTGGCGCCGACCAGGTGCATGCCCTGGACGGGGACGCCGGGGCTGGTGCGCGTCCAGACGCGGGTGCCGTCGGAGGGCTTGAGGCGGGTCGCCAGGACGCCGCCGCCTCCGCAGAACAGGGCGTCGCCGCGGGTGAGGCAGCGCAGTTCGTCGGGGATGTCCTTGCGGCCGCCCCGCACGGTGGTGTGCCAGGGGGTGAAGCCCTTGGGGAGCGGGGCGGCGGGGGCGGCGACGCTGTGGCTGCGGCCGTCGTCGGTGGGGTCGGTCTTGCTGCCGAGGCCGTCGGAGGTCACCGCGGCGATGCCGCCGCCGACCGCCGCCACGGCGACCGCCGCCGCGAGCACGGACCGCCAGCGGCGGCGCAGCCGTCCGGCCGCGGGCTTGTCGGGGCCCGGGGCCGGGTGGTGCTGGGTCTCGGTGTCGCGGGTGCGGGTGAGGGCGGTGGGAGTCGTGCGCGAGCCCAGGTCGCAGGGCAGGTCCCGCAGGCGTACGAGGAGTTCGTCGGCGGTGGGGCGGCCCTCGGGCTCCTTCGCCAGACAGGGTTCGACGACGGTGCGCAGCAGGGCGGGGACGGAGTCGAGCGCCGGTTCCTCGTGGACGACCTGGTAGGCCGTCATGTACGGGCTGTCGGCGTCGAAGGGGCCCTGGCCGGTGGCCGCGTACACCAGCAGGGTGCCGAGCGAGAACACGTCCGAGCGGGGGCCCACGCCGCGCGGGGCCTGCAACTGCTCGGGCGACATGAACGGCGGGGTGCCGATGACGCGGCCGGTCATGGTCAGCGTCTGCTGGTCGGCGGCGCGCGAGATGCCGAAGTCGATGACGCGCGGGCCCTCCGGGGAGAGCACGACGTTGGAGGGCTTGAGGTCGCGGTGGACGACGCCCGCGCGGTGGATGTCGCGCAGCGCCTCCGTCAGGCCGACGGCGAGCGTGCGCAGTTCGGGACCGGAGAGCGGGCCGTGCGCGGTGATGCGCTGGGCGAGGGTCTGCCCCTCGATGTACGTCGTCGCCATCCACGGCTGGTCGGCCTCCGGGGCGGCGTCGACGACGGCCGCGGTGAACGCCCCGCTCACCCGGCGGGCCGCCGCCACCTCCTGGCGGAAGCGGATGCGGAACTCCTCGTCGGCCGCGAACTGCTGGTGGATCAGCTTGATCGCGACGGGGCGGCCCGAATCCGTGCGCCCGAGAAAGACCGTGCCCATGCCGCCCGCGCCCAGGCGCGCCTCCAGCCGATAGCCACCGATCTCGGCAGGGTCACCTCCGCGCAGTGTCACTTGGCCGACCTCTCGTCCTCACCGGTACCTGAACCCGTCGTCCTCATGGATACCTGAACCTGACTTCCGCCTCACAAACTAACCGCCGGGCGGTGCGGCGGAGCACGGCGGGGGCGGTTGTGGTCAAGATCCTTCGTGTCACGGGTCTGTCCCGGCCCGGCCGGGCCTGTAACAGCTGTGTATGAGGGGCGGGTCGGGCGGAACGATTCACCGGGCGGGGCGACTCCTTGTGATCACAAACGCCGCTCGGACGCACAGAGCGGCAGGCACTGCCCACCCATGCTGAGGAAGAAACCATGCGCGTTCACCAGCTCACCTTCGCCACCCTCGCGGTCGTCGCCGGTCTCTCGCTCACCGCCTGCCAGAACGACGGCGGCGCGGCGCAGGGCAGTCCGTCGTCGTCGCCCGCGTCGTCGGCGGGCAGCGCGTCGACGGGCGGGGAGACGGCGGGCGGGGATTCGGCGGACGCGGGCGGCGCCGTGCCGGGCAAGGGCTCCAGTGGTTCGGCGGGCAAGAGCACCACCGGCGGCAGCGGATCCGGTTCCAACACCGGCGGCAAGGTCGCCAAGTGCCGCACCAGCGGGCTGAAGATCACCGCGACGGACGCCACCGTCGGCGGCGACAAGGACAAGACGGTCGCTGTGGAGCTGAAGAACACCGGCGGCAGCACCTGCGCGATCTCCGGGTTCGCGGGCGTCGACCTGAAGACGAAGGAGGGCACGCTGTCCGCCAAGCGCACCGGCGAGCCGGTCGTCCCTGGCACCCTCAAGAGCGGCGAGTCGACGTACTTCGGCATCCACTACCCGACCAACGACACCGGCGGCACGGGCGTCCGCATTACCGGCCTGGTGGTGACCCCGCCGGACGAGACGACCTCGGTCACCCTCCGCTGGCCGGGCGCGGCCTCGCTGCCCGTCACGGACGGTTCGGGCAAGCCCGTCACGGTCGGCCCGATCGGCAGCGCGGGCCAGGGCGGGGCGCAGTAGCCCGCCGGGCGGGCAGCGGAACGGCGTCTCCCACCTCCGTACGCCTTCTTCCGCACGGCGCACGTGACGTATTGACTGACGGTCACGTCCAGCACGTCCAACGGACAGGGGTGGGACATGGCCAAGAACGCCGCGCGGGAGATTCTGGAGAATCTGGTACGGATCGGGGCGGCCGCCGCCGGTGAGGCCGTGCGCACGGTTCCCGCCCGGCGGGCGGGTGACGTGCCGGTACGTCCCCAGGAAGTGAACCCGGTGTGGCTGACGGCCGTGCTGTGCGCCGGGAGTCCGGGTGCGGCGGTGACCGGGTGCGAGGTGACGCCGGTGAGCAGCGGCACCTCGTCGCGGTTCCGGATCGCGGTGACGTACAACGAGGCCGGTGTCGCGGCCGGGCTGCCGGGCCGGGTGTTCGCGAAGACCACCGCCGGGGTGCTGCAACGGCTCACCCTGCACCTGGCCGACGTCCTCGTCCAGGAACCCGCCTTCTACAACGAGATCCGGCCCGCCCTGGACATCGAGGCGCCCCGGGGCTTTCACGGCGCCGCCCATCCGGGGACGGGGCGCAGCGTGGTGCTGGTGGAGGACGTGGCGGACAGCAAGGGCGCGGTGTTCCTCGATCCCACGGCGCCGTTCACCCGCGCCGAGGTGGAGGGGCTGCTGGTGGAGACGGCGCTGCGGCACGGCCGGATGTGGGCGTCGCCGGAACTGTCCCGTCACGGGTACCTGAAGACCCCGGACGTCCATTTCGCCAATCTCGACCGGCTCATCGGCATGAACGCGCGCTCCCGGGTCGGCATGCGCAGGTCGGCCCCCGTGCTGCCGACGGATCCCGGTCCCGCGCCGGACGTCCTGTACACCGCGTTGCGCCGCTCCCTGGAGCAGGCCGCCGAGGGCCCGCAGACGCTGCTGCACGGGGACGCGCACATCGGCAACACGTACCGCACCGCCGACGGGCGCATGGGCTTCGTCGACTGGCAGGTGATGATGCGCGGCAGCTGGGCCTGCGACGTCGCGTACCTGATCACCTCGGGGCTGGCCGTGGCGGACCGGCGTGCCTGGGAGCGGGACCTGCTCGCCCTGTACCTGGAGCACCTGGCGAAGGCGGGCGGCGTCGCGCCGACGCCGGACGCGGCGTGGCTGGCGTACCGCAGGCAGAGCCTGTACCCGCTCTACATCTGGCTCACGACGCGGGGCCGCAATCCGATCCAGCCGCGCTACCAGCCGGACGCGATCTGCGACGCGATCATCGGGCGCACGGCGGTGGCGGTGCGTGACCTGGACGCGGTGGGGGCCGTGGACGCGCCGGGATAGCGGGGCCGGTCGGGCTGCCGGTCAGGCGGCGGGCCTGGGCGGCACCACGGCCACCGGGCAGTGCGCGTGCAGCAGGACGGCGTTGGCCGCCGAGCCGAGCAGGAGGGAGTCGGCGCTCAGTCGCCGCCGGTGCCTGCCCACCACGAGCAGCCCGGCGTTCCGCGAGGCCGTGACGAGGCGGCCCGCCGCGTCGGACGCGGCGATCACCCGCTCGACCGTGACCTGCGGGTAGCGCGCGACGAAGGGCCGCAGCCGGTGTTCCTGGGCGCGTCCGAGGTCGGCCTCGATGCTCGGGCCCTCCGAGGCGTGCACGGCGTCCGTGCCGTTGCCGTACCCGCCCGCGAGGGCGAGCGTGGAGAGCGGAACGGGGTAGGTGGTGACGATCCGCAGCGGGGCGCCGCGACGCCGCGCCTCCTCGAAGGCGAACTCCAGGACGACGTCGCTGGTCTCGTCCGGCGCGAGCCCCAGCACCACAGGACCGAGCCCCTCGCCCTGCGCCGTGGGCGGTACGACGACGACCGGGCAGGCCGCCCGCGCGGTGCCGGCACGGCTGACCGACCCGAGGAGCAGGCTGGTGAAGCCGCCGCGCCCGCGCGAGCCGAGGACGAGCAGCTGCGCCCGTGTGCTGAGCTCGACCAGTGCGGCGGCGGGGCTGCCGTCGACGGTCTCGTACCGCACTGGCGGCAGGTTCTCGCGGCCCGCCAGCAGCTCCCGCACCCCGGCGAACACCGGGACTTCTGCTTCCGCTTCTGCCGGAGGCAGCAGGGGCACGGAGCCGAGCATCGGAAACGCCTTGGTGTGATCGGTCCTGACATGAACGACCAGCAGCTCCGCACCGCGTGCGCGGGCTGCCGCCAGGGCCCATTCGAGGGCCTTGAGGCTGTGGTCCGATCCGTCGACTGCGGTGATCACCGGGAGGGTTTCCATGCCTCCATGCTGGTACGGAGGGGGCGTGCGGGGGCAGGGACGAAGGGCCTGAATCCCGGCCAAAGGTCACGATTCCGGGGGTACTTGGGCGGGCCCCCTCGGGTCTCGACGAGGGGGCCCACAGGCCGCGCGGGCCTGCGGGCCCCTCCGCGCCTTACCTCCGAGGCGCCCCGAACAGCCGCAGCGACATCACGTCCACGCCCTCCGGCTTCGCGCTCTCCACGACCAGCCGGACGTACCGGCCGACCCCCTCCAGCCGCTCGAACTCCTCGATGCCGACCGCCCTCGGGTCGAAGTCGATCAGGTCCTGCGGGGTGGTCGCCCTCCGGTAGGGCGTGGTGCCGCCCTTGCCCGCGCCGGTCGAGGCCAGTGCGTACCAGCGTCGGCCGTCGGGGGAGACCTCCAGCCGGTACGCGGTCGCGAAGCGCACGCCCCACTGGACGGCCGCCCGGTCCAGGGCGACCGGGCTGCCGAGGTCGACGGTGAGCGCGGTCGCCCCGCCGGTCACGGGGCCGCTGCTCCAGCCCGTGGAAGGGTCGTCGTCGACCGCCGCCGCCGGGTTCGGGCCGGAGGTCGCGCGGACCGGGCGGCCCATCGCGAGGTCGGCGGTGGCGCGTCCGCCGGGTGCGTCGCCGACCTGCTGGAGGGCGCGGACGAACGCCGGGTAGTCGGGGGCGGGCCTGGGCGAGCCCCAGCCCGCCTGGGCGACGATGTGGGTGAGCCGGGCGGTGCACTCCGAGATGTGCTCCTCGGTCTCCGGGGCGCCGATGTCGCACCAGATGTGCATGGCGGTGCCCTGGTTGGCGGCGCCGGTGATCGTGCGGTACGGGGAGGGGGTCTCGCTGTCCGGGCCCCAGTTGAGGAAGGCGTCGACCTGCCAGTTCTCGTACGTCCAGGGGGTGTCCTTGCGGTAGTCCCAGCCGCCGCCGGCCGCGTAGTAGGTGGGCGGGCTGCCGCCGTTCATGACGGTGAAGCCCTGGTCGACGAGCCAGGTGGGGTCGGCGCCGCGCGAGGTCCAGAAGTCGACGTTGATGGTGTTCGAGGGTTTGACGACGGCGGTGGTGATGCCGTTGAGGCCGTCGTTCCACATGCGCATGGTCTTGCCGTGGCGGCGGACGATGTCGTTGGCCCAGTTCAGGAAGCCGAAGACGCAGTCGTTGCCGGTGATCTTGGCCGGGTCGCCGCCGGTGGGGAGGTAGTGCGCCTTGGCGTACGCGATGTAGGCGGCGTTGTTGCGCACCGCGTCGGCCTCGTCGCCGCCGAGCATCCAGTAGCGGCCGGGGAAGAGGGGCAGGTACTCCTCCAGCAGGTCCCGTACGAAGGCGTAGACGGCGTCCTTGCTCAGGTCGAGCGTGGTCCTGGAGCCGGGCAGGCCCAGCTCGGGGTGGACGGAGAGCACCTGGGTCATGTGCCCGGGGACGTCGATCTCGGGGATGATCTCGATGTGGTGCTGCTGCGCGAAGGCGATCAGGTCCTGGATCTCACGCTTCGTCAGGAAGCCGTCCCGGGAGACGACTTCGGGGTGCGAGCTGGACTCGATCCGGAAGCCCTCGCTGTCGGTGAGGTGCAGGTGCAGGGTGTTGAGCTGCATGTACGCCATGTTGCGGACGGTGGCTTTGAGCCACTCGGGCGTGAAGTACTTGCGGCCGTTGTCGACCATCAGCCCCCGGTAGGGCTTGAGCGGCCAGTCCACGGCGGTGCCGCCCGCGACGACGGGCGACTGGTGCAGCAGCTGGAGCAGGGTGCGGGTGCCCCGGAAGACGCCGGTCACGCTTGCGGCGGACAGGTTCATGACAGATCCGGAGACAAGGGTGTACCCCTCGTCGCGGGTCACCGGGTTCTTGTCGTCGCGCAGCGTCAGCGACAGGTCACCGGCCCGCGCCTGCCCGGTGACCACGGCGACCCGACGGCCCGTCAGGGTGTGCAGGTCGTCGGCGAACAGGGCTGCGGTGGCGGCCAGTTGAGCGCGCCGGCCCCGGTCGAGGACGATACGGCTGCCCGTGCCGAAGCGGTAGGAGCCGCGACCGGGCGTCCACTGCTGGAGGCCGGGTACGGTCAACGGCCGCCCCGCGTCGGCCGGTTGACCGGCACTCCCGGCGTGGGCCGCGCCCGCCACGGCGGGAGTGAGCGCGGCGGCCGCCGCGAGGGCTGCCGTGCCGGTGACGAAGGTGCGTCGGGTGGGTTGCGCCGAAGGCATCGGGAGTGCTCCAGTCCAGGAAGTGGGGGAGAGAGGTCTAGACAAGACGAGCGTGGTCATCCTGGCCCCGATGTATGCGCTCTGCAAGGGTCCTGCCGGAATTTCACGGCTCTATAAGGTGACCCCGTGGCCAGTACAGACGAGCGAGACACGTCCCCCTCCGCCTCCGACCCGGCGGGGCCGGACACGGGCGCGCCGGACGGAGCGGGACCCGGCGCCTCGCTCCAGGCGTTCGCCGTCCAACTGCGCCGCATGAACGGGGAGATCAACCGGCTCGTCCACGGCTTCGCCGCCCGCCAGGGCCTGCACGCCACCGACGTCCAGGCGCTGGCCGCGATCCTGGACTCCGCGACCCCGCTCACCCCGGGCCTGCTCCGCGAACACCTGGGGCTGACCTCGGGCGCGGTCACCGCCTGTCTGGACCGGCTGGAGGGCGCCGGGCACATCCGGCGCTCACGGGAGAGCGCCGACCGCCGGGTGGTGCACGTGCACTACGAGCCGAGCGCCCGGTCGACGGCCCGCAGCCATTTCCTGCCCCTCGCCGAGGCCACCGAGAACACCCGCTCCCGCTTCGACGACGAAGAACTCGCCCTCGTCCTGCGCTTCCTCACGGACCTCAACGGCGAACTCGGCGCGGTCCGCGCGCCGCGCCGCTGAAAGCCCTGCGGATCGCACCCCCGGGCCATATATTTCAATCATTGAGATTGTTTCTGCTTGAGATATATGGAGACACGGGGTGGAGACGGGGGCAGCAGGCTCCCGGCCAGAAGCCCTGATCACTTGGCACCGGGAGCACGATGTCCACCTCCGCCCGCACCGCCCGCCGGCTGGTTCCGCTGGTCCTGCTGATCGTCTGGCTGGGCGTCGGCGGCATGCTCGGCCCGTACGCCGGGAAGCTGGGCCAGGTCGCCACCAACGACCAGGCCGCCTTCCTCCCGCAGAACGCGGAGTCGACCCGTGCGATCGAGGCCCAGAAGGCCTTCCGGCAGGACGAGACCCTGCCCGCCATCGTCATCTGGACCCAACAGGGCACAGGGGGAGGTGAGTTGGGGGCGGAGCAGCAGAGCGCCGCGAGCCGCGCGCTGGCCTCGCTCAACGGCTCCCCCGGCCTCGTCGGACGCACCTCGCCCGCTCTGCCGTCGAAGGACGGAAAGGCACTCCAGGGCGTCGTACAGCTGCGCCCCGACCTCGGCGACGAACTCGCCCCGACGCTGGAGCGCGTGAAGAAGGCCGCCGGGCAAGTGGCGGGAACCAAGGTCGAGTTGGCGGGTCCGGCCGCCAGTCAGGCCGACCTCAAGGATGCCTTCGCCGGGATCGACGGGCTGCTGCTCGGGGTCGCGCTCGCGGCCGTCCTGCTGATCCTGCTGCTGGTGTACCGCAGTGTGCTGCTGCCGTTCGTGATCATCGTGGGCGCGGTGTTCGCGCTGGGGCTGGCGAGCGCGATCGTGTACGTCCTGGCCGATCACGACGTCGTACGCGTCGACGGGCAGGTGCAGGGCATCCTGTCGATCCTGGTGATCGGGGCGGCGACCGACTACGCGCTGCTGCTCACCGCCCGCTTCCGGGAGGAACTCGCGGGCGGGGCCGACCGTTTCACCGCCGTACGGGCCGCCTGGCGGCAGACAGTGGGACCGGTGACGGCCAGTGCGGCGACCGTCGCGCTCGGGCTGCTCGCGCTGCTGCTCAGCGACCTCACCAACAACCGCGCGCTGGGCCCGGTCGGGGCGATCGGCATCGTGTGCGCGGTGCTGAGCGCGCTGACCTTCCTTCCCGCCGTGCTGGCGCTGCTGGGCAGGGCAGCGTACTGGCCCGCCAAGCCGAACAGCTCCAAGGGCAGGGGCGGGAGTTCCGGGCTGTGGCAGCAGGTGGCCGCGCTCGTGGACCGTGCGCCGCGCCGGGTGTGGGCGCTGTGCCTGGCCGGGCTGCTGGCCTGTGCGGCGTTCGCGCCGACGCTGACCTCGCGGGGCGTGCCGCTCGACGAGATCTTCGTGGGCGGCGCCCCGTCCGTGACCGCCCAGCGCACCCTGGGCGAGCACTTCCCCGGCGGCTCCGGCAACCCCGCCGTGATCATCACGGACGCCGGGCGGGCCGAGGCCGTCCGGGCCCTCGCCGAGGACACCGAGGGCGTCGCCGACGCCTCGGCCGTGACCGCCTCCGGGCGGCCCGGGGGCGGTGCACCCCTGGTGGTGGACGGCCGGGTGCGCATCGACGCGACCCTGAAGGACGCGACCGACAGCGACGCCGCGAAGGACACGGTGGCCCGGCTGCGGAACGCGGTGCACGCGCTGCCGGGGGCCGGGGACACGCTCGTCGGCGGATACACGGCGCAGCAGTACGACACCCAGCGGACCGCCGCGCAGGACCGGGTGCTGATCGTGCCGGTCGTGCTCGCGATCATCCTCGTCATCCTGGCGCTGCTGCTGCGCTCACTGCTGATGCCGCTGCTGCTGGTGGCGACGGTCGCCCTCAACTTCGTGGCCACGCTGGGCGTTTCGGCACTCGTCTTCCAGCACGTCTTCGGGATGAGCGGCACGGACTCGTCCGTACCGCTGTACGGCTTCGTGTTCCTGGTCGCGCTCGGCGTGGACTACAACATCTTCCTGATGTCCCGGGTCCGCGAGGAGTCCCTCGCGCACGGCGTCCGCGAGGGCGTGCGGCGCGGTCTGACCGCGACCGGCGGGGTGATCACCTCGGCGGGCGTGGTGCTGGCGGCGACGTTCGCGGCGCTCGGGGTGATCCCGTTGGCGTTCCTGCTCCAGATCGCGTTCATCGTGGCGTTCGGCGTGCTGCTGGACACGCTGGTCGTACGGTCGCTGCTCGTACCGGCGCTGGTGCGGGACATCGGGCGGACGGCGTGGTGGCCGGGGCGGCTCAGCAAGGCTCCGGCCGCAAAGGGCTGACGGGCGGGGGTCGTCGCGCATAGCCTCGGCGGCATGGCCGACCTCCTGCCGCCGCTGCTGATCACCTGCGGCCTCCTCGTGGCCGTCGCCGCGTTCGCCCTGCTGGCCCGGCATGTGCGCCGCCGGGGCACGGCCGGTACCGCCGTCGCCTCGGCGCTGGCCGCCTGGGAGGAGGCGTACCGGGTGACCTCGCACGAGGCGCACTGGGAGGTGAAGGCGCAGGCCGAGCGCCAGGCTCCGGTGCTGTCGCCCGACGGTCACTGGCAGCCGCGCGGGTACGGGGCGGGGCGGGCCGGTGGCAGGCCCGCGCGCCCGTCCCGGCTGCGCCGGCTGCTGCGGCGGAGCTGAAGCGTCCGAGCCGCGGGACGTCGTTCCGTACACCTGGATTCGCCGATTGGTCTGAACCAGTATGTGGAGGTGACGAACTCACCGAACGCGCAGCACCGTGGACACCGGCACCAGCTGCCCCTGAAGAGCGGGCCGAAGCCCGGCCGGCCCGCCTTGTGGGACCGGCCCTTCACGCTCTTCTTCGCCGCCCGCACCGTCTCTCAGCTCGGTGACGCCATGATGCCGGTGGCGGCCGCGCTCGCGGTCGGGGCCGTGTACGGGATATCGGGGGTCGGCCTCGTCCTGGGCACCTGGACGGGGACGTTCGTCGCGCTGGTGCTGTTCGGCGGGGTGCTCGCCGACCGGTTCGGGGCGCGCCGGATGATGGTCGGCGCGGATGCCGTGCGGGTCGTCACGCAGGGCGTGCTGGCTGTCGCGTTCTTCACCGGCACTCCCCCGTTCTGGCTGCTGGTGACCATGTCGGGGCTCGGCGGTGCGGCCGTCGCGATGTTCCTGCCGGGGATGAACGGCATGGTCCCGCTGATCGCCCGCGAGCCGCAGCGCGCCAACGCCACCCTCAAGGTGGCCGACGCGCTCGCGCACCTCGTCGGGCCCGCCCTCGCCGGTGTGCTCATCGCGCTGACCAACGCCGGGACGGTGTACGCCATCGACGCGGGCACCTTCGTGCTGAGCGCCCTGTGCCTGGGGTTCATCCGGCTCGCCCCGGGGGTCGCGGTCGCCGTGCGCGGCAGTTCGCTGCGCCGGGACCTGCGGCAGGGCTGGCAGGAGTTCCGGGCGCGCACCTGGATGTGGTCGGTCATCCTCATCTGGATGGTCTACGGGGTGCTGGTGTTCGGCCCGCTCGTGCCGCTCAGCTCGGGGCTGATCGGGTCCCGGCTCGGCCCGGACGCGTACGGTCTGGCGGTCTCCTTCCTGGGGGTCGGGACGGTGCTCGGCGGGCTGCTGGCGTTGCGGGTGCGCCCGCAGCGGCCACTGGCCGCCGGGGCGGTGGCGATGGCGCTCTACACCGTCCTGCCGCTGTGCGTGGCGCTGGACGCGGGGCTGCCGGTGCTGCTGACGGGGCACGTGCTCGGCGGCGGGGCGATGGCGTTCTGGTCGGTGATGTGGGCGACCAGCGTGCAGACCCACACCCCCGCCGCCGTCCTCAACCGGGTCTCCGCGTACGAGCTGGCGGGCTCGGTGTCGGGCATCGCGCTCGGTCAGATCCTCGCGGGGCCCGCGCTGGCGCTGGCCTCCCCGGCGCGGCTGCTGCTGGTGTCGGCGGGCGTGTGCCTGGTGGGCTGCGTGGCGCTGTTCGCGATCCCGGCGATACGTACGCTGCGGCGCGCGGCCGTGGGGGACGCCGCCACGGGGGACGGGGCGGCCCCGGCAGCGGGATGCCCCGCAGCGGGATGAACGTACACATCGCCCGGGGGTATTCGTTTCTCCACTCGGAGCTTCCACCGAAGTGCCCGCACGATGCCGCAGGTTCCTTGACCCGTCTGCCTGCGGCGACTTAATTTCGAACAGCCCAACAAAGGAACAGCTCAACCCCTGAGCCGTCGAGCCGAAAGGAGGCAACGTCGGATGACGATCCTCTCCGACCTGCATCGCCTCGCCCGGCGCACCGCCTGGGTTCCGGGTCGTGTGGCCCACGGCTGCTGAGGCAGCCCCTTCGCCGGCGCGACCCGACCGAGGGACCCGGCATTCTCTGATCTCCTGCCACTCGCCTGCGGCACAGCCCACGCCTCCCCGCGTACCGACTCGCGCTCCCCTATCCCGGGATGCGCCGTCGGGGGCTGACGCATTGCCGTAGGTTGCACCGCCAAGAAGAGAAAGCTCCCGAAATGCCCGCTACGGCGACCAGGTCGACTGTGCCCCAAAAAGAGGTTTTGCCATGGTAAGCGCGCGAATCACGGTCAACGGGAAGGAAACTCCCCTTGCCCCGGACGCACCCCACACCACAGTCCTCGACTTCCTGCGCGAGCGCGGCCTGACGGGGACCAAGGAGGGCTGCGCCGAGGGTGAATGCGGCGCCTGTTCCGTCCTGGTGGCCCGGCCCGGTGTCAACAAGCCCACCGACTGGGTGGCCGTCAACGCCTGCCTGGTCCCGGCCGCGGCGCTGGACGGCCAGGAGGTCGTCACCGCCGAGGGCCTCGCCACTCCGGGTGCGGACGGCACGCCCGCGACCCTGCACCCGGTGCAGGAGGAGATGGCGGTCCGCGGCGGCTCGCAGTGCGGTTACTGCACGCCCGGCTTCATCTGCAGCATGGCCTCGGAGTACTACCGGCCCGACCGCTGCTCGCACGGCGAGACCGGCGCGGAGGCGGCCGAGGCCGCGCACGCCGACGCCGAGCACGGCCCCAACGGCTTCGACCTGCACTCGCTGAGCGGCAACCTGTGCCGTTGTACGGGCTACCGCCCCATCCGCGACGCCGCGTACGCGGTCGGCGAGCCCGCCGAGGACGACCCCCTGGCCCAGCGCCGCGAGCAGGCCGCGCCGGAGCCGGTGGCCACCTCGTACACCCAGGGCGACAGCACGTTCCTGCGCCCCGCGACGCTCGACGAGGCCGTGCAGCTCCTGCGCGAGCGCCCCGAAGCGGTCCTGGTCGCCGGAAGCACCGACTACGGCGTCGAGGTCAACATCCGCTCCCGGCGCGACCAGTGCGTCGTCGCCATCGACCGCCTCCCCGAACTGCGGGAGCTGCGCGTCGAGTCGGAGTACCTGGAGATCGGGGCTGCGGTCACGCTCACCGAGATCGAGCGCCGCCTGGACGGGACCGTACCGCTGCTGGCGGAGCTGTTCCCGCAGTTCGCCTCGCGGCTCATCCGCAACAGCGCCACCCTCGGCGGCAACCTCGGAACGGGGTCCCCCATCGGCGACAGCCCGCCGGTGCTGCTCGCGCTGGACGCCTCCCTGGTGCTCGCCAGCGCCGACGGCGAGCGCGTGGTGCCCCTCGCGGACTACTTCACCGGCTACCGGCAGAGCGTGCGCCGCCCCGACGAGCTGATCCGCGCGGTGCGCATCCCGACGCCGCTGTCGCAGGTCACCGCCTTCCACAAGATCGCCAAGCGGCGCTTCGACGACATCTCCAGCGTCGCCGTCGCCTTCGCCGTGGACATCGAGGGCGGCATCGTCCGCAAGGCCCGCATCGGCCTCGGCGGCGTCGCCGCCACCCCGATCCGCTCGCTCGCCACGGAAGCCGCCCTGGAAGGCAGGCCCTGGACGCAGGAGACTGTTGATGCGGCCGCCCGCATCCTGCGCGGCGAGGGCACCCCGATGAGCGACCACCGTGCCAGCTCCCTCTACCGTTCCGCGATGCTCGGCACGAGCCTGAAGAAGCTGTACGCACAGACCACCGAGGCGGTTTCGTCATGAGCCAGCTGTCCGAACGCCCCGAAAAGCCGGTCGTCGGCGTCTCCATGCCGCACGAGAGCGCGTACCAGCACGTCACCGGCACCGCGCTCTACACCGACGACCTCGTGTACCGCACCAAGGACGTCCTGCACGCCTACCCGGTCCAGGTCATGAAGGCCCACGGCCGCATCACCGCCCTGCGCACCGAGCCCGCGCTCGCCGTGCCCGGCGTGGTCCGCGTCCTGACCGGCGCGGACGTCCCCGGCGAGAACGACGCCGGCATGAAGCACGACGAGCCGCTCTTCCCCGACGAGGTCATGTTCCACGGCCACGCCGTGGCGTGGGTGCTGGGCGAGACCCTGGAGGCGGCCCGTCTCGGCGCGGCAGCCGTGGAGGTCGAGCTCGACGAGAAGCCCGCGATCGTCACCGTGGCGGAGGCCATCGAGGCCGAGAGCTTCCACGGCGCCCGCCCGCACATGGAGACCGGTGACATCGACGCCGGTTTCGCGGACTCGGCGCACGTGTTCACCGGCGAGTTCACCTTCGCCGGGCAGGAGCACTTCTACCTGGAGACGCACGCGGCGCTGGCCATGGTGGACGAGGGCGGTCAGCTCTTCATCCAGTCCAGCACCCAGCACCCGTCCGAGACGCAAGAGATCGTCTCGCACGTCCTCGGCGTCCCGGCGCACGAGATCACCGTGCAGTGCCTGCGGATGGGCGGCGGCTTCGGCGGCAAGGAGATGCAGCCGCACGGCTTCGCGGCCGTCGCCGCGCTCGGCGCCAAGCTCACCGGCCGCCCGGTGCGCTTCCGCCTCAACCGCACCCAGGACCTCACCATGTCCGGCAAGCGGCACGGCTTCCACGCCTCGTGGAAGATCGGCTTCGACGCCTCGGGCCGCATCCAGGCCCTGGACGCCACGCTGACCGCCGACGGCGGCTGGAGCCTGGACCTCTCCGAGCCGGTGCTGGCACGTGCGCTGTGCCACATCGACAACACGTACTGGATTCCCAACGCCCGGGTCAACGGCCGGATCGCCAAGACCAACACGGTCTCCAACACCGCCTTCCGCGGCTTCGGCGGCCCGCAGGGCATGCTCGTCATCGAGGACATCCTCGGCCGGGTGGCCCCGCAGCTCGGCATGGACCCCATCGAGCTGCGCGAGCGCAACTTCTACCAGCCGGGCCAGGGCCAGACCACGCCGTACGGTCAGCTGGTCACCCAGGCCGACCGGATCTCCGCAGTCTGGGAGCAGGTCAAGGAGAACGGCAACCTCGCCGAACGCAGGCGGGAGGTCGCCGCATTCAACGCCGCGCACCCGCACACCAAGCGGGCCATCGCGCTGACCGCGATCAAGTTCGGCATCTCGTTCAACCTCACCGCCTTCAACCAGGGCGGCGCGCTGGTGCTGATCTACAAGGACGGCTCCGTCCTGATCAACCACGGCGGCACCGAGATGGGCCAGGGCCTGCACACCAAGATGATGCAGGTCGCGGCCACCACGCTGGGCATCCCGCTGCACAAGGTGCGGCTCGCCCCGACCCGTACGGACAAGGTGCCCAACACCTCCGCCACGGCGGCCAGCGCGGGCGCGGACCTCAACGGCGGCGCGATCAAGAACGCCTGCGAGCAGCTCCGCGACCGCCTGCACCAGGTGGCCGGAACCCAGCTCGGCGGCAACCCCTCCGACGTACGCATCGTGGAGGGCGTCGCCCGGGTCCTGGGCAGCGACAAGGAGCTGGCCTGGAACGACCTGGTGCGCACCGCGTACTTCCAGCGGGTCCAGCTCTCGGCGTCCGGCTTCTACCGGACCGAGGGGCTGCACTGGGACGCCCAGGCCTTCCGCGGCACGCCGTTCAAGTACTTCTCCAACGGGGCCGCCGCCACCGAGGTCGAGGTCGACGGCTTCACGGGCGCGTACAAGATCCGCCGGGTCGACATCGTGCACGACGTCGGCGACAGCCTCTCCCCGATGATCGACATCGGTCAGGTCGAGGGCGGCTTCGTACAGGGCGCGGGCTGGCTGACCCTGGAGGACCTGCGCTGGGACACCAGCGACGGACCGCACCGGGGCAGGCTCCAGACGCAGGCGGCGAGCACGTACAAGCTGCCGAGCTTCTCGGAGATGCCGGAGGAGTTCAACGTCACGCTGATGGAGAACGCCACGGAGGAGGGTGCGGTGTACGGCTCCAAGGCCGTCGGCGAGCCTCCGCTGATGCTGGCCTTCTCGGTACGTGAGGCACTGCGTCAGGCTGCTGCGGCGTTCGGCCCCGCCGGGGCGAGCGTCGAGCTGGCGTCCCCCGCGACGCCCGAAGCGGTGTTCTGGGCCATCGAGTCGACCCGTGAGGGCGACGAGGAAGGCACGGGAATCACCACCGGTACGACTGCTCTCAGCAATGCCTGACATGACCTGGGTGGCCGCGGTCGCGCGGTTGCGGGAACGCCGGGAGACCGGCGTCCTCGTGACCGTCGCGACCGTACGCGGCCACGCCCCCCGCAAGGCCGGGGCCAAGCTGGTCGTGGGGCGCGAGGAGGCGTGGGGTTCCATCGGCGGCGGCAACATCGAGGCCGTCGCGATCGACCGGGCCCGCGAGCTGATCGCGGCGCGGGGTGCGGAGCCGGAGCTGATGGACTTCGCCCTCAACGACAAGGTGTCGGGGCCGCACGGGGTGCAGTGCTGCGGCGGCGCGGTGACGGTGCTGCTGGAGCCGCTGCCGGTGGTTCCGGCGGTGGCGGTATTCGGGGTCGGGCATGTGGGGATGGAGCTGGCCCGGATTCTGGCGCGGCACGAGGTGGATCTGCATCTGATCGACACGCGGCCCGAGATGGTCTCGGCGGAGCGGCTCTCCGTGCTGTCGGACGCGGTGGCCCAGGTGCACGCGCACCACGTTCCGCTCCTCCCGGAGGAGGTGCTGGCGGAGCTGGCGCCCGGGACGCACGTGCTGATCATGACGCACGACCATGCGGAGGATGCCGCTCTGTGCGATGCGGCTCTGCGTACTCCTGGTCTTGGCTCGATCGGGCTGATCGGCTCGGCCGCCAAGTGGGCCCGTTTCCGCAAGCGGCTGGCGGATGAGGGTGGGCACGACGACATCACGATCGACCGGATCAAGACGCCGATCGGGCTGCCGGACATTACCGGCAAGGAGCCGGCGACGATTGCGGTGAGCGTGGCGGCCTCCCTGCTGCTGGCCTTTCAGGCGGAGCGCGGCTGAGGGGCTCCCTGGGGCGGGCCTCTCGTGTCCCGCACCCGGCGCCGGGGTGTTTTCGCCCCAGCCCCGCCCCTTCACCTAAAGCGCTCGGCCGCGCGGCTTGTGGTGGGTTGCTCGCGCAGTTCCCCGCGCCCCTGAAAGGGGCGCGGGGAACTGCGCAAAACCCCAGCCACGACCAGCCCCGCAGGGTTACGGGAAGGGGCGGGGAGGGGAGAAACCCGCCCCGGCACCGGGTGCCGACCCGATCTACCCGGGCCCCGCGCCCCAGCTCTCCGCACCGGGTGCCGATCCGACCACGCCCCGGCCGACCCCCACACTCGCCAGCAACCGCAGCCCCGCCTCCGACTCCGTCCCCGGTTCCGCGTGATACGTCACCAGCGACTGCTCATGGTCGTCCGGCAGCCGCAGCGTCTCGTACGACAGTGTCAGGTCTCCCACCACCGCATGCCGCATCCGTTTCACCCCGTGCCCCTTCTCCCGCACATCGTGCCTGGCCCACAGCGTGCGGAACTCCTCGCTCTTGACGGAGAGTTCACCGACCAGCGCGGAGAGCAGCGGGTCGTTCGGGTAGCAGCCCGCGTCCATCCGCAGGAAGCTCACCATGTCGGCCGCCTTCTGCTCCCAGTCCACGAACAGCTCGCGCGACGACGGGTTCAGGAAGCACAGCCTGGCCCAGTTCCGCTCCTCCGCAGGCAGCGCACCCCAGTCCCCGAACAGTGCCGCAGCCATCCGGTTCCAGCCCAGGATGTCGGACCTGCGGCCCACCACGTACGCCGGAACGCCGTCCATCGCGTCGACCAACTGGAGCAGCGCGGGGCGCACCCGCTGCGGTCGCGCGCCCCGCTTCTTCTTGTGGGCCTTGGGCTTGGCCAGGTGCAGGAGGTGGGAGTGCTCCGCGTCCGTGAGCCGCAGCGCGCGGGCGATCGCGTCCAGCACCTCGCCCGAGACGTTGCGGCCGTTCCCCTGCTCCAGGCGCGTGTAGTACGCAACCGACACCCCCGCCAGCTGCGCCAGCTCCTCGCGGCGCAGGCCCGGCACCCGGCGGTGACGGCCGAAGTTCGGCAGGCCGACGTCCTCCGGCTGGAGCCGCGCCCTGCGGGTGCGCAGGAACTCGCTCAGTTCGGCGCGGGTGTCCAGGGGCTCGGGAGAGAGTGCGGAGGCGTCCATGGTTTCCAGTATCCAGGGTCGTACGCACACCAGACTGTCCCCGCCAGTAGTAGGAACACTGGACGTAGGCAGAACGGTGACCTGGGTGAATGCCTTCGTGCCTGGCACGGTGGACGCATGACCACCGCACAGACCAGCACCAAGAACACGACCACCGTCTCCGCCTGGGCGGCTCCGTCCGCCAAGGCTCCCCTGGAGCGGACCACCATCGAGCGCCGCCCGGTGGGGGCGCACGACGTGCTCATCGACATCAAGTACGCCGGAATCTGCCACTCGGACATCCACCAGGCGCGCGACGGCTGGGGCGAGGGCATCTTCCCGATGGTCCCGGGCCACGAGATCGCCGGTGTCGTCACCGAGGTCGGCCCCGAGGTCACGAAGTTCGCCGTCGGCGACCGGGTGGGCGTCGGCTGCATGGTCGACTCCTGCCGCGAGTGCGAGAACTGCAAGGCAGGCCTGGAGCAGTACTGCGCCAAGGGCAACGTCGGAACGTACAACGCCCTCGACAAGAACGGCGAGCCCACCTACGGCGGCTACTCCACCCACATCGTCGTCGACGAGGCGTACACCGTGCGCATCCCCGAGGGCCTCGCCCTCGACGTCGCCGCGCCGCTCCTGTGCGCGGGCATCACCACCTACTCCCCGCTCGCCCACTGGAACGCCGGTCCCGGCAAGAAGGTCGCCGTCGTCGGCCTCGGCGGGCTCGGCCACATGGCCGTCAAGATCGCACACGCCATGGGCGCCGAGGTGACCGTCCTCTCGCAGACCCTGCGCAAGAAGGACGACGGCCTGAAGCTGGGCGCCGACCACTACTACGCGACCAGCGACGACGCCACGTTCGAGCAGCTCAGGGGCAGCTTCGACCTGATCGTCTCGACCGTCTCCGCGCCGCTGCCGCTGGACAAGTACCTCGGTCTGCTGCGCACGGACGGTGCGATGGTGAACGTCGGCGCCCCCGAGGAGCCGGTCTCCCTCAACCTCTTCTCCGTCATCGGCGGCCGCAAGACCCTCGCGGGCTCCGGCATCGGCGGCATCCGGGAGACCCAGGAGATGCTGGACTTCTGCGCCGAGCACGGCCTGGGCGCGGAGATCGAGCTGATCGACGCCGACAAGATCAACGAGGCGTACGAGCGGGTTCTGAACAGTGACGTGCGGTACCGCTTCGTGATCGACACGTCGACCATCTGAGCCGTACGAGCCGTACGAGCTGTCTGAGGCGTACGAGTCTGCCGCGCCCGGTCCCGGAAAGCCCCGGGGCCGGGCGCGGTGCTCATGGTGCGGGCAGGGCGGCCAGCTTCAGTTCCACCTCGTCCCCGTGCCGGGTCAACTCCCGGACCAGCCAGGAACGTTCACCGATGTCGTGCCCCGCGCCGGTCGTGTGCGCCGGTACGCGGAGGACCACCGGGCCCACGGGGCCGTCGACGCTCAGGTTCGCGTCGGCGACCGTACCGTCGGAGAAGTTCAGGTCCACCGCCACCGCCCACGGCCCGGCGACGAAGGCCTCCGCGTCGGGCAGGCCCTGGAGGCGGCAGCGCACCCCCGGGAAGAGGTGCGTGTACCCGCAGACCGCCGGGAACGTTTCCGCCGCGTCCTGCTGCGCCGTGTCCCGCTGCTCGGACATGAGAGACCTCCGGGGGAATCCGTGGGGACGGAGTAGGGGGAAGATCGCGATCCTCCCCCATACTGCCGCCCCTCCCCTCAGACGTTGCGGATCAGCGCGACCAGGTCCTTGCGGCCCGAGACGGCGATCAGGGTGGTGTCGTCGGCGGTGGCCTGGCCCAGGCTGGTGCGGGCCGCCCGTACGGCCAGCACCACCGGGTTGGTCGCGCCGCCGGGCTCGCTCTCCTTGTCGTGGAACTTCTTCGGGTTCAGGTAGTCGTACGTGTCGTCCCGCCGGCGCCGCGCGGCGATGGCCTCCTCCACGCGGCGGACGTCGCGGGCGGCGGTGTAGTCGGCCTGCGAGATCTTCGCCCAGACGTCCTCGCCGCCGGTGACGAAGTAGTGGTTGGGCGAGCCGTTGGGGTTCAGGGCGCTGTTGTCGACCAGGTAGGTGCGGCCCGACGCGACCGTCAGGGACTTGCCGAACAGTGACTTCCAGTCGCCCTTCGCCTTCGCCAGCAGCTTTTCGACCTGCTCGCCGACCTCGATGCCCTCGGCGACGATCGTCGCGTCGTCGACGTTCGAGTGCAGGAGGCTGTTGATGGTCCCGGCGACCGTGCTGGTCGCGCAGTGCCGGTAGGAGTGGCGTTGCAGGGACATGTCCAGCCGGAGGGGTGTGCTGCCCTCGACGTTGACGGTGAGGACGGCTCCGGTGATCGATGCAGTGGCCATGGGAACTGCTCCCTCGCGGGCCTGCGCCGGGTCCTCTGCCGGGCCCGACGACTACTGCCGCCCCACACTGGCACTCCTGGCCGACGCCGTGAACACCCCGCGCGGGCCCGGTGTCAGGACGGCCGAGGGGACTGCGCACAACGATGTACGTCCGTTTCGTCACCCCGGATGACGCGTGCCGGGACCACCGCCGCGAGCCTGGAAGTGGGGCCGAGCTTCCGTTCCCCCTTCTCCCCTCCATCCTTCGCGGAAGGAAACGTCATGCTGCGACACTCCACGCGTACGGCATCGGCTCTGCTCGCCGCCCTCCTCGCCGGAACCGGAACCGGAGCCGGGACGGCCGTCGCCCTGCCTCCCGCGTCGGCTGCCGCTCCCCCACCCCCCGACCTGCGCGCCGACGTGAACCAGGACGGCCGCGTCGACCTGACCGGCGACTCCGACGAGCCCGGTGAGGACCAGTGGCGGCCGGGCCGTGGCGCGGTGTTCCTGCCGAACCTGGACGACGACGGCCGCCGCTGCCGGGTCACCGCCGCCGACCTGGACCGCGTCGACCCGGCCGTGGACGAGCGGCTCGCCGCCTGCCACGACGCCGCCGACGAGCGGGTCGACGGGGAGCGCGACGCCCAGGACCTGGCCCCGCTGCGGGTGCGCCCGATGCGGGTGGCCGACGACGCCACCGGCCGCGTCGGGATTCCGGCCGCCCAGGCCCCGTACGTACGCCTCTTTGTCCGGCGTGGCGGCCAACTGGAGTCACTGAAAGGCGATCTGACGGCCCGTGAGTTGCGGGCCGGGGTGGAACTCGCCGTCGAGGGGCGGGACGTGGTGCGCGATCCGCGCCGCTGGAACGGCGAAGTGGACTTCACTCTGACGGTACGTCAGCAGGGTGTCCCGGCGGCTTCCGACCGGGTGCGGATGCGGGTCGCGCCCGTCCTCGTACAGCACGATCTCCAGCGGGCCCAGGCGGTGTTCGCGGCCGCGCCCGGACCCGGCAGCGGGATCGTGCCGAAGTGGATCGGGGCGCGCTACCGACCGACGGAGTGGCAGCCCTTCGCCGATTCGCTGCGCAGGGCCGCCGAGCGGGCCGGGCTGCCGCGCGCCAAGGTGACGTTCGCGCCCGGGACTGCGCAGTGGTGGCGGGACATCTGGCGGCAGGACATGGTCGAGCCCGCCACGGTGAGCATGCCGGTTCCGGGCGGCGTGCACCGGATGCGGATCCTGCTGCGGGCGCCCGTGGTGTGGCCCGCGAGCGCGTTGGGTCCCAGCACGCTGAGCCGTTCGGCGCGGCTGCTCTTCCGGGAGCTGCGCGGCCCGGACGTGGGCGTGGTCCAGCAGTTCACCCGCGCCCGCCCCGAGAACGTCAGCGACCTCCAGAACTTCGCCGGGAACTTCGAGTCCGTACCCCCCTACCCCGGGCACCCGCAGGGCCGCATCGTCTACGGCACCAGCGCGAAGCGGGCGCCCGACCCGTCGTTCGTGCGGATGCTCGCCGCGCAGGGGCAGCAGGACCCGATCGCGATCGACACCTCCTGGCTGCTGGTGGGGCACACGGACGAGACGGTCCATGTCGTACGGTCCGACAGCGCCCGCGGCTGGACCCTGATGGTCTCCGACCCCCGGCTGGCGACGCGCCTGCTGCGCGAGGCCTCCGCGCGGGGCGAGGGCGGCCGCCGTCTCTTCGAGGGGACGACCGCCGAGAACCGTCCGACGGTGGACGCGGCGCTCGGCGACGCGAAGTTCCTCGCCGGGAACGAGAAGGCCGCCCGTCGCATCGACGACCAGGTCGCCGTTCTCGCGCGGGAAACCGGCCTGCCCGCCGGTGAGGTGGTGCGCGTACCCGTCCTGTACTCCTGGGGGAACTACGACCCCTCGGCCCCCGAGGAGCGCGCCATCGCCTTCTCCCCGGGCCTCGCCAACGGGCTGTCCCTCACCGCGCGGGACTACGCGGCCCCGGACCCGCACGGCCCTCGCGTGGGCGGCACGGACCTGTTCCGTACGGCGACGGAGCGCGCCCTGCGCCGCCAGGGCGTGCGCGTGAGCTGGGTGGAGAACTTCAGGTGGGCCCACCTGGCGGGCGGCGAGGTCCACTGCGCGACCAACGCCCTGCGCGACACCTCGGGGGGCGTGCCGTGGTGGCGGGGCACGGCCACCCGGCCGTGAGGTCGGCGGGTCCCTCGTGGGCGGCAGCCGCTTCCCCTCGCCGTGTCCGTCAGGTCATCAGGCGCATGCCGTTGTCGAAGTCCACCCGGGCCAGTTCGCCGCGTGCGACGACGCCCAGTTTCGGGAAGACGTTGGAGAGGTGGTGGCCGACCGTGCGGGGGCTGATCAGGAGGCGGGCGGCGATCTCCCGGTTGGTCAGGCCCTCGGCGGCGAGGCGGGCGACGCGCAGTTCCTGCGGGGTGAGCGCGGCGCCGTCGGGTCCGCTGTCGCGGCGGAGCTGCTGGCCCGTCAGTTCCTGTTCGTTCAGGGCCCGTTCGAGCAGGGGTGTAGCGCCGAGCCGGCGGAAGGCGTCGGCGGCCTCGGCGAGCTGGACGCGGGCGTCGGTGCGCCGTCGGGCGCGGCGCAGCCACTCGCCGTACAGCAGACGGGTGCGCGCACGGGAGAACGGACGGTCCGTCGCCCCGGGTACGTCGAGGGCGGCCCGGAACTCCTCCTCGGCGCGGTCGGCGACCAGCAGCGCCGTGCTCTGGTGGGCGGCCGCGACCACCCAGGCCGCACCGGTGCGGTCCGCCCAGGCGCGCAGCACCCGCAGGGCGGGCCGGCCCGCCTCGGGCCGGCCCGCACGGACGGCCGCCTCCACCGTGTCGGCGGCGGCGAGCAGCGCGAAGGTGGAGTGGGCGGCCCGGTGCCCGGGTTCGGCCAGGGGCAGCAGCCGGTCGAGGGCGTCCTGCGGGCGTCCGGCGAACAGGGCGGCCTGGGCCCGGTGCCAGTGGGCGGCGGCACTGAGCGCCCGCACTCCGCGCGGAACCGACAACTCCAGGCTCCGCGCGGTGAGTTCGGCGACCTGCTCCTCGTCGCCGCGCAGTGCGGCGAGCCAGGCGAGCGCGTTGCGGCACTGGGAGGCGGCGTGGTCGGCGCCTATCTCGGTGGCGAGCTTCAGCGTCTCGGAGGCGTTCGCGGTGGCCTCGGTCCACCGTCCGGCCATGATGTCGACCACGACGGTCTGCGGCACCGCCAGCACCAGGGCACTCGTCGCATCCATCCGGCGCAGGTCCTCCGCCTTGCGGCGGAACGCCTCGGCCAGCACCCGTTCGACGCCCCAGGCCACGGCCAGCGGTGCGGGCGGCATCAACTGCCAGGACACCGCGCCGAGTCGGGTGATGGTCTCCTCGGCCGAGAGCTGTTCGGCGACGTCCTCGCCGCCCCACCACTGGGTCAGTGTGGGCAGCAGGGTGGCCTCCGGCAGGCCTGCGCCCGCCGCCAGTTCGGCCACCCGGCACAGCGCGGATGCCTGCCGTCCGGGGGAACCGCCGGACCAGCCCGCCCGTACCGCCAGGCAGGCCAGTTCGACGGCCTGGGCCCGGTCGGTCACGGCGTGGGTGTGGCGCAGCAGCAGCCGGTGGGCGCGCTCCTGGTCGCCGTGGGCGAACTCGATGACGCCGCGCAGCCCGCCGCTGTCCTCGGCGACCCGGGGTTCGGGCACCAGCCTGCTGGCCCGGTCGAGCAGGTCCTGCGCCCTGGCGACCTGGCCGCACTCCCAGGCGGCGCGGGCCGCGAGGGCGAGCCTGCGGGCGGCGTCCGAGGTGTCGGGGGAGAGTTCGGCGGCCCGGCCGAGCGCGCGGGCGGCGGAGGCGAATCCGCCGCGGGAGCGGTCGGTGTGCGCGCTGCGTTCGAGCAGGGCGGCGACCTCTTCGTCGCTCTCGTCGGCGGCTGCCGCCAGGTGCCAGGCCCGCAGTCCCTCCTCGGTGCCGTGCGTACGCAGGGCCTGGGCCAGCGCACGGTGCGCCGCCTGGCGTTCGGCGAACGGGGCCGCTTCGTAGACGACCGCCCCGACGAGCGGCGCGAGGAAGCGGACCCGGCCGTCGCGGACGGCGAGCAGCCCCGACCGCGTCACCTCCTCCCAGGCCGCCTCCCCGGCCCCGAGCGCCCCCGCCGCCTCCCGCAGCAGTCCCCGGTCGCCCCGGTCCTCGGCGGCGGCGACCAGCAGCAGGGTGCGGGCGGCGGCGGACAGCCGTGCGGTACGGGCGCCGAAGGCGCGGCGCAGCCGGGGTCCGACGGGCAGCCGCTCCCCCGAGTCGGCGGCCCGGTGGGGGAGTTCGCGCAGGGCGAGCGGGTTGCCGCAGGCGAGCCGCACCGTGCGCCGCACGGTCTCCTCGTCCGCGTCCGGCACTTCGGCGTGCAGGTACGCGGCGGCCTCGGCGTCGGTCAGCGGGGGCACGGGCAGTGCCCGCAGCCCCTCCCAGGGGCCGCCCGCGGCGGGGTCGGTGTGCCCCGTGAGGAGCAGCACCACCGGTTCGGCACGCAGCCGCCGCGCGACGAAGCCCAGGCATTCGGCGGTCGGCTCGTCGAGCCAGTCAGCGTCGTCCACGGTGATCAACAGGGGCTTGTCGGCGGCGAGTTCGGCGAGCAGGGTGAGGGTGGCGACGCCGATGAGGAACCGGTCGGTGACGTCTCCGCTGTGGCCGAGCGCCGCGTGCAGCGCGGCGGCCTGCGGCGGCGGCAGGGTGTCGATGCGGTCGGCCAGCGGCCACAGCAGCCCGTGCAGGGCGGCGAAGGCGAGGCCCGATTCCATCCGGCTGCCCCGGCAGCCGATGACGGTGAAGTCCCCCGCGCCTTCGGCCGCGTACTCCAGCAACGCGGTCTTGCCGATGCCCGGGTCGCCCCAGAGCACCACTGCCGCCCCCGTGCCCGCACGCGCCCCGTCGAGGACCCGGTCGAGCTCTGCCTTCTCCTGATACCGCCCGTGCACAACCATTTCCTTGTGATCCTATGCGGCCCCGCCCGTCGCCCGGCTGGGGCGGCGGCAGGTCCGACCGATACGGCGACCGATGCGCGGGAGTGTTCGATCTCCCTAGGGTCACCGTCATGACCAGCGCTTCTACCGAACCGGAGCAACCCACCATGTCCGACCTGCGTTTCCTCGCACTCTCCGGCAGCCTGCGCCGCGGCTCGCACAACACCGGCCTGCTGCACGCCCTCAAGGCCCTGGCCCCGGCCGGTGTCACCGTCGAGGTCCACGAGGGCCTCGGCGAGCTGCCGTACTTCAACCAGGACCGCGAGGAGGTGCCGCCCGCCGCGGTCGAGGACCTGCGGGCGCGGGTGCGGGAGGCCGACGGTCTGATCATCGCGACGCCCGAGTACAACTCGGCCATTCCCGGCGTCCTGATGAACGCCTTGGACTGGCTGTCCCGCCCGTCGGGCGACTCCAGCCTGCGCGGCAGGCCCACCGCCATCCTGGGCGCCTCGCCCTCGCAGTTCGGCACCGCGCGGGGGCAGCTCGTCCTGCGGCAGATCCTGCACCGGGTGCAGGCGCCCGTGGTGGCCCACCCGGAGGTCACCGTCTTCCGTTCCCATCAGCGCTTCGACGCCGACGGGACGTTCCTCGCCGACGAGTTCACCGAAAGCCTGCTGAAGGAGCTGCTGGCGGAGCTGGTCCGCCTCGCGGAACTCACCCCCGCGCGGGCCGACCGGGTTCCGGCCTGACGGCTCCCCCGGGTGCGCGCGTACGCGTCGTCCCGTTGCCGGGAGCCGCCGCCGTGGCTCCCGGCACGGGCATGTCCTGCACGCGGGGTGCCGATGGGGACCGTACGACGGCAGCCAGCACCAGCACCGCGCAGACCAGGGCCGCCCCGGCGAACACCAGCGGCCGGGCCACCGCGTCCTCGCGCGACGCGGCGAGCACGGCGACGGCGGCCGCCACGGGCAGTACGTACATGACGTGACGGAGGCGCGGCCGGGTTCCGCCGACCGCCGCGCCCGGGCCGAGCAGGCCGGCGGCGACGGTGAACGCGGCGCAGGCCGGCAGGACGGCGCCGAGCACGTCGCTGGGCCGGTGCCAGTACAGCGCCTGGACGGCGCCCGCGGTGAGTGCCACCCACACGGCGCCGACGGCGGCCACCGGGAACCGAACCTGCCCGGGAACGACGAGCACGAGCCCCAGGGCCAGTGCGGCGGAGATCGCCACGTGGCCGCTCGGGAAGCTCGCCTCCCGGAGGTTGTACGCGGCACCGACGAGGTCCGGGCGTACGAGGACGACCTTGCTGAGCAGTTCGGTGACGGCGAGCGTGCCGACCACCGTGGCGACAGCCGCACAGCCTTCGCGCAGGCGTCGCCGTACGACGGCAATCGTCACGACCAGGGCCAGACCCACGGCAAGAAGCGGGATCTCGTGCGTGAGGGGCGGCGGCCCCCAGGACTGGGCCCAGGGGAAGATCCGCGCCTGGTCGGCGTAGCCCACCACCAGCGCGTTCTCCGCCCGCTGGCCGACCGGTGTCCACACGGCGAGCCCGTGCAGGACGGCGAACGCCAGAAGGTACGCCGCGGTACGGCCGAGGCCCGCGCGCAGGGACGTGCGTCGGGGCCGTGCGGGGAGCGGGGGCGGTGGGGACATGGCGGTTGCTGCCTTCGTACGTCGGGTTCGGGGGCCGGGAGCGCGCTCACGGGGCGGGGCACGAGGAACTGCTCCGGACGGCGGGATGCCGTCCGGAGCAGGTGTGTTGCGGGTGGTCGGCGTCAGGCGTGGTGGGTGAGGACCGCCTTGACGGTGCTGCCCGCCCTGACGTCGGCGACCGCGCGGTTGATGTCGGCCAGCGGGTACGTGGTCACCAGGCGCTCCAGCGGGAAACGTCCCCGGCGGTGGAGGTCCAGGAGTCGGGGGATCAGCAGGCCGGGCGCCTGGTGTCCCATGACGGAACCGGTGACGGTGCGGCCCTTGAGGAGTTCGAAGGCGTTGGCCTTCAGGTCGGCGTCGAGCGCGGCGACGCCCAGGACGGCGGCCGAGCCGAGCGGCGCCAGGACCGAGACGGCGGTGTTCATCACCGGGACGACGCCGGTCGACTCGACGCTGTGGTCCACACCGCGCCCCCCGGTCAGCTCCAGGACGGCTGCACCGGCCTCGACGGCGGCGGCGTCGACGACGTCGGTCGCCCCCAACTCCTTTGCCAGGGACAGGCGTTCGGCGTTCCGGTCGATCGCGATGACCCGGGTCGCGCCGGAGGCGACGGCGGCCATCAGCGCCGCGAGGCCGACGGAGCCGAGGCCGAACACCGCCACACTGCTTCCGGCCTGCACCCGCAGCGAGTTGAGGACGGCACCCGCACCGGTGATGAGCCCGCAGCCGAGCGGGGCGAGCGTGGTCAGCGGCAGGTCGTCGGCGACCTTGACCAGGCCACGGGGGTGGGCGAGGCCGTGCGAGGCGAACGAGGACTGCCCGAAGAAGTGGTCGTGCACCGGGGCGCCGGAGGCGTCGCGCAGACCCACCGAGCCGTCCACGCGCCGGGAGTGGAAGTTCAGCGGGAGGTGCTGGTCGCAGTAGGCGGGCTGCCCGGCGAGGCAGTTGCGGCAGACGCCGCACGAGTCGAGGCTCAGCACGACCCGGTCGCCGGGGGCGAAGCCGGTCACTGCCGCGCCGACGGCCTCGACGGTGCCCGCGCCCTCGTGGCCGAGGACCACCGGGTGCGGGGTGGGGAGGTGTCCGGCGGCGGCCTCCAGGTCGGTGTGGCAGAGGCCGACGGCCGTGTAGCGGACGAGGACTTCGTCGGGGCGGGGGTCGTCGAGCCGGAGTTCCTCGATACGGAAGTCCTCGCCTGGGATCCGGGAGACGGCTGCGGTGACGGTGGTGGGCATGGGGGCCTACTTCGAGGGAGAGGGGCGGGGGCGTGCCCGGTCGGCGGGCAGGGGCGGAGGTGTGCCCGGTCGGCGGGCAGGGGCGGGGGCGTGCCCGGTCGGCGGGCTGGACGCCATGGGCGGTGCGCGGCAGATTCTGTCGGGCACCGCCCACGGCAGGGCCGGGCGACCGGCCTTGTCACGGGTGAGGTGAGGTCGTACGGCTGACGGCGAGACGGCAGCACGACGGGACGACGGGACGGCCTACCGCGCGTCGCGCCCCAGCAGCAGGCCCGCCGCCCGCTCGCCGATCATGATGCTCGGCGCGTTCGTGTTGCCGGTGGTCTCGTGCGGCATGACCGACGCGTCGGCCACCCGCAGGTTCCGCACCCCGTGGACCCGCAGTTCGGGGTCGACGACGGACAGGGCGTCCAGGCCCATCCGCGCGGTGCCGACCTGGTGGTGGCCGGAGACGACGGTGGCCCGCACGTGGTCGCGGAGCTGCGCCCGCGTCGCGGTGCCCGCGCCCGGCAGCACCTCGCCGTCGTTCCACTCCTTGAGCGCGACCTGCCCGGCGACGTCGCGGAGTTGCTCCAGGTTGTCGACGAGGGTCTCCACGTCGCGCGGGTCGGAGAACACCTTCGGGTCCAGGACCATCGGCGCCGACGGGTCGGCGGAGCGCAGCCTGACCTCGCCCCGGCTGTACGGGTGCAGCAGCTGGCCCACGGCGGAGAAGCCGTGCTCGGGCAGGTCCGCGCCCGGCACCGGGTAGGGGAACGACAGGAAGAGCGGCTGGACGTCGGGGACGGCGAGCCCCGGCCGGGTGGTGGCGAAGAACTGGGCCTCCAGCCCCTGCGCCGCCCAGGCGGGCAGCGGCTGCCGCGACTTCCAGATCAGCGGTGCCGACCAGTGGTCCTGGAGGTTCTGGCCGACGCCGGGCAGGTCGGCGCGGACCCGCAGCCCGAAGGACCGCAGGTGCTCGGCCGGTCCTATGCCGGACAGCATCAAGAGCTGCGGGGTGCCGAACACACCGCCGGAGAGCACCACTTCGTGCGCGGCCCGGGCGATGTGCTCCTGCCCGTCGACCGTGTACGCGATGCCCGTCGCGCGGTCCCCGTCGAGGACGATCCGCGTCACGAGTGCGTCGGTGACCACGGTCAGCAGCGGGTTGTCCCGCACGGCGTGCCCGTACGCCACCCAGGTCGACTGGCGGCGGCGGTCCTTGATGGTGTGCTGGGTGTAGCTCACGCCGTGCTGGTCGCCGCTGTTGTAGTCGTCGTTGTACGGCAGTCCGTACTGCTGGGCGGCCTCCACCCAGGACCGCACCAGGGCGTCCGGGCCGGGGTTGCGCTGCACGTGCAGGGGGCCGCCGACGCCTCGGCCGCCCGCCTCGCCGCCGTCGAAGTCCTCCATGCGGCGGAAGTACGGTTCCACGTCCTGCCAGGACCAGCCCGCCGCACCCTGGTAGGCCCAGGAGTCGTAGTCGGCCCGTGCGCCGCGTACGTAGATCATGCCGTTGAACGAGCTGGAGCCGCCGAGCGTCCGGCCGCGCGGCCAGGGCAGTTCGCGTCCGTCGGCGTACGTCTGGGGCTCGGTCCGGAACGCCCAGTCCCAGGGGCTGTTCCAGAGCTGGATCGAACCCGTGGGGTCGTGGATGGCCTCGGTGTCGTCGACCGGGCCCGCCTCCACGAGGAGGACCTTGCGGCCCGCGTCGACCAGCCGCCGTGCGACGACGGCTCCCGCCGATCCGGCGCCCACGACGATGTTGTCGAACTCCGTGCTGTTCATGGCTGTACCGCTCTCCTTGCTCAGTGCTGCTCGCCTTGCACCGTGCTACTCGTCGGCGAACCGCTCCTGTCCGGCAGGTGACGCCGACCGGCGCGTGCGGTGATCACTGTCGCCGGGGCGGGCCCGGAGCGGATCGGTCGTCGGATCTGTCACGGTGACCGGGTTTCCTCGGCCAACGCCCCGCGCCATGACGGGGTGTGACCGGGCGTCGGCTCACATGGCCACGCAACAGCCCATAACGCTTCCGGAATCTTCCGCACGGCATCCGTCACGGCCACGCTCCGTCGCCAGTTCATTCAGCGTTCAACGTGCTCCCGTATCATCGCCGCAGTGATGATCGGAAGAATGACGGAGCTGGACGCGGTGCGCCGGCTCCTCTCCAGGGCGTCCGAGGACCGGACGTCCGAGGAACAGACGTCCGAGGGACGGACACCGGCTGACCGGGCGTCGCAAGGCACCGGCTGCGGGCTCCTGTTCGTCGGCGATCCCGGGTCGGGCAAGACGACGCTCCTGGACCGGGCCGCGCATCTGGCGGCCGACACCACCACCGTCCTCCAGTGCCGGGGCACTCTCGCGGAAAGCCGTCTGCCGTACTCGGGCCTGCACGAACTGCTCTGGCCGCACGCCGCGGACCTGCACCGGCTGCCCCCGGCCGGACGGGCCGCGCTGGAGTGCGCGCTCGGCATCGAAACCGGGCGCGCCGAGCGCTTCCCGGTCGCCACCGCCCTGTTCCAGCTCCTGCATCTGCTCGCGCAGGACCGCCCGGTGCTGCTGCTCGTCGACGACCTCCAGTGGCTGGACAGCGACTCGTGCGACGCGCTGCTGTTCGCCCTGCGCAGGCTGCGCGCCCACCCGGTGGCCGCCGTCCTCACAGCCCGCCCCGGCATGCGGCACCTGGGCGACCGGGCCGATCTGCGCCCGTACGTCCTGCCGCCGCTCACCGACGCCCAGTCGCGCGAGGTCGTGGCCCACCACCTGCCCCGCGCCGATCCCGCGACGGTGGAGCGCGTCCTGCGCACGGCCAGGGGCAATCCGCTCGCCCTGGTCGAGACCGTACGCACGGCCACCGCCGCCTCCTCCACCGGTCCGCTGCCGGTCGGGCAGGCGTTCTCCCACGAGGTCCGCCAACTGTCCGCGCCCGCCCGGGGCATGCTCCTGCTGGCCGCCGCCGGACAGCACGAGTCCCTGGACGTCCTCCTGAAGGCCGCCGCGCTCCTGGACCTGGACGTGCGCGGCCTGGACGAGGCGTTCACCGCCGGTGTGCTGCGCTTCGACCGGGGCCGCACGGAGTTCCGCCACCCGTTGCTCCAGCAGACCGTGTACGAGGAGGCGGGCCCGGTCCGCCGGATGCTCACCCACCGGGCGCTCGCCGAGGTCACCACGGCGGAACGGCGGACCTGGCACCGGGCGGCGGTCCTCACCGACCCGGACGACGACGTCGCCGCGGCCCTCCAGGAGCATGCCGGACAGTGCCTGGAGCGCGGTGCCCCGCACGCGGCCCTCCAGGCGCTGGTGCGTGCGGCCGAACTCTCCGGCGACCCGGCGGACCGCACCGTACGGCTGGCGAAGGCGGCGCACGCCGCGTGGCTGGCGGGCGACGTGCGCCAGGTCCGCGAGCTGCTGTCGCGCGCCGATCCGGCGCTGGCCGCAGCGCCGGTACGGGGCCGGATGCTGGCCCTGCACGGGCTGACGGAGTTCTTCGGCGGCTCGGCGGCGCGGGCCGCCCGGCTGGCCGTGGAGGCGGCCCGCCTGCTGGCCCCCACCGACCCCGAGTACACGTGCGGGACCCTGCACCTGGCCGTGCGGGCCCTGTGGTCCCAGGGCGACTTCGCGGGCATCGCCGCCCTCGCGCAGGACCTGCCCCCCTTCGCCGGGCACGCGGACCTCGCCGAAGAACTGCACCAGCGCATCCGGCTGAGTCTGGACTCCGTGCCCACGCCCGTGGCCCGCGACGACTGGCCGCGCTCGCGGCTGCGGCGTCCGCCGCACGACGCCGGTCTCGACCTGGGACCCGTACCGTCGCACCACGCGGTGTCCACCGACACCGAGGACCTGGCCGCCGACGCCTATCTGCGCAAGGCCGGCCAACTGCGGCGCACGGGTGCGTCCCTGGCCCAGTTGCCGGAGGTCCTCACGGACCTGGCCGCCACCGAGATCCTCTCCGGCCAGTGGGAGCCCGCCGCCGCCCACCTGCGGGAGTCCGTCCAACTGTCCCGGGAGAACGATTTGGTGGCGCTCCAGGGCGCCGGTGAGATCGGCCTCGGCTGGCTGGCCGCCCTGCACGGGGCCGAACAGGACGCCCGCCGCCACGTCAGCACCGGTCTGCGGCTGCTGTCCCCGCACCCGCGCGCCTTCATGACCGCGCTCGCGCACACCGCCCTCGCCCTGCTCGAACTCGGCCTCGGCCGCCCCTCGCAGGCCCTGGACCACTGGCTGCCGGTCATCGCCGACCAGGGCCCGGCGGCCCACCCGCCGACGGCCGCCCTGGTCGCGGCGGACGTGGCGGAGGCGGCGGCGCTCGCCGGGCGCGTCGACGAGGTCCGCGCCTTCTGCACCGGCTACGCGGAGCACGCCGACCGCGCGGGCGGCCAGGACACCGGCACCGCCCGGGTGACCGCCCACCGCATCCGGGGGCTGCTCGCCGACGACCGGGAGTCCGCGCTCCCCCATCTCGCCCTGGCGGTGCGGGCCGAGGCGGCCCGCACCCCGCACCGCCCGTTCAACCTGGCCCGCGCGCACCTCCTGCACGGCGAGTGCCTGCGCCGCCTGCGCCGCAGATCACAGGCGCGTACGGCGCTCGAAGCGGCCCGTACGATCTTCGCCTCGCTGGGCGCCGCCCCCTGGCAGGCCCGCGCCGAACGCGAACTCGCGCACGACCTGCCCTGCTCCCCCGCCCGGCTGGGCCTGACCCACCAGGAGTGGCGGATCAGCCGCCATGCGGCACGGGGCCACACCAACAAGGAGATCGCCGCCCGCCTCCACCTGAGCCCGCGGACGGTCGGCTACCACCTCTCCAACGCGTACGCGAAGCTCGCCGTGCCCAACCGCGCCCAGCTCCGCCACATCCCGGCACTGCTGGCACCGGAGACCTGACGGACGCGGGACGCCACCGCGCAGGCCGTCAACTCCCCTTCCACGACGACTCCTTCACGGTCACGGACGGCCGCGTCACCGCGATCCGGACGATCGCCGACCCGTCCGTGCCGGCGGGGACGGAGCTGCCCGGGGCGGGGCGAGCGGGGGCCCGGTCAGGGGCGGTAGACCTCACCGGCCTCGGGCTTCGCCGGAGACATCAGCTGGGAGACCGTCACGAACGTATAACCCTGCTTGCGGAGTTCGCCGATGATGCCGGGAAGCGCGGGGATCGTGCCGGGGTAGCGCTCGTGCAGCAGGATGATGCCGTCGCGCTTCGTCTGCTCCAGGACCCGCTTCTTGACCTCGGCCGGGTCCTTGACCTGGAAGTCCTTCGCGGTGACGCTCCACAGGACCTGGGCCAGGCCCAGCTCCCCCAGGACCTCGGAGACGTCGTTGCTGGTGGCCCCGCCCGGCGGGCGCATCAGGGTGGGGGCCTTGCCGGTCGCCTTCTCGATGTCCTTCTGCACCGGCTCGATCTCGGCCCGGATCTGGTCCGGGGTCAGCTCGGTCAGGTTCTTGTGCGACCAGGTGTGGTTCGCGACCTCGTGCCCCTCCTTGGCCATGCGGGTCACGGTCTGCGGATAGGTGTCGGTGTGCCCCTTCCCCTGGAGGAAGAAGGTCGCGGGCACCTTCTGCTCCTTCAGTACGTCCAGGGCCTTCGGGGTGGGTGCGCTGGGACCACCGTCGAAGGTGAGCGCCACGCACTTCGCCTTGGCGCAGTCCACCGGCCCACTCGCGGACCTCCCGTCGTCGACGGCCTCCCCGCGGACCTCGGCGGGCGAGAGGACGCCGGTGAGGCCGCAGGAGGTGAGGAGGGGGAGGAGGGCGGCGGCGAGGAGGACGGTGGTGGTGCGGGTGCGGTGGTTCATGGGGTTCATCATGCGGGGCTGGGGGTGGGCGGCTGCGCGCAGGGGGTGGATGGGCGCGCACGACTCGCCACCGCTGCGGCAGCGCCCCTTCAGGGGCGCGGGGAACTGCGCGAGCAACCACGACGCACCCGCACGGGCCGGAGACCCACCACCCCCTGCACGGGAACCGTGCATGCCCCCGCGGGTTTAGGTGAAGGGGCGGGGCTGGGGACCCCTTGCCCGGGCGGGGCGGGGCTGCGCGTGCCCGGGTGCTGGGAGGCGGGCCGGGGCCTCTTTGAACGGGCGTCCGGCGTAGGGGCTGGGGCAGGGGCGGCACCCGGGTGGGCCGGGAGCGGGAAGGGCCGCCCCCTTGCCCGCCCGTCCCGCCCCCGGGGGGCGGCCCCGCCGCCCAAGGCGGCTGGGAAAGGGGGCCGGGAAAGGGGCAGGGAATTCGGTCGGGATTGAGGTGTGCGGGGTCTTTGACAATGGGTGCGGCGCCTTGCAGGGTGAGCCCGAAATATGATGGCGGGGATTCGGTCCGGCGAATGCACGTTAAAAGGGAGTGCAATTCGGCGGAAGGAACCCCCCGTATCCCCCACTCGGATCGTCCGGCACGTACCGCCGGTGAAAAGGGACGACGCACCCATGGCAGAGATCACGTTCGACAAGGCCACCTGCACCTATCCGGGAGCCGAGCGCCCCTCCGTGGATGCGCTCGACCTGCACATCGCGGACGGCGAGTTCCTCGTCCTGGTCGGCCCCTCCGGGTGCGGAAAGTCGACCACGCTGCGCATGCTGGCCGGTCTGGAGGACGTCTCCAGCGGCACGATTTCCATCGGCGGACGCGACGTCACTCATGTGCCGCCGAAGGACCGGGACATCTCCATGGTGTTCCAGAACTACGCCCTCTATCCGCACATGTCCGTCGCCCAGAACATGGGATTCGCCCTGAAGATCGCCCGGGTGGAGAAGCCGGAGATCGCCCGCCGGGTCGCGGAGGCCGCGAAGATCCTCGACCTGACCGAGTTCCTGGACCGCAAGCCGAAGGCCCTCTCCGGCGGCCAGCGGCAGCGCGTCGCGATGGGGCGGGCCATCGTGCGCGAACCGCAGGTGTTCCTGATGGACGAGCCCCTCTCCAACCTGGATGCCAAACTCCGCGTGCAGACTCGCGCCGAGATCGCCAACCTCCAGCGCCGCCTGGCCACCACCACCGTGTACGTCACGCACGACCAGGTCGAGGCGATGACCATGGGTGACCGGGTCGCCGTACTGAAGGACGGGCTGCTCCAGCAGGTCGACTCGCCGCGCACCATGTACGACCGCCCGGCCAACAAGTTCGTCGCCGGGTTCATCGGCTCGCCCGCGATGAACCTGATCTCCCTCCCCCTGCACGAGGACGGCATCCACTTCGGCGGCAGTGTGCTGGGCATCAGCCCGGCGGCCCGGGCGGCGGCGGGCGGGCCGACCGTCACGATCGGTATCCGGCCCGAGCACCTGGACTTCCACGCGAAGCACAGCGACAAGGGCCTCCCGGTCACCTTCTTCACCGTGGAGGAGCTGGGCTCGGACGGGTACGCGTACGGCACCATCGAGGTCGAGGGCGGCCCGCACGACACCGCTGAAACCCCGCTCACCGTGAGGACGTTCGGGCGGGAGAGCGGTCTGCGGGACCAGACGATCCGGGTGATCCCGCGCCAGGACGAACTGCACCTGTTCTCGGACGTGACGGGCGAACGCCTGCCCGACTGACGCTCGACAGCGACCACGGGGTGCCCCGCGCATCAACCGGGGCACCCCGCACCGCCTCACCCCGCCAGCCACACCGCCGTGTCGCCCGGCAGGCTCTCACCCTCCAACGGACCGGAGGACAACAGGACTTCACGATGCTGGGGCAGCCCGCAGGGTCGCGCCGACGTGTTGACGACGACGATGACCCCCGCTCCCCGCCGGAAAGCGAGGACACCGTCGTCCGAGGGCAGCCACTCCATCGGCCCCTCCCCCAGGTCCGGCAGCGCGCGCCGCAGACGCAACGCCTCGCGGTAGAACTCCAACGTCGATGCCCCGTCCCCGGTTTGGACCTCGGCGGTACGGTCCTTCCAGGCGACGGGCTGCGGCAGCCACGGCGCGGTGTGCGCATCGGGCGGCGAGAAGCCGAAGGGCGGTTCGGTGCCGCTCCAGGGGAGCGGGACACGGCAGCCGTCGCGCACCGGGTCCGTGTGGTCGGCCCACAGCCGGGAGGGGTCCTGCCAGACCTCCTCGGGCAGGTCCTCGACCTCTTCGAGGCCCAGTTCCTCGCCCTGGTAGACGTACGCCCCGCCGGGCAGTCCGAGGCTGAGCAGTGCGGCGGCCCGCGCCCTGCGCAGGCCGAGGGCGAGGTCGGCGGGCCGGCCGTACTGCCGCTTGGCGTCCGCGAGGGAGGTCAACTCGCGTGCGTACCGTGTGAGATGACGTACGACGTCGTGGTTGGACAGCACCCAGGTGGGCGGGGCGTCCGCCGCCGCGAGGGCGGTGAAGGTGGCGTCGATCTCGCGGCGCAGCGCGGCGGCCTCCCAAGGGCAGCCCAGCAGGCCGAAGTTGAAGGCGGTGTGGAGGCGGCCGGGGGTGAGGTAGCGGGCCATGCGTTCGGGCGAGGACACCCAGGCCTCGGCGACGAAGATGCGTTCGCCCGCGTAGGAGTCGGTGATCCTGCGCCAGTCCTCGTAGATCGCGAGGGTGGCGTCGCGGTCGAAGTAGGGGTGGTTGACGGCCTGGGCCGAGCCGAGCATTTCGGCGTCCGTCTCGACCAGGTCGGGGAGGGCCGGGTCCTTGGTGAGGCCGTGGGCGACGTCGATGCGGAAGCCGTCGGCGCCCCGGTCGAGCCAGAAGCGCAGGATGTCCTCGAACTCGGCGCGCACTTCGGGGTGGTCCCAGTTGAGGTCGGGCTGGGCGGAGGCGAAGAGGTGCAGGTACCACTGGCCGTCGGGGACGCGGGTCCAGGCAGGGCCGCCGAAGATGGACTGCCAGTTGTTGGGCGGGAGTTCGCCGTGCGCGCCGCGGCCCTCGTGGAAGTGGTAGCGGGTGCGTTCGGCCGATCCGGGGCCCGCGGCGAGGGCCCGGCGGAACCAGCGGTGCTGGTCGGAGGTGTGGTTGGGGACCAGGTCGACGAGGACCCGCAGCCCGTGCGCATGGGCCTCGGCGATGAACTCCTCGGCCTCGGTGAGGGTACCGAAGGCGGGGTCGATCTGCCGGTAGTCACTGACGTCGTATCCGGCGTCCACCTGCGGCGACGCGTACCAGGGGTTGATCCACAGGGCGTCGACGCCGAGGTCGCGCAGGTGCGGCAGGCGGGTGCGGAGCCCGGCGATGTCGCCGATGCCGTCGCCGTTCCCGTCGGCGAAGCTGCGGATGTAGACCTGGTAGATCACGGCGTCGCGCCACCAGGGGGCGCGCGGTGCGGGGTGGTTCATGGGGGGGGTGGCGCCTTTCGCTGCGAGGGGGGAGGGGTGCGCTCGTACCCGTACAGAAGCCCGTACGAGAATCCGTACGGGAGCAGGCACAAGGGCGGTCGTCAGCCCTTGACCGCGCCGGAGGTCAGGCCGGAGACGATGAAGCGCTGGAGGTAGAGGAAGAGGGCGACGATGGGGATCGCCATCAGGAGCGAACCGGCGCAGAACAGGCCGAAGTTGGCGTCCCGGTTGCCCTCCTGGATCATTCCGTAGAGGCCGACGGCGAGGGTCTTGGACTCGGGGTCGGTGAGGAAGATGTTGGCGAGCAGGAACTCGTTCATGGTGCCGATGAAGCTGAGCAGTCCGGTCACCGCGAGGACGGGCGAGACCAGCGGCAGCATGATGGTGAAGAAGACCTGGGAGTGCGAGGCCCCGTCGACCCTCGCGGACTCGTCCAGCGACGTCGGCACGGTGTCGAAGAAGCCCTTCATGAGCCAGGTGTTCGCGCCGAGCGCGCCGCCCAGGTAGAGCAGGATCAGGGCCCACGAGGTGTTGAAGCCGATGCCGGGGTAGCGGGCGGTGATCCAGGTGAACATCAGGTAGATCGCCACCACTGCGAGGAACTGCGGGAACATCTGCACCAGCAGCAGCCCGGTCATGCCCGCCCGGCGGCCCCGGAAGCGGAACCGGGAGAAGGCGTACGCCCCGCAGGCGGAGGCGAACATCGACAGGGCCCCGGCGGCGGCCGAGACGAGCAGCGAGTTGCCGAACCAGCGCCCGTAGTCGGTGGTGGTGAACAGCTTGCGGAAGTTCTCCAGGCCCGCGCCCGAGGGCCACAGGGTGGTGGAGCCGAGGGTGCCGCGCGGGTTGAAGGCCGCGGAGACGACGAAGACGATCGGGACCAGGGCGAAGACCACGCAGAGCAGGGCGACGACGTGCCGCCACCAGCCGACCCGGTGGGCGACCCCGCCCCGGCGGGACGGAGTCTTCCCGGTGGGGCGCGGTACGGCGGGGGGAGGAATCGGCGTGACGGGGGGAATCGGCGTGGCCATCAGTGGGTGACCTCTTCCAGGGCGCGGGCGCGGCGGAAGCTGACCAGGGAGATCACCGCGACGATGACGAAGATGAACAGCGAGATCGCCGCCGCGAGCCCGTACTGGGCGCCCTGGCCGCCGAAGGCGAGTCGGTAGGTGTATGTGATGAGCAGGTCGGTGGCCCCCGCCATCGGGCTGTCCGGCGGGAAGGGGCCGCCCGCGGTGGTGAGGTAGATGGCGTTGAAGTTGTTGAAGTTGAACGCGAAGGAGGCGATGAGCAGCGGGAACAGCGCGACCAGCACCAGCGGCAGCGTCACCTTGCGCAGGATGGTCCAGCGCCCGGCGCCGTCCACCCGGGCCGCTTCCTTGACCTCGTCCGGTACGGCCTGGAGCGCCCCGGTGGCGACCAGGAACATGTACGGGTAGCCCATCCACAGCTGCACGAGCAGCACCGCGAGCCGCGCGGTCCAGGCCTCGCCGAGCCAGTTGACGTCGAGCCCGAAGAGCCGGTTGATCAGGCCGAAGTCCTTGTTGAACATGTCCGCCCAGACCATGAGCATCGCGAAGGCGGGCATGGCGTACGGCAGGATCAGCAGCGCCCGGTAGAACCAGCGCCCGCGCATCCTCGGATGGTGCAGGGACAGCGCCACGAACAGGCCGAGCACGAAGGTGATCAGCACGGTGAGGACGGCGAAGGCGATGTTCCACACCAGGGTCTGGCCGAAGTAGGCGCTGATGGTGGGGTTGGTGAGGACGTCGGCGAAGTTCTTGAGGCCGACGTTGACGCGCCAGCCGGAGCTGATGCGTTCACCGGCGTCGGTGACGAAGGTGCCGGTGGTGTCGTCGGCCTTCCAGACGGTGCCGGTCTTCGTGTCGCGCAGGGTGTCGGAAGACGCGTCGTAACGGCGGGCGGGCGCACCGACGTAGGCGCGTTCCAGTCCTTCGGTACGGATCGCTCCTGCGCCGTCGGCGATGCGCAGGGCGGCGAGCTCGGCGCCCCGGCGGGCGGCCTGGGGGTCGGTCAGGACGGTGAGGGCGTCGCGGGAGGCGAGGTCGGTGACGGTGCCCCGGTCGGCGCGGGCGGCGCGTTCCTTGCCGGTGGCGGGATCGGTGAGGAGCAGGACCAGGGGGCCGTCGAGCGGTGAACTGCCTTTGTCGACAGCGAGGTTGAGGCGGTAGTCGGGGGTGCCGGGCACCGGGGAGACGGAGGCTTCCTCGATGCTGTGGATCGCCGCCTGTTTGCTGCCTCGGTGGCCGTCGCCGAAGTTGGTGAAGGCGGTGGAGACCGTGTACAGGATCGGCAGCACCTGGAAGGCGATGAGGAAGAGCGTGCCGGGGAGCAGGTACTTCGCGGGGATGCGGCGCTTCGCGAGGTAGACCCAGAAGATCAGCGCGGTCGCGGCGACGAGGACGGCGAGGGCGAGCCAGTCGCGCTGTTCGACCAGGGGGAACGCGCCCCAGATCGCGAGCGCGAGGGCGAGCCCGAGCAGCAGCGCCTTGGCGAGGACCCCGGCGCTGCCGAGAGGAGGGGGCGGGACGGGGGTGCGGGGAGGGACGGTCATCGGCGGTCGTCAGTCCTTGCCGTCGTGGGGGCGGGGGAAGCCCGTGCCGTCGTGGGGGTCGGAGACACCCTTGCCGTCGTCGGAGTCGGGGAAGCCCCTGCCGTCGTCGGAGTCGGGGAAGCCCCTGCCGTCGTCGGAGTCGGGGAAGCCCCTGCCGTCGTCGGAGTCGGGGAGGCGGATGGCCTTGTCCGGGTCGAGGCCGATCTGCCCGGCGACGGCCCGGGTCAGGGAGACGACGGTCGACCGCACCGGCGCGCCGCCGATGATCGCCGCCTCGGCCTTGCCGAAGGGGTCCCACACGACGTTCATCTGCGGAATGGCGGGCTGAATCACTCCGTCGGCCCCCGCGTCGAGGAACTTGCGCAGGTCCGGGTTGCTGTCCTTGAAGTGGGCGAGGGCCGCCTTCAGCGCGGGCGGGCGCGGGTTGGCCTCGGTGAGGGCGATCGCGGTCCGCTCGCTGCCGCCCGCCTGGGCGACGAACTCCTGGGCGAGCGCCTTGTTCTTCGCCTTGGCGGCCACGTAGAAGGCCTGCACGCCGATGAAGGGGCCGCCCTTGGTCCGGGTCCCCTCGAAGCGGGGCACCGCCTGGATGTCGTACGGGATTCCCGCCTTCCTGATGTCGGGCACCGCCCACGGCCCGGAGATCAGGAACGGGGCCTTGCCCGTGGTGAAGGTGGGGATGGCGTTGTCCGCGCCGATGGTGCGCTTCAGTGCCCCCGCGCCCTTCTCGCCCAGTGCGCGGAACTTCTCCAGGGCCCGCACCGAGGCTTCCGTGCCGAGGCCGAGGGCGGCGGGGTTGTACTCGCCCTGGGCGTCCTGGCCGAAGAGGTAGCCGCCGGCGGAGGAGTACAGGGCGTACGCGTGATAGGCGTCGCCCGCCTGGCCCACCGGGACGGACATGATCTCGCTGACCCTGCCCTCCTTCTTCAGCCGCTGTCCGGTCGCGACGGCCTCCTCGATGGTGTCCGGGGCGTCGGGGACGAGGCGGGTGTTGCGGATGAGGGCGACGTTCTCCAGGGCGTAGGGCATGGCGTACGTCTGGCCGTTGAAGGTGACGGCCTGGACGGCGCGCGGTTCGAGGGAGTCGCGCTGCCGGGTGCTCAGGCGTACGGGGTCGATGGCGCCGTTCTGGACGAGGTTGCCGATCCAGTCGTTGGCGCCGACGACGACGTCGGGGCCCTCGCCCGCCTGGGAGGCGGTGACGAAGGTGGTCTGGAGGTCCTTGGAGACGGCCTGCACGGAGACTCTGGCCCCGTACTTCTCGCCGAAGGTGCGGGCGAAGTCCTGGAGGGCGGCGGCTCGTTGGTCGTCGGCCCAGACGGTGACGACGGGCCGCGCGCCCGCCGCCCCGGCCGAGCCTCTGCCACCCGCGCACCCCGTGAGGGCGAGGGCCCCGACCAGCACCGCGGCGAGTGCGACGCGGAGGGGGGCGGGGCTTCGGGCACCGGTCGGGCCGGCTCGGTCGGGGGCGCGTTGGGGTGCGCGAGGCTCAGTCATCACGGGGTCCCTTCCACACGGCGGCGTGGGGCACGGAGGAGTCTTTTGCCCCGCATCATTCCGCTCAGGTGTGGATTGCCCGGTTACGGCACACTCATGGGTCCCCCGATGCGCCTCTCCGGAGGGAGGGGGACCCAGGGGGGTGCTGCGAAGGAGTGGAGGCGGCCCGTCGCGAGGGCGAAGCGGGGGAGGGAGATGCCGTACCGGGCGGCGAGGGCGTCCAGGACGTGGGCCCCGGCGGCGGCGAAGGGAGTGTGCGCCGCCGGGAGCAGCCCGGCCGGTACCTCGCCGGTGCCGGTCTCGGCGGGGCCGTCGCCGCGCAGCGTGAACGCGTACCGCATCGTGCCGTTCCGGGCCGACGACACGTGCAGCAGCGGCGGTCGGCCGCCCCACCGGTCGGCCCGGACCGCGATCGCCCGGCGGCCGCCCGCCGACGCGGACGGGGCGGGCGAGACGAAGCGTTCGGCGTCGAAGGGGGCGGGGTTGTCGTCGAAGGCGAAGCTCCAGTCGCCTGCCGCCGTACGTCCGACGCGGAACAGCACCGGGTCGTCGGACGTGGAGAACGGGCCCCGGCCGACGCGGTGGTACGGGTCGACTTCGTCGCCGCGCAACGGCGGGGAGAGTGGGCGGCCGCCGGCCCCGCCGACGGAACCGACGAGCCCGGGCAGTTCGTCCGGTGCGGCTCCTTCGACCAGGATCATCTGGTACTCGCCAGGTGTCTGGGCGCTCCACCGCAGCTCCCCGGGCCGGGCGAGCCAGGACAGGCCGCCGCCCGTGTCCTCGTCGGGTGCGGGCTCCGGCGCGGGGCCGGGTACGCCGCCGCGCGGGGTGGCCAGCAGTTCCAGGCGGCGTGCGGGGGTGAGCACCGGGGCGAGGACGGGGTCGGCGAGCAGGCCCAGCGGGGCGATGTGGTCGGGGCCCAGCGGCTGCCACAGCCGGATCGCGGCCCGCAGCGTGTGCCAGGCGCCGTCGGTGTCGCCCCAGCGGGCCAGCTCGTACGCCCTGTCCACCGCTTCGCCGAACGCACCGCCGGGCCGGTACCGGTAGGTCCCCGCGCGCATCTCGCGCAGGATGGCGTCGGCGGCCCGGGCCGCGTCGGGGAAGGCTTCGGGGTCGATGCGCAGGCGCTCGTCGAGGGGGTCCTCGCGGTGGCGGAGGCCGACGACCTGGAGGGGGAAGAGCTCGGTGCGGAAGCGGGGGTTGTCGGGGTGCGGTAGCCGCCTGCCCGCCTCGCGGGTTCCGTTCAACCGGCCTATCTGGCCGAGGAGTTCATCCGTACGGGGGCGACCGTACTTCGCGGCCTCCACCAACAGTCGTGCCGCCTCCTCCGGGCGGCCGCCCAGGGCGGCCGCGCGGGCCCGTTCCACGGCGGCGTCCTGGGTGCGGGTGGTGGCGTTGACGAAGGCGGGGCTGCCGTCCGGCTCCTCCCGCCCTGCCTGAAGGGAGTGGAACTCCCGGTGCATGTCGACCATGAACTCCGCGAAGGACGCGTACCGCACGGGGTCTGCGGCGTGCCGGCCCGCCCACACCCGTACCGCCCATTCGCCGTCCGGTCCCACGTCCTGCGGGTCGAGCAGCACATAGGTGGCGTCCGACTCGACGTCGAGCCGGAGCGCGCGGGCCCACAGGCCGACCTGCGCCCGCACCTCCGGTGGGTTGCCCTCCTCGTCCCAGTACACGTCGAAGTCCTCGCCGAGGCCGCTCGCGTCCTCGTGCCAGTGCGCCTCGCGCGTACCGGCGAGCTGCCACACGAATCCGCCCGCGTGCCGCCAGCCGTCGCTGACCCGCAGGAACTCCCGGTAGGAGGGCGGCATCGCGCACCCCAGCCGGGCCTCCATGGCGGTGAGGTCGGCCTCGCTGGCGGGCTCGCCGCCGAGCCAGGCGTGCGGCCGCCCGTCCTCGGCGGGCTGCCCCTCCTCCTGCACGTCGGCCCACTCCTCGCTCCACCGGACGAGGAACCGCCGCCAGTTGAAAGCATGCGTGTTCATACCCCCGATGCTGACATCCGCCACTGACAACGGCGGTACGCCCACCTGCGACGACCAGGGGCCGCGTTTGTGCGGCGGCGGGTGGGCGTGGTGGGGTGCTCGCTGGGCGCGACACCGCAACACGGGTGACGAAGCGACAGCACCACCCGTCACACCCGTACGAGCAGGAAGAGGTACCCACCATGACGACGGCCAGGACCGTGACCTTCCCCTCCGGCGCGAGCGTGCCCGCCCTGGGCCAGGGGACGTGGTACATGGGCGACAGCCGTGCGCGGCGCGCCGACGAACTCGCCGCCCTGCGCCGGGGCATCGACCTCGGCATGACCCTGATCGACACCGCCGAGATGTACGGCGGTGGTGCGGCCGAGGAACTGGTCGGCGAGGCGATCCGGGGGCGTCGCGACGACGTGTTCCTCGTCAGCAAGGTGCTGCCGTCGAACGCCGACGCCCGGGGCACCGTGGACGCCTGCCGCGCGAGCCTGCGCCGCCTCGGCACGGACCGCATCGATCTGTACCTGCTGCACTGGCGCGGCGGGATTCCGCTGGCCGAGACCGTCGAGGCCCTCGAAGGCCTGGTGAGCGACGGCAGCATCGGTGCCTGGGGCGTGAGCAACCTGGACGTGGACGACCTGGAGGAACTGCCCGCCGGTGACCTCCCCGAGACGAATCAGATCCTCTACAACCTCACCCGCCGGGGCCCCGAGTACGACCTCCTCCCCTGGTGCCGCAAGCGTTCGGTGCCGGTGATGGCGTACTCCCCGCTGGAACAGGGGAGGCTGCTGGGACACCCGGTGCTGGAGTCCGTGGCCGAGGCGCACGGGGCGACCGCGACGCAGGTGGCGCTCACCTGGGCGCTGCGCGACGACAACGTCATCGCCATCCCCAAGGCCGCCACCGTCGCGCACGTCGAGGACAACCACGCGGCCCTCGGCCTCGCCCTCACCGCCGAGGACCTGTCGGCGCTGGACACCGCGTTCCCCGCACCCGTACGCAAGCAGCCCCTGGAAATGCTGTAACGACGACCGCTGTGACGTGCGCACCGGCGCGGGCAACTTCTCCGCTCGCGAGCGCGTCATCTCCCGTACAGACGCACGGACAGCAGTGCGGACGGCAGTGGATCGGGGGACGGTCGTGGGGAACCGTGGGCGGCAGTGCAAGCGATGCGGAAGGCCCGTGACGGGCCCCTTGCGCCGGGTGTGCCGGAACCGGCAGTGCCGGCGCGAGGGCGTGTCCGACGACGTCGCGGAGATCGGGGCCGAGGTGGTTACCTCGGGCCTCGCCGAAGGGGTCGTGCGGATGGTGGTCGGCACGGTGGTACGGGTGGTGCGCGGCGTCTTCAGGGTGGTTTTCGACTCCTGAAGGGCCGGAAAGAGGCGCAAGGGAAACACGGCGGGGGGGGGGGGCCCCGGCGGGGGGGGGGCCCCCCCCCCGGTGTGCGGGGGGGGGGGGGAATTATTTTGGGGCCGCCCCCCCCCCGCGCCGGGCGCCCCCCACCAC